>NC_015388.1:0-625000 GCF_000195295.1 Desulfobacca acetoxidans DSM 11109
CGGCTTCAAACGCTGATCCGGTCACACGGCTCAGGGAAGAGCGCTTTTCTATCGATATAGAAGATGTATTCAGGTCAGGAGAGGCCATGGAGAGTTATTGGGAGGAAGTAAAGCATATTTTCAAAGGCAGGCTGGCCTCCTCAGCTTACCAGTTGTGGATTGAACCATTACAGGCGTCTTTCGGAAACGCCGGAGAGTTTTTTCTGGATTGCCCCAACCCTTTCTTCCTGCATTGGGTGCGCAACCATTATCTATCCGACCTTGAGCGGGAATATCGCCTCTTGACTGGCGGAACAACCCAAATCAAGTTGCGCCTTCTCAAGACCCCCGCTAAGAATAAAGAGGACCATTCCCATCGCCTTCAGAGCTGTCTCCCAGAGATCAGCCGCCCCCCAAGCTCCGGACGTCTCCTCAACAAGGCCTTTACCTTCGAACAATTTGTCGTCGGCGCCTCCAATCGCTTCGCCTTTCAGGCCTCTCGAGCCCTGGCTGGCAATGATGCCTTTTATGGCAGGACCCTCTTTCTAACGGCTCAGCCAGGGCTGGGCAAGAGCCATCTCTCCCAGGCCGTGGGCAACTATATTCAAACGAACTACCGTCATCATCAGGTCTTCTATTTAACCGCCGAAGATTTCGCCAACGAAATGGTGGCGGCTTTGCGGCAGGGGGCGATGGCGCAGTTTAAGGACAAATTCCGGCGGCAATGCGATACCTTATTGTTGGAGGGGGTTCATTTCCTTAGCGGCAAAGAGAAGATTCAAGCCGAGTTATGTTATACTCTGGATTGTCTGGCGGACCTGAATAAGAAGCTGGTCTTCACCAGCCCGTATTTGCCCATGGAAATTCCTCATCTCAAGCAGGAGTTGCTTTCCCGTTTCACCGGCGGCGTCATCACCCCCATAGACCCCCCGGATTTCTCCACGCGGGTATCTATCCTAACCCGAAAGGCGCAGGATCGTCAGGTCCAGGTGCCGCGCGAAGTTAAGGAGCATTTAGCCACCTATCTAACCCAAGATGTCCGTCAGATGGTAAGCGCTCTAGATAATCTGCTCCTTAAGGCAGCCACGCTAAAAACTGACATCAATCTGGACTTGGCCAATGAAGTCCTCCGTGATTTTCAAGCCGCCTCCCAAGCTCTTAGGATAGAGGATATTCAGAAACTAACCGGGCAGGTGTATCAGGTGAGCCAGGAGGAGCTCCTCGGTAAGTCTCGTAAGAAGAAAATTGTCAAAGCCAGGAATCTGGCGATTTATCTCTCACACCACTATCTGCAGAAACAACTCAAGGACTTGGCGCGATCCTTCCGACGGACTCATTCCACCATTATCCACTCCTTGGAATGTGTCGAACGAGATCTTAAGGTTTCAGCCGGTTTTGCGGCGGAACTGCAGTATTTAGAAGAGCGTCTGCAAACCTCGCGGCGCTGGCGTCAATCGACCCTACCCCAACCCAAGGCCTCAACTCGAAATTGATACCGCGAGTTTGCTGCTGTGGGGGACAAACTGTTACGCCCATCTGCAATGATTGCTCTCCCTCTGAGGCCATGGCAAAAATCATCTTCCTTCTACTAATCAATCTGAGGGCAGGAAAGAATCCCATGTTTTTCCAAGGTTGAGATCCTTCACAGCGTCTAACAGGCAAAAACAGAGCTTTTGGAAGAAGCTCCTCCTTCGAAGGATTCTGCTATTGATAAAAGTAGGAAGTATGTTATAATAGTAATTGTAATTTCCTATCGGTCACCCGCAAGCCATGAAAATCATTTGCCGGTGTTGCCGCGCGGCCCTAAGCCGCAACCAAGATAAGAAATCTCATTGTGCAGTTTTATCAACAGAATAAAGGCACAATTTTCTCGTTTGTAGCGAGGGGGTTACTACGTCCCTACAGAGATGACCCCAAAAATAAAGGACTTTCCGGATGAAGAAGACTCATCAGGGATCCCTTAGAACGCAGACCTGGAGGTCTGCGCTACCGATCTTCCGGTACACCAGCCGTTGCATGGCAAAACGATATGATTTCCCCGCCTAGGCAGAACTCATCTTCTGACTAACAATTGAAAATGAAAATCCGAAACCGGAAACTTTATTTTTATCTTACCTTTGCCATATTGCTCCATTCGAAAACCTGTTGCTAACAGCCGAACATCGGACTCAATTTTATTCTCCAGGAGGGAGTGGGATGTCGCCAGACGTTACTTCTCGAGCTGGGTCAGCCTATCATCTGCATACTGAACCGGGTGATATTGCTCCTTTTATCTTAACCTCGGGCTCCCGGCAGCGCATTCGCCGGTTGTCCGCTCTTTTTGATACGATTTCATTTGAACGTGAGAATAGGGAATTTCTCACAGTTACGGGAACCTACAGGAACATACCGATTACCGGGATGTCCACCGGCATCGGCGCCTCCAGCACGGTTATTGCCATTGTTGAGGCCCTGCAATGTCAGCCGCAGGCCACCTTTATACGCCTGGGCAGTTGTGGCAGCCTGCAGTCTCACATCCAGGTGGGTGAATTCGTTATCAGCCACAGGGCCCTGCGGCAGGAATTCGTTACCCATTTGTACGCCCCTCCGGAGATTGAAGCGGTGGCCGATCCGGATATCACCCAGGCATTAATCCAGGCGGCACGGCAAATGGGGGTTTCCTCCCATTGCGGTTTGACCTGCACCACGGCAGATTTCTATCACGGCCAGGGACGCGCCGCTCCGGGGTTCACCGGATTCGATTCCTCTCTGCTTGCAAATCTACAGGTCCAGGGAGTCTTGAACCTGGAAATGGAGATGGCCGTATATCTTACCCTGGCTCAGGTCTGCCAATACCCCATGCGGGCGGGGGGTGTGACGGCAGTATTTGCCGACCGCTGTCGCAATGTCATTATCGACCCCCAGCAGGCAACCGAAGCGGAGGAACTTCTCTGTCGGATAGGACTCCTGGCTGCCGAACTACTAGTTGCCCAACCATTGTCAAAGGAGCACCGACCATGAAAATTGCCATCATTGGTCCCGGCGCTATGGGTCTGTTTTTCGCCGCCCGGCTCCAGGAATCCGGCCAGGAGGTCTGGCTGCTGGATTACCGACCGGAGCGCACCGCCCACCTCAAGCAGCACGCTCTTCGGTTGATCACTCTTGATGGTGAAGACCGGGACTATTATCTGAACGTAGTGTACGAAGCCCACGCTATCGGTCCCTGCGATCTGACCCTGGTAACGGTCAAAGCGCACCAAACCGAGGCCGCCGCTGCGCAACTGCCGCTCCTGATGGCTGACGGCGGGGTTGCCTTAACCCTGCAGAACGGCATCGGCAACCTGGAAACCATGGCCGCGGTCGTCGGTCCCGAACGACTCCTAGCAGGAGTCACTACGCTGGGAGTTACCTTGCTGGAAATCGGCCGCATCCGCCACGCCGGCCAAGGTCCGGTGCTTATCGGTCGCCCTCCCGGAGCCCTGGTAACGGACGAGACATTGAGGCTCATAGTGGAGGTTTTCCGCGGCGCCGGCCTGGATTGTCGGGAAACCGCGGATATCATGGCGGCAGTTTGGGACAAGCTTCTCATCAATGTTGGCATTAATTCGGTCACGGCCCTCACCCGTTTGCGCAACGGTCAACTTCTGATCGCCCCCGAGGCCTGGCGGGTAGCCTCTGCAGCGGTCCAGGAAGCCTGGCAGACAGCCCTGGCCTCCGGTGTCAAACCCTCGCCTGAGCCCCTGTCCCGGATGCGCCAGGTTTGCCAGGCCACTGCCAACAATCGCTCTTCCATGTTGCAAGACGTCCTGGCCAAAAGGCAGACGGAAATTGACGCCATCAACGGCCAGATCGTCAGGCTCGGCATTACACTGCAGGTGGCGACGCCGATCAACGCCCTGCTCACCGATCTCATCAAGGCCCTGGAGTTGGGATTGGTAAGCGGTGCGACAAATGTTATTTCGGAGTAACGCCGATCGGCGGGTGGGTTTGTCAACACAGTAACCGGTGGAGCTTGAGAGACAAGTTCGGTTCCCAAGCAGGAGCTCGGGAACCGGTTTTCCAAAATTTTTGAGCTGGGGAATACCCTTCCGACTAAAATACCATCCGGTTAGAAAGCCACGGTGACGTTGATACCACCATAAACGTGATTGTGCTGGGTATCCCAGGAAAAGGCGTTGAGGAGGGGGGTGGAATCCCCGCCCAGGGCATACCAAAAACCGACCTTGGGTGAAACCGTGACCCACTTATGCACCGGAATATTCCAGGTAGCGTAGAGTTGGCCAACCAGCGGGCCGGAAAACGCCTTTTCGGGGTTATTGGGATTCGGATACGCCGCCGCATCATCGGAAAATAAAAAAATATAACTATTGCCGATATCTAAATTCGACTTCAGGAAGGGCAGGTCAAAAACCCGGTTGACCCCCACCGTCAGCCAGTTGCCGGGATAATGCATGAATTCCCGGTTATAGGTGGCGGCAAGCTTAAACCAATTGACGTCGGCCGAAAGGCCGGTATAAAACTCACAGGAGTCCCCCTGGGGAGAAATTACTCCATCAAGGGCGTAATAGATAAAACCCAGATTCAGGGTAAGGGCCTTGAGGCGTTCACCATTGTAAAGGTCGCGGCTATAGCCCACAGTAAAGTCGGTTTCGTTCCACTTCGAGCCTGTCCTGGGAGTGACGGCAAAAGGAGCGTTCTCCGACGTATCCCAGTTGCCCCAGAAATTAACCGAAAAACCCTTATAGGCCACCGTTATTGAGGGCTGTATGACGGCGCTGGAGCGGCTCAGAGCCATACCGCGCCAGATATACTGGCTCAAAAAATCTACCCCCAGGCTGACGGAAGGCCGATCTTCTGCTGGCTGCGCCGCCGCAGTAGTCGTTTCGGTATTCGGATTTTCGGTCTGAGCCGCAACCGGGGACAAGTTCAGAGAAAATAGCAGTAAAATCACCAAAACGGCGGATGCCAGGCCGGTATTCCCAATTCGTCTTACTATCATTGTCTTCTCCTCTCAATTTCCTGCTTAGAGGCGTTCAGCTATCAGCGGCTCCAACAAGTCAAATGCAAGCTTTTGCATAGGATAGAAATTCCATAAATCCCGATCATAATGCTATGCTTTATCAGGCTGACGGCTGAACGCTTTCCCCCTCTTTCCGGAAACCAGAAATCGATACTATACGGCAGCGTCGCCGGTCTCGCCGGTACGGATGCGGATGACTTCACTTACCGGATAGACAAAAATTTTGCCATCGCCGATGCGGCCGGTACGGGCCTGTTCTATGATAGCTTTAGTGATAATTTCTACCTTATCATCCGGAAGTACCACCTCAATTTTTACTTTTGGCAGAAAATCAACTTGATATTCCATACCCCGGTAAACTTCGCGGATGCCTTTTTGACGTCCAAAACCCTTGACCTCAGTGACCGTCATCCCCTGGATGCTCAGCTTATGCAAAGCCTCCTTGACGGGCTCCAACTTGAAGGGCTGAATGACAGCTTCTATCTTCTTCATGGTACAATCCTCCTCATTGATTATAAGCTGTAGCCAGATTCCTGATGTTCGGAGATATCCAACCCGGCGACTTCTTCATCTGCTTCAACCCGCAGGCCCATGGTGGCATCAAGGACTTTGAAGAGGATGAAGCTGATAACAAAGGAATAGACCAGAGTGACGACCACGGCCAGCAACTGAATACCAAACTGGCCCGGGTTGCCGAAAAACAGACCGTCGGCTCCGGCTTCGTTAACCGCTTTGCTGGCAAAGAGCCCGGTAGCCAAGGCGCCCCAGAGACCGCCTACCATATGCACGCCTACCACGTCGAGGGCATCATCATAGCCGAGCTTGGGCTTGACCAGGACCGCCAGATAGCAGAACATGCCGGCCAGAGCGCCAATGATAATACTGGACATCGGTCCGACAAACCCGGCGGCGGGGGTAATGGCTACCAATCCAGCCACAGCGCCCGAGGCAACACCGAGCATAGTGGGTTTGCCCCGGATAATCCACTCCGTGACCATCCAGCCCAAGGCTGCGGCACAAGTAGCAAAGTTGGTATTCACAAAGGCAATTGCCGCTAGGCCGTTTGCGGCCAGGGCACTGCCGGCATTGAAGCCGAACCAGCCGAACCAGAGGATGCCGGCGCCTAATACCGTCATGGGCAGGTTGTGGGGAATAAACGCCTCAACACCGTAGCCTTTGCGCTTACCGATGATCAACGCCGCCGCCAAGGCTGCAATACCGGCATTGATATGCACCACGGTTCCACCAGCGAAGTCCAGGGCGCCCAGCCCCTTAAGCCAGCCATTGTCGCCCCAGACCCAGTGCGCCACCGGATCGTACACCAGGGTAGCCCAGAGAAGACTGAAGACCAGAAAAGTGCTGAACTTGAACCGCTCCACCCAGGAGCCGATGATCAACGCCGGCGTGATGATGGCGAACATAGCCTGGAAGATCATGAAGGCCTGATGGGGAATGGTTTCAGAATAGGTCTTGAATGGTTCGGCTCCGACCCCCTGCAGACCTATATAACTCAGATTGCCGATGATGCCGCCACCCGCATCCGGCCCGAAGGCCAGACTGTAACCCACTAGGGCCCACTGGACGCCCACCAAGGCGATCATGATGAAGTTTTGCATGAGCGTGTTAAGAACGTTCTTTGACCTCGCCATGCCGCCGTAAAACAGAGCCAGACCTGGAGTCATGAACAAGACCAAAGCAGCGGAGAATAACACAAAGGCCGTATCTCCTGAATTCATCTTCGCTTCCTCCCATAGATTAATAAATATCTATTATTGCTTTGTGTATTTATTAAAGCAAAGAGGATGCCATATTAATATTCAAATATATTAATAAGTTATAAAATACTTAATTACACAGATGTAAGTTCTGAAAAATGGTGGTTACATTTATGTATAGCGGCAGATAGACGGGGATGAAGAGAGAGGCAGTTAGGAATGCCAATATTGCTAACTATTACAACCTGTTATGAGTATTAAAGGCTCAGCATTCAACAGGAGTGATGTGGCAATCTAATACTTCAGGTATCTGAGGGAATAGATCAAGGAATGGTGGGCAGTGCCCACCTTACTGCACCAACAGGCCGAACCGTAGGGGCAAATCTTGCATATCTAAAAAGTAACTTGCCGAGTTCCTGCTGTTAATGGACATTAACCGCTGACTGGCGCAGATTGTTTCCTGGACGGTTTGAGCAATGGCTGCACCAGGGTCAAAATCCGGGCGTGCACTGCAGCGATAGTGCCCTGGCCATCAAGGTGCTGAAGATAAGGGGCGCGCAGACGTGAGAAGATCTGCGCGACTTTGGTCAAATAGGCGAGATTTTCAAAGCTGCTGCGCTTCTGCCCGGAGCGTTGCTGGAGCCGAGCGGTAATCTCGGATAGAGGTAACGTCAGGATGATAGCCAGGTCCGGCCGGGGAGCGAAGGTCTCGTGGCACTTCTGAATCCGATCAGGATCAAGTCCCAGAGCTCCCTGATAGGCCATGGAGGAGAAATAGTATCTATCAGTAATAACGATCTTCCCGGCTACAAGGGCTGGCCGAATGACCTGGGCAACATGTTCCCGACGATCGGCGATGAAGAGCTCCAACTCGGCCTTAGGGGTGAGACCCTGCCGGCCGTGCAAGAGTATCTGCCGAATCTGCTGCCCCCAGGGGCCGGTCGTCGGTTCCCGGGTAAGAATCACCGACAGGCCGAGCCGGGAGAGAGCCTGGGCCAAGAGGTGGGCTTGAGTGGTCTTGCCAACGCCGTCTACACCTTCGAAGGCAATCAGCCTGCCGCCAACCGCCGGTTGGGAGCTATCCATGATATTCTGGCACCTTCCCAATACGATATCGGCTGTAGCATGTCAGACCCGACGCCATAAATCAATATTTTTGTCTCCTACCCATAAAGAAAGCCGGAGGGTTTAGCTCCGGCTCTGGCAATAATCTTTTCAGCGCGGGATTACTCAGCTTTTATCTCGATGGCCTTGGCCTTGACTTCTTCTTTCTTCGGACAGGTAACGGTAAGAACACCCTGCTTGTAAGCAGCTTCGATTTTGTCAGCTTCCACACTTACCGGCAGTCGCATGGTGCGACTAAAAGAGCCATAGTTACGCTCCACCAGGTGATAGTTTTCTTCTTTTTCCTCCCGCTCAGACTTTTTTTCCCCCTTAATGGTAAGCATATCGCCGGACAGGGAGATATCAATGTCCTTGGCATCTATGCCGGGAATTTCGGCCTTGACCACGATCTTATCAGCGGTTTCGGAAACGTCCACCGACGGGACCCACTCAGCCTCCAGGGGTTTGAAGGCGCGACGGCCACTGCCGAAATAATCATCCCACAGACGGTCCATTTCCCGGCGCAGCTTTGAGACTTCCCGGAAGGGTTTCCATTCCATAATATCCATCAGTAGCAACCTCCCTCGCGTTAATGATAAGATATTTCTACATTTATGTATAATCTAATGCCAACCGGCAAGCTTGTCAAGTTGACCGAAGGGGGGAAGGCAACTATTCACGAAGCAAAGAGGGTCTGCCCCTTTTTTCTGCTTGAATAAAAAATGCATTAGTGGTATGAAGTATAGCGCGTTAAGAGAACAGGAATCGGATGAAGATGATCGCCAGGCGAATGACAGGAATAATGTGTTGAGATAGCCCTCCTTTGAATCAAAGGAGGTTTTTTTTTGCTGTTGAGAGGACTCAGTGCAAACCAGCAAAACAAGAACAATGTTGTTCAGGCGCAAAGATCTTTTAGGACTGGCAGGGCTCAGCCGGGAGGAGATCCAGCATATTTTAACGACTGCGGCCTCTTTCAAAGAGATTTCGACCCGGAGCATCAAAAAAGTACCAACCCTGCGGGGCAAGACGGTCATTACGCTGTTCTATGAACCCAGCACCCGCACCCGAACTTCCTTTGAGATTGCCGCCAAGCGGTTGAGCGCCGATACCGTGAATCTCTCGATTGCGGCCAGCAGCGTGGTCAAGGGGGAGACCCTGATCGACACAGCTAATAATTTGGAGGCCATGCACCCGGATATTATTGTTATCCGGCACGCCTGCAGCGGTGCACCCCATCTATTGGCCGGCCGGTTGAAAAGCAGCGTCGTTAACGCCGGGGATGGCCTGCACGAACATCCCACTCAGGGGCTGCTGGATATGCTGACCGTCTGGGAGGCCAAGGGCCGGTTGGATGGCCTGCGGGTAGCTATTATTGGGGATATCGCCCATTCGCGGGTGGCCCGGTCCAATATCCACGGCTTTCACACCATGGGCTCCCAGGTTGTGGTCGCCGGACCACAGACCATGCTGCCGCCGTACTTGGAGGCATTAGGGGTAGAGGTCACCTATTCTCTGACCGAGGCGGTGCGCCAGGCAGATGTGATTATGATGCTGCGACTGCAGTTGGAACGGCAAGGGCAGATGTTTTTTTCGACATTGCGTGAATACTCCCGGGTTTTTGGGCTGAATCAGAAACACTTGGCCTTGGCCAAACCCGATGCCCTGGTGATGCATCCGGGACCCTTAAACCGGGGGGTGGAAATTTCACCGGAGGTTGCAGATGGCATCCAGTCTGCGATTCTACAGCAGGTCACCAACGGGGTGGCGGTGCGCATGGCGGTCTTATATCTGTTGAGTGGAGGTGAGCAAAGTGGGACTGCTGCTTAGAGGCGGACTGGTAATCGATCCGGCACAAGCTCTGGAGGCTGCGAGAGATATTCTGATCGAAGACGGGCGCCTAATGGCATTGGTGGCGCCCGGCTCGGTGGCCGAGGCAGGACACCGGGTAATTGAGGCCGCGGATTTCGTGGTCTGCCCCGGTCTCATCGACATGCATACCCATCTGAGGGAACCGGGCCAGGAATATAAAGAGACTATCGCCACCGGCGGCCAGGCAGCGGCGGCGGGAGGATTCACTGCCGTAGCCTGTATGCCCAACACCATACCGGTAAACGATTCGGCGACCGTCACCCGCTTCATTCTGGAAAAAGCCGCACAGGCAAAGGGTCCCCGAGTCTATCCGGTGGCTGCGATCTCGCAGGGCTCCCGAGGAGAGGTGTTGGCCGAATATGGGGAATTAAAGGCGGCCGGGGCAGTTGCCCTCTCAGATGACGGCAGGCCGGTGAGCAACTCCCAACTTATGCGCCGGGCCTTGGAATATGCCCACACCTTTGATCTGCCGATCATCTCCCACAGCGAAGATCTGGCCCTTACCGGCAACGGCGTCATGCACGAAGGAATCGTCTCTTTGCAGATGGGACTAAGGGGCATCCCGGCAGCCGCTGAAGAAACGGCGATCTTTCGGGACGTCGCTCTGGCCCGTCTCACCGGCGCCAGGCTGCATATTGCCCACGTCAGTACTGCCGGATCGGTGGAGATCATCCGCCAAGCCAAGGCCGCCGGTACCCAAGTCACGGCAGAGACGGCGCCGCACTATTTCAGCCTCACCGACGAGGCGGTGCGAGGATTTAACACGAACGCCAAGATGAGTCCCCCGCTGAGAACCGCCGCCGACGTCGCAGCGATCAAAAAAGGATTGGCTGACGGCACCCTGGATTGTATCGCCACTGACCACGCGCCCCACAGCAGCCTGGAAAAGGAAGTAGAGTTCGACCAGGCCGCCAATGGCATCATCGGCCTGGAAACGGCGCTGGGCCTCAGTCTCAACCTGGTGTGGGAGGGCGTTCTCACCCTGTCCCAGATGGTCGCCAAGCTGAGCGCCAATCCGGCCCGTATCCTTAGAGTACCGGGCGGCACCTTGCAGGTGGGGAAACCGGCTGATATAACTGTCATTGATCTGAATCATGCCTGGACCGTCGACGTCCAGCAGTTCAAATCCAAGAGCCGCAACTGCCCCTTTCATGGGTGGCAGCTCACCGGCAAGCCAGTGCTGACTATGGTGGGTGGAGAGATTATTTATAAGCTGAAAGAATAAATTTTTATGTTATGAATATAATCAAAGCTTCTGGCTCGGTTTAGATATGGAAAATAGTCACATTAAGAAGGAAAAATTGCCGTGACAGAAAATTTAAAAGGCAAAAGCCCCTTTTATCCTGGTCAACCTGTTCCAGTTGAGTTATTTGTCGGCAGAGAACCGCTGATTGAAAGAATCATGACCCGAGGAGTTGGCCAAGTGACGGCAGGGAAACCCGTCGCCTTCTATATTCAAGGTGAATACGGGATCGGAAAGAGTTCTATCGCCAGTTTTACTCAGTGGTTGGCAGAAAAAGACCATAACATTTACGGTATTTATTCTTCACTAGGCGGGGCCAGAAATCTTGAGGAAATGGTGACGAGCATTCTGGAAGCGACGTTACGCTCCGGTATATTCGAACCACAGCGGATTGAAAAGATTAAAAACTGGTTGGCAAAATACCTCGGCAAACAGACCCTCTTTGGATTTACTATTAATCTTGAGGCATTGCGAAAAGATGCACCGAACTTTGCTACACCTTTCGGCATGTTGGGATTTCTGGCGGAGTTAAGAGAGCATCTGGGCGAGACAGACATTAAGGGACTTTTTTTAATATTGGATGAGAATAACGGCCTCGCGGCAGACCCTCAATTTACGCATTTTATTAAAGGATTATTAGACACCAATGCAGTTTCCAGAAAACCTATACCTCTGTTATTAATGCTGTGCGGCGTTGAGGAACGCCGTCGGGAAATGATTCAAAAACATCAACCCATAGAACGTTATTTTGATGTGATTGAAATTCCAGCCATGGATGAAGTGGAAACGAAGGATTTTTATAAAAAAGCTTTCGAGTCGGTCCATATAGAGGTAGATGATGAAGCATTGCAGACGATGACCCACTGGTCCGCAGGTTTCCCTAAGATAATGCATCTTATCGGCGATTCGGCTTTTTGGATCGATAAAGATAATAAGATTGATACGGATGATGCATTTAAGGCGGTATTTATGGCAGCCGAGGAAGTTGGCAGAAAATATGTTGACCAACAGGTTTACAAGGCCTTGAGAAGCAAAGATTATCAATCTATTCTGAAGAAAATTGCTGGAATTGTGCCTCTCTCAATGAGTTTTAATAGAAAAGAAGTAGCTTCAGACTTGACTGATGCAGAACAGAGGAAATTGACCAACTTCTTGACAAGGATGCAGAAATTAAAAGTTATTCGCAAGGGAGAGACAACCGGGGAATATCTCTTTAACCAAAGAATGGTTAGATTATATATCTGGTTAGATACTGTTCAAAAGAGAAGTGGCTAAATCCGTAAACATACAGTTTTCAGCAACAAACTTCCTGTTATAACAATATGTTAAAAGCAATTTCACGATCATGCATTATTATCTACAATTCGCCATTTGTGCAAGTCAATCTTATTGAGCTGATTGAATCAACTACGTGACCAAATAGGTGATAATTCGTTTAAAGATTTTTTTTAGGAGTATTCATGGCCAGCCAGGTTTTTTGCTTTGATTTGCGGGTTACTACTAAAGACACCAATTTCAAAAAGTTCGGCCGCTTATTGGAGGCCGCAGATCTGAAAGGCATCGTCCAGCGCAAGAAGAAGCGGCCGCTTATCGGCATTAAACTGCACTTCGGCGAAAAGGGCAACACCTCGTTCATCCGACCCATTTACGTGCGCCAGGTGGTGGATAAGCTCTGGGAATACGGCGGCCGACCCTTTATCACCGATGCCAACACGGTCTATGTCGGGACCCGGGCTGATGCCGTAGACCATCTGACCACCGCTATTCAGAACGGCTTCGCTTACGCCGTAGTCAACGCCCCGCTGGTAATCGCCGATGGCCTGAGGGGGACGGCCGAAGCGGAAGTGGAAATCAACCAGGAACTTTTTCAGTCGGTTTTTATCGGGGAGGCGATTGTCGAGGCTGAAGCATTGGTCAGCTTGGCCCATTTCAAACTGCACGAGCTTTCAGGATTTGGCGGGGCCATCAAGAACGTCGGTATGGGCTGTGCCTCCCGCCGTGGCAAACTGGCGCAGCATTCCAACATCGCCCCCAAGGTAAATGAAAAAAAATGTACCGGTTGCGGCGATTGTGTGGCCCACTGTGCCCAGGAGGCCATTCGCCTGGAAGCGGACAAGGCCGTCATTGATCCGGCCAAATGCGTCGGCTGCGCTGAATGTATCCTGGTCTGCCCTTACGGCAATATCGAAATCCAATGGAATGAATCCATCCCGGTGTTTTTGAAAAAGATGGTGGAATACACTTACGGAGTTTTGAAAGGCAAACAGGACCGGGTAATCTTTGTCAACTTCGTTACCCAGGTATCACCGGCCTGCGACTGCTACGGCCATAACGACCTGCCCATTGTCGGTGATTTAGGTATTCTTGCTTCCAGAGATATTGTCGCTCTGGATCAGGCCTGCGCCGACTTAGTGAACAGCAGCCCCGGCCTGCCTGGCTCCTGCCTGAAGGACTTGACGGCCGGCAGCGACAAGTTCCGCAGCGTCTATCCCAAGATCGACTGGGAAATTCAACTGGATTACGCGGAAAAACTGGCGCTGGGTTCGAGGAGGTATGAATTAATCAAGATTTAAACCGAAGTGTACTGACGGCATCAGGCGATTTCGGCGTCAGTGAGATAGCAATCGGGATCCGGAGCCCATAGATCTCCGGTGAGGGCCTCGGCCCGGACCCGGAAGTTACCGGCGCAGACGTCCAGCCAGCGGCAGGCGGCGCAGCGTCCGGTCACAAAGCGTTTTTTATCCTTGAGCTTTGCCATGAGGGGGTTGCTCAGATCGGTCCAGATCTGGCTAAAGGGCCGCTCCCGGATATTGCCAAAAGAATAATGCCGCCAGAATTGATCAGCGTGTACCCGGCCATCCCAACTGACGCAGCCGATTCCCCGACCGGAGCTGTTCCCTTCGTTCATCTGCAGCAGTTTTAAGACTTCTTCGGCTCGAGGGTTATTTTCCCGTTTGAGGCGCAGGTAGATATAGGGTCCGTCGGCATGGTTGTCAACGGTGAGGACCTCTTTGGGTATTCCTCGAGCGAAGAGATCGGCGGTCCGGTCAATGATGAGGTCTACTACCCCCCTGGTTTCCTCATGAGAAAGGGCTGCCTCCTTCAGGCGGCTGCCCCGGCCGGAGTAAACCAGGTGATAGAAACAGACCCGCGGAATCTCAAGCGTGTCGATGAGATCGAAGATCGCCGGGATCTCCCGGTAGTTGTGCCGGTTGATGGTGAAGCGCAGGCCTACCTTGATGCCAGCTTCCTGACAGTGGCGCACACCAGCCAGGGCCGCGTCAAAGGCCCCGGCCTGGCCGCGGAAACGATCATGGGTGGCCGGGGCGCCATCCAGACTGATACCCACATATGATAAACCGCACTGCTTTAATCTCCCGGCCACCTCCCGATCAATGAGAACGCCGTTGGTGGAAATCACGGCACGCATGCCAGCGGCGACGGCATGTTCCACCAGGGTCAGCAGGTCCGGATGCATCAGCGGTTCCCCCCCAGAGAAGAGGACCACAGGTACCCCAAAAGCTTTAAGATCATCCAGCAGGGCCAGACCCTCGGCAAGTGAGAGTTCATCTTCGGCCACGCCGGCAGTGGCCTGGGCATAGCAGTGGACGCACTTTAGGTTACAACGGCGGGTGACGTTCCAAACCACCACCGGTCTTTTATCAGCCGAGAACTGGAGCAGATGCGAAGGCAAAGCGCCGGAATGGCGACCATAGCGCAAGACATCGGCGGCCTCCACGGCACCGCAATAAAGTTTAGAAATACCGATCATGAGATGTGATTTTCGAGTTTCGAGTTCCGAGTTTCAAATTCCGTAATGCTTCAGCTTTCTGAAAAAATAAATCAAGAAATGGCGGGCGGTACCCGCCATAACCTTTACCGCTCTCAACCCTCCGTGCGCGGAGTCCCGGCGGCTAAAATAGGCTGATGCAGGGATTCCTGAAACAGCCGGTTGAGAAAACCGTCCAGATCTAACAGGTCTGCCAACGATAGCAGAAAAGAGTCCTGGGCGGTGCGGTCTCTGACCAATTTCAGGGCATACTCCAAATCTTTGACGAAACCTTCGCAAATCACCCGGGCAGTAGTTCCACCGGCCAGGGCCCGGCGCATGATCTCATCGACGGCCTCTTCGACAAAAGTAAGGTGAATCCGATGTTCCTGGGCAAATTTTCCTTCGAACCTTCGTACCTGCTGATAGAGCCGGCTGATCTGGTCGAAGGCGGTCAGAAGATCGCAGTCCCAGCGGAGATATTGATCCACCATTAACTCCACCCGGTAGTCGGTGAGGGGCATGTGAAAACGCCGGAGGAGTTCGTGCTCCCGCCGCCAGACCGATGCCTTTAAAAGCGCCAATTCCTGATCGGCCGCGGCCTTAAAACGGTCCATCAGATCAGACTTGGGAGGCCCGGCCAACAGAAGCTGCAACTGCTCTTCGGGATGGGCCACTACTTCCGGAGTGACCAAAAACTCTTTGATCTCGCTGGAAGGCAGGCACTTCTCAAATTGAATCAAAGACTTTTCGATAACGCTGACCAACCCCCGGGCACCGGTGCGCTCCTGGGCGGCCTTTTCGGCCAAGAGGTGTAGGGCCCGATCCTCGAACTTGATATCAATGCCATACGCCCGGAAATCGCGTTTCTTGCTGATAATGATGGGGTTGTTGGGATTCTTGAGGATTTCGTAGAGATCGTCGGCGGTCAGTTCTTCCAAGACGGCGATTACCGGCAGGCGACCGACGAATTCCGATTCAAAACCGTATTTGATGAGATCTTCGGCATTGACCTGGCGCCAGAATTCCCGGTCCCGCTTCTTGGAACGGGGTCGGCCGTGAAAACCGATCTCCTGTTTGGCCAACCGATCCTTAATGAATTTCTCTAAGCCGTTGAAGGCCCCAGAAACGATGAACAGGATATTGCGGGTGTTGAGGGTGCGCTTTTCCCGTTTCCCAGTCCGGCGATAGTGTTCGATCGCCTGAATCTGCGAGATAGGGTCATGCGGGGTCTTAAGATCAACTTCGGTCTCCTCCATAGGTTTCAGGAGGGCGCGCTGCACCCCGCTGCGTGAGACATCCGGCCCGATGAGATTGCCACTGGCGGCAATCTTATCGATCTCATCGATATAGATGATGCCGAATTGGGCCAATTCCAGATCATCATCAGCCTCGTAAACCAGGTCCCGGACCAGGTCCTCCACATCGCCCCCGACATAGCCGGTTTCGCTGAATTTAGTGGCATCGCCTTTGACAAACGGAACGCCGAGCTTTTTGGCGATAAGTTTTACCAGATAGGTCTTGCCGACACCGGTAGGACCGATCAAGATAATGTTATTTTTAATCGAACCGATGCCGGGATCGGGAACCCGCCCCTGATCCTGTAGATAGCGGATACGGTTAAAATGCGTACAGATTTTGGTGGCTAAGATACTCTTGGCCGTCTCCTGCTTAACGACATATTCGTTGAGATAGTCCTCTAACTCTTCGGGTTTAAGGTTAAAATTGATCTTGCCGGTGCCGCCTGCATGGCGCACTTTGGCAGGACCCTCCTCAACGACCGGTTTCGGCATGATAAACGGAGAAATGATCTTAACACGGTCGCCATATTTTTTGGCTAAGTACTCGCTGAGTTCCTTTTCCAATTCTTTCTGATCAGGAAATTTCGTATTGGTATCATCCATGGTTGTTATTTTAGTTTTTTCTCTTGAGCCTTTTGCAAAATAGGTAATACTTCAGTTGTTTGGGGCAAGTATAAGACTCGCCCCTGCAAATGGGCCTGTCGGTGCTGCAGTGTCGCAGGGCTGGAAAGCGAAGCACCTCCCGCCTTCTAAAAAGTTCCGACACCGATTTTCATGGTTTGCGGGTGACCGCTACATCATGATGATTAATTTCGAGTTCCCGGTTTCGAGATTATACCTTCAGAAAATTCATTTCGTGTGTTATCCAATAGATAAAAATATTATTATCTCAATCTCTGCTCGGAGCTCGAATCTCTTAACCACTTTCGTATTATAATCCGTCTGCAGAGCGGTTGCAAGGGACAACAATGGTACGGCCCGATTGACAGCAGGGTTATCTAAATGCTAATCTAGTAATATCTAAAGAAAAGAGAAGGAGTCTGTTATCGATCGGGTTCAAGGAAATCTTGCCGGTCTCAAGCCCCAGCAACTCAGGCATCTGGAAAGACTTTACCGGCGTAAAATCCCCCCGACCAGCCTGATTACACCTGAATTAGCCCGACAACTTACCGAAATTACCGGTGATATCAAGCGGCAGGTTGGCATTCTGGTGGACCGCCAGGGGACAGTGGCCATGGTGATCGTCGGCGACCGTAAAGGTCTGGTGATCCCTCCCTTAAAGCGAGAGCGGCAGACCGGATGGCGGCTGAAGGGTCTGCGGTTAATTCACACCCACCTCAATGCCGAACCTTTAAATCAGGACGACCTCATGGATCTAGCCCTGCTGCGCCTGGACTGTATCGCCGCTCTGGAAACCTTGCCGTCAGGCCTCCCCGGCCACCTGCATGGGGCCTATCTGCTGCCGCAACGGCTTGAAGGGCGGGACTGGGGGTTTATCACCATAGACCACGTAGCCCATCTGGACATGGATTTTGCCGCGTTTGTCCGCTCTTTGGAGGAAGAATTGGCCAGGGCCGGTCATAGCGGCACCGAACATGACCGGCGGGAACGGGCCATACTCATCGGCGTCACCACCAGACCTAGACAGACAGCAGAAGATTCTCTGTTGGAACTGCGGGAGTTGGCCAGGACGGCAGGGTTGAACGTGGTGGAGGTCATCCTGCAACAGCGCCAGCGCATTGACCCCCGTTTCCTTATGGGCCGGGGTAAACTTATGGAATTGGTGATCCGCGCCCTGCAAATGGACGCCGAGCTGCTCATCTTTGACGCCGATCTCAACCCCTCCCAGGTTCGGTCGATTACAGATTTCACTGAACTCAAGGTCATTGACCGAACCCAGCTTATTTTGGATATCTTTGCCCAACGGGCCCGGAGTCGCGAGGGCAAGTTGCAGGTAGAAATGGCCCAACTAAAATATCTGCTGCCCCGCCTGGGGAAACGGGACGATGCCCTTTCGCGTTTGACCGGCGGCATCGGCGGCCGGGGGCCTGGCGAGACCAAGCTGGAGATCGACCGCCGTCGGGTGCGGGAGCGCCTGCATCGACTCGCCCAGGAACTGGACCAGGTGCGGGACGAGCGACGGGTGCGGCGGGGTCCCCGGCAGCGCCAGGGTCTCCCCATTATTTCCATCGTCGGTTATACGAACGCCGGCAAGTCCACTCTGCTCAACACCCTCACCAGAGCCGAGGTACTGGCGGAGGATCGCCTTTTCGCCACTCTGGACCCCACCAGCCGGCGTCTGCGCTTTCCGAAAGAACGTGAAGTCATCATCACCGATACTGTCGGTTTTATCCGTGACCTGCCCAAAGACCTCCTCGAAGCATTCAAGGCCACATTGGAGGAACTCGAGGACGCCGATCTCCTCCTGCACGTCATCGATCTCAGCAACCCACGCTTTGAAGAACAGATGGAGACCGTCGACACAATTCTCGCCTCCCTGGAGTTAAGCGATAAACCGGTCTTAAAGGTCTTTAATAAAATAGACCTGATAGCGCCCGAAATAGCTCAATGGCAATGCCGCCGACATAATGGCGTAGCCATCTCCGCCCTGGACGGCGGGACACTCCGGCCCCTGCTTACCCGTATGGAAGAGATCATCGACCGGATACTGCCCCGGGAACAGATATCCTCGGCAGAACAGGACGCAGTAGCAGAGGCGATGCGAGAACGTCGGGACACAGGGCTATTGCATTAGAGCCCAAGGACGGGGAGCAGTGGGTAGTGGTTAGCCTCAATTGAGAGGGTTCAGGGTGAGGGGCAACAAGACAGACGCTTGAGAGGCAGAAGCATATTCTAATCTATGAGGTGATTATGTCCAAAAAGATTGCCATGGTATTTCCCGGCCAGGGATCCCAATATGTGGGAATGGGAAAGACCCTATATGAAAGTGATATCGAAGCCCAAAAATTATTTGCCCAAGCCGAGGAGATTACCGGCCTGCCGCTGAGAAAACTGTGTTTTGAGGGCCCGATGGAAGAATTGACCCAGACCGTTAATCTGCAGCCGGCTGTTACCATGTTGAATATGGCCCTTTACCGGGCACTTAAGCGGGCAGGGGTGCAACCCGACTTTGTCGCCGGACACAGTCTGGGGGAATACAGCGCCCTCTATGCCGCCGGGGTGCTCTCCGAGGCCGACACTTTAAAGGCGGTACAACGACGCGGCCAGTTGATGCATCGGGAGGCCGAAAAATATCCGGGGGCCATGGCCGCCATCGTTGGCCTGCCCATTGTCCAGGCCGTAGAGCTGCTGACCCCCTTGACGTTAGGCGGGCGCTTTGCCCTGGCCAATTATAACGCTCCGGAACAATTAGTAGTCTCCGGTGCAAAAGAGGAGATCGCCGAAGCCATGGCTATGGCCAAAAAGGCCGGGGTCCGCGCCATCCCACTGGCTGTATCCGGCGCCTGGCACTCTCCACTCATGGAAGGAGCAACGGCGGATTTTACCGCTTTGCTGACAACCCTTACCTTTCAGGCGCCGAGCATTCCGGTGCTGCTCAATGTCACCGGCCAGCCCGTGAGTAATCCGGCCGTCATTCGGGATTGCATGTGCCGACAGTTGACCTCTTCGGTTAAATGGACCCAGAGTATAGACCACATGCGAGGCGGCGGGGTGGAGCGGTGGGTGGAAGTAGGTCCCAAAAACGTGCTTAAAGGCCTGGTACGCAAGATCATCCCTAAGGATGAACCTTTTCATTTCCACAACGTCGAAGACCCGGCGAGCCTGGCGACTTTTTTAGAAACCTTGGCGGTTTAGGTCCGTACTAGAATGAATGCCTTTGACCGATATGCCCAGGAATACGACGACTGGTTTGTCCAGCATGAGTCGGTCTACCATTCAGAGCTGGCCGCAGTCAAATCCTTCCTGCCTCTTAACGGCCGGGCTTTGGAAGTCGGCGTTGGGACCGGACGTTTTGCCGAGCCCTTAGGAATTGAAATAGGAGTCGAGCCGGCCCGGGCCATGGCCGAGATCGCCGGGAAGCGGGGTATCGAGGTCATCCAGGGGTATGCCGAGGCCCTGCCACTGGCTCCGGGATCCTTTGATGTGGTCCTGATGATCACGGTCTTGTGTTTCCTGCAAGATCCACCGCTGGCCCTGCGTGAGGCCACGCGAGTCCTGAAACCCCAGGGGCGTCTGATCATCGGCATGATTGATCCCGACAGCCCTTTAGGCCGGTTATATCAGGCGCACCAGGCCCAGAGCCGGTTTTTCCGGCAGGCGAGGTTCCTGAGGGTTTCTCAAGTTCTAAGATGGCTGGGTGAACTCGGCTATTCAGACCCCAAAATCCGCCAGACCATTTTTCAGGACATACCGCTAATCACTACACTGGAGCCGGCGCGCGCGGGCTACGGCGACGGGGTATTCGTCGTCCTGGTAGCCGACCTGCAATAACCCGCGCCATTATGATATGGCAGGCAAGGCTTCAACCTCCGGCTGGAGTTCTCTTGGCTGCAGGATATAAAATTTCAGGCGGTAAATGACCTATCCAGGCTCCGGTACTGAATCGCTTCGGCCAGGTGCGGGGTTTGAATCTCCGCCTCCCCTTCCAAGTCGGCAATAGTCCGGGAGATCTTGAGGATGCGGTTGTAGGCCCGGGCCGATAATCCCAAACGTTCCATGGCCCGCTCCAGGAGTCGGCGAGGTTCGGGTTTCAGGGTGCAGTATTGTTTGACCAGGCGCACAGGCATCTGGGCATTGCAGTGAACCCGGCTGCCGCTAAAACGGCAAGTCTGCCGGGAGCGGGCAGCCAGGACGCGCTGCTGCAAGACAATCGAACTTTCCCCCTCAGATCCGGCAGCAAGATCTTGAAAGGGAACGGCCGGCACCAGGACCTGAATGTCAATGCGGTCCAGGAGGGGACCGGAGATGCGGGTCTGATAGGCTCGGATCTGATTGGGTGTGCAGCGGCAGGGGCGTTTGGCATCACCCAGAAAACCACAGGGGCAGGGATTCATGGCTGCCACCAACATAAAGCGGGCCGGATAGGTGAGAGAACTGCTGGCTCGAGAGATCGTGACATAGCCTTCTTCCAATGGCTGGCGCAGTACCTCTAACACCTGACGTTTGAATTCCGGCAGTTCATCCAAAAAGAGCACGCCATTGTGAGCCAGGGAGACTTCTCCGGGGCGAGGGATGCGCCCCCCGCCGATAAGGCCGGCATCGGAGACCGTGTGATGCGGGGGACGAAAGGGCCGGTTGGTCAAGAGCGCCCGCCCGGGCGGCAGCAGCCCTACAATGCTATATATCTTCGAGGTCTCCAGGGCCTCCTCAAAGGTGAGCGGAGGCAGGATCGTCGGCAGCCGGCGGGCCAGCATAGTTTTACCCGAACCTGGCGGACCCATCATCAACACGTTGTGTCCCCCGGCCGCGGCAATCACCATGGCCCGTTTCACCTGTTCCTGGCCCTTGACTTCGGCAAAGTCAACTTCCTGGCCATCCGGGGCCGCTAATTCCACCTGTGGCGGCGGTTCGGGGATCAGGTCTAATCTACCCTGTAAAAATTCCACCACCTCCGGCAGGGTTTCCGCCGGATACACTGTCAGATCTTTGACTACCGCAGCTTCGCGGGCATTGTCCTTAGGGATGATCAATCCCTGCAACCCCGCCTGTCGGCAGGCCAAGGCCACCGGCAGCACGCCGCGGGTGGCTTTCAGGCGTCCGTCTAAGGAAACCTCGCCGTAGAGCAGGTATCGATCCAGGTTTTCTTGGGGCGCCAAACCTTGAGCCGCAAGCAGACCCAGGGCAATGGGCAGATCGAAACCGGTGCCCTCTTTGCGTACGTCCGCCGGTGCCAGATTAATGGTCACCCGGGTGCTAGGAAATTGGTAGCCGGAATTCTTAATGGCCGCTTTAACCCGGTCCTTGCTCTCTTTGACGGCTATTTCCGCCAGACCCACGGTGGTAAAAGCTGGCATGCCAAAGGCAATGTCCACTTCGACTTCCACCAGAAAACCATCCACCCCGCGTAGCGAGCCGCTTTTAACCTTGGCAATCATAGGCTAGGAGGAACTATGGCGGCTGCGATGGGCATGTTACCGAATGATACCTTATCTGGCCAGTGCCGCCGATTCGAGCAGGTTGAAATATTGCAGGCCGTCTGAAAAATTTGGCACGTCTAGAATCCCATCAATTGTGGCGTTCACCTGAAAAAAAGAGCTCATAATAACCAAGACAGTCCCTGATGCCATAAGGCTGCTCTAGAGCCGGAAGAACTCCTGGCGCAGGCGGCGGAAATCGTTCTCAATCTGCTGCAGATTCTTATGATGTATAGCCTGATGAATCTTTTGGACGATATCGTCAAAGTTAAAGGGCTTCGGGACAAAGGCCGCTCCCGGCAGACGTAAAGCCTCAAAGAAGATCTGCCGATGTTGGATCATACATATGGTCTGAAGTTGGGGGTGCTTTTGCAGGCTGGTTTCCAAAAGCTGCTTACTGTTCGGCAGGTGAAAATCGGCAATCAAAAGATCAAAGGCGGTTTTCTCCAATATCTCCAGGGCTTCGTCGGCACTATTGATTATTTCAAACTCGCAGCCGAGGAGTTTGATGATATTGGCAAGGAAATCGCACGTTAGGGCATCTTGATCAACAACTAAGATGCGCTCCTTTTTCTTAGTGGTCTGATTCGGTTGGGAATGGTTAGCTCGATGATCTGCCTCGTGGTGCAACATGGCTCACTCCCCGTCAGTAATGGTAAGAGATCCTCATCTGCAACTTTTTCTCTTGTTGTCTTGTGAGGAAAATTGCAGCCCCTCTCTTTGGCTAGCATTGTAATATATAATGTTTAGTACTTGCAAGCGTAAGGGCAGTTTTCGGCGAATCGGGACCAATAGGCAAAGATCTTCTCCATTTCAGGCGAATAGTGCCCCGGCCCCCGGTAAATCACCAGAGGCGGCAACACCTTCAGATCCTCCCGACCGCCTTTGCGGGCCTCTATCCAGACCAGACTGGCTTCCTCCCCCGGCAGTGAATGAATCAGGCGCATTTTTTTCGGCTCCAATCGGTGCAACCGCAACCCCCTACAGAGGTGTACCAGTCGCCTGGCTGGGTAGATGAGATAGAGGCGCCCTCCGTACCCCAGCAGATGCTGGCTAATTCGAGCCGTCAACTCTAAGGAGCCCTGAAGTTCATGCCGGGCAATAGCTCTTTCGGCGGCGGGGTTAAGGCGACCACTGGCCAACGGCCGATAGGGAGGGTTGCTCACTACCACCTCAAAGGAACTCGGCGGGTAGAGTTGGAGGAGGGATTGCATATCGCTTTGGACAATCTCGATGCGCCCCTCGAAGCCGTTTAACCGGACATTGCGAACGGCCAGGGCGGCTAAACTGGGCTGTAACTCTACTCCCACGAAAGAAGAGTTTGGGAACCGGCAGGCCAGCAACAGAGCAAGAATGCCGCAGCCAGCACCCAAGTCTACGACCTTCTCTGGTTCACGCAGATCAGTCAAGCCGGATAGCAGCACTGCATCCAGCGAAAATCGATATCCCTGTTTTTTCTGGATAACCCATAACCGCCCCTGCCCGAAAGGCTCCAGAGTTTCATCCGGCTGGATCGGTTCATCGGGTCTGGCAATCAGAGGCCGACTTCCTCATTAGGATCGATGGGATGCATTACCAGTCCCACCGGCACCTTGGGATAAAAATACGTGGATTTGCGCGGCATAATCAAACCGGCGCTGGCTACTTCCTGAACGTGCTCAATCCGGGTAGGATTAAGCAGGAAAGCCAACTTCACCGGGCTCTGCTCTACCGCTGCCAACGCTCCGGCCACCGTGCTGGCGTAACTGAAGGTTTCTTTGTCATCTTGTATTTGAGAACTCAGGTGCATCAGTTTCTCAAAAATGAGGAAGTTCAAGGCTACGACATCCAGTTTGGCGAGAGCCGGGGACATGTGCGCCGTCAAAGGGCTGTTCATGACGCCGGGCTTGAGCTGCAGGATAAATGCCCTCCTAGATGGAGTTACCATTGCGAAACCCGTGCCGAGCCGACCGGCCTGGCGCAGGGCTTCCCCCAACCCAGCCGTGTTGGCGGACAGAGGTTTCTGGTCCAGAGCCAGGGAGGTCACCTCGAAGTACTTCGGCAATTGGGCCAGCAAACTTTCTTCGTCAAAGTGCGGCACCCGGTCTGTGGCAATCAGGCGGTGGGCTGACCGGATAACCAGGTCCGGATCCATCATGTTGCTTAAGTACATGAGGACATAATTGAAACTGGCCCGTGGCGGCGCCTGTGGAAATTGCTTTTTGAGCCAGGTCTGATAGGCCAGGGAGGTTTCATATCGGTGGTGGCCATCGGCAATGAAAATAGGGAGATTCGCCATGGCGTCACAGGCGGCCCGGATGGCATGGGGATCAGCGACACGATACAAACGCTGCTGAGAACCTTCATAGTCTTCGAAGGCAAACATGGGGGCCTCGGTAAGTCCTTGCTTCAGGCCGGCCAGCACTCTGTCCTCTTTATCGGGATAGAGGGCAAACACCGTCGAGAGGTGAGCCCGCACCTGCTGCATCAGCTTGAATCGATCGGTTTTGGCAGCCGAGAAGGTCTTTTCATGAGGGCGAACAACACCGCTCTCAAAAGATTCAAGGCGAAGCAGTCCTACAACAGCCCGCCGGGTATGCGTTCTCCCTTCCAGGGTAAAGTCAGTTTCCCAAAAAAAGAGAGAAGGCTCTCCATCCCTGATCAAGATCTGGTTCTGACGCCAGGCGGAAAAATCCGCCGCCGCCTGAAGATACTGTGAATCAGGCCCGGCCCCACCAACCTCGGGACGCGGCAGGATCAGACGGATGACATTGTAAGGATGTCGATCATAAAAGAAGGCCTGCTGTTCCGGGGTGATAACGTCATAAGGAGGAGTGACGACTTGAGCCAGATCCGAAATCTTTGCCGGATTATAATAAAGCGCCCGCCAAGGGGCCAGTTCTGCCATAAAGTTTAGGTCCTTGCAAAAAGATAAAATTTGAATTATATAAAATTTTTTGGTATCGTCAATACCTCATCTGGAAGAGTCAAGCGCAAAGCTCACAATCACCAGGGAAAAGATAGAAACTGACCACTAACGAACTTTTCATTATATTTATACCGACTGCCAAAAGTCATCATGTTCTGAGAAACACAACCGAGCATGAAAACAGAATCGTGGTGGCTGCTCACAATAATTTTTTTTTCTGCTTACCGCTCACCGCCCACTGCTCACCGCTCACTGTTTTTATATAAGTGCACATGTTCTCAAGAACACAACGAAGCATGAAAACAGTCGACTTCCAGCGGATTGCCAGGAGTCATTACCTCTTACCTCTTACCCCTTACCTATAACCTGTTTTTATATAAGTGCTCATGTTCTGCCGAACACAACGAAGCATGAAAACAGAATCGTGGCGGCTGCTCACAATAATGTTTTTGCTGCTCACGGCTCACGGCTCACTGCTCACTGTTTTTATATAAGGTGGCGCCGGACGGAACAATAATGAAAAACCTGTTGATTTTTTAAGGCGTCTGGTTTATACATACTCATATTTTCACTACATGGGGCAACGCCCAAAAGGGAATGAGTCGTTTGTGCTTTTTTAAGGGTTATGCTGGCATCAAAAACTGCGAATGCCAACACAGCGCCAATCTCTTGGTTAACCGATCGAGCTTTTAATAATATAATTAGAGAAATCGCTAAGCTACTTTCCCCCACCCTTAAAAGGAAGCACCCACCCTCAGTCATTCAGTTCTTGCGGTTCATGGGACGGGATCCGTTGGCGAAACGGCTGGCCCCCTCAGTCATCTCTTTAAAACTATGTTTGAAACTTTGGTGCCTGACTACATTGCGACCTTGGCGGCATACCCGCCTGGCAAACCGCTTGAGGAATTAGAAAGAGAACTAGGTATAACTGATTCCATCAAGTTGGCTTCCAATGAAAATCCTCTCGGTCCATCTCCTCTAGCGATACGGGCATTAACCGACCATATCGGCAGGCTGCACCGTTATCCGGACGCCAACGTTTATTATCTCAGGCAACGGTTGAGTCGCCATCTCGGGGTACTGCCGGAACAGCTCATTTGCGGCAACGGCTCAGATGAAATCCTCGAATTTATCATGCGGGCCTTTTTACGTCCGGGCGAGGAAGTTATCAGTGCCGCTCCGTCTTTTCTCATGTATGGCCTGCTGACTCAAGGGGCTGGCGGCGTCTTCCGCCCAGTCCCGCTCAAGGATTTCCGCCTTGACCTTGCGGCTATGGCACAGGCGGTCACCAGTCGTACCAGGATAATAATCGTCAATAATCCGAACAATCCTACCGGCACGGTGGTGCATCGGGCTGAATGGGAGGACTTCCTCGCCGCCCTGCCAACCCAGGTGATTGTGGTGGTAGATGAGGCCTATATTGATTTTGTCGATGATCCGGAAGTTCCCACGGGATTGGAATATCTTCGGGAAGATCGGCCTCTCATCGGATTGCGCACTTTTTCCAAGGCCTATGGATTGGCTGGATTGCGTATCGGCTACGGTTATGGGCCCAGCCGCCTGATCGTTTACCTGGATCGCCTGCGCTCTCCCTTCAACGTTAATTCTTTAGCTCAGGCCGCTGCCGTGGCGGCGCTGGACGATAGTGAATTTCTGGCCCGCACCCGGCAATTAGTCAAAGCCGGTCTGGCCTATTTTTATGAGGAGTTCGACCGCCTAGGCATCCGCTACCTTCCTTCTCAGGCCAATTTTCTGCTCATTCACCTCGGTCGCGACAGCCGCGAGGTTTACGAACAGATGCTGCGGCTAGGGGTGATTATCAGGGCTATGACCAGCTATCAGCTACCGGAATTCATCCGGATCAATGCCGGGCTGCCGGAAGAGAACCAGCGGTTTATGCAGGCTTTCAAAAAGGTTTTAGGGTTTGCCGCCTGACCAGCCCCGGCGAGTCATTGTCACTATTGATGGCCCTGCTGGCGCCGGTAAGAGCAGTATAGCTAAAAGGCTGGCCGGTCGATTGGACCTGCTCTATTTGGAGAGCGGCGCTTTTTATCGGGCTGTAGCTCTGATGGCGGTCCGCCAGCCGCAGTTTTTAAGGAACTCGCAAGGGCTTGAAGATTTTCTGGCAACCTTTCAGCTTCAGGTCGTTTCTAAGAACGAGGGTTTCAGACTATTTGTTGCGGGCCAAGATATTACCGCTGGCATCAGAGATCCGGAAGTAAGTCGGATCGCTTCTCAGGTTGCCACGTTGCGGCCGGTACGGCAATGGGTGCATGACCGGCTGCGGCAGATAGCTGGGTCAGGAGGGGTTATTGCCGAGGGGCGTGATATGGGGACCAAGGTCTTCCCCGAGGCCGAGGTGAAGATATTTCTGGATGCCTCTTTGGAAGTCAGGGCCCATCGCCGGTGGTTAGAGCTTCAGAACCAGGGCAATACATTAAGGGAAAATGCGATCCTGGAAGATATAGCCCAAAGAGACCGGCGTGATCGGGAACGGGTGGAAGACCCTTTATCCATGCCGCCCGGAGCCCACTACATTGATAGCACGGCTTATGATCTAAAAAGGGTGGAAGATATCTGCCTTCACCTCATTCAGCCTTGTATAAAAACAGGTTAGGGGTAAGGGGTAAGGACACCCCGCGAAAAGAAGATTATCTGAGCATCAGAGAGAAAAAACCTTTACGGGTTGAAAAATATAGGTTCAGGGGGTGGGAATGAATTCGGATAATAATGTTAACTTAACTGAAGAACAGACGGCGTCTAACGCTGTCCAAACAACCCCAGCGGCGGAAGAAGAACAGCGTGAAACCGCAGCGGGCTTCGATCAGGAAGTTATTGAA
Organism: Desulfobacca acetoxidans DSM 11109; assembly: GCF_000195295.1. Taxonomy (NCBI): domain Bacteria; kingdom Pseudomonadati; phylum Thermodesulfobacteriota; class Desulfobaccia; order Desulfobaccales; family Desulfobaccaceae; genus Desulfobacca; species Desulfobacca acetoxidans. Next base: position 27,823 of record NC_015388.1, read on the forward strand.
TTAGAAGAGGGCAAGGACAGCGCCAGCGGTTTTGATCAATTGCCTGACCTGTACGAAGAGAGCCTGAAGCAATATCAAGAAGGTGAAGTGGTGAGCGGTCGAATTGTCGCCGTCGATAAAGATTATGTTATCGTCGATATCGGCTACAAGTGCGAGGGACATATCCCAATACACGAATTTATCGGACCCAACGGCGAGAATACGGCTATTGTGGGTGACCAGGTCGATGTGCTGCTGGAGAGACGGGACGATGAAGAAGATATCATCCTACTGTCCAAAGAAAAGGCATCAAAAATCAAGATCTGGGAAGAGATCAGCTCCGCCTACCAAGAAGATGGAGAGATTGAAGGCACTATCACTGCCAAGGTAAAGGGCGGCCTATCGGTAGACTTGGGCGGCATGAGCGCTTTTTTGCCCGGCTCGCAGGTCGATCTCCAACCGGTGCGCAATATCGACAGCCTCATCGGCCAGACCTTCAAATTTAAGATTTTGAAGTACAACAAGAAACGTCGCAACGTTGTCCTGTCTCGTCGGATCATCATGGAGAAGGAGCGGGCCGAGCAGAAGTCGGCCACGCTAGCCATGTTAGAAGGAGGCAAAGTTGTCAACGGGGTGGTAAAGAATATCACTGACTACGGCGTCTTCGTTGATCTGGGTGGCATCGACGGTCTGTTGCATGTTACTGACATGTCCTGGGGACGCATCGGCCATCCCTCCGAGGTCTTTCACGTAGGCGACCCCATCGAGGTCAAGATCTTAAATTTCGACCGGGAAAATGAAAAAGTCTCCCTCGGAATGAAACAATTGACTGAAGACCCTTGGCTTATGGCCACCGAGAAATATCCCATCGGGGCGCGGGTGTGGGGTAAAGTGGTCAGCCTGACCGATTACGGTGCCTTTGTCGAACTTGAACCCGGAGTAGAGGGTCTCATTCATGTTTCAGAAATGTCCTGGACGAAGAAAGTCCGTCATCCCTCCAAGATTGTCAGCGTCAATGATATCGTTGAATCCGAAGTTCTGGATATCGACCCGCAGAAAAAGCGGATATCTCTGAGCATGAAACACGTGGAACCCAATCCATGGGATATCATCGGCGAGAAGTACCCGGAAGGTACTATTATCGAAGGAAAAATCAAAAATATTACCGACTTCGGGATATTTATCGGCATTGACGAGGGCATCGATGGATTGGTGCATATCTCTGACATCTCCTGGACCAGGAGGATTAAACACCCTTCTGAAATATTTAAAAAAGGCCAAGAAGTGCGGGCCAAAGTGCTCAAGATTGACAAGGAAAATGAGCGCTTTTCCCTGGGGATTAAGCAATTGGCGGAAGATCCGTGGAAAACCATTGATCAGCGCTATCCGGTAGGTAAATCAGTTTCCGGATTGGTCACCAACAAGACCGATTTTGGCGTCTTCATCGAACTGGAGGAAGGAATCGAGGGGCTGATTCACGTCTCGGAATTGAGCCGGGATAAAAACAAGGCGGCCCAAGTCGAAGTCGGCGATATGGTCACCGCCAAAGTGATCAATGTTTCCCCTAAAGACCGCAAGATTGGATTAAGCATCCGGAAGCTTGAAGTTGACCAGGAACATACGGTCTATCGGGACTATCTCCATTCGCGACAGGAGGCCACAACACCCTTGGGCGAACTGTTGCAGGAGCGGCTGGAGGAAAGCGAATTGCGCCGTCTGGAAGAAACCGAAGAAAAAGAATAGCTTATCAATATCAGAAGTATGGCCAAGCGCTCCCTCATATCAGTATTCCTACTGCTCGGCGCCGTTATCCTCTTTTTCATCGGCGTCGCCCTCTTAGTCTTGCCATTGGCGGGTGATAGCCTACCGCTGGCCAAAGGCGACAGAGTCGGGGTGGTGGAAGTAAGCGGCCTCATCCGCGATGCCAAAACCACCCTCAATCACCTTAAGAAATTCAGAGAAAACAACAGAATCAGGGCCATCGTAGTTCGGGTCAATTCTCCCGGCGGAGCGGTCGGTCCGTCGCAGGAAATCCTGGAGGAAGTGATAAGGACCCGGGAAAAAAAGAAGGTGGTGGCCTCCCTCGGAACTGTTGCTGCTTCGGGAGGATACTACATCGTTTCCGGTGCTGATATCATCATGGCCAACCCCGGCACACTGACCGGCAGCATCGGGGTGATTATGAATTTCACCAACGTTGAACAGCTCCTGAGCAAAATAGGCCTTGAGCTGTTTAATCTAAAAGCCGGTAAATATAAAGATGTCGGTTCTCCCTTGCGGCCGATGACTCCGGTAGAGAAGGAATATATCCAGGGTCTGCTAGACAACGTGCATGAGCAGTTTATCCGAGATGTAGCCCATGGCCGGCGGATGCTGGTCCATAAAGTGCGAGAGGTGGGTGACGGTCGCATCTTTACCGGTGAAGAAGGCAAAAATCTCGGTCTAGTGGATGCTCTGGGCAATCTGCCGGACGCCATCGATTTGGCCGGCCGTTTGGGCGGCATCAAAGGAAAGGTTGAGGCCGTCTATCCGCCCAAGGAAAAACTATCGCTCTTTGGCCTGCTGTTCGGTGATGATCCGGAGGAAATCCTCGCTCGCTGGCAGGCCGAATCCAATCCGGTCCCCGCCTATCTCTACGCCCCTGGCATTAGATAAAATCACTCACCTCTCCCTTACCTTCCCTTATAACTTCAGGTACATCGCCGATGAGCGAAATGACGCTGGAAGGCGCCGGGGCTATGACGCCACCGTCGATCACCAGGTCCAGGGGCGGCTTATAGTATTCAGCGATATCATAAGGATCGCTCATAACCGAGCCGTCCTCCCGGCTGGCGCTGGTGCTGATGATGGGGTGACCTAGCAGCTTCACTAGACCCAGACAGATGGCGTTGTCCGGAACCCTGAGGCCGGCGGTTTTGCGGCGGGTCAGCATGATCTTGGGCACCAAACGCGAGCCCTCCAAGATAAAGGTGTACGGTCCGGGGAGGAGGCGGCGCATAGTCTTATAGGCAAAGTTCGACACCTTGGCATATTCGCTGATATGTTTCAGATCAGCACAGATAAAACTGAACGGCTTGGTCAAGGGGCGTTTTTTAAATTGATAGATCTTTTCAATCGCCTTTTTATTAAACAGATCGCAGCCGATTCCATAGCAGGTATCCGTGGGGTAGGCAATGATACCCCCTGCGGTAAGCACCTGCACCACCCGGCGCAGCAAACGCTCTGGTGGATTTTCTGGATTAATTCGGATTAGAATATAGTATTCCCTTCAAGTCAACCACCTGGTGGCGGAAACCACAAGTTCAAAACCCTCACCGGTTCCTCTTCTTGGCTGTCCTCGGTTTGGTTCTGGCCGCTTTGGGGGGCGCCGTTTGAGCGGTAGCCGCAACGGCTGGTTCGATCCCTGCCAACTGACGCTCCACCTGATCCTTAATCCAATGCAGGTCCCACCATTCAAGCGGATTGACGAATTTGCCCTGTATCATGACAGAGAAGTGCAGGTGGTCGCCCCCAGCCATACCGGTGGCTCCGGTACGCCCCAAGACTTCGCCCTTATTGACCCTCTGCCCTTTTTCAACTCTGATCTCACTTAAGTGGCTATAGAGGCTGCATAAGCCCCATCCATGATCCAAGACCACCGACTGCCCATAGATTCCTAGAGGACCGGTGAATATTACCAAACCATGGTTGGCCGCTGGAATGAGCGCTTTTTCCAATGATGCCAGGTCCTGGCCCAGATGCACCTGTCGATCAATTTCCCGGCCTTGATAGATGTAGCTGCGATGATCTGCAAAGGCAGCCATAGGCTTGCTATTGGGCAGCCGGACAAAGGCTCCTTGCCACAATCGCTCCGGTTGGCTCTGCTTACAGATTTCCTGGATCAGACGGTTATTTTTTTCCCGTTCATCTCTGTTGATACGCAGGAACACCTCCAGGGGATTCTGAATATTCTTTAATTCCTGATCAACCTCCTGAAACTCTGGCATCTTCCGATTCAGGAAGGCGTCAGACAGATTAATCCGGTCGGCGCGCCAGCGTTTGGATTTGAGGCGATAGTGAACCCGGTTTTTTACCTCGGCCCCTCCCTGATCCGCCGCTATCAGTTCCAACGTCAGGGGCTGGGGCAGCAGGTAGGGGACGGCGAAAAAAGCCAATCGACGTCCGGCATCGCCACCAGGCGCAGGAAATCCCGGGAAAAGTTCCCCGTTCACCCGAACGCCGCTCGCGGCCGCCGGTTTGTTGATCTGATACACCACCAACCCGGTCCCACCCTGATTGATGAACTCATTGATAGAGATAAACGTCAGGCGCAGGGGCGTTAGGTCGATAGTAAGCTTGCGGGTCAGGCTGGCCGTATTGCCTTTGAACCAACCCCGCCAGGAATAGTCCCTTGCTTGAATAATCAACTCCGCCGGGCCGTCTTGGCATCCCCAAGCCTTAGGTTCCAGGATCAGAGGAAGTTCCACCTTCCGCTCGTCACCACCTCTGCCCCAACGCCTCCCAGGAAAGCTCTGGAAAACGACTTCTTTTTCAGTACTCCCCTGTCGAAACTGGACTTTTATCCGACTTAAACCGCTTTCGGCATCGGCTACTGCCAGGGTGAATTCCTGAGAGGCCCCCACCATACTGCCCTCGGGACGGAGTTGGATTTCCGGCGGCGTCCCTTCGAACCAGGTGCGAGCCATCCAGACAGCTCCGACGATCAAGCCTACCACCAGAACGGCAGGCAAAAGATAACCGGAGAAATACCCTCCCCACCTGTCAAAAGTCTTTCTCTTACTCGTTTTCATGATCTCTAAGTCACCCACAAACCATCAAAATAAGTCCGCAACGATTTGCTGGCCCCATCTGTTCAATTCGGAACCCGAAACTTATTTTCTGATTGATGGCCCCATTCTCCTAAGCGAATTCGGTATTATGCTACCAAGGATTATCATCTATCGCAAGTCTAGCCGCACTGCCAACCCGAGAAACCTTGCGGCCTGATCGACGCCGCCGTAGGCAATTCCCCTTTAATAAATAAAAACTTGCTTTACGGACACGACCTTTGTACCTTATAGTGAGTATATAGTTTTCCACACGTGCAATCGAAACCTCAGGTCTTGGAATTGCGAACCGATCTCCCATCCCGACTGAGAAAAATTCTCCTCCCGGCCGCTCACCACATTCTCCTGGCGCCTTTTACTACCTGGCGCATCGGCGGAGCGGCAGAGCGACTGCTAACGCCCCATTCCATTGAGGAAGCAGCAGAGATGCTAGCCGCAGCCCGGGGTGAGGGCTGGCCAGTATTTTTTCTGGGGCGTGGGTCCAACCTGCTCATTGATGACGCAGGTCTGCCCGGCTTGACGCTGCATCTGGCCGGATCGCTGCAATGGCTAAAGTTCGGCCAGAATACGGTAATGGTTGGGGCCGGAGTCTATCTGCCCCGTCTTGCGGCCACAATGGCCCGACGGGGCTGGACGGGTTTTGAATTTCTCATCGGCATTCCGGGCACGGTAGGCGGAGCCGTACGACTCAACGCCGGGATCGGCGCCGGCCGGGAAATTTCCGACATCTTAAAGAGTGTAACCGTCTTAACACCGGAATTAGAGCTTAAAACCTTAACTGCAGGCGAACTCGGGTTAGGCTACCGGCAGTCGCATCTATTGAATTTTCCACGGTGGCTGGTAGTTGAAGTGGAGTTTCACCTCCAAGCGCAAGCCCCACCAAAGGAATTGCAGGCCAACCTGCGCCGGATCATCCAACAGCGCCAGGCCAAGTTTCCGCCGGAAAAATTAACTTGCGGCAGCGTCTTTAAAAATCCGCCCCAGGGTCCTCCGGCGGGCTGGCTCATCGACCGGGCCGGATTCAAAGGCAAAACCATCGGCGATGCCCAGGTTTCTACCCATCATGCCAATTTTATCATCAACCGTGGCCGGGCCACCGCCATTCAGGTGAAAACCTTGGTTGCCGACATCCAGGAAGCCGTCTGGAAGCTACACAATGTTCACCTGAAGCGCGAGGTTGTCTTCTTGCCCGACGATTTTCAGGGATGACTTTTTATCATTATCAGGGACAACCGTGAAACCCTTGAACCGGACAGGCCTCGCAACGGGGGCGAGGTCGGCAGCAGTCCTTGCCGGTTTGCACCAGTAAGGCGTGGTATTCTTTATATAAGGCGGTATCCGGGGGCAGGGCCTGAAGAAAGATAGACTGCAACTGGTCATAGGAACTCGGATCGCTGATCAGGTTGTGGCGTGACAGGATGCGAAATGTATACGCGTCCACCACGAAGATTGGTTTTTCCAAGGCATATAACAGGATGCTGTCCGCGGTTTCCGGCCCGATGCCCTTGACGGCAAGCAACTGTTGGCGTACTTCTTCCAATTCTGCTGCCGCCATTTCCTCAAGGGAACCGCCGTAGGCCGAAAACAAAAAGGCCAGGAAGCTCTTTAACCGTCTGGCCTTGATGTTGTAATACCCCGCTGGCCGGATATGCTCCACCAACTCTTCCTGCGGCAGTTCAAACAGGGCCTCGGCATTCAGCAAACCAGCCTGTTTTAACCGGGCAATGGCAGTAGCAACATTCTTCCAGTTTGTGTTCTGGGTCAGAATAGCCCCCACCGCCACCTCCAGGGGGCTGTCTCCCGGCCACCAACCTTGGGGACCATAGGCCTGATAAAGAATATGATAAAGGGTGGTAATTTTTTCTTTCACATCTGAGACGTAGAGGACGCAGGGTTAGGGTTGCAGGAAAAAAGACGTTATGATAAAAAGCTAGAGTTTCGATTTTTAGAAAAGATAATGGTATCTGTATCTAATCGACAGTGCTATAATATAATATTTTCCATTGATATCTCGAAATCAAAAACTCGGAGTTATGATATTAATCAGTTAATTTACTTTCTTTCAAGCCTTGAATCAACCCAATCCCCAAATTAAACGACTATGATTGCAGTTAGAGATTTGACCAAGTATTATGGCTCAATTGCAGCCATCCAGCAGCTCAATTTTGAGGTGGCGGATGGCGAGATCGTCGGTTTTCTAGGACCGAACGCCGCCGGGAAAACTACTACTCTAAAAATCTTGGCCGGCTACATGCCACCCACGTCCGGCACTGCGTCGGTGAAAGGCTATGATTGCATCAGCCAATCCTTGGCTGCCAGGCATTGCCTCGGTTATCTGCCCGAGAACGTTCCGCTCTATCCGGACCTGACTGTCGCCCAGTTTTTGGATTTTGTTGCCCAGGCCAAGGGTCTGGACCGCTCTCAGCGGCGGTTGGAGGTGGACCGGGCTGTCAGCGATTGTTCCCTCGAGGAAGTGAAGCAGACACTTATCGCTGTTCTTTCCAAAGGCTTCCGGCAGCGCGTAGGATTGGCCCAGGCCTTGCTGGGCCGCCCGCCGCTGTTGATTCTGGATGAACCTACCATTGGCTTGGATCCGGCTCAGATTGTAGAAATCAGAGAGCTGATCCGCCAGTTGGCCGGGGAACATACGGTCATTCTCAGCAGTCATATCCTACCCGAAGTCAGTCAACTCTGTCAGCGGGTCATCATCATCAACCGGGGACAGATTGTGGCCAGCGATACCCCGGCCAACCTGACCAATCAGTTGGGTCGGGACGCCCGTTTGCACCTGTCCGTCAAAGGACCAACCTCAGAGGTAGAGGCCGCCCTCAAGGCCGTACGGGGTGTGAAAACGGTCCTCTCCGAAGCCGACGGCTCTTTTTCCCTGGAGGCGGACCTGGATTACGAAGTGCGCCCGGAACTGGCCCGCTGCGTTGTCCAGCACGGTTGGGATCTCCTGGAACTGAAGACCCAGGAATTTACCCTCGAGGACGTCTTTATGAACCTGGTGACCGAAGAAAAACCTACTGACTGATCTGCCGCCCTCTCCCGAGAGAGCTCAGCGTTACCCACAACTTTTTAGGACAGTGACATTATTCCTTATTCACAACTCAAACTGGAAACTGGAAACGCCTATGAGTGGTTGCCTCGCCGTCTGGCGTAAAGAATTAACGATTTATTTCGCTACCCCGATTTTTTATCTTACCGGCTTCTTTTTCCTGGTGTTGGCAGGGTATTTTTTCTATTCCAACATTGCCTACTATACCGTCTTAAGCTTTCAGGCCGGTCAGAACCCCTATCTGGCCTCGATGCTGTCGCCGCAGCAGATGGTGCACCGCCCTTTCTTCGGCAACTTGGCGGTGATTTTGTTATTTATTGCCCCGTTGTTCACCATGCGGCTGTTTGCCGAAGAAAAGCGCTCCGGCACGATAGAACTGCTCTTTACCCTGCCGCTGACCGATTGGGGAGTTATTTTTGGAAAATTTCTGGCGGCCCTGGTCTTGTATGCCCTCCTGTTGGCGGTAACTGTACTGTATAGCGGGGCCTTTGCCGCTATCATGGCATTGGATTGGGGCGCTGTGGTTGTCGGCTACCTGGGTCTGCTATTGTTAGGCGGGGCTTTTTTGGCCTTGGGGATGTTCTGCTCCACTCTGACCGAAAATCAGATCATCGCCGCTGTGATTGCTTTTAGTCTGCTGCTGCTGTTCTGGATCATCGGCTGGTATGAGGAGTTGGGTCCTCCGGCCTATCAGGGTTTCTTCAGGCATATTTCAATGATGGGCCATTTTGATGCCTTTGCCCGAGGCGTCCTCGACAGCCGCGATGTTATCTATTATCTCAGTATAATCTTTTTTTTCCTGTTCTTGACAAAACGTCAGCTCGAATCAAGGGCTTGGAGAGGCTAAAGATGAATATCAAGCCAGATCCCAGTTCCCGAAAGAAATTGCTTTATGGCTCCGGCTCCGCCGCGGCTGTGCTCATTGTACTGGCCATTTTGGTCTTCTTGGCCCTCCTGGCGGAACGCTATCCCTGGCGATTGGACCTGACTGCCGATAAAAGTCAATCTCTGTCCATTATTACCAAGAATAAGCTGGCAGAGGTAAAAGAACCCCTCAAACTCACGGCCTTCCTTCCTGAGGGGCAGTCGGACCGCCAGGCAGCTAAAGAGGTGCTGGATAGCTATCAGTATCAGAACCGCCAGCTCTCGGTCAGGATCGTCGATCCCGAGCGCCAACCTTTAGAGGCCCAGCAGGCCGGCTATCGCCAACCCGGCAACGTCCTGTTAGAGTATCAAGGGCGTCGGCAGTTGGCCAACGCCGCGACGGAAGAAAACTTGACCAACGCCATCCGCAAGCTGTTACACCCGCAGAGTAAAAAAGTCTATTTCCTTACCGGGCATGGTGAGCGCGGGCTGAAAGAATCGGAGCGCGGAAATTTTCACGTGGCCCGCCAATCCCTGACCAACGAAGGTATAGAGGTCCAGGACCTAAACCTCTTGACCCAGAGCCAGGTCCCAACCGATGCCTCGGTCTTGATCCTGGCGGGACCGGTAAGGCCTCTGTTTGCCAGCGAGATAAAAGCTATAGAAAATTACCTGCAGCGGGGGGGCCGGGTCCTGGTTCTCTTGGAACCCTATAAAGACGCCGGACTTGAGGAATTCCTTACCGGCTACGGCCTTGAACTGGATAACCGTCTGATCCTGGATGACAATCAAGTCAGCCGCGCCCTCGGGGCCAGCATCACCATGCCCCTGGTAATTCAATATGGCAACCACCGCATCACCCAGGATTTCAGCAACGTGGTGACGATTTTCCCGTTGGCCCGGCCCCTATATCTAGCTAAGGAGCCTCCGCAAGGCGTGCATCTCTTTCCCTTGGCCAATACCACCAGCACCAGTTGGGCGATTGCCGGGCAGGAGCGGCTGAAGAGTGGGAAAGCCGAATTTAATCAACAGACCGATCGCAAGGGGCCCTTTACCTTGGCCGCTTTGGTCGAAAAACGCTTGAGTGCGAAGGCCCCGGGCGGAAAGCCCGAATCTGAAAAACCTGGAACAGCAGCCGAAAAACCCGACACTCCCAACCCGGCCCTCGAAAAAATCGCCTATCTCATCGTCATCGGCAACACGGACTTCGCCGACAGCCGTTATTTCAACCTGTCCGGGAATGGCGATCTCTTTCTCAATACAGTTAATTTTCTTGCCGGCGAAGAAACCCAGATCGCCATCCGCAGTGAGGAAAAGAAAGCCAAACCGCTGATCCTGACCGGATACCAGGGCTGGTCCCTGTTCCTGGTCTGCCTGGTCCTCATACCTCTGGCCGTTATTATCGCCGGGGTCAATGCCTATGTCAGAAGAAGGAGTCGGCGATGAGCGGCAGAAAAGTTTTATGGTACCTCATGGTCCTCCTGCTGGCGGCTGGCGGCTACTTTTTATCGGAATTTTATCAATCCCGTCGGGAAGTCCAGGAACAGGCCGCCAAAAAAATCTTTGACGTCAAAACCGCAGACATCGGCAGCCTGGCCTTGAGAAGCGACAAGGGGGAGATCATTCTGCAACCCATTCCCGCCACCGAAAAACCCGCCGCCGAGGGCAAGAAATCCGATACAACGGTGTCCCCTCCGGCAAGACAGTGGCGCCTCGTCAAACCTATTGTCGCCAAAGCCGATGACCCCATTGTCAACTCCATGCTTGACACGTTGGCAGAATTAAAAATGCAGCGCCAGTTTGAACCTACGTCGGCTGAAAACCTGAAAGATTTCGGACTGGAGAAACCGATTCTGATAGTCGAATTTCGGGTTGGGGACCAAAAGCACCAACTTCGATTCGGCATCAAGGTTCCCGGTAACTGCAGCTATTATGCCCAAAAAGACCAAGACCCTAAATTGTTGTTGATCAATGCCGCCGATAAGGAGGCCCTGGATCGAACCCTCACCGCTTTGCGCCGGAAGACTATCTTTTCTTTAAAACCTGATGCGGTTCATGAAATCAGACTGATCAATGGCAGACAGAAATTGGTATTGCAGAAAAAAGGTCCCTCGGAGTGGATCCCGTCAGGCCAACCCCAGACCAGACTACGGGCCGACCGGATCGATTCTTTCCTCCGAAGTCTGTCGTTGGCTCAAGCGGCGGAATTTGTCGCTGAGAAAGCCGATGATCCGAAGAAATATGGCCTGTCGCCAAGGTCAGCCATCCACCTCACCCTGGTCGGCCCGGATCGGGAGGAAACCCTGCTGTTAGGCGGCAAACAGGGTGAGCGTTTCTACGCCCAGAAACAAGACTCGTCCACTATCTTCCTGGTGGACAAATCACTGGCGGAAAAATTTCCCGCCTCTTACGAGGCCCTCCAAGACCGACGCCTCTGGGCCGGCAAGGATGACGAGGTCCAGAAAATAGCCTGGGGACCGCCGGATAAACCGGCCACCGCTACCCGGGAACAGGACGCCTGGAAAATCCAATTGCCTGACAGTCCCCCCCACCAGCAGACCACCGTCAAATTCGGCCTGGCCTTGTGGAGACTGAAGGAGATCGAATATGATCGACTGTTAACCTCTCGCCAGGCCAAACCCTCACCCCCGGTCTTCACCCTGACGCTTGTCGGAGCAGAGGGCAAACCTTTATTCCGCTTGGAAGAACTTAAGCCTGAAAAGGATCTGATACGGGTGAGTTTTTCACAAGGACAGGAAACCCAAACTGCTCTTGTTCCCGCCAAATCCTTGGATGACCTCAAACAGGACCTGGACCGCCTCTCCCGGCCGGTGGTCCAAGACCAGAAGCAGTCTCAGGAGGGGAAGTGATTGCCATGGGTTGCAGCGGTCGGTTTTTTGGACTGTAGGACTGCAGTAGGGCGAGAAAGCGAAGTGCATCCCGCCTTTTGCATCTGATGGGATTACTGAGTAAATTAAGCTGTCGGCCGTGGGTACAAACCGGCGCCCTTAACCAGTTCGGGCACTTTTTCTTCCCATTCAATGGCCATTATGTGGAAACCCTTGACGCCGTTCAACCCTTTCAGTTCCTGCATCATTTCGATGGCCAGCCTGATCCCTTCTTCCGCCTGCTTTTCCTTGGGAACGCCTTTCAGCCGCTCAATAAGGTTATCGGGTACATCCATCCCCGGCACCCTGGATTTCATATAACGCGCCATCCCCAGACTCTTAAAAGGAGTAATGCCAGCCAAAATGTGCACTTTTTGGGTCAGACCTTTGTCAACTGCGATCTTTAGCCATTCTTTGAACTTGGGAATATTATAAATGCACTGGGTCTGAATGAACTCCGCCCCGGCCTTAATCTTTTTGGCGAGCCGCATGGCCCGGACAAGTACATTGGGCCCGGCAAAGGGGTTTTCGGCAGCGCCCACAAACATATTGGGACGCGAGGGCAGGTCAAAACCGCTCATCAGCTTGCCCTCATCCCGCATCAGCCTGACGGTCTCCAGCAATTGAACAGAGTCCAGATCAAAGACGTTGGCCGAAGCCGCGTGGTCGCCGAAAATCTGATGGTCGCCCGTGAGACAGAGGATATTGTTGATACCGAAAGAAGCCGCACCCAGGATGTCGCTCTGTATGGCGATGCGGTTGCGGTCCCGGGTAGTCATCTGCATCACCGGTTCCAACCCCATCTGTTTCAGCCTGATACAGGCGGCCAGGCTGCATAACCTCACTACTGAGGTCTGGTTATCGGTTACATTGATCGCATCCACATAATCTTTAATCAGATTCGCCTTATGTTCGATCTCGGCCCCATCGGTGCTTCGGGGAGGACCTATTTCCGAAGTGACCGCCTGCTGCCCGGAAGCCAGGATTTTTTCTAAAGTGCTTGGTGTCTTGACGCTCATTCCTTCATCCTTGTCTGCACTCATCACTAAAACCGCCGTTCGATGCCGCTCGGTTCACCGTTTGGCCTCGAGAGCGGGCTCGTTGATGCCAATGTTAGTCTTTTCGGAGATCATCACGAATAATCACCCTCGGGCCGCCGTCCCGGCTGGTCCGCCAATCCTTGGCAGAAACCGGTTCTTCCAGCCGGTTTAATTGGCCCAGAATCTCCAGCCTTTCATAGATGAGATGCCAGGCGCAGGGTATATCCTTGTTGACCTCACATTTCCCGTTATCGGAGCCGCCGCACGGTCCGTTGAGCATCCGTTTGGAACAGCGGGCAATGGGACAGATGCCGCCTGTACTCGCCAGGATGCATTGGCCACAGCCGGCACAGCGTTCTTCATACCGCCCCCGCTCAGCATTGATGCCCATAAAGTGGGTGTTAACCCCTGGAAAAACAATCTTGTGATAATACATCTCAGTCAAATACTGGATGCCGCAGCCGCAGGCGAGAGAAATGACGGCGTCGGCATTTTCGACTAGGTCTTTTATTCCGGCCAGATACTCTTTATCGCACTGTCTGGTCACCGTAGTCTCAATCACTTCATGATCCTTGCCCGCCTGAGTATAGTAAAGTCGCAGAGCCGAGCCGAGAATCTTGGCCTCTTTCATCCCTCCCGCTTCGCAGACGGTAACACAGCCGTCACAGCCTACAATCAGAATATTAGAAAAGTCTTTGACATAATCGATGATCTCCTCCAGCGGTTTCGGTGTTGCCTTGATCATCAGACGGCCTCCTAAAAAAATTATGCGGCTTTCTTTTCATGAGCCAGACGGATCGGACTGGGACCCAACTTCTTGATCCGTTCGTCAAATTCACGGCAGATTTCGGCCCATCTGGTCCCCTGGCCGGCAGATAGATTATACATTTCCACGCGGTCCCGGCCGATACCGATCTTCTCAAGAATCTCCTTGGCCCGGCCGACTCGCTTACGGGCAAAGATATTGCCGTGCACATAGTGGCACTCGCCCTCTAAACAGCCGGCTACAAAGACGCCGTCGGCTCCCTGCTCAAAAGCCACCAGCAGGTGAATCAGGTCCACCCGCCCGGTGCAGGGGACTTTGACAATATGAATATGCGTTGGATATTGCAGTCTCATCGAACCTGCCAGGTCCGCAGCAGAATACGCTCAATAACTACAGCAGAAAGCGATGATCTTGGGTTCGAATTCCATGTTCCACTCCCTTTTTTATTATTTTTCCTCAGCTACCGCAAGTGAATAATGGCATTTTAAGTTGATCCGGTGACCCTTATTATGAACATATGATCCTATATTGTTGATCTGGCCGACTGCTTTGCCATAGCTCATAACATAAACAATAATTGCCGTAAAGCAAGTGCATCAGAATAAGTCGCTTTTATGTTCCTATGTGAAGAAGGTATGTATGGAACCCGAACGCCTCCTTGTCCGTTTATTGCCTTTCTTCTCCAAAAAAACTGTCGGCCAGGATGCGCCAATCCTGACCGACAGAACGCCATAATGAAGGAGAAAGGAGGAGGCCTGAGAGAAAAAAAACCTCAACCCTCCCTTTGGAGAATTGAGGATTGCACCCTGTTTTCTTGGTCCCCAATACCAGAGCCCCGCTGCCACGGCGAGCAACTCTGCTGATACAATACAGGCAGGTCTTCTGGCTCCCGGATCAACCTCTTGTCGGCGCCTTCCCGGCTTCTATCTGGCCAGTGGCTTTATGCCGACTTTGTCCCCGGTTACAGCGGCGGGACCGCGACGGATTCGCACCGTCTTCCCTTTTCATCCCGAAGGAACCTGTTCTTCACTTAATATAGCAAATTCCCCTGACTGTCAAGCTGATTCACTATTACTCACCCTATCCCACTTAAAATTTTTTAGCAGAGTGGATAACCTGGTTTCCCTAACTTATCCTGGGCGCCAGGATTTTCCTGACGCCCGCTATCCCTCTCATTAAATTAGCGACCGGGAAACTAGAAACTATAACCTGGGCAACTCGTCCCTGGTCTTGGTTACCGCGGCAGCGCTTTTTTCCAGCAGAGCCTGCTCTTCGGCGTTCAAGGGCAGTTCGATGATCTTCTCAACACCACCGGCCCCCAAGATAACCGGCACACCGAAGAAGATATCCTTGAGCCCATACTCACCTTCCATATAGACCGATACCGGCGCCACCCGTTTCTGATCCTTCAGGATGGCCTCGGCCATCTGTACTGCGGCCGCCGATGGGGCATAAAAGGCCGAACCGGTTTTCAGCAGCCCAACGATCTCGCCGCCCCCTTTGCGGGTACGTTCCACCATGGCGTCCAACCGGGCTTTGTCTTTAATAAACTGGGTAATGGGCATACCTGAAACTGTCGTGGCGCTCAGAATAGGCACCATATCGTCCCCGTGGCCGCCCAACACCATGGACTGGATTTCCTCCACCGCTACATTTAATTCCATGGCCAGGAAACAGCGGAACCGGGCAGTATCCAGAATGCCGGCCATACCCATGACCCGCTCCCTCGGAAAGCCGCTGACTTTTTTCATGACGTAGCACATGGCGTCCAAGGGATTGGCGACATTGATCAAAATAGCATTAGGGCTTTTAGCCGCTACCGCTTTAGTCACCCCGGCCACGATCTCGGTATTCTTATTAAGCAGGTCTTCCCGGCTCATGCCCGGCTTGCGGGCCAGACCGGAAGTAACGATGACCACATCCGAGCCGGCAGTCTCCTCATAGCCGTTGGTTCCGACTATAGTAACATTAAAACCGTAAATAGGCCGAGCCTGCATCAGGTCCAGGGACTTGCCCTGGGGCATGCCTTCGACAATATCCACTAGGACTATATCGCCCAGCTCCTTGGCCGCTGCCCAATGCGCCGCGGTGGCGCCCACATTACCGGCCCCGACAATAGTAATTTTCTTCCGTGCCATCTATAACCTCCGTGCTCCTTTTTTATAACAAATTTCCCTGATCCATAAATCGCCCGTAAACCATGAAAGCGGTTTACGGGTGGAACAGGCCTTCTCACCTGTCCAGGAATTATATTTTTGACCGACAACCAGAAACTAGATTTTCTCCTGAAAGAGTAAAATAATAACGATGAAATGTGCTTATGCTAAATTTTTTTCCTTCCCCATGCAACTAAAAACACACGCTCAATTTTTCGGAAGAGTTCGGCAGAAGCTACTTTCCTGGTTCTCCTAAAAAGTATCTGCCACTCTTTCGCCAATCTTGATTAACTGCTATGCTGTCAGAGCTGATTTTTGTTGTTCACCTTAATTGAATAAATTTGTCAAGGACAAGCAGATGGTCTTGATTCTCCTGATGTATGTCGGCTTCGGGGCCGTAGCCGGTATTTTGGCAGGTTTGTTAGGTATTGGCGGGGGTCTGGTCATTGTCCCTATGCTGGTCTTCACTCTCACCTGGCAAGGTGTTCCCAATGAATATATCATGCACCTGGCCTTGGCGACCTCCATGGCCAGCATCATCTTCACTTCGGTCTCCAGTTTCTCTGCCCACCACCGACGCGGTGCCGTGCATTGGCTGGTGGTGCGGCGCATTGCCCTGGGCATCGTTTTGGGGACATTTTTGGGCGCCTGCCTGGCTTCTCGTCTCTCTACGGCGTATCTCAAGGGCGTCTTCGTGGTCTTCCTCTATTATATGGCCTATCAACTGATCGCCGATCGCAAACCCAAACCCTCCCGCACCCTCCCCGGGCGGCTGGGCATGTTTGCCGTGGGCAATGGCATCGGTGTTGTCTCGGCTCTGGTGGGCATTGGCGGCGGCACCCTGTCAGTACCTTTTATGCTCTGGTGCAACCTAACGGTTCACGAGGCTATCGGCACCTCTGCGGCTATCGGTTTCCCCATCGCCATTGCCGGGACCATCGGCTACATTGTCAACGGCTGGCAGGTTGCGGGTCTACCCGATTATTCCTGGGGTTATGTCTATCTTCCGGCCTTGGTGGGCATCGTCGCTGCCAGTGTTCTCACCGCTCCCCTGGGCGTCCGCCTGGCCCACAGCCTCCCCGTCGATAAACTCAAGCGGGTCTTCGCTATCCTGCTGGCTTTAGTCGGCACGAGGATGCTGTGGGGACTTATTTAGGACACCGCCCCAACCCCGGCTTGCCTTCCCAACGGGCCTGAAACTTTGAGAATGAGGTAAAGATAGATTGGGCACTGCCAGCCCAACAATGCTTTTACAAAAAATTTCGCCGCCACCAGTGGCATAACTTGACGGGAAGAATTAACTTAACCTCAATTAGCAGCATCCCGGATTGGAATAGTCCGGTTGATTTTTTCCTCCGGGGTTGAAAAATTTCTCCTGCTTGGTTTCATCGCCAAACATGAGGCAAAATTATTGTGAGGTTAAGCAATATGTCTTCTAAACCAAAGGTCGAAATTATTGTCTACGATGCCCCGACCGCAGTTGCTGCCACCGGCTGCGGTTGTGGCTGCGGTTGCGGCGATCATGATCATGGCCGCGAGCATGGCCCAGGGCACGATCATCATCACATGCATGACGATTGTCTGAGCAAGATCGGCTATGATCTGCAAACCCAAGCCATGGCCCTGACCCTGGAAAAGGCCTTTCCAGGCCAGGTGTCGGTGGAATATATCAATGTCCTCAAAGACCCCCGGGGTTCCCGATTACCGCAGACGGCCCTCTTGTGTTCCCTTGCCTATCCCACCCCGCTGGTGTATATCAACGGTCAGGGTCGGTTTGCCGGATCGGTGCCGGTGGAGCGTATCCGCGACGAAGTCTCTAAACATCTGGCTGTCACAACACATTAATTCATGGCGACCGGCCGTCTCTGTCCACCCATCATCACCCTGTTGACCGATTTCGGGCTGCAAGACGTGTATGTCGGCGTCATGAAAGGGGTAATCCTGGGAATCAACCCAAATGTCAGGTTGGTGGACCTGACTCATAACGTCCCGCCCCACGACATCGCGGCCGGCGCCTTCCTGTTGAGGTCTGCCTGGCAGTTTTTTCCTCCAGGCGCCATCCATCTGGCAGTGGTTGATCCGGGGGTCGGCTCGGATCGGCGCGCCTTGGCCATCTTTTGTCGGGACCACTACTTTGTCGGTCCCGACAACGGTCTTTTTTCTCTGATATTTTCCGGAGAGTCCGCGGCGGCCATCGTCAGTCTGGAAAAGGCGGAGTTTTTTCTGCCCAAAGTCTCGGCTACATTCCATGGTCGGGACATCATGGCGCCGACGGCGGCCTATATTTCCCTGGGAACGCCTTTAACCGCCCTCGGTCCGTCCCTAACCGATCCGGTAGCGTTGAACCTTCCTGCCCCGCGTCTGGAGGAACGCCGGTTGCTTGGGGAAATCATTTATGGCGACCGGTTTGGCAATCTCATCAGCAATATTCTTTTCGCCGACCTGCAGATTTGGCGCCAAGGACAGCCCATCGGCCTGACAGTCAACGGCCATCCTATACCCCATCTGGTTCGAACCTATCATGAGGTGCCGTCAGGAACCCTGCTGGCCCTCGAAGGCAGCCACGGGTATCTGGAAATTGCCTGCCGCCTGGGGAGCGCCGCCCAGGCATTGCACACCGGTCCCGGTGGCCAGGTTGTCGCTACCCTTGCCTCTTCTGTTGAAAGGCGCCCCCATGCCCCGTGACCTTCCCGTCGGCAACGGCAGACTCCTCCTCAATTTTGACCTGCATTACAACCTGCGGGATCTTTACTTTCCGCACGTCGGTCAGGAAAATCATCTGGGCAGCGATACCTCCCGCTTTGGAATCTGGGTGGATGGCCGCTTTTTCTGGATCGGTCCGGGATGGGATATTGAGCTGCTCTACGACCCCGATACCCTGGTTACCCAAGTTAGGCTGCATCATCCCGAACTCCAACTCATCCTTCACTGCCGGGATGCCGTCGATTTCCATGAAAACATCTATGTCAAAGAGATAACCATAGAGAATCTCTCACCCGCCGAGCGTCACTGCCGCCTCTTTTTTCATTTAGACCTCAACATCTCTGGCAACGACGTCGGCGACACCGCCGCTTTTGATCCCGAAACCGGTGGCGTCGTACACTATAAGGGTAACCGCTATTTTTTGGCGAATGGCCTGGCGGTTGGCTATGGCGGGCTGGCTCAGTATGCTGTCGGCCAGAAGGGGGTCGATGGCAAAGAAGGTACTTTCCGGGACGCCGAAGACGGTATCCTCTCCGGAAATCCTATCGCCCAGGGTTCCATAGACTCTGTTATCAGTGTGACAATTGCGGTTCCTGGGCTGGCTTCAGGCCAGGCCTGTTTCTGGCTGACCGCGGCCCAGACCTGGGACGAAGTCAGGCGATTGGACTCTCTCGTGCGTTCCAAGCAACCCCAGCACCTGCTCACCCGCACCGCCGATTATTGGCGTTTATGGGTACGCAAAGAAACGCCGCCCCTTGATCTCGTACCGGACAGGTTGGCAGACCTGTACCGGCGTAGTCTGCTGATTCTGACCACTCAAATCGATTGGCAGGGTGGCATTGTGGCTGCTACGGACTCAGACGTCATTCAGTTCAACCGCGATACTTACGCCTACATCTGGCCTCGAGACGGCGCCTTGGCGGCCCACGCCCTCGATCTTACCGGCTACCCTCAAATTGCCGCCCAGTTCTTTGCCTTTGTCGCCAAACTCATCGATCCGGCCGGCTATCTGCTCCATAAATATAACCCTGACGGCGCCTTGGCCTCATCCTGGCACCCCTGGTATCTTGACGGCCAGAACCAGCTTCCTATTCAGGAGGACTCTACTGCCTTGGTGATCTGGGCCTTGTGGCACCATTTTGTGCTCTACCGGGACATCGAATTTATCAAACCGCTTTACCGCCCTCTCATCAAACGGGCGGCCAATTTCATGAGCCAATTTCGGGATCCGGAAACCGGTCTGCCAGCTCCTTCCTATGATCTGTGGGAAGAACGCCGGGGAATCTCCGGCTTCACTGTCGGGGCTGTCTTTGGCGGCCTGACCGCCGCCTCTCTTTTTTGCACCGTCTTCGGAGAAGATTCTCATGCCCAGAGATACCGCACGGTCGCGGCTGAGATCAGAGACGCCGCTTCCAGCCATCTCTGGCGTCCCGAGCTTAACCGCTTCTGTCGTCTGCTGTATCGAACCATTGATGGTGTTCTCAAAGTCGATCCGGTCTGCGATGCCAGCCTTTGGGGTCTCTTCGCCTTTGGCATGTATTCCCCCGATGACCCTCGCATCACCGCTACTATGGAGACCCTCAGGGAGAAACTTTGGGTAAGGGGCCCCGCTTCCGGTATGGCCCGCTATGAAGATGATTACTACCACCGAATCGGCCTTGAAACACCGGGAAACCCTTGGATTATCTGCACTCTGTGGTTGGCTGATTATTTCATTCAGAAAGGCGAGACCGATGAAGACTTGAATCGGGCGATGGAGATCTTGTTTCTGGTAGCAGACCGGGCTCTGCCCTCAGGGGTTCTCCCCGAACAATTCCACCCCTTTACCGGAGCACCGCTGTCAGTATCACCGCTCACCTGGAGCCATGCCGCTTTTATCACCACCATGCATCTTCTGCTGCGTCGTCTGGCCAAACGAAATGCCTGTCCGGTCTGCGGTACCACGCCGCTGCCTTATCTGCGTCGAGAAGACTGGATCGAACAACTCTATTTCAACACCTGCAGCTCCATTCACGGCACCTGTAAAATCTAATCGTCTCGAACAGAATAAGCAATCCTACATTAACAACAATGCCCCTGACGTTAATCCCTGATCCCTATTCCCTGATCCCTGATCCCCGTATCTATGGTTGGCACCGCCGGCAGGGACTGAAGCCCTGCCAGTATGCTTCGAGAGGTGTTTTGAGGATGAGGCGGTTGGGCTGAGCGATTTTTTTCCCTCCCGGGCAGGCCGGCCGGTGAAAACGCCGGGTCCTGGTGTTGGCGACGTAGAAAGGTTCTTGAGCCTGAGGTAGCTCCCGCCACCAGCCCCGGCGGGCGGTGATGGCCTGTTGTTGGGCAAGTATAAGAAGAGCTTGATAGCGGATATTAGGGAAGACGACGAGGACCCGGGCCAATCCCTGGCGGACAAGCTCTTCATTGAGCATCTGCCCATCAGGGAGGAAGACATAGGCCAACAAACGGTTGTATTGGTCGTAACGCTCCTCGTCGTATTCCAGACGCAGTTTCCGGCCCCGGGTCAACTCGCTATTAGCCTGTTTGGCTGCCTGGGCAAGTCCTTTCTCGAAAGACCTTGAACTGGTCAATTCCGGCGTATCGATGCCCAGATAGCGCACAGTGAAGCCACCCGTTAGTCTAATGGTGTCGCCGTCCACCACCTGGAAGACCTCCCCTTCCTGGGGAGGCCCTTTTTCAGCACTGCATCCCGCCAACCAGCAGCAGACGAAGACCCAGAATGCAACCTTCGTGAGCCTAAACCACCAGGGGCTGACCCAACTGGCGCAATTTTTCTTTAAAATAGCCTATCGTCTCCTTGAGGCCGGTGGCAAGTGGGACAACGGGCTGCCAATCCAAAAGCCTTTTGGCCTTACTGATCTCCGGACAGCGCTTCTGCGGATCATCATGGGGAATGGGTTTAAAAACCAGCTTTGCCGAACTACCGGTGAATTGCAGAGTTTTCTGGGCCATCTCTAAAATAGTATATTCCTCCGGATTTCCCAAATTCACCGGTCCCTCGAAGACCTCGGTGTTCATGAGTCTGACCAGCCCTTCCACGAGGTCGGAAATATAACAAAAGGACCGTGTCTGATGTCCCTGCCCATACACGGTGATGTCCTCACCGGTAAGGGCCTGGACAATAAAATTGCTGATTACCCGACCGTCGTGAATGGCCATCCGGGGACCGTAGGTATTAAAAATCCGGGCGATGCGCACCTCCACACCATTCTGGCGGTGATAGTCCATCATTAAGGCTTCCGCGGCGCGTTTACCCTCATCGTAACAACTGCGGATGCCGATACAATTGACATTGCCCCAGTATTCCTCAACCTGGGGATGCACCGTCGGGTCGCCATAGACCTCGGAAGTTGAAGCTTGCAGAATGCGGGCTTTCACCCTTTTAGCCAGCCCCAGCATATTCAGGGCGCCCATGACATTGGTTTTGATAGTTTTCACCGGGTTATATTGATAATGCACCGGCGAGGCCGGGCAGGCCAGGTTGTAAATCTGCTCCACTTCCGCCATGAATGGGTTTACCACATCGTGGCGGATAATCTCCAACCGGGGGTGGTCTCGCAAATGCATCAGGTTGTCTTTGGAACCGGTGAAGTAATTATCTAGAGACAGCACCTCATGCCCTTGCGCCAGTAAGTATTCCACGAGATGTGAGCCGATAAAACCGGCGCCGCCGGTCACCAAAATGCGCTTCATGCTATTTTCCCCTCTCTTCCTTACGGCTAGGGCTATTTTTCCCCAATATTTTTTAAAAGTCCAGCATTTTTCCCATTGACAGCGGATCGGCTTTCTCGGAAGATTTAAAGATAGACTGCCGGCTGAATTGTATCACATGCCAATAGTTGGCAACCGGAAACGGTCAGACAGCCTTGGCGGCTCAGTAACCATACCGCCCCCGTAGCTCAGGTGGACAGAGCAACGGATTCCTAATCCGTGTGCCGCCCGTTCGAGTCGGGCCGGGGGCACCAATAATTTCAAGGGGTTGACGACAAAATGTTGCCAACCCCTTGACCACTTTTAGCAAAGTTTCCCAAAAGTTTCCCATCAGATATCAGATATAGATATTAGACGATTATTCGGCACGCATGATGATTGAGGGCCCATCTCCATATCTTGGGCGCAAATTATCAATAAATGCATTTATAATATTGACAATATCGCAATATTTGCAGATAATAAATTTATTAATTTGCAAATAATACAGAAAGGAGTTTGTTGATATGGAAATGACATCTATACGGAAAGCTCTTTCCTCTCTCAGAGAAGAGGCTGGTATCTCTCAAGCGGAACTTGCTAAGCGCTTGCCCTTCACCGCAAGCAGGATCTCACGTCTGGAATCTGGCGAAATTGCAATGACAGAGGAAGATGCCCAAGAGATTGCGAAAGCAATCGGTACTCCAAAAGCAAATGATTTTAACGATTACCTCAGTCAAGACTGGCGGATTCTTGGGAGTCCAGGTTTCAATCACATCAACCGAGAAACCCTTTGGGAAGCAGAGCAAGCACTTCAGAGGCTGGAGGATCTCGAAAGTGACCCTGAGCTTAAAAATGTATTTCTACAACAGGTAAAATCTTGCAATGCTGCACTGGAGCAGTCAGCCCAATTTCTTATGTCAACTCAGCATCAAATTGCTTTTTTCGGAAGTCCAGGTGTTGGGAAAACGACCTCCATATGTGCCCTTTCAGATTTGGAGAAATCCGCAGGTAAAGACCTAAAGCATCAGATGGTACTCCCAACCGGGTCAGGACGGACAACAATCTGTGAAGTTCATGTTCGCAATGGCAGTGATTACAGCATTATCGTCGATCCATGCTCAGTGGAAGATATCCGCCAGTATGTTGCAGATTTTTCTGAACAGATAATTCGTTCCGATCGGGCCAGTGGCACTGGCGAAAACGCAGAAGGTGCGGGTGTGAGTGCCGAGGTTGAACGAGCCCTTCGGAATATGAGCGGTTTGACCAAAAGGACCCTAAGAAATGAAGATGGCAAAATCATCAAGAGGGAAGACCCTGCCCTGAATCTAGTCGCGCAATACAATACAAAAGAAGACCTTCAAGTCCATATTATGTCAAAATTAGACCTCCCGAGGCGCAACCAAACTTCGATCTCAATGCCTCGCGAGTCTACAATTTCAGGCTTAGACTGGGTCGCTCATAATTTTGCAGATATAAACGATGGGAAAAATGTAGAATTCTCATTACCTCGCCGCATTGAAGTCACTATACCATCTCCCATTCTAAACTCTGAGGCTTTTGACATCAGACTTATCGATACCCGAGGCATTGATGAGCCGTCCGCACCTCGGCGTGATGTTCAGGCTTATCTAGACGATGAGAGAACTATTGCTGTTTTTTGCTCAAGTTTTAAGGACGCTCCGGATGCTGCAATGTTGGCTCTACTTGAGCGTTCTGCAGAAGGGGGATTGCGTGAGTCAGTCTTACGCAAAGGAATGCTCCTGGTGTTACCGTTGGACGGTGAAGAATCTGACGTCCGAGACAATATTAGTGGAGATGCCGAGGAGGGAAGAGAAATTCGCAGGGAGCAGGTTATGACGACCCTTCGCCACGTGAGAACAGGTAACCTTCAGGTAGAGTTTCTCAATGTGAAAAGTAGTGCTGATCGCAACATCATCAGGAATGCACTTTTGGAAATAATTGCTCGTATTAGAGAGCGACAAATTGACCAAGTTAAGACACTGATTTCCACCGTTAATGGATTGATTGAGAACAAGGCTAATGCAGAAGCAAAAGCCGTTTTCGATGCAGCAATTCGTCCACTACGTTTGTGGTTTTCAAATAACCAGTCTGTAAACCAAGGCGGGAAAACACCCAGCTCTGCATTGATGGAGGAGATGGAAGATTTGCGTTACGCTGCCAGTTTGCATGCGTCTGTCAATAGATACGGAAATTGGTACAATTTCGATTATTGGCATTGTCTCGGATTCGGCGCACGCCGAGAAGTAGTTACGAGGATAAGCGATCAAGCAACAGTCTTGAAAGGGCTGATCGAAACAGAATTGAGCTATCCCGAATCCGAGCAGGTTCATGGCTTTCTCAGCCATTTTCAAAGGCAGATCGAAGAGGGGCTAAATCAATTTTATAAGGATATTCAGACTCTCGGCGAAACTTATTTCTTAGATCAGCTAAAATCTGACTTTGCGTACTGGAATCAGTGTACCCGGCGGTGGGGGAGAGGCCCGGGTTACAAGAATGACATCAAACACTGGACCGATGATTGGTTCTCAAAACCAGAACGCTTGCAAAGATACGACTTCCTTGAGCAGGAGATTCAACGAAGATGGCAGGACTTGCTGAAGAAACTTGACAAACAGCTTGCATCGATTCAACCAGAGGGTGAGGTTAACGCGCCATAAGAAAGCTACTCCGATTTAAGCTAAGATTTGGTAATTGTGAAGATCTACACTGAAAACTGACCCCCAATCGCCGTTGAAAATTGACCCCCTCAGAGATAAACCGATGCCAGCTTATGGCGTCGGAGGTGAGGAGGGTGATTTCTATGGAAGAATGGCAGGCCATTCAAGTTTTAAAGCGTCAGGGGCATGGGAAAAAAGCCATAGCCCGGCAATTGGGGATTTCCAAGAACACGGTGAAGCGCCACTGGAACCGCCAAGCGCCACCAGCGTATCAGAGAGCGGCATCGGAGAAGATGTTAGACCCCTTTGCCCCTCAGATTAAAGAGATGATTGGCAAACAATTTATCGGTACCCGCATCTTTCAGGAACTATCCGAGTTGGGCTATACCGGGTCCTTGACCAGCGTGTATCGCTATCTCCGGCAGTTTCAAGATGATGTCCGAGACAGAACCACGATCCATTTCGAGACTTCCCCGGGTCAACAGATGCAATACGACTGGAAAGAATGGCAGGTGCCGGTAGCCGGCCGGCCACTGAAGATTTACTTCCACCAGGCGATCCTGTCATACAGTCGCTATAAGTTTGTGACCTTTTCTTTGGATATCAGTACTCCCAGCATTATTCGGGTGTTAACTCAGGCCCTGGTCTTTTTCCAGGGAGTGCCGGCAGAAATCGTCATCGACAATCCCAAGCAGTTGGTCCTGTCGCACGACCGTCAGGGCGTCATCCGCTATCAGGATGATTTCCTGGCTTTCTTGGGGACCTATGGCCTTAAGCCGGACCCCTGCCAACCATATCGGGCCCGGACCAAGGGCAAGGTGGAAAATCCATTCTTTTATCTCCAGGAGCATTTCCTGCGGGGTTTGGAAGTGGAGCATCTCGACCACCTGGGAGAGCGCTTGGCCCGGTTTATGGAACAGTATAATGCCCGGACCCATAGCACCACCGGACTGGCGCCAGTACAACTCTGGCCACAAGAAAACCTCAAGCCCTTACAGTCCGATATTCCCCTGTCATTTCAAAAAGAATCCCGGAAAGTCTCCTGGGATGGCTACGTACACGCGGACAGCAACCGCTACCCGGTGTCTTTGGCCATGGCCGGGAAAAAAGTCTGGATCGAACGGGTGCTGGGGCGCTGGCTGGATATCCTGGATGCTGACTTGAAACCCCTGGCTCGGTATGAACTGCTTCGTGAACATCAGGTAACCTTGCCGCATCCTGAACACGCCGATCTGGCCAAGGAATTTCTGGACCGGAAAGAACAGCGGCGCTTGCAGGTCAAGGTGGTTTTTCAGGAGACTTTTCCAGCTTTGGCGCCAGACTTTATCCGCTTGGCGGAACAGTCATATACCCTCAACGCCTCCTACCATTTGAATAAAATCCTGGACCTGCTCTCTGTCTATGACCACCAGGCCGTCGCCGCTGCCTTGCAGACGGCCCTGGAGTTGGGTACGCCGTCGGTCAGATCGGTCCAGGGCCTGCTGCCGGAAAAACTGCAGCAGCCGGTGCTCCCGACTTCGTGCCGGACAGCCTGTTTGCCAGCCGTGGCCAAAAGACCGCTTTCACTCTATAGAGCCAGTTACGGAGGAGGCGCCCGATGATCCCCCGACTGGACCTGCAGCTCAAGAGCCTGTCACTAACCAAAATCTTGGCCCACTACCAGGAGGAAGCCCACAAGGCCGCCCAGGAAAAACTTTCTTACGAAAACTACTTGGCCCGGCTAGTGGAAATGGAGGCCATGAGCAAACTGGACCGCTCTATCAATGCCAAGATTCACAAGGCTCGTTTCCCCTCCTTGAAAACCCTGGAAGAGTTTGATTTCTCCTTTCAGCCGCAGCTCAACGAAAAAGAGATCATCCGGCTTGCTTCCCTGGACTTTCTGGAGAAAAAAGAAAACCTGCTTTTCCTGGGGCCTCCAGGCGTCGGCAAGACCCATCTGGCCATTGCCTTTGGCGTTAAAGCCTGCATGGCCAAGTATCGGGTCTTATTTATCCGTACCCAAGATCTGTTGACTGATCTCAGTGTGGCTCACAAAACCGGCCGGCTGGGCCAGGTGCTGTTGAACCTCTCCCGACTGGACCTGGTGATTCTGGACGAACTGGGCTATCTGCCCATCACCCCGGAACAGGCCAATCTCCTTTTTCAATTAGTATCGATTCGCTATGAGAAGGGGGCCATGATTTTGACCAGTAATTACGGCTTCGAAGATTGGGGACCGATTTTTACCGACCAGGTAATCGCTGCTGCCATCATTGACCGTCTGGTGCACCACTCCCATATTTTTGTGATTAACGGGAATAGTTTTCGCATGAAACAGAAGCTTTTACCAGAGGCCGCATGAACCGGAAAAAGTTCGGTTGGGAGAAGCCAGCCGCCGGCCGGCCAAAGCGGATTCGGCCGGCCGGCACCAAGCGTTTGCGGGGCAGGCCGAATCCGCCCCTCATGGCACCAATAAGTCTACCCCGGCCAAGGCTGGCCCTCGTTAACAGCAACTTTTCCGCTAACCAGGGGGGTCAATTTTCGATGACCAAAGGGGTCAATTTTTGTTGACAATCTTCACCTCAGCGAAGCCCCCCAAAGACGAGATGCACATATTGTCCAAATAGGTTTTGATTTTGGCACTGCTTTTTCCAAGTGCACCTGTCGGGACATTACAAAGGACAGAGCCTGGATTTATATCCCACCAAGCTTCAATAACGATGATTTCCCCTTTCTCATCCCGAGTCTATTGGTATGTAACAACGATATCTTGCAACATGTGCAAGACCAGAACATCCATTATCCAGAAAAAGGCTTGTACCACTTAAAGCAAGCAATGGTGGCCATAGCCCTGGGGCGAGAGCAAGATCCTATTTTATGGCCTTACCAACGTGCCGTGCAGGAATCAAATCTTACCGATTTGCGAGGTTTTATCGAGTCTTGCGCAGTCTATCTCTTTGCCATCACCTTGGGTATGGTTAAAGAGGATATCCGCAAGAGACTGCAAGGCTTCGGCGATCACCCTGAGGATTACTTGGCGGTAAATACAGCGGTTCCGGTCGCTGAGGCTCAGGAGAAAAAAGTTGCTGATTTTTTCCGTGACCTTGTGTGCGAAGCTCTAAGCCTGGCTGATGAACTCAAAGAAAAATACCCTTCTATAGAATTAGAAGAGCTGATCCTGATTCGAAAAAATAACCAACAGAGCCAATCTCCCGCCATCAGGAAAGCTTGTCACATTTATCCCGAAGTTAGCGCCAACGTGCAGGGCTTTATCCGCTCCCGAGTTGCCATCCCAGATATTTATTTGTTTTCTGATACAGGTGCAGGAACAGTGGACCAGAGTACGTTTATCTTTTATCATCGGTCAGATAATACAGAACATCTCAATTTCCTCTGTGGTCATGTGCTGCCATTGGGAGCAGGTAGGATTGATTTCCTTGCCGCAGAGTTAAGAGGAAATCTTGACCCCTGCCACCTTGAAGCAATCTGCCAGAAGAGAGAGGAAGGATCAGAAGATCAAGCGATCCGCCAAGCAAAAAATATCATTGGAGAGGATTTGAAAAAAGGCACTATTAAAACCCTTGCCCAAGCCAAGCGCAAAATGATTAATCAAGATAATATTCGTGAGATCAAAGTAATTTTTGGCGGTGGCGGGCATTGCGAACATCCTTATGAAAGGTGTGTGGTGAGAGGACCTTTTTCTCACAGCCTGTTCCGAGAGCCAATAAATCCTCCTGTGGTTGGATTGCCTATTCCTCACGATCTAACCTTTGATGGCCGAAACGAAAACACGAAAAGAAGGTGGATGCGCCGTCTGAATGTGGCATACGGCCTGTCATTTCTTAAAGAAGATTTGTCGGGTTTCACTTACCCCAAGGATTGTGAGGATCCGAATCCAGGCCAGATCTGGCCACGAGTCCGCCATATCCCAGACGCAGTCAGCAAAGATGAGTGTTAATCAGGTTGTGAGGGCCGCGTCTCTGGGTAGATCATTCCTGAAAAGCAATCGTATCTGGGGCAACCCCAACATATGCACGACTAGCCGAAAATCATAGGACTTAACTTAGGCCAAATCAAACCGGCAAAACACACTGCAACTGATATTTCCGGTTAGAGCGGCGATCCGGCCTGGTTTTCTCCCGCAGCCGCTTTTCAAACAAGGCTTCAGCGGCCGACAGGGAGTCGAATTCCCAAGCCTGGCGGTGCCAGATCCGGCCCTTAGCGCCGCTGACCTTGCAGACGCGGAAAGACTCGCCGCCGGCTTCAATCCAGAGAACATAAAAAGCCTGTTTTGGGCTGTCAAAAGCCACCAGAAAAGCAGTTTTCAGGGCGGAATGATTCGGCTCCATTGTACGCCTCACGGCTTCGAGGTCTTATCAATATTATTCTTCTTTATCCAATTTATTAATGTAGGAACTGTCACATTATAGCGGGCGGCGATAAAGTTCAGACGCGAGCCGTTTTTCAGCAGCGCCTCGATCTCCAGCCGGTATGGGTCCAGTCTGCTTTTGCCGGGCCCCTTGGGACGGCCTAACTTTAACCCGGCGGCCTGCCGGGCCTTCAAAGCTTCTTTGGTACGGGCCGAGATAAGATCCCGCTCGATCTCGCTGAACAAGGCCATCATGGTGAGGAACACTTTGCTTTCGATGGTGCCGTTTAACGTCCAGTCCCCTTTGACGGCATAAACATTGACCCCTTTTTTTCGGAGTTCGGCCAGAATGTCCAGGATGTCGAGTGTGGACCGTCCCAGGCGGGACAGCTCCGGGACAATCAACCAGTCACCGTCCCGCAGCGACTCCACAACTTGGGCGATCTCCCGCTTGCGCCAGGTCTTGACCCCGCTGACTTTTTCTTCCAGCCACTCCACCGGCCCTAGCTTCCGTTCGTTGGCGAAGGCAAGGATCTCGGCCTTGTTCTTCTCCAGGTCCTGGTCCTGGGTGCTGACCCGCAGGTAGCCGATGACTTTTGGATATCCGGACATTATTTTGTCTTATGTTTCATTTCCGGTTTTTGTAGAGGTTCAAGCCCAACTTGATCCCCTCATGCCCCGGAATGGGCATGTTGCCTTCAGTCGAGGCGATAATGGTGGTCTTGCCGCTTTTGCTGGGACCATGGTCCTCATCCAGATTGCAGGTGATAACTAATGTGGAACCCTTTATTTCGATGTTCACGTTTTTTGCCATTGCCATATTTCCTTGTTTCGGTCGCCGGTGACTCGCTGCCCGGTTATTTTTTTTGCTCCTGGTTGGGTTTTCCGAGCCAATTGACGTCAAATTGATAAAAACATCAAAAAAGCACTTAAAATATATTTTATATATATACAAAAGACAAGCTATTTCGTCAATATATTTCTCTATGATTAATGATCGTTTTTATAGAATTTATTTCTATACGGGGAGAGTAATGTCCGTCAAAAATATGCTTGTATGATTTTAAAATTTCTACTACAATTAATATATATAATACATATTATGCTGTAGATATTTAATAAAGGTATAATAATGAAAAAAATTATAATTTCAGAAAAAGGTCAGATATGTTTGCCGTCCTCCATAAGGAAGAAATTTGGATTACAAAAGGGTGATCGCTTGATGGTTGAAGAAGTTGCCGATGGTGCGATCCTCTTACGCCCCTTGCCCCGGCATCCATTGCTTGCCCTCCGGGGAATTCTCAAAGGGACGGAGGGAGATGAAAAGCTCACTGACCATTTGCTTCAGGAACGCGCTGCCGATAGAGAGCGAGAGGAGGAAACGCGATGAGATATGTTCTCGACAGTTGTGCCCTCCTCGCCCTCGCGGAGGATGAGCTCGGGGCCCAGACGGTAGCCGATATTATACTGGATGAAAAGGCCGAACTTTACTTGAGCGCGGTTAATTTAGGAGAAGCCTACTATATTGTGCTGCAAAGGCGAGGCGAAGAGGCTGCAGCGGCTTTTGTGCAGGGCGTCAGGCAGGAAGATAAGCTCACCATAGCAGAAGCAACGTGGCCCAGAGTCAAAGCCGCGGCCAGAATTAAAGCCGGAGGCGGTCTATCCTATGCGGATACTTTCGGGTTGGGATTGGCTCAGGAATTAGGGGCATGTTTAGTCACCGGCGACCCTGAACTCCAGGTTGCGGCCACCAAGATAGATGTGGAACTTCTTTGGATAGGCAGATAATAATGGGGCAACTCATGAGTTTAGAAATTTTTTTTGTTGTGGAAGAAGCTGCTGAGGGCGGCTATGAGGCCAAAGCCCTGGGGCATTCCATCTATACCCAAGGCGAAACCCTGGAAGAAGTTCGTGAGGCCGTAAAAGACGCAGTTGTCATTTTGAGGACGACCAGATACCTCGCTTCATTCGCCTGCATCTGGTGATAGATGAGCTTTTTAAGGTATGATTTGACAAAAATACAGAATCACATAAAATGTAAAATATGCAGGTTTTCACAAAGCCGGAAAGCATATTTGCAAGGAGATAGATAGCCATGCCTTTGATAAAAATTATCCGGGGCGGCCAGGTTACATTCCCGAAAGTCTTCAGAGACAAATTCGGCCTGAAAGAAGGAGACCTGATGGAATATGAGATCAGGGAAGACGGCATCTTTTTCAAGCCCAAAGAAGTGATCGACCGGGGAGGAGCGTTACAAGCCTTTTCCGAAGCGATTGCCAAAATGCAGGCCAAGGCCGGGAATAAGTTCAAGAGCTTGAGCGAAGAAGAGCTTTATGATCTTATAGAAAAAGCGGTTCAATCTATAGAGAAACCCAAAACTAAAAAAAGATGATCAAAGCCGTTATCGACGCCAATGTCTTTGTAAGCTCCGCATTGGCGCCAGGATCAAATCCGGACAAAATCATCGACTTGGCCAGGCAGGGCAGGATAAACCTTGTAACTTCGCAGGATATCTTACAAGAAATTAGGGCCGTTTTTCTGTATCCCAAAATCAAGCGGCGGCTTAAGCTTACGGCCAGAGAAATTAACGAATTCCTGTCAGAAATCGCCAAGCCCGCCCTGATTACACCGGGCTTGCTTAATCTCAAAGCGGTTAAAGACGACCCCAAAGACGACAAATACCTGATTTGCGCCATGGAAGGTCTATGGCGGATTAAATCGTTTCGGGTGATAAGCATCTGCTTAGCCTTAATAATTACCACGGCATAATTATTGTAACACCGACTGATTTTTTGAAAATGTTGTTTATGGATTAACAGGAATACCAAGAAAATAAAGCAACTCTAAAAACTGCTTTCAGCTATCCAAGCAAACTTGGTTATTATGCCATCCCCGGGATCATCTCAATCCCGGTAGGCCTCCCTTCTTTCTCCCATGTGCTCGGCTTTCTCCGGACTGGGTAGCCATTTCGATCCAGAAGAGCGTCCGTTATTCCTGTTTTTTCTGATTAAATTCTTCTCCGTTCATACTGGCCAAGAAATAGCAGATCATACCGCGGCTTCGGTATATATATTTGATGGGGTCAAATTTCAACGGCGATTGGGGGGGGTGCGCAGTTTTCGATGTAATCTTCAAGCATCCGAAAAAGAACAGGGCAGAAAATTCGCACACTACCCTGCCGACGATAGGCTTAGTCAAGCCAAGAAATTCTCCCCAATGATGATTAAAAATTCTTGGGGAGAGACGATTCGGGTATGGTGAAACTTCTTGAAAGAAAAATGTTTTATATTCCCAGTGACCAAATAATCGGCTTCAGCAGCTATGGCACACTCTAAAATCCGATTATCCGCTGGATCAGTTCTTATGGCGCTCACCTTGAAGGCAGGCTTAACGAACTTGGCGCGATTTTTAATCTGTGACAAAAGCGTTTTCACATGGGTTTTATTGAAGTATTTGAATTTGTCTCTATCGATCACCTCCTTGTATTCCTGCCAGACATCTTGGCTGAGATACAGGGTAACAAGAGCAGGTTCCTCGCTCAAAGCGATGGCAAGCACGAGAGCGGGTTTGCCGACCGGATTGTGAGCGGCGGAAATGATTATATTTGTATCCAGGACTACCTTGAGCATGAAGGCGGAGTTATTTTTTTCTCAGTTGGGCTTTGCGATGAGCTTGAATTTCGGCCTCGATTTCCGCATCACTAATTTTATCCATTCCCGCTTTTTGGGCGTCACTTTGAAGCTTTATCAAAACATCCGGGGTTTTAACGACACTTCTCAGGTATTCCTCTACGCTCATGATTACCACTTTGGCTTTGCCTCGGCGGCTTACTATAAAACGGGCCTGCTCTTTTTCCGCCTTTTCCATAATCTCACCAAAGCGAGTGCGGGCGGTCAAGGCATCAATGAGCATGGTGTTAGACTTCGATTCCAATTTTCCCTCATCCCTATTGAATTAATCAGTTAACTGATAATCATACTATACCATTCTGAGAATTATCGCAATATTTAATGAGTATTTCCTTATTATATATAACACGTTGAACATATCAAGGATCACACAATTTCTCCCCAGGTATCATCCCCAATCAACCCTTTGGCCTCGCTCCTACCGCACCGCCTCCTTTAACGCCTTGCCCGGTTTGAACTTTACCATTTTGCTGGCGGCAATCTGCATCGGCTCGCCAGTCCTGGGATTGCGGCCGGTCCGCTCCGCTCGTTCATTTACCGAAAATACGCCCAGCCCCGGTATGGATAGCTTGCCATCGGTCTGCAAACTGGAGGTCATAACTGTGATCAGGGCATTTAAGGTTTTTTCCGTTTCGGCCTTGGTCAGGTTCGCCTGGGCCGCCATTGCTGAAATCAAATCCGCTTTCGTCATGTCTGTACCCTTAATATGTAGATTATGATTGTTGGTAGATTCGGGCCCGGTTTCGGGCTGCATTTACCAGCACGCCAACTTTGACATCCAGGTAATCATACACCTTAGCCTTGTCTTTTCCCGGAGCCGGTCGCAGCACCCTGCCTAAATATTGCAGCAGCCGGCCGCTGAACCGGATAGGTGTCGCCAGAAACAGGGTGGATAACCCGGCGCAGTCAAAGCCCTCACCGATGAGCTGGCCGGTAGCCAGCAGCACCTTGACATGGCCGCCATTCACGGCCCCGATAATCTCCTGGCGTTTCTTCATGCTCAGATCGCCGGTCAGCACCGATACCGGCAGGCCCGAGTGCGCCAGCATCCCTGCCAGGGTTTCGCAATGTGCCTTCCGATCGGATAACACCAGGCATACTCCTTCGCCGTCGGCTTCCTGTACTACATCCCGGACGATCAGGGCGTTGCGCTCAGGGTCTGCGGTTAGCTCAGACAACATCCGGGAGTATTCCTCCGACGGGTCACTTATCGGCTCGTAAGCGGTTTTCCGGAATATCACCTCCGCTGCCAGGATATGGCCATCTTCAATCAAGGCTCCCCGGTCAATCTCATACACCTTGCTACCCAAGTGCCAGTAGATCAGCCGGGAAAGACCGTCCCGCCGCCAGGGGGTGGCGCTCAGGCCCAGCATATAGGCCGAGTCAAAAGCCGTCACCGCTTCGGTGAACGTCCGGCTGGGACAGCGGTGGCACTCATCGACCACCAGGAAACCGATACGCGGCACCACTTCGGAGGCGCATTTGTATAATGTCTGCACCAGGGCCACGGTAATTTTCTTGCCAACAGTCCGCTGGCCGTCGCCAATGACGCCGATAGCCGCCGCTGGTATTTCCAGGAAGGTTTCGATGCGCTCACGCCATTGGTGCAGCAGTTCCTTTGAATGAACGACGATAAGGGTCGGTTGCCGGCGGGCAGCAATTATGGCCAGGGCAATGACCGTCTTGCCGGCTCCGGTCGGAGCCGCCAGGGTTCCGAAGTCCCGAAAATAGATGGTATCCGCGGCGTCGCATTGAAAATCTTTCAGTTCACCGGTGAACTGAAGCTCGACTTCCGGTAAAAGCCGCCGCTGGTCTTTGATAATCCAAGTCAAGCCTGCTTCCTGCAGTAGCCCGAGCGCCTGGCCGATAAAACCCCGGGGCATAAACAGACGGCCCCCGTTCAAGCGATATAAGCGCAGAGTCTCCGGCACTTTCCAGTTGGAATAGCCCCGCTTTTCGTTTTCCTGCCAAACGGGGTTGGGGAAAGTCAGCCGTTCCTGGAGCTGCTCCACCACCGGGGGCGGCAGTTCACTCAGAGAAACAGCGATCCTGTTATTGATAGTCAGAGTGATCACCCAGCTTACCTCTAATCAGCCGAAGCCGTCAACAAAAACAGCTTGCATGTTAATTGTAGTACATATATTCTATTAAAGACAGTGTTTACTGTCAAACTATATATAATAAGGTAGGAAGAAATAATGTCGGTATCGGTGCGGCTGCCAGATGATCTCAATAACCGACTGGATTTTTTGGCGCGCCAGACCGGCCGCACCAAGACATATTATATTCTGGAGGCGCTCTACGCCCAGATCGACGAGCTGGAGAGCTATTATCTGGCCGCCGATGTCCTTGAGCGCCTGCGAAAGAAAAAAGAAACTGCCCATGCCGCTGATGAAGTGAGGAAGGACCTTGGCCTGGAAGATTGAGTATTCCCGGACTGCCAGAAAGCAGCTGTGGGAGCTGGACCTGCAAAAAGCCAGGAATGTGCTTGCATTTGGCGACGATCTGGCAAAACAGGAGAATCCCCGGGATATGGGGAAGGCCCTCAGTGGCCCTATGGGGACTTTATGGAGTTATCGGCTGGGAGGAATTCGTTTGATCTGTGACCTGCAAGACGACTTGGCCCGTATCCAAGTCTTGCGCCTGGGGGAATTTAAGGAAGGAGATAATGGCTAAAATTAGTCCGGCTTTGCTGAAATCCGCCTGCCTGATCGCCACGGGCAGCCCAAAGCAGGCTTTCTATAACATCTGGATTGAGCAAGACAGCCAGGCTTTTCGGGTCTGTAAGGCTAGCGGCGCCGGGGGCCCAACGCCAAAAGTGTATCGAAGGTTTCTGGCGGGAATGCGCCTGGAAGCGCGCTAAGAGCAAGATGTGACAGAGACGCGGGCCGGCGCGGTATTCCTATTGCGGCCATCATCTGGATGGCCCAGGAGCGAGAGAATAATTTATTTGACAGCTTTTCGTATTTTGCTTTATAATGATGTGGCGTATGGGAGAGATGAACTCTGCCAAGGCCAAAACGTCTGGAAATGACAGGAACTATAAAATGACTTAGAGCAATTTTGGGTTCCTGACCAAATAATTCTGAAAAACATCAGCCACGAAGGCTTATCCACCTAAAGGTGGAGACTTCGTGGTTTTTTTTGGGCTGACATGTGAATGGAATCACAATAAGACAGCGACAGCGCTTTGGCTGAAAGGGGAGGAAGGTCGTGATGAAAAAACAGGTCTATGTCATTAGCATCTTCATTAGTCTAATGATGCTGGTCATGGTATGGTTGCCAATCCTGGCACAGGCCCAGGAGCTGGAGGCATCACCGCCAGCGCTCCAGGGAGAGGAAGCGGGTCAGGCGCAGAGTCAGGAAACTGTCCAGATGGTTGACGAAATTGCGGTGACTGCCAGCCGCACCGAAATGCGGGTCTTTGACACCCCCCAGAGTGTTACGGTCATCACCAGGGAGCAGATCAAGGCCTCGCCGTTTGAAAATGTGGAGGATATCGTGCGCCAGGCGGCGGGTGTGTATAATTTTCGTCACTTTGCGCTGCACACCAACGGCATTGCCAGTCCCCTAAAGATGCGGGGCGTGGGGTCCAACCGGGTTTTATTTCTGGTGGATGGCGTTCCCCAAAACGATAATTTTAATAACTCCATTGCCTGGGTGGCCTTCGGGTATATTCCGAAAAAGGCCATTGAGCGCATTGAAATTGTGCGCGGTCCCATGTCGGCCCTGTACGGTTCCGAGGGCCTGGGGGGGGTCAT
The DNA here is from genome assembly GCF_000195295.1 of Desulfobacca acetoxidans DSM 11109. Lineage (NCBI taxonomy): Bacteria > Pseudomonadati > Thermodesulfobacteriota > Desulfobaccia > Desulfobaccales > Desulfobaccaceae > Desulfobacca > Desulfobacca acetoxidans. The sequence goes on from NC_015388.1 coordinate 64,287, forward strand.
TAATGTCATTACCAGAAACCCCCAGGAACCCCGGGAGAGCAACGTCACCGGCAAGGCCGGCAACGGCAATACCTTTGGCGGAGATATCTTTCATTCCCAAAAATTCGGTGATGCCGGGGTCCTCCTGACCGGCGGCTACGACAAAAGCCATGGTTTTTTTATGGATTCCCCCATCCAGCCCTACACTATCAAACGCTACAGCCAGGTGGGCAAGATTTTCGGCAAGGCGACCTATGATTTCAGCCCCCAGTCACATCTAAGGTACACCCAAATTTTTTATATCCATAATCAGGGCCAGGGGCGGCCAAATTTCCATAATACCTTAGGGTTGAACCAATTTATCCTGGCGTATGAGCACAAATGGGACACGGTGGTTTTTAAAGGGGTCACCTATCTGAATCAAGCGAACAAGACAGCCTTTCAAGATGCCACCGGCGATAACTACAGCTCTCTCAATCGCAAGGAGATATTCCCCGGGCCGTCAGTCTGGGGACTTGATCTGCAAACGAACCTATTCCCGTCAAACTGGGCCACTATCACTGCTGGGGCAGCGATTAAAAAAATCTGGTGGAAATACGATGAAGACTATATGAAGGTTATCCGGGATGGCGGCGCCCAAGGTGAGCAACTCTTCCTGTCCCCGTTTATCAATGCTGATTTCTCTTTCTTCAACCATAAATTGATCGTCAATATGGGGGCGCGCTATGACTGGATAGAATCCTCCCAGGGCCGGAACTGGGATAGCCTTCCTGACGGTGGCCGCGCAGCGTATGACAATTCGTATCCCACCAGTCAGTGGGATAATTTTTCTCCCAAGGGTGGGGTGACCTACCATCCTGATGAGAAAACAGCCCTGAAGGTCACGGCCGGCACCGGGTTTCGGGCTCCCAGCCTTTTCGAACTCTATAAAATTCAGGTTAGGGGTGGAGGGACGTTCTTCCGGTTTGCCAATCCCTTCCTGCAACCGGAAAAGATTACCTCGTATGATGTGGGCGCCGAGCGATTCTTTACCGACCAACTGTGGGGCAGGGTGACGTTTTATCAGTCCTGGGCCTCGGACTATATCGGGGATCGACTGCTGAACTCCTACATAAAAAAGAAGAAAACCTTTTCGGAATATAAACTCGAAAATATTTCCAAGGTTGATATCCACGGCCTTGAAGTGGAGTTGAAGTGGGACGTCAGGAAAGATCTATCATTGTTCAGCAATTATACCTATAATATTTCAAAAATTGCCAAAGATGACAATGATCCTGAGTTGGAGGGGAAATATCTACCAACGGACCCCTTGCATAAATTTCATTTTGGCGTGTGGTATAAAAATCCTCAGTATGTCAATGTTCTTTTGCAGGGAAGTTATTACATCAACATCTATTATGACAATGAAAACACCTTTAAAAATGGCGGCTATTTTACCATGGATGCCTCAATTTCCCGCCGATTTTTCGATAAGGTGGAACTAACGTTGGACCTGGAAAACATTTTTAACCGAAAATATCCGTTATTTATGGCGACGGATGGCACTACCATCGTACCCGGCTTCCTGGCCATGGGGAAGTTGACGTTGTATTTTTGATTGTGCGTATCCGGGAGAACAACTGTGAAAAGATTCATTCTCTTTCTTATTATCAGTATCATGCTGACCTCGGTCACTCAGGCTCATTACCTGTGGGTGGAACGGCAAGACAATGCGTATCTCATCGCCCGAGGCCTTTTGCCTGACAAACTGTATCCTTACGCGCCCACCAGCATCAAGGAAATCAAAGCCTTCGATACAACGGGAAAACTTCTGACCGGGCAACGGCTTGACGGAGCCGACACAGTGCGTCTCCAGACCAAGAGCGCCCCGGCCATGGTTACGGTATTGGCCGAGTGGGGCTATCGCGTCAATACGCCAACCGGGAAAGAGTTTCTCACCAAGCAGGAGGCCATAGACAAGGGTCTCAAGGTTGAGGAGGCCTTTTTTTCCACGCAGATCGGCAAGACCATCTTTGCTTTCGGCGAAGCTTTGACCAAACCGGTGGGGCTGAAATTTGAGGCGGTGCCGTTAAAGGATCCCCTCACCTTAGCACCGGAAGAGGAGTTGCCGGTGCAGTTTTTTTTCCAGGGGGCGCCCCTGACCGGTTGCCGGGTCAGGGTGGGGAAGGTGAAAGATTGGTTGGAAACTGATAGCCAAGGCGTGGTTCGAGTCAAACTGCCGGAACCAGGGTATCAGGCGATTTTTGCCAGCCATCGGACGCCGGCCCCGAACAGAGCCGATATCGACTATGTGCTCTATACCACCTTTTTGACTTTTCAGAAAAAATGATATGTTTGAGAAAGATCGGCATTCATACCATAAAAGGAGAAATATATTGTGGTTCAAGCACGTTGTTGGGAATTAGCGGCCTTCCTGGGCATGCTTTTCTTGCTGCCGCAGCCGGCGCTTCCCCACGGGGTAGAAGGCTCGATTGAAAAAGGGGGCCTGGTGGTTGTAGCCAAATATGTTGGTGACGAACCCATGAGCTACGCCAAAGTCACGATTACTTCCCCGGCATCCGAGAAACCTTTCCAAACCGGCCGCGCCGACCACAACGGCAAGTTCGCTTTCGTGCCAGATCTCCCAGGGGAATGGCGCTTCGTGGCAGACGACGAAATGGGACACCGTCTGAGTATGACAGTGAAGGTGGACGAAAACAGCCTGGCCGAACCGACGGGCCCGCTGCCCCAACCGCCGTCCGGTTCAAAAGACCTGACTTCCAGGGCCTTTTTCGGGGTTGCTGTATTCCTGATGGCAGCCAGCCTGATGTTTTGGTGGCAAGGGAAAAAAGTCAGGCAAGGCGCGATGCTTGCCCAGGCCAAAAAGAAACCGGATACAACCACGTAAGGATTCTTTATGAAGCTGAAATTTTCTCTGCTTGGCCTTATTTTTCTCTTGCTAACGTTTATGGCCTGCCCCGGTATGGCTGCGCCGCCACCGGCGGGGAAATTTTTCCTGGTGGGATTAGGACCGGCCGGTCCGGAGCACACTACCTTAAAGGCCCTGGAAACCATAAAAAAAGCCGATCTGGTTCTGTGCCACCCGGAGTTGGCGGTGCCCTTCCAAACATATCTGCAGGGCAAGGAGGTCTTTGACCCCTGGAAAGAATTATGGGTCAACCCCGAGAAGAAAAATCTCAAACCGGAGGAACGGCGGGAGTTGCTGGCTGAGAAAGAAAAACAGAGGGATGAATTTATCAAGCAGATGAAGGTCCGTTTGAGCCAGGGACAGAACATTGCCCTGCTCACGGGGGGCGATCCCACCGTCTATAGCCGGACCTTCTGGCTCATGAAAGGACTGGACGACGACGCCGTGGAAATTATTCCCGGCCTGGGAGCGATCACCGCCTCCATGGCCGCGCTGAAGCGGGCCAGCACCGGGGCCAAGGCGCGCTTTGTGCTCCAAACGGCAGCCCGTAGTTTTCTCGGAAAAACGGACCCGGATGACCTGGCCAGGAACCTGTCCAAATACAATGGCACGCTGGTCTTTTATATGGGTCTGAAAGAAATCGACAACCTGCTGAATACCTTAAAGAAGTACAATCCGGGCGACCTGCCTGTGGCGATCGTGTATTATGCCGGCTATCCCGACAAAGAAAAAGTGGTGAAAGGCACGTTGGATACTATTCTGGCCAAGATCACCCCGGAACAGGAAAAATGGTGGGGGATGATCGTCGTCGGCAGGTGTTTGGCAGGACCCGGCTTTGAGATGAATGAGTAAAAGAAATGAGTGCATCTTAAAGAATGGCTATAGAGTTCATGGTCTAGCCTCATTTTATGAAGCCGCACCTTCTCTAAACCTTATCTCCTGGTTTTCAAAGAAAGCAATTCCTCCCTTTCCAGCGGATGCTCTCTTTCCTGTTCCTCTCTGGTAATCTTCCCGTGCCACCAGACCAGGCTGCCGGGAAATTTTCCGGGGCGGAGGTGGACGTGATACATATGCCAGATAAACAGCGCCAGCGCCGCCAGTATGGCTTCGTGGTAGTGAGCCTCCCGGGCGGCCCCGGATACAGCGGTTGCCGCCCCGGGGGGCAGCCAGACCGCCACCTGGGCCGGATACAGCATGATGAACCCTGTCCCGATCATGATGATGCTTCCCCAAAACACGGCCCAATAGTCGAATTTTTCGAAATAGGCAAAGCGGCCGAAACTCGGGGGCGTATCGGTTTTGCCCAGGAAGTACAGAATATTTTGATAAAAATCGCGGAAATCCTTTTTCCGGGGCAACATGAGCAGAAAGTCCCGGCGGCCGGCAGGATGAATCAGTATATAAAGGATGTGGTAGCCAAAAGCGAAGAGCAGCAGGAAACCGGCGGCAATATGCACCGTGCGCACCCTCTCAATACCGCCGAAACCATCTATGACGCCGGCCGGGAAGGGGGAAAAGGGATAGCGCAGGCCCCACATGGGGATGGCGGTGATCACCAGGATGATGACGCTGATAAACAGCAAGAAATGCTGCAGGCGAAAGTAGAGATCAAAGCGCTGGACCTCTACTGCCGCATCCCTCTTAGTCACGGTCGCCTCCCTTGCCGTTGCCCTGGTAATACCTCCAGGCATCCAGCAGCATGTGGCCGACCAGTCCCACCATAACGATAATGGTAAGGGAGATAAAAAAGATCCCGGTCCAGTAGGTCCAGGGTTCGGCATCACTTGGAACGGTCTGATATTTCAGGTGGTCCGCCTGACTCATGGTAACGGGTTTGCCGTCCTCGCCAAAGGGGTAGGTCAGTATCCGGGCGGTAAACCAGGGGGCCTCTTTACTGTGGCAGTCGGCGCAGCCTTTGGCGCCCAGGGCGGCCCGGGCAGGGGCCACGCCGTGGCTATATTTATAGACGGAGGCGTACGGGGAGGCCTCGAAATCAGATTTGGGGAGCGTCCGCCACTGGGTTCCCGAGGTATAGGCCCGGTCATTATTGACCCACACCAGGGTCTTGCCGGTTAGATCGAACTTGGTGTCGGTGAGGTAGGACTTGACCGATTTGAGAAAGGCGTCGATCTCTTCGGAGCGGTTGACTTCCGGGACATTATCGCCATTATCATCCCGAATAAGGGCCAATTCCGGGTAGAGCGCCGGATTTTGGCGGTGCTGCTGCCACATCAGGAAGGTGTCTTTCATAAAGGCCTGGTTGAGGCCGGGTTTTCCCTCCTCGATGAAGCCGGGCCAGGCGCTGTGCACTCGATTCACCGGGTAGATCTTGCCCTTGTACCAGGTCAGGACCGGACGGAAAGGGTCGGTGGGCTGGTCCTTGAAGGTGAACCTGGCCAGTTCACCGTAGTGGTTCCAGTACTTCAGGAAGGGATCGTAAAAGGTCCAGATGCGTTTGGGCGGCGGAGAGATAAGGGGGCCAGTGTTAAAGACGTCGCTCACCTGGACCTGGGCGGATTTCACCATCCGGTGAGGGATATGGCAGGCCTGGCATGATATCTTCTCGAGGTGCAACGAAGGCAGACCCTCATGTTTGGCGATGGGGGCGTTCAGGTAGCCGCTGATATGGCAGTCGGCGCACTGGCGGACGGTGTTGTCAAGATCATTGCGGACGAACAAAGCCGGCTCGTCCCCCTTGCCGATCTGATGCACCTCTTTGCCGCGAATCCGGGGGTCCGTGGCCTTGCTGCCGGCCGGGTGGCAATCCACGCAGCGCATTCCCGCCTTGAGATGGACATCCGTGCGGGGAGAAAAAGCCGCGCCGCGTTTTTTCCAGCCCGGTTTGGCGTGGCAGTTGAGGCAGGCCTCATTGCGCGGTTCCGGGGCCAGATGAAGTTTGACATTGCCGTCAGCGTCAAAGGCCTCCCGGTTGTAGGCAACTTCGGGTTGTTGTCCGGCCGCGACTTTGCCTATGACCGTGCCGAAGTTGGCCCCCACGGTGGCGGCCCACTTGAAATTAAGATCAGCAAGCTGATCGTTGCGTTTTTTGTAATTATATTCCGGCATGTGGCAGAGCAGACAATCGGCTTCGATGATCCCGGTATCCGACCAGCGGGCCTTGAAATAATCGCCGTCCAGGCCGTTGTCGCCGCCGGGGCTGAACCCGGTAGCGGGATCACGCATGCGGGCGTCGTAGCGTTGGCCGTCCCGGTCGTATTCCAGGGGGCCGCCGCCGGGATGGCAGGCGCCGCAGCTGGCGGTAACAAAATCAAAGGAGGTCATGTCGATCATGCGGGGGTTGGTATTCTTTTTGGGGGCCAGTTGCCGATAGAGGGGGGCCGGGGAACACCAGTTGCCGCCGTAGTTGCCCGGGAAGAGGACCCAGTTGTAGCGCTCGCCGTATTCCTTGGGCAGGGCTTCCCCCTTGCCCTGGGTGAAATGGAAGCCTTCCGTAATGAGTTGATAATTATGACAGGCGCCGCAGGTCTGCCGGGGGGAATACGGAACCTTGTCGTTGATCCCGTGGACCGGATCGATGATCTGGCCCTGCTCGTCCCGGAGTTTAAAAGGCGGGCAGACGCCGGCGGGACTTTCCGGTTTCTTCGGAACAGCGGCGGCCACGGCCGGCGCCGTCACCTGCCCCGCCGAGGAAGCGCCGGGGGGTGTCGTTTGGCCACGATCAGGCGACGTCAGGTGAAAAACCCAAAAAAGTGTAAGTGACAGGATAATGACGGATAAGGCACTTCGGGCGCCTTTCCCTTTGGTCTTTTTTCCCACCGCGTCCTCCTGTTCAGGCAGGCCTTGAAGCCCCTCGGCACGTTGCCGCAAGACTGCCGGCCAGCATTGGCCCTTTTCCTGTTAAAAAGTTTTCCACCTCACTCAAGTTGCATCCAGGGCCCGCCAGCCAAAGCTTTCCAGGTAGGCCTGAAGGTTTTCCCGTTTTTCCCGATATCTTTCTTCCATTAAGGGCAGGCAATCCGGAAGCGTAATTTCCCCTTCCCGCAAGGCCGTGGCATAGGCCATACAGGTGGCATAGCCGCAGAGTTTACAGTTGGTCATGGGCAGGAGCTTCAAAATGTTAATGACCTTGAGGCCCGCCTGACCGGTGTAGCGGGGCGTGATCAGGTCCCGGCGGTCATAAATGTCGTTGATCTGCCCCTTGATCCACTCCAGGAGGGCCCGGGACTCCTCAATATCCCGGGCGCCCCGGATAGCGATTTTTTGGGCGTGCAGGGTAATCCATTTGCCAGCCGACAATTTGAGGAGCAGCACCTGGTTTCTCTGATCGTAATCCCAGCCGCCCAACTCCGTGTTAATATATGGGAAGGCGGGGGAGATGTCGTCGGCCAGGGTGGCGATGCTGTGCAGCACCTCCTTGCTGGAATCCATCTTGGGTCGGAAGATTTCATAGGTTATAACTTTTTCTAACAGCATGAGGAATCTTCCTGAAACTATCTCTTTGCCGTGGTAACAGCCCGTTGCCAAATTTCCCGGATTTTTCTGCCATAGTGCATCAGGGACGCAAAAAAGACGCCAACTAAGGCGGCACCGCCAGCACCCACCGGACAGCCGGCCGCGCCGCAGAAAGGGCACACCGAAGAAGCAGAATAAATGCCAAAAAACGTCAGGAACCAGATGACCCAACGTTTCTTGGCATGAGGAATGGATACGTCTTGACCTTCCGGATGTTTCGAGAAGCAAAGCGAGTCATCTCCAACAGTTCCAGAATGGCAGCCAGGGCAGCAGTTGGATAAAGACGAATGCCCACAGCCACAAGGCGGGGGCGGCATTTTCTGAACCATAAGTTACCTTATTTTATCCGGCGATTTTCACTTTTGGGCCAGCAAGCAATTCCTCCCGGAGGAAAGCGCCCAGCTGTCGGCGGATATCATCCCGCACCTTGCGGAACTCTGCCATAATCTCCGCTTCCGTGCCGGTGGCCTGGGCCGGATCGGGGAAACCCAGGTGAATCAGGCGGATAGCATTGAGAAACATGGGGCATTCCCGTTGGGCCTGATCGCAGAGGGTGATGGCCAGGTCGAAGTGATCCTCGTTAAACTCATCCATGGATTTCGAGCGCTGCCCGCTAATATCGATGCCGATCTCGGCCATGGCCTGGATGGCCCGGGGATTCACCCGGCTGGGCCGCACTCCGGCGGAAAAGGCCTGCACCTCTCCCGCAAGGTCGTAGTTGACCAGACCCTCGGCCATCTGGCTGCGGCAGGAATTTTCCGTGCATAAAAACAGTACCTTCTTCATGGCACCCCTCACTGTTGGCCTATGGCGTCGTGATTTTTAACTCACAGGTTTGCCAATGAGAATCAAAACGCGGCAGATCGTGCAGCCAGTCTTGAATGCGCCGATCGATCTGATCCCGCACCTGGCGGAATTTCGCCAGTTTTTCTTCTTCGCTGCCTGTGGCTGCGGCCGGGTCATCAAAGGGCCAGAATACCCTAAATCTTACTCCTGGGAAGTTTTTCGGGCAGGTTTGCTCAGCCACCTCACAGACGATGATGAGATACCGGAACTCCATTTTCCCCAGGAAATCCCGCACCCCTTTGGATTGGTGGCCGCTTAAATCCAAGCCTTTCTCGGCCATCACCTTGAGGGTGAGAGGGTTGATTTCCCGGGGATGATAGCCGGCGCTGAAAACCTCCAGGGACTCTCCGGCATATTTTTTCAAAAAAGCTTCGGCCATCTGGCTGCGGGCCGTGTTGCCGGTGCACAGGATCAAGACATTCGGTTTTGCCATCTGTTCCATAACAAGAGCCTCCTTTTTTACCTGCCTCTTCTCATATTCAGGTTTGCAGGAGATGAGGAAAACAATTGTATTTGGTTTGGCCCCTGGAGAGGTTGCCAGACCTCAGGCAATCATCTTCTTGATTTCCTCGACGCTGGGGACCTTACCGATGACCTTGACCTCGCCGTCCACCACCAGGGCCGGCGTCATAAAGACGCCAAAGGACATGATCTCTTTGAGATCGGTGACCTTCTCCACCTCAAAATCGCCGCCGGCGGCCTGGGCGGCCTCCTGGGCGCGCTTGGTAAGTTCAACACATTTAGGACAGCCGGGGCCCAAAACTTGCACTTTTTTCATACGCATGCCTCCAATTAAAATACCTTCGGCGGTCTCCGGTTCCGACCAGCGCCCCGCCTCCAACGCCTTAGCCCACCACGTTGCCGTAAAACAGGCCGGCGAGTGTAGAGATGATAACAATTATAGAACAAAAAACTGCTGTTTTCTTCCAGCCCATGACCCGGCCGATGACGATCATATTGGGCAGCGACAGGGCCGGGCCGGCCAGCAGCAAGGCCAGGGAAGGACCTGGAGCCATACCCATCCTGATAAGGGCCTGGGTGATGGGCACCTCGGTAAGGGTGGCAAAGGAAAAGACGTTGGGCACGAACATGGCTGGGACTTCTTTTTCGTAAATCTGGTTGATCTGGAAGGCGCCGTCGAACCAGGTGACCGCGGCGCGGGTGGGGGTCTTGGCCTCGCCGATAACCAGGGGCAGGCCATTCGCCAGGAATACCAAGTCGAAGCGCTTTTCCACCGGCCCGGCCTGGTAGACCCATTGGTTGGTGACGGTGAACCGGTTGTTGCCCGGCTGGTCCAGGTCCACCAGGCGGATGGCAACATGCTCGCCATGCTCGCCAAAGGGCATGGTCTTCTCGCCTCGGAGCCAGGCCATAAAATTCTCGTTGGCCCGCACCAGACCGTCGGCCTGCACGGAGAGAATACAGGCCCGCAGGTTATAGATGACCTCGTTGGCCCGGTCGGGCTGGGCGGCGATTTCGGGGTTGAGCCTGATGAGGGCCTCTTTCACCCAGGACTCTACCATGACGTCACTGCTCTGACGGGGGAGGTTAGTGGCGGGTAGATAGGTCCATTGCAACGGCCGCAAGGCCCCACCCAAAGATTTTCCCCAACCCGGCGGTAATTCCTCTGTAAGACTGGACGGACCCTTAACAGCATCCAGGATCATCTGTTCGACGGTGGAGGATTCGTTAAACATAGATAGACCTATTCGCAAAAAATATCGTTAAGGAATGAGGTTGCCAGAAATCGAATTGCTGATATAAGCTCTTCGTAACCCTGATCGCCGGAAGAGAGTTCCTTAATATCTGAGAGTCTCTCACTCTGAAATGAAAGCGGAGGCAAGGGAATTAATAACGACCCGTATTCGGTCCCGTTGACATTTGGCTGCGCCCCAACTCGTATGTTATTCTCCAGCCAATTACGATAATATGAGGATTGAGTCACTCGAAATAGATATTCAGGAAGAACTATTTCGCGATTTGGACGAAACCGCACTAAGTAGCCAGCATATACACACCGCCCGTCTGACTCAGAATACAAGTAACTTTTACCTACCGTATTACCGGTCCGTGCTATGAGAAGATCTCCGTCGGCGAGTTCATATTTCTTTTGGCTTGACTCATCCAATAAAACGGCCACAATGTCTTGTTTGGTCAAGCGCCCCTTGGTTTCAATATCCGTAATTCTGACGTAGCGTGGCATTCCATCGCGATAATTAGCTGCCGGTGCGTTAGCCCCATATTGGGGCTTACCTATGATAAGCTCCCTTAAGGGTTTTGACTCGAAATTGGCCGCTGCAGATCTGACCATAATATCAACCAGTGCATTCTCAATTTTCGCTAAAGCTTTAGTTACTGAAAAATACTTACCGAAAACCTTGTCGGCCTCCCAAAGAATTTCCGCAATCCGCCGCTGCTGGTCGATCGACGGCAAGGGGAACTTTTCAAGTTTCAGGGTTTTCCAGTTAATTGTAGGCGAAAGCGAGCCCACGGAAATCTCCACCGCCCTATTCATAAAGCGGTCGCTCACCATCAGGAAGGGCAGGAACTCGGGCAGCACGACTTCGGGCTTAGCCCGCACAACCATGGCGTGCGCTGAGCAGATGCCGTCAAACTGAGCTATAGCAAGTTTGCGCTGGTACGCGCGCCTGCGGCCAAAAATAAGGTCTCCCTTGCGAAACCTGAGCTTGGTGCCAATGACGTCGCTCCCCTTGCCCCAGCGGCGGATGTGCAGGTCTTGCGGGTCGAGGTGCTCCAGCCCGACATAAATTTCGTCACCTGCGTCACTCGGTTCCACCCGTTCGTTAATGCTTTCCGCAAAAGCCCCAAAAGGCAGGCGCTGCCATTCCTCCCGCTTTAGCCAGGTTGGCAAAGAACTGGCCGGTTTGGCTGCCAACCCTTCACTTTCTATAATCGGGTTCGCTCCTAAAACTCCTGCCAAAGAACTTCGAGCCTCTCGGGCCGAAGATAGCCAGGCAGCAAGCGATTCCTGTAAGGAACCATTTGCCGAAACCTGGATTTGGTTGTTGGCTTCCGGCGAGGAAACATACAGTAGAATACTCAGGTTGCCGTCCCTGGCCCGGATTTCCTCCAGTGAAGCCACCCCGGTGAAGCCAGGTTCGTCCTGGAACGTCTGGTAGGCATGTAAGATGTGCTGGATGTGCGTGTCGGTGAGAAAGCTCTGGGCGCGCTCGCGAGTGACTTCGTTCACTGCGTTGATAAGGAGAATTTTGCCCCGGCGCTCCCTGGGCTTGGCCATGCGGCAGACGACGACGCAGGCCTCCATGGGGGAGTTGTAGAAGAGGTTCGGCCCCAGACCCAGGACGCACTCAATGAGGTCGGCCTCGATGATCTTCCGGCGCATCTCTGCTTCTTCCTGCCGGAAGAGGACACCATGGGGGAAAAGGATGGCACAACGGCCAGTCTGAGGTGACAGACTACAAAGGATGTGCTGCCAGAAGGCGTAATCGGCCCGGCCCTGGGGCGGGGTGCCGAAGAGGTTGCGGCCCCAGGGATCGGCGGCAAAGGCTTTTCGGTTCCACTGCTTGATGGAATAGGGCGGATTGGCCAGGACCACGTCAAAGCGCTGCAGGCGGTCGCCCTCCACGAACCGAGGGTGGGCCAGGGTGTCGCCCCGGACAATATGAAAATCCTCGACGCCATGGAGAAAGCAGTTCATCCGGGCGATGGCGGAGGTCATCAGGTTGCGTTCCTGCCCGTAGAGGCGGACGTTGCGCCACTCCTGCCCTTGCCGCCTCAGGTGGGCGATACAAGAGAGCAGCATCCCTCCGGAACCGCAGGTGGGGTCGTAGACCGATTCCCCCGGCTGGGGCGCCAGCATCTCGGTCATGAGGTGGACCAGGGTGCGGTTGGTGTAGAACTCCGCGGCCGTGTGGCCGGAGTCGTCGGCAAACTTCTTGATGAGGTATTCGTAGCCCTGCCCCAGCTCGTCTTCCGGCAGGTTGGCCAGGGAGAGGTTCAGGGTGGCGAAGTGTTCAATGAGGTCCCGCAACATGGCGTCAGGAAGACGGTCCTTATTGGTCCACTGGGCGTCCCCGAAGATGCCGTAGAGCTTGTCAGGGTTGGCGGTCTCGATGCTTCTCAGGGCATTGTGCAGGGTCCGACCGACGTCTTTGGCTACCTGCCGCATTTCTTGCCAGTGGGCCTCAGGGGGAATTTGAAAACGGTGGTTCTCCGGGTAGGCGGCAAATTCGGTATCACCGCCGGATTCTGTCAGCGCCACCTGGGTTTCCTCGTCAAAAACGTCACAGAGGCGCTTGTAAAAGAGCAGCGGGAAGATGAACTGCTTGTAATCCCCGGCATCGATGGTCCCCCGCAGGAGCGTCGCCGCCCCCCAGAGATAGGATTCAAGCTGCTGTTGGGTGATACGGCTCATTTTTTCAAAACCTGGTTGAACCAGAGGATCGCCGCTTCACCTTCTTTCCGAGTGATCTCGTCTACGCTGCGACTGTGGCGAATACCGTTGCGCAGTTCCGCCAGTTGATCGAATTTCTTAATGAGGGTCTCTTTGTTGGCAAAGATAGTTTCGAAGTTTGGCCAGAGGGCTTTGCTGGTAATGGTGTCTTGCAGCTCGCGCAAGCCGAAATACTCCAGCTTCCCGGCCAGGGTCTGGTAATGTTCGCCATTGAGGGCGGCATTCTTCTTGAGGGCGCGGGAGAGACGGACATCAACTTTTTGGAGCACGTGAGGCGGAATTGATGATAAGTCGCCAGTGCTTGCCCCTTCTATGACTTGCCGCAACGGCAGTTCCACCTGCTCAATGGCGGCGTCAAGTTCTCTAAGCTGTGGCGTCAGGTCTAAACGTTCTTTGATGAGCAGGTTTTCAATGGCATCAATTATCGTCCGCTGGCGATCGGTAATGAAGGCCTCGAAATCTTCAGGGGTGAACGGTTCGCGCAGGAGAATGTCAAATGCTGCCGGAGAAATAAAATGCGATTCCAAAATGGCCCGAACCGTCGCCTCACCACTTTCTCTGATCAATTCTGGCAGATAGGCGTTGGGCAGACGTCCACGGATGACAAGCCGGTTGGTTTCGGCCGTCATCGGCGTCCGGTTGAGGATTGTGTGAATAAGACCCCCCTTCACGTGTTCTGCACCCCAGGATGCTGGAACAATGTGATGGTCATCGAGATTATTATGCAAAGGGACAGTCCCTTTCATCCAATCTCGCGCCCCCTGGAGGACTAAGAGATTGAATATGCCATTATAAACTGAAGTGCCGCGCTTGGTTTCCTTGCGCAGGTCCAGGTTGCGAAATGTATTGGCAAACTCAAAGACAAAAGATGGCTCTAAAGCATCCTCATCGATCCAGGCTTTGAGGTCGATGAAATCGCGGGCAGTGGTGGATTCCACTGCGCCGGAATAGCGGTTATTGAAAACAGAGGCCCAATACCAATGTCGAATCTTGCGCTGCGCGTCAAGCTGGCGCGCCGCCGGTAGCACGTTAACGTGAGCTTGCAAGGCGGCGAAGGCCGGGAGGATTGACACGTAGGGCAGGTAGTCCGATTTGATGGCGCCAAACTCCTGGGGATGTTGCAATACCTTAATGGCTGATTCCAGGGCTGACACTGCCTTGTTCCAAGCCTTTTCAAATTCGGCGATGTCAGCAATCAAGACCTCTTTGTAGCGACTGCCGTCTGGGTTGCGCACCTGTTTTTCCTGGCCCGGCAAGAGGAAGTAGAGGTATTTAGGCGAACAATAACCTTGGCGCAGGATCGACATGACCTGGAGGATATAGACGTTCATTCTTTCGGTATCAACGAACTCCAAACGGGGGGCGGCGTCGCGCCACATTTGTTTGAGCTTAAGACCCTTGGGTTTCAGCAAGGCGTTAACGAGGTCAAAAATGTCCAGGCGAACGCCCCGGCTATTGATCTGCGTGAAAATATCGCAGACCTTGTCTATCTCAAGGTCTTGATCTAACTCAATATAAGATATTTGGTATTGTTCAGTAATGCCCTTGAGGTGATTGCCAAACATCCTGGCATTTTCGACGTTTTGATTAGCAATATCGAACTTGGCGGAGTCTCCCGATGATTCAGCATCTGCGGCCTTTTTCCGCCAAAATTGCTCGTAGCCCTGGACCCAGTTCGGCAGGTCCCAACCACCTGAACCGACAACAGATAATGGGAAAATATGATTCTCAAATTGTTCCTCGGGGTTGCCGAGAATTTTCTTCCACCGTTGCGTGAGCCAATCATAGCCAAAAGCTTCGTCGTATATCTCGGCCATGAATTTTTCAATGTTTATGGTATAGATGGCTTGATTTGACCGGCTGGGAAGGTTGATAGCGGGAGCGAGGAAAGCATAATATATTGCCGTAAGGCGTTGCTGGCCATCAAGGACGATGGATTCTGGTCGTCCATCTCCATTAAAGCCATAGATCGCTTCACAAGAAAGGGCGTCGAAGTTTTCCTTCTTACCTCTCCAAAGGAGCAGACTACCAATATAGTAGTCAAGAAAGATGGACCGCATCAGGTCCCGAATGTCCCACGGCTTCCATTCGAACTCCCGTTGGAAGTCTGGAATGACAAATCGTCCCTCTTTCAGCCTTAAGATGAGCGTGTTGAGGCTGACATGGTCAGGTTTTTGGGCGTCTTTCATGGTTAGTATAACCTTTATGTCTGAGTATTTCCGGCCTTAATTCTTTTCTCTGTGCCCTGATCGGCACAGGGTGCAATGTTCAGTAATTTTGCCCACTCAGATGAGCAGGCCTTCCCTTTTCAAGAGGCCGATGAGCTTCTCTTCGGCCGCGAATGCCGCTTCGGCGCTTTGTCGCAGCCGCTGCAGGGTCTCTTCGATGGAAAGGACTTCCTGTTCAACTCTTGGTTCCACGTAGCGAGGGATGTTGAGGATATAGTCGTTGGTGGCGATCTCCTCCAGGGTAACCACCCTGGCAATCCCCTCAACATCGGCGTAATCCCGATACCATGTATAGATGTGCGCCACATGGTCCGGGAGCAATTCATTCTGGGCACGCCCCTTCTTAAACTCTTGGGAAGCATCAATGATAAGCACTTTATTGCGGTGTTCCGGCGGCTTCCTCAGGCGAAAAATGAGGATGCAGGCAGCAAGCCCGGTACCATAGAAGAGGTTGGGTCCGAGGCCGATGACGGCTTCCAGCAGGTCCATATTCAAAAGCTTCTGGCGTATCTTGCCCTCAGCGCCCATGCGAAACAGCACCCCATGAGGCAGCACCACCGCCATGCGCCCGGTCTTTGGGGCCATGGATTTTATCATGTGTTGCACCCAGGCGAAATCACCGCTCTTGGCCGGGGGCATACCAGCAAAATTTCTTCCGAAAGGGTCGCTGGTCCAAACTTCCTCTCCCCATTTTTCAAGCGAAAAGGGCGGATTGGCTATAACGCAGTCATAGGTGGCGAGGTTGTCGCCGGAAAAAAAGGCTGGCTGACGCAAGGTGTCGGCCCGTATGATTTTGAAATCGGCGGCGCCGTGGAGGATAAGGTTCATGCGGGCAATGGCCGAGGTGGTCAGGTTCTTTTCCTGGCCGAACAACCGGCCCCAGAGGGTGCGGACGTCACCATGGTGCTCGCGAACGTGATGAATGGCCTCCAGGAGCATCCCTCCGGTGCCGCAAGCGGGATCATAAATGGATTCGCCCTCCTGAGGGTCCAGGATGTTTACCATGAGTCGCACGACCGCGCGCGGTGTGTAGAACTCACCCGCCTTTTTATTGGTCAGATCGGCGAACTTCTTGATGAGATATTCATACGATTGACCGAGAATATCAGCCTGGGCGACAGCATTGCCCAAAGGTATCTTGGAGAAGTGCTCGATAAGGTCACGCAGCAAGGCGTCAGAGAGGCGGTCTTTGTTGGTCCACTGGGCGTCTCCAAAAATACCGTAGAGCGTCTCCGGGTTGGCAGTTTCGATGCAGCGCATGGCTGTCTGGAGGGCCTGGCCAACATTGGTGGCAACGGCCCGCACATCCCGCCAGTGGCAGTCTTCTGGGATCTGAAAGCGGTAGTTCTGGGGGAAGCGGGCGTATTCCTCATCGCCACCAGCCTCTTTCAAGGCCTCCTGATACTCTTCATCGTACACGTCGCTAAGGCGCTTAAAGAACAGCAAAGGAAACACGTACGTCTTGAAGTCGGCGGCGTCCACCGGCCCGCGCAAAATATTGGCGGCTTCCCAGAGGTGTGATTCAAGTTGCGATAAAGAAAGAGTGCTGTTGTCCAAGAGAAAATCCGGATTGGGGTATAGTCAGTGTATCGACAGAAAGCCAGGAGGTGATAAACAATAACAGTGCCAGTTCCCGCCAATTTCATTTCACCCGAGAACCGGTCATTTTGTCAAGGAGATTAAATTTTTCGGTTAGATCCCCCTTGAGTATTCTAGTTTTAACCGGGCCAAGCCTTTTTACATGCTCTTTATCATGGTAGGCCAGCTATCTTTTCGGCATATGTGATTAGCGATCCCGATAGATAGTTTCTCTTTCACCTTGTCTCAACGGCTAACCTGTAATCGCTAACCTGGGGCAGTTCACTGCTTCTTCTCCAACCGATACCTCAATCGATAATTCCCATCATACACTTTATTGCCATCAGTCCGGTATTTTAATCTGTAATCACGGTCATAAACTTTCCCATCATCAACCCGATACCGCAGTTTATAATCCCGGTCATAAATTTTGTTGCCGTCAATCCGATATTGCTGACGGTAATCACGGTCATAGACTTTGTCGCCCCGGATTCGATACTGGAGCCGGTAATTGTCGTCATAAATATCTACGTCTTCGGCTACGGCAGTAGGAAATATCCCAAAGATAATTGCCAGCAGCAAAAATGTCGTCAGACCCATATAACCAGAAGAATCGGTTCGGCTTTGACTCCACATAATCTTTTTTACCCCTGACTCATTATCTCACCAGGTTATGGCGTCTCCCGGAAGCCCGGCGCATAGGCCTCTCATTATTACCAGTCTTTTGACCAATATCTTTCTGAAAAAGGCTTAACTGCAAAATCTGGTTTTCGAACTCCAACCCTGCCCCAACGACATTCTCTGATTCAAGGCGAATATCCCATCCCACAGACACAGACTTTCTCCTGTCCATAGGGGATTTAGCCGCATTTGCCAGAAATTCAATTAACGCATTAAAGGAACGAGTAGTTTGTTCTTTGGAGGCCTCAACATTATTCTCCAGGGCATCCATGACATAACTTGATACCAATTTGTGATAGAGGAGCTGGAATTTGTCATGTTGCCCTAAAAATTCGACACCGGCTATCTTGCCATCAATAAACACTGCCAGGCCCATTTGCTTATCCACCAGGGAAAAGTTTTTTAGACTCAAGTTCTACAGTCAACTTTGTGAAATATAGTTAATTCAATTGGTTATATGGGCGCGAGTGTCCTTTGGCACCACACTATTTTCTTTGGGACGAACTGGCGCAGGTATTTTGACGCCCACAGCCTGAAGGACCTTGCCGGCACACCCTTGAAGGGCAGTACGCAAGAAGTACAACTGGTCCTCCTGTCGTACCTCGACTTCTGCCAGGGCCAGAAGATCCTGGCGGATGTCGGACCAGGAGAGTTCCCAGCCACGTGACCGGAGTCGGCGCTGCAGTTCGTCGAGTAACACCAAGGCCAGAAACGAACAGAAGACATGCCCCCGAATCGTCGCATCCCACTGGTGAAAGACCGGCCGCGTGTCCAACAGGGATTTGGTGGCTCGGAAAAACCTCTCTACCAGATACAGCCGTTTATATTGCCGGGCAACTTCTGCAGCTGGCAGGGTAGTATTCGTGCAGAGCACGTATTTGCCGTCAAAACGAGCTTCTGCCTCGATTCTGGCAGGATCGAGGTGGACAGCGCCCTTCTCGATTTTCAGAAACCGACGATAACCCCGGTTGCCGATGATACCTTTGGCCCCCTGTTTGAGCCTTTCTGCTAGGGTCTTGAGGATGGCCTGACGATCGGCCGCATCTTTAGCCGCTTCCAGAGGATTCAGACAGATGATGTAGCGCCGGGACTCTACCCAGACCTCTTTTACCTTAAGATTATCAGCTACCTGCTGATAGCGACCAGGACGTCCCAGGACCTGCTCTCTAATCTCCCGCTGACGCCGCAAGCGGCCGCCCAAGATGTACTGGAGCCCGCGGTCTTGCAGTTCCTGCATGGTCGTCTGGCTGATCATGCCCCGATCTGCTACCCAACAGACCTGCTGGAGGTCGAATCGACGCCGCAGGCGATCCACCACGGGCAACAAGGCCTTGGCGTCCGAGAGGTTACCGGGCCACAATTCGCAACAGACCGGTTGACCTTCTCCGGTCAGGACGGCGCCGACGATCATCTGCCGACGATCCGGTCGATGGTCCTTGGAAAAGCCGAATTTGCCCAGGCTCTCACCACCATGACCCTCAAAGTAGATACTGGTGGTATCAAAAAAGGCCAAAGACAGTTCGGTGAACAGGTCCCGGCGGTGATGAAAGAGGGATTCCTCCACATCGTCCTTGTGATTGCCCAACCACCGCATAGCCCGATAGAGGTGATGTAATCCCAGGTTGTCAGAGCCAGGGACCTGCACATCACGCCCCCACTTATCCGCGGCTCGATCGGAGCCAGACTCGAAGAGCCGATGCAAAACAGTCAGATAAATCGCCCGCTCTACCGAGAATTCGAAATGCCGATCTTGCAGCCGACGGCTCAATATCTGGTCCAAACCCAGTTGGCGCCACAACCGACCGAACACCAAGTCTGGACCGATCAGCTGCATGGTCCCGGCTTCCAGGCTGCCTTGACGATAGCCCTCAATCACTTGGACCTGAGTGGCAAACCGACTCAAGGATTTCAGCAGAATATCTACTTCACCATGGGCGGTCAGTTGATCGACCCGCCCCAAGGTGGCCAGGACGCGCTGCACGGTACGTTTACCCTCGCGATGATTTTCAACGATCTGCAGATAACGGTTGGGCTCTTTGCCTTTTATCCTGACAAACATGCGGCGATCCTCCTCAAAGTCACCGCCATAATGCCATTAATAGCCTTATATGTCAAGATAATAATGGACTATAAAAATATTATATTGGCACCGCATATTTTCAAAATTCGCCATCGGCTTATGTAATTTCAAAGGGTTAAACCCTTTGACCATATAATGACTGTAGAAGATGAGTCTTAGTAACTTTGGAAGAGTGGGAATAACGATATCCATATTTGGTCCATCCTTTTCCCAGAAATCTTTTTCCCAAGAATTTGGGTGCAGGACAATCCCTGAGAGGGATAATTCCTCTTTATCTGGGAAGGATGATACCCCTATGCGGCATAATAGTCAAGCTTAAATTACCGTTTCCGTGTATTTTTTGAAAGTATTTAGGTGGTATATTGGAAATGTAGGGAAAAATTAAATCATTCATATGTAATATTTATCTAAGTTATCTTTTTTATTTTTCTGGTGCGAAAACATAACCGTTAATGCCGCACCTACTTTTCGCGATATCCGATCTGCGAAAAACCTACTTCCTGTTCATCTCCTGCCTTCCACAGATCCGCTCCGTTAACATAACTTGTAGATCAAGTTTTGGGGGGGGCTCATAAAAGACAGTAAACCAGAAAATTATATCATCGTGGATCGACTATCTATAATTATTGGCATATCTGCAACGTTTACAAAATTAGGTAGGAATGATACTTTTTTATTTGCTTCCCCCAACTCTACAAAATGAATTAATTTTTCGTCATGATCAAGAATAACACGTAATTTCGGAAATTTTTCTTTTGTGGCTATCCCAATACCGCCGATCTTAGCTGTTGTATTAGGCTTCCAAGAATTTCTAGAGTCATAAAGTTCGAAAACTGCTTTCGACCATTCCCTATGATAACCAATCCAGTTGGACACAAAAGCCCTCATTGGCTCCGAAGTAGTTCTCCAAATACTACTTTCGGCTTCAATAAATACTTCGTTATCTTTACCAGAGGCAATTGCAATTTCAAATAGCAGAGATAGGTTCAATAACCGTTCCCGCCTTTCTTCAGGATTATTCGCAGGGAAATTTCGTAATTCGCGCACATCTAATCCACTATCATAGGCCAACCACCACAACAGACCGAGAAGGCGGGAAACATCCTCTTCCGGATCATTACCCACGGCTTCAGTAAATGACACAAAGAGCCTCTGTTTGCGGCCAAATAATGCTGTCATTGATCCATCCAAAAGTTGCTTTCTACATTCCAAAGGCACCAAGCTCTGGCCTCTAGCTAATTGAGGAAATCTATCCCGGATAATTCATCAAAATCCCATATACCCGGTGGCACAGGCTTTCCAGCCTGTGCAAAAAAAACAGTCTGTATTTCAGGTAAGCCTGTTAATCTATGGCATTAAAATGAGTTAGCTATCTTTTTCAAAATATCATGAATAAAGCGGGCTATAATCCTGTGCCCTGACTTCCCGCATTACAGCAAGAATTGCTAAGAGTTTTTCTACCGGTCTATATATTGGTGCATTATCCTCACTAATTTCAAAATTTTTAAGCATTCTACTTATAAGTGTTTTAATTTTTCGCTGAATTATCTTGATATCGTCAATCTTTGGAATTACAACCGGGGAGCTCTCTTCTTCCTTACCGATTTGTTCTTCCTCATTAATGTCGATCATCTCCAGTGAAGATCTACACTGAAAACTGACCCCCAATCGCCGTTGAAAATTGACCCCCTCAGAGATAAACCGATGCCAGCTTATGGCGTCGGAGGTGAGGAGGGTGATTTCTATGGAAGAATGGCAGGCCATTCAAGTTTTAAAGCGTCAGGGGCATGGGAAAAAAGCCATAGCCCGGCAATTGGGGATTTCCAAGAACACGGTGAAGCGCCACTGGAACCGCCAAGCGCCACCAGCGTATCAGAGAGCGGCATCGGAGAAGATGTTAGACCCCTTTGCCCCTCAGATTAAAGAGATGATTGGCAAACAATTTATCGGTACCCGCATCTTTCAGGAACTATCCGAGTTGGGCTATACCGGGTCCTTGACCAGCGTGTATCGCTATCTCCGGCAGTTTCAAGATGATGTCCGAGACAGAACCACGATCCATTTCGAGACTTCCCCGGGTCAACAGATGCAATACGACTGGAAAGAATGGCAGGTGCCGGTAGCCGGCCGGCCACTGAAGATTTACTTCCACCAGGCGATCCTGTCATACAGTCGCTATAAGTTTGTGACCTTTTCTTTGGATATCAGTACTCCCAGCATTATTCGGGTGTTAACTCAGGCCCTGGTCTTTTTCCAGGGAGTGCCGGCAGAAATCGTCATCGACAATCCCAAGCAGTTGGTCCTGTCGCACGACCGTCAGGGCGTCATCCGCTATCAGGATGATTTCCTGGCTTTCTTGGGGACCTATGGCCTTAAGCCGGACCCCTGCCAACCATATCGGGCCCGGACCAAGGGCAAGGTGGAAAATCCATTCTTTTATCTCCAGGAGCATTTCCTGCGGGGTTTGGAAGTGGAGCATCTCGACCACCTGGGAGAGCGCTTGGCCCGGTTTATGGAACAGTATAATGCCCGGACCCATAGCACCACCGGACTGGCGCCAGTACAACTCTGGCCACAAGAAAACCTCAAGCCCTTACAGTCCGATATTCCCCTGTCATTTCAAAAAGAATCCCGGAAAGTCTCCTGGGATGGCTACGTACACGCGGACAGCAACCGCTACCCGGTGTCTTTGGCCATGGCCGGGAAAAAAGTCTGGATCGAACGGGTGCTGGGGCGCTGGCTGGATATCCTGGATGCTGACTTGAAACCCCTGGCTCGGTATGAACTGCTTCGTGAACATCAGGTAACCTTGCCGCATCCTGAACACGCCGATCTGGCCAAGGAATTTCTGGACCGGAAAGAACAGCGGCGCTTGCAGGTCAAGGTGGTTTTTCAGGAGACTTTTCCAGCTTTGGCGCCAGACTTTATCCGCTTGGCGGAACAGTCATATACCCTCAACGCCTCCTACCATTTGAATAAAATCCTGGACCTGCTCTCTGTCTATGACCACCAGGCCGTCGCCGCTGCCTTGCAGACGGCCCTGGAGTTGGGTACGCCGTCGGTCAGATCGGTCCAGGGCCTGCTGCCGGAAAAACTGCAGCAGCCGGTGCTCCCGACTTCGTGCCGGACAGCCTGTTTGCCAGCCGTGGCCAAAAGACCGCTTTCACTCTATAGAGCCAGTTACGGAGGAGGCGCCCGATGATCCCCCGACTGGACCTGCAGCTCAAGAGCCTGTCATTAACCAAAATCTTGGCCCACTACCAGGAGGAAGCCCACAAGGCCGCCCAGGAAAAACTTTCTTACGAAAACTACTTGGCCCGGCTAGTGGAAATGGAGGCCATGAGCAAACTGGACCGCTCTATCAATGCCAAGATTCACAAGGCTCGTTTCCCCTCCTTGAAAACCCTGGAAGAGTTTGATTTCTCCTTTCAGCCGCAGCTCAACGAAAAAGAGATCATCCGGCTTGCTTCCCTGGACTTTCTGGAGAAAAAAGAAAACCTGCTTTTCCTGGGGCCTCCAGGCGTCGGCAAGACCCATCTGGCCATTGCCTTTGGCGTTAAAGCCTGCATGGCCAAGTATCGGGTCTTATTTATCCGTACCCAAGATCTGTTGACTGATCTCAGTGTGGCTCACAAAACCGGCCGGCTGGGCCAGGTGCTGTTGAACCTCTCCCGACTGGACCTGGTGATTCTGGACGAACTAGGCTATCTGCCCATCACCCCGGAACAGGCCAATCTCCTTTTTCAATTAGTATCGATTCGCTATGAGAAGGGGGCCATGATTTTGACCAGTAATTACGGCTTCGAAGATTGGGGACCGATTTTTACCGACCAGGTAATCGCTGCTGCCATCATTGACCCTCTGGTGCACCACTCCCATATTTTTGTGATTAACGGGAATAGTTTTCGCATGAAACAGAAGCTTTTACCAGAGGCCGCATGAACCGGAAAAAGTTCGGCTGGGAGAAGCCAGCCGCCGGCCGGCCAAAGCGGATTCGGCCGGCCGGCACCAAGCGTTTGCGGGGCAGGCCGAATCCGCCCCTCATGGCACCAATAAGTCTACCCCGGCCAAGGCTGGCCCTCGTTAACAGCAACTTTTCCGCTAACCAGGGGGGTCAATTTTCGATGACCAAAGGGGTCAATTTTTGTTGACAATCTTCAATTTTATGGATTTTCATTGTTTCAATCCTTGTTTTAGTGGATGTATCGCTAAAAGCCCCTGCTGGGTCCAGCCTGGTGTTGCTTTGGCCAGTTTCAATCCTTGTTTTAGTGGATGTATCGCTAAAAGAAGAGCCAAGTTCTTGGGTGATGTGGAGGAATAAGAGTTTCAATCCTTGTTTTAGTGGATGTATCGCTAAAAGTCTAACCGATTCACGTTATCGATCATACAACAAATTGTTTCAATCCTTGTTTTAGTGGATGTATCGCTAAAAGAACTCTATCAGGCTCGTGCTATCACAAGTCGATAAAGTTTCAATCCTTGTTTTAGTGGATGTATCGCTAAAAGCCTGCTCGTGCTCGCACGGCATGATCAGGTCCCAGGTGTTTCAATCCTTGTTTTAGTGGATGTATCGCTAAAAGGCGGGTGGACGCCGGGCACGGCCTCGGCCTGACATAGTTTCAATCCTTGTTTTAGTGGATGTATCGCCAAAAGTCAGCATGCGAATGGCAGTTGTTTGAAGGTAAATTTAGTTTCAATCCTTGTTTTAGTGGATGTATCGCCAAAAGGCGTGCAGCCGGAAGGGGTGTCGCTGGTCGATTATATGTTTCAATCCTTGTTTTAGTGGATGTATCGCCAAAAGTCCAGTCCCAGGTTGTAATTATAGAACCAATTATGTGTTTCAATCCTTGTTTTAGTGGATGTATCGCCAAAAGTCTTAATTCATGAGACGGGGGATTTTTCTATTTTGAAGTTTCAATCCTTGTTTTAGTGGATGTATCGCCAAAAGTCAATTTGTCAAGGAGGAGTTTGAACGGTCAATATGGGTTTCAATCCTTGTTTTAGTGGATGTATCGCCAAAAGAGGGCTAATCTGCTGGGATATCGGGAGTCCAAGGGCGTTTCAATCCTTGTTTTAGTGGATGTATCGCCAAAAGAATTTGGAATAGGTCCCTGCGGACCTGAAGGAGGGTTTCAATCCTTGTTTTAGTGGATGTATCGCCAAAAGTCGTGAGAGTTATCAATACCTAACTTTATAGTAATGTTTCAATCCTTGTTTTAGTGGATGTATCGCCAAAAGTCTCCAGCCTTAAGGGCATGGTCGAAGGCCTAATCGTGTTTCAATCCTTGTTTTAGTGGATGTATCGCCAAAAGCAAGGATCGGCCCTCGATGGCCTTGACCTCTCTATGTTTCAATCCTTGTTTTAGTGGATGTATCGCCAAAAGCATGTTGGCTGCGGTCGGCGGAGTTTATAGCGCGTAGTTTCAATCCTTGTTTTAGTGGATGTATCGCCAAAAGTGGCGGCCATTACAGCCGGATCAAATCCCATATAAAGTTTCAATCCTTGTTTTAGTGGATGTATCGCCAAAAGTGGCGGCCATTACAGCCGGATCAAATCCCATATAAAGTTTCAATCCTTGTTTTAGTGGATGTATCGCCAAAAGCAGGCCATGGTTGAATACCGCCCGGTCGGTGGGATGTTTCAATCCTTGTTTTAGTGGATGTATCGCCAAAAGCCAGAAGCGTCATGGCATGGGTAATGGCTTGCTTGGTTTCAATCCTTGTTTTAGTGGATGTATCGCCAAAAGCCCGCTTCCGATCTTTTCCCTTGCCTTGCCCATCAAGTTTCAATCCTTGTTTTAGTGGATGTATCGCCAAAAGTGGCTTATAACCTCGGGATTACTGGAGTCACAATAAGTTTCAATCCTTGTTTTAGTGGATGTATCGCCAAAAGTCCTTCTACCAACATAGTCAGTGAGGGAACGCAACTCGAGTTTCAATCCTTGTTTTAGTGGATGTATCGCCAAAAGACCACGGCCTCTGCGCCAGGGGCACTGGCATAGCTCTGTTTCAATCCTTGTTTTAGTGGATGTATCGCCAAAAGTCCTGAGTTCCCCTGCCACTGATCCGGTAGATGAAAGTTTCAATCCTTGTTTTAGTGGATGTATCGCCAAAAGAAGGAAGCTTTCAGACAGGCCGGGGATATGTTACATAGTTTCAATCCTTGTTTTAGTGGATGTATCGCCAAAAGAAAGGTTTGGGGCGAGGGGGTATATGCTTCACTCGAGTTTCAATCCTTGTTTTAGTGGATGTATCGCCAAAAGTCGATTCCTATTTCAATTAGATTGTCCCTCAGTATTTGTTTCAATCCTTGTTTTAGTGGATGTATCGCCAAAAGCCCTAGATTCCGGGCCAGGGAACGACCCCGTATTGAGTTTCAATCCTTGTTTTAGTGGATGTATCGCCAAAAGCATGAATGCCCCACTCCAGGCCACTGGGCGTGATTCGTTTCAATCCTTGTTTTAGTGGATGTATCGCCAAAAGTTTTCTGGCTCTTGCGATGCTTGGCCATTCTTGCATGTTTCAATCCTTGTTTTAGTGGATGTATCGCCAAAAGGCAATTTCCATTCATATGGACGAGCCTGATAAATGTTTCAATCCTTGTTTTAGTGGATGTATCGCCAAAAGCTATGGATTACGGCCATGGAACGTCAAGAATCGCGTGTTTCAATCCTTGTTTTAGTGGATGTATCGCCAAAAGGCCGCAAGCAGGCAAGGGCCATGGAAATGAAAAATGTTTCAATCCTTGTTTTAGTGGATGTATCGCCAAAAGCCACTATCGCATGATGTGCATATTGCGCATCACGGAGTTTCAATCCTTGTTTTAGTGGATGTATCGCCAAAAGGCTGGGATCGTGGTTAGCAAGAAGGGAACCTATCCAAGTTTCAATCCTTGTTTTAGTGGATGTATCGCCAAAAGGCCAAATAGGACTCATCCTCCTCAACTGCCAAATTAGTTTCAATCCTTGTTTTATTGGATGTATCGCCAAAAGATTGCTATTCATGTCAGAAATTTGATGAGGAATTCAGTTTCAATCCTTGTTTTAGTGGATGTATCGCCAAAAGTTCCATTGGCAGACTAGTCCGCCGGACACGAAGAAGTTTCAATCCTTGTTTTAGTGGATGTATCGCCAAAAGTCAAGGATCGGCCCTCGATGGCCTTGACCTCTTTATGTTTCAATCCTTGTTTTAGTGGATGTATCGCCAAAAGCTTGGATACAGTTTTTCCGGAGACAGGGACATCTAGTTTCAATCCTTGTTTTAGTGGATGTATCGCCAAAAGAGTCTGGTCCATGCTCCTTCTCACTTCTATCGCGGCGTTTCAATCCTTGTTTTAGTGGATGTATCGCCAAAAGCCAGAAGCGTCATGGCATGGGTAATGGCTTGCTTGGTTTCAATCCTTGTTTTAGTGGATGTATCGCCAAAAGAATTCCCAGTTGAGATCAGCCAACGAGGAGCATATGGTTTCAATCCTTGTTTTAGTGGATGTATCGCCAAAAGTGCGGGTTAATTGCACTGGCTTGCGGCTCTGGAAGAGTTTCAATCCTTGTTTTAGTGGATGTATCGCCAAAAGTTCCCCAGGCAGGGGGAACTGTTCTCCTCCAGCATAAGTTTCAATCCTTGTTTTAGTGGATGTATCGCCAAAAGTGGGGAAATTCTTCGCCCTAAACCGGGTGAAGCGGTGTTTCAATCCTTGTTTTAGTGGATGTATCGCCAAAAGCTTGACAGCAGTGTCCCCGGCTCTAGCCCGGCAGATGTTTCAATCCTTGTTTTAGTGGATGTATCGCCAAAAGCTGGGTCCAGTCGTGGATGCCAACCCTGGCTATCAGTTTCAATCCTTGTTTTAGTGGATGTATCGCCAAAAGGGGAAATCAGGGAGACGGTGCCCCATGCTACCGTCAGTTTCAATCCTTGTTTTAGTGGATGTATCGCCAAAAGCTTGACAGCAGTGTCCCCGGCTCTAGCCCGGCAGATGTTTCAATCCTTGTTTTAGTGGATGTATCGCCAAAAGGGTATTGGAGTTGGCAGCGCCCTGGCCAATTTACGGGTTTCAATCCTTGTTTTAGTGGATGTATCGCCAAAAGAGGAATCTCCGTCCTTTAGGGCGGAGAGGATGTCAAGGTTTCAATCCTTGTTTTAGTGGATGTATCGCCAAAAGAGTGTGGCTGAAGCATCAGGATATATTTCAGCAATAAGTTTCAATCCTTGTTTTAGTGGATGTATCGCCAAAAGCGAGTGAAATTGGATGATGCGGTTGGGGTCATCCAAAGTTTCAATCCTTGTTTTAGTGGATGTATCGCCAAAAGGCTGGCTCAGGCATTGGGTATAGCCTGGGAAAAAGGTTTCAATCCTTGTTTTAGTGGATGTATCGCCAAAAGCTGTATCGGAAGGAGCATTAGAATCAACTCAGGGAAGTTTCAATCCTTGTTTTAGTGGATGTATCGCCAAAAGTTGATCTAAGATTCCTAATACGGATTCATGAAGATGTTTCAATCCTTGTTTTAGTGGATGTATCGCCAAAAGTTCATAATTTTTCTCCTGTTGATTTTTAGCTCGGGGCGTTTCAATCCTTGTTTTAGTGGATGTATCGCCAAAAGGGAAAGGCCGGTTGCCGATATTGGAGTATAAAGAGGTTTCAATCCTTGTTTTAGTGGATGTATCGCCAAAAGGCGGGCTGGTATGGGCCTTTCTCCCCCCCCTGGGAGTTTCAATCCTTGTTTTAGTGGATGTATCGCCAAAAGGGAAGAACGTGAAAAGCTTAGAACTGTATAACTTTGTGTTTCAATCCTTGTTTTAGTGGATGTATCGCCAAAAGATGGACCATTTGAATCTCAAGGTTCGTGTAATCCGTAGTTTCAATCCTTGTTTTAGTGGATGTATCGCCAAAAGGCGTCTGGAAGTTTCGCACCACTTCGTGGAACTCGGGTTTCAATCCTTGTTTTAGTGGATGTATCGCCAAAAGTTTTTAGGCTTGTGAGCCTCCTTTTATAATTTGTTGTTTCAATCCTTGTTTTAGTGGATGTATCGCCAAAAGCCAGGGTTTCTGCCCTATCCATGGGAACTTATTAACGTTTCAATCCTTGTTTTAGTGGATGTATCGCCAAAAGATCAACTGCAGATGTTGTGCGGCCCCCATAGTCAAAGTTTCAATCCTTGTTTTAGTGGATGTATCGCCAAAAGCTTCCGCCAGAGTTATCCCCCAAGTCGGTAAGCAAGTTTCAATCCTTGTTTTAGTGGATGTATCGCCAAAAGCTGGGCGGCCCTGGCGGTCTCCGGGCCCGCCTTCAGTTTCAATCCTTGTTTTAGTGGATGTATCGCCAAAAGATAGACGCCGCAGCCCGGTTCGTCATCCCTATAAGGTTTCAATCCTTGTTTTAGTGGATGTATCGCCAAAAGGGATTTAGGGGAAGTTTTCTTATTAATAGCCGTAGAGTTTCAATCCTTGTTTTAGTGGATGTATCGCCAAAAGACGAAAGTTTTTTCCGGCGACGCTTGGATAATCTTGTTTCAATCCTTGTTTTAGTGGATGTATCGCCAAAAGCCGAAGGTATATGCTCAACCTCCGGCAGCCATTGATGTTTCAATCCTTGTTTTAGTGGATGTATCGCCAAAAGCCCTTCCAGGTCTCTTCTATGGGTTCGTCGCCAACAGTTTCAATCCTTGTTTTAGTGGATGTATCGCCAAAAGTCTTTTCGTATTCCCCAGAGAGATAAGGCTGAAGGAGTTTCAATCCTTGTTTTAGTGGATGTATCGCCAAAAGTTGGCAGCCGCAATGGCCCCTGACGGAGATTTGGTATGTTTCAATCCTTGTTTTAGTGGATGTATCGCCAAAAGTTTACGCTTGGCGGAGATGGCGTCCTCGACCGAAGTTTCAATCCTTGTTTTAGTGGATGTATCGCCAAAAGCCTGCGGCTTAAAAACAAGCGGCCTGAAGTTTGATAGTTTCAATCCTTGTTTTAGTGGATGTATCGCCAAAAGGCGTCATTATCCGCCTCAAAGAAGGTGATAGTCGGAGTTTCAATCCTTGTTTTAGTGGATGTATCGCCAAAAGCTGTTGGGGTATTCAACGCCGCCGACGACACCTTGAGTTTCAATCCTTGTTTTAGTGGATGTATCGCCAAAAGCCGGTCGGTCCCAGGCGAAGATTTCCTCCAGGCGTTGTTTCAATCCTTGTTTTAGTGGATGTATCGCCAAAAGTCATCGCCTGCGAAAGCCGCCGCAGTTTCTTTGAGGTTTCAATCCTTGTTTTAGTGGATGTATCGCCAAAAGTGGCGACTACCTCTACCTGGGCAAGCTGACACAATTGTTTCAATCCTTGTTTTAGTGGATGTATCGCCAAAAGTGGAATATCTCCGGCGGGAGGATTATCTCCGTAATTGTTTCAATCCTTGTTTTAGTGGATGTATCGCCAAAAGGCGTCATTATCCGCCTCAAAGAAGGTGATAGTCGGAGTTTCAATCCTTGTTTTAGTGGATGTATCGCCAAAAGAAAACCAGGAATGGTTTGACAAACGATGGAAATACTGTTTCAATCCTTGTTTTAGTGGATGTATCGCCAAAAGTTTTTTTTATTACATTTGTCATTCCCCTCCCACTTATGTTTCAATCCTTGTTTTAGTGGATGTATCGCCAAAAGGCTGTTGGGGTATTCAACGCCGCCGACGACACCTTGAGTTTCAATCCTTGTTTTAGTGGATGTATCGCCAAAAGCCGCTTTCTGCCGGTTCCAAAGCCAAAACAACATGTTATAAAATTTCTCGTAAGCAGATATTTGCAGCTCAAACCTCAAAAGAGATTGCCTTAAAAGGTATTATTGATGTACCAGAGTTAAGTTATCCATATATTATCACGATGGATTTTTGATCAGATCACCTTTTCACAAATATTTCGGTAGCAACAATCCAGGCATCTGGCTTTTGCCTTCGTGGGCGGGGGATATTTCCCTTGAACAACTATAGACGTCAATACAGCGATAATATCCTGCAACTCATTATACATGGATTCGGTGATTCCCACTTCGATCAGCTTATTGCGGCTCCGGGTATAGACAATATAGCCTTTATTTACCGGGACAGAATAGTTATCCCTGATAAGCAGTCCATAAAAAGTTAGTTGAAAACGGTGGTTTTTAAAGGTTCGTTCCTTATATTCGGCGTATTTATAATCCAACGGCGCTGCGGACCCATCTTGGAGGAACAGAATTTCATCCACTATTCCACGCATGCCCCGTGTGGAGCTGAGGTAGACTGATTTTTTTCTTTCCACCACCCCGAGCTTTTTTCGCAAATAATTAGGATTAAGGCGTGCCTTGTCCTCGTGTACGGTCCGGCCGGTTTGGACTTTGAAGCGCTTTTCTTCGTGTTGGGAGATGGCAAGATAATTTTGGAAATAAATAAATCGCGGGCAAAAAAGATATTCCAGGATATCTGAGGTAGTTATGGAATACCCTGCCTCATCAAAGTTTAATTCCGCTATGTTTTCCAACTCTGACTCGGTTCTTGGCAATTCTTTAACCTTTGGGTCATTTTACCTTGCTTATTGTGCCAAATCCTCTGGAAACAGATTTTCCAATGCCCCAGTATTCGGGAATTTGAAAGTTGACTGAAAATATCGAGTAGAATCCCAGCATAGGCATCCCTTTCAAGGATGTCTCAATTTCTTGATAATTTTCAAGTTTTCCATATAAGGGCCC
This sequence comes from Desulfobacca acetoxidans DSM 11109, assembly GCF_000195295.1. NCBI lineage: Bacteria > Pseudomonadati > Thermodesulfobacteriota > Desulfobaccia > Desulfobaccales > Desulfobaccaceae > Desulfobacca > Desulfobacca acetoxidans. The sequence continues at coordinate 95,186 of NC_015388.1, forward strand.
TGGAACTGTAAAATTCAATCCTTTGGCCATGGAAATGATGTTGCCAATAATCACTTTTTCTAAAAGCTGTTTTCTTTTGTAATTATTTCCACATCTTAAATATTGCTGATAATTTTTTTCGTTTAAAGCCAGCCAAGGCGTAAGGAAATGATACTTTTCGACTGAATGGCTTATGCCAATAATCTCTATTCTTTCCTGAAGCTCAATCTTATCTACCAGCATCTCTTGTTTACCTAACGATAAGATTCCAATACTTGGCATTTCTTTTAATAATTCCGCTCCTTCCGCTAATCCGATAATTTTTGCCTCACCATCTATAACTTTATATTGAATTCTAGGGTAAGAATAAATCAGCCCGCTATCGTTGTGATTATGAACTAAGACATTTCCCCTTAATATATTGGCAATGCATCCTCGTAATCCACGGCCCTGCTCAAAAGTTAACGGCCTGGAAGTCTTGATAGATATTTCAATAGTTGGGATATATTCGATTCTTTTTAGTCCCCTGTTCATGTCTTCTTCCGCTTGAAATTCTTTATTTTCTTCCCCTTGACGTCATTTTCAGGCGGTTCCGGAAAAAGTGCCGCAATTCTTCTCCCCCTGATAAAAAAACCATTTCCTGAGGAACAATATGAACGCTCTTCCAAGGGATAATAAGCATCTCCTCTGGCGCATAAGGGGGCCAAATATCTTTCCAGAACCGCGTCAACCGCGACAGGGTCTTCCTGCATATAAAGCACTACCCCTTTATTATTTTCTCTGAAGTTTTTTATAAGATCGAATCGGACCAGTGAATTTAAAGGAATATCATCCCCTTCGAAAACTTTCTTAATGTTATGTTCAGGAACTAATTCTACTGATTCGGGCAGCACACATGCCAGTGATTCGCTATCCCCCAGATAGATAGGAGCAACTTTCAAAGATTCAGCAATTTTTTTACCGAGCTCTTCCTCCCCATCTTTAAATGCAATCAGACAATCGATATATGGCGTGAAGGCATACTGCCTCAACCTGGCGTCCATCGGAATGACTCGGACAGTACAGGAAGATACTGCGATAGGATGTTCAGCCCTTGCTGTCGCCCCTAAGGCCTTGTTTTGAATATCTTTTAACAGCTTTACAGGATTTTCCCCCTCTTTTTGCCATAAGGCATTGGCACATAATCCCTTAATAGTTGATGGGGCGGGGAGGGGATATGTCCTGGCGCATTGATAGCTATAGGGCACTCGGATGGAATACATCGACGAGAGCTTCAGCCGAAACTCAAGGGCAATCATCGCTATCTCCTAAATCTTAGCCAATATTTCCTGAAAGACCTCCTGCACCGTCTTCTTGGCATTCTTTAAACCATCCCCATAGCTCCACCAATCCACACCATTCCCCATTGTCTCAAGTAATGCAATGGATTCTTCGAATCCCGTTGAGTATATGGGGCTGATCAGATTGGGAACAGGCTTCTCCGTGGTTGATAAGGCCGCCAACAATCCCAGGCACTTGGCGTGCGGCAAGGCATGCGATTGTGAGGCCCCGAACGCCCCTAAAACAATGGGAAGCAACGCTTGAATTGCAACTCGGCGACGGGTTTTGATATCACCATTAACTTTTCGGTTATCTATAGTCGAGCCGATGCGATTCAGATCAATACCTGCAACAAAAGCAAACACTCCTGATGCATAAGTTTTGTAAAAAATCATCTGAGATGTTTCTCCTGTGCTGCTGGAAGCTTCGGTTCCAGATGCCACTCGGGAGTGAATAACCTGTTTGCTTTCCGGTCTTGTTCCTAACGCAGGGAGCAACCACGAAAACGAAGCGCATGAGCTCCGTCGCGGGGCATTGGTCATTTTTTTGGTAGAAAGAAAACCATGCACATCGCAAACAAGGCATTCTTCGATAGCTTGCAGCTCGTCTGTCGCCTGTGTTTGCCTATCCGGCTGGCCGGATTCACAGACACTGCAAAGTTTAACGTTTGATGATCCTAGTGCCTTTCGCCGCATATGTTCCAGATGCCAGTGTTTCATCATCCGCCCGCTCACCGCCGGCATTTCCTCTAAGGGGTTGCCATTCTCATCCACCATTCTAATCTGCCGAATATCCAAGGCCTGACCGACGCTCCCCTCATTATTGAGGTCATGCACGTTCAATACCAGTTTTGCCGCCACCGCGAGATATCCTGCCATCTTTAATCCTCCTTCTTGTAATAAGTAAATGCCAAAAGCGCCACGAGTGTTTGAACGGATCGAAATTGTTTTTCATTATTCACCAGTTGCAGCATCTGCTGTACTGTATTTTGCCCAGGCAAATATGGTTTATATTGTTTCTTGGGGTCAAGCACCGAACTCTGTGCTTCTCTTTGGGCGTCTAATAAGAGCTTGGCAAATTCATCCGCATCTCTGGCCTTGCGAAGATTATCAACGTAGCCAAAATTTCTTTCCCGGACAAAATATTGCAGCATATCAGCAATTTTCTTAATAACGTCAAAATTCTCTCCTTCCAGAAGTGACTTATCCATGTTGAAAATCTCCTGTGCGAATGAATCGGTTGTTTTCCGTGAGAGCAGAGCTTTTCCTTCCCTAACCCCGACATACGTTCGTGCAAAATCTAATGCTGATTTTTCATCAATATTCCTAAAAGCCCTGGCCAACAATCCCAATAGCTTGCTCCTATCCTGGGAAAAAATGCGTTCTTGAAGTAAGGCTTGAACTAAGGCGCGGTTGTAGGCATTTTTAAGAAAAGTTATTTCTTTTGGGTCTGATTTTTCTACCTGATATTCATAGCGTGGTGCATTGCCACTACTATCCAATCTCCCCACAAAGAATGAATCAACCTTATCTCTTAAAATTTCAATTAGATGCGGATATAACGATAGAAGCGCTAATAATGCCGCCGGAGCTGGGATATCTTCTATCTTCCTGGAAATATGTTTAGCAGTGGCGATATATTGGGCCATCTCTCCGCCCTTAATTATTCCTGCAAAATGGGGGAGAAAAAAGAACCTCTCCTTTTTTGAACGATCAGAGGTATTAATGGCCACATCAATTTGAAAAAAAAATGTTCCTGCTAAGCTTGATACCACACAAAATGGGCATAATGGTAAGGTAATTTGGTGAGTTACATTATCCCTTTTTGGTGGCTGTCCTAATTGTGGGCAAAAAGATACTAACGCACCTGTTATTTTATCATTCCTTGAATAATTATGACCGCAGGCAGAGGCATGCGCTCCCTTTCGTATTTCGTTTTTCTCTGTAAATATATTTTTTGGTTTACTGTTTTTATTCGCTATTTTCTTGCCAAATTTAGCGATTCCAACTGATTGGTTTTCAAGATGCAACGGACGAAATCCAGGTATTCTTAGCAATAAAGATTGGTCCGAAATTTTATTCTGACAAAGCCACCCCAAAGCCTTCATCACCTTGGCTGTAACATCCCCATCGTCATCGATTTCCACACAATACCGGTCATACAATTCCACCAGCCTGATCTTTTCCGGCTCCACCGCATTCAATGCCGCCGCGCACAGGCCCAGGGCAATCCGCATCTCAAAATCGGGCAGACCGGTGCCCGGTGTATAAAAAGTATTATTGGGATTCATGGCAGCAGGCCCCCGTCCAGAAAAACGCTGAGAAGAGATTGCTTGCACTTTTTCTCAATTTTCTCACCCTCTTCATCCTCATCCGGTTCTTGCTGCGGTCTTTGACTCGCCGCCCGCCAATCGCAAACCTTCAATATATGGTGCAATGCCAGCGCTTGCAGGCGACGCCGATGTCTGTCAATTTCCCTGGGGCAGCGGGCCCATTGGCGCAGATCCTTCGCCATATTTTCTAATGATCCAAGTGTAATCGCCTCCGTTAACTCTGGAAGCTTTTCGGTTAAACTCGAAAATCCCACTGATCTTCTAAAGGATTCTTCGGCCCCTGCCGCCCAGCGAATCCTTTCCGTACCGTACTCCACCAGCCTACGGTTGATGGCATCTTCCGCCGGATGCTCCAGGTTGCCTTGCGCCAGACCGCTATCCGTATGGTGCATCAAAATTGCCAAAGCCCCGGCATAATAGAGATCATGTTTGCTTCTCTCATTAAAATAAAGTACATACGGCGCCCCCAATGTTGCATGCGGCGGTCCTTTACTTCGTTTTTCTTTCGGTGATTTGATATAATCCTGCCACCTGGCCGATAACTTACCCACATCGTGGCAAACTATCATCATCTCTACCGTTGCCTTGACTTCATGGATCTGCGTATCAAAGAGGCGAGCCAGCGTCGGGATCATCCTTTCTTTAAAACCAGCCCAGGCCTTCAGGCAGAATTTTACGTGATCTTCATAAATTTCCCCGGGGGCACTGTAATTCAAAAGATCAAACATGATGCCGCTTCCTCGCTCTTATCAGGTTCTTCTCTCTCTTCTTTCTTTACCAACCTCAAACCGATATTCGAATCATAATAATCATTTCGATCAATAACATACGTTTGAAAAGGCTGCAGCCGCCCCTTTTCAATTTTCTCCCCGATCTTTCCTTCCGTAAAATCGTACTTTCTTAGGTTTTCTGGTTTGATCCATGCCAAGTATCGATACGATATATTAACCAAAGTACCCCGCAATTTCTCAAAATCAATCTGTTTTTCAATCTTTGTTTTCTTACCTTTTTTTGCCTTTCGGTCTATTTGCTCATCGATTATTTTCTCATTTTTCAGCAATACTTCTTCATTTACTACCGACAGAGAACAATACATTTCTCCCCTGGCCGAAAGATTCCAGGCCAATTCGTCTGCAAACAGCGTCGCCTCAAACAATTGACCCAAGGCATTGCGTGCTTCCACATCGTCAGTGTGATACTCCATCCTATTGCAAAATTCGGCGGTGGCCGTCCAGTCTATAAACAGATTCGACGGTGCGTTTTTCAAATATTCCCAGGCGATGCCAGCAAATTCTCCCTTTTTTCTACCGGCGAATTCGCTTTCATCTTCATTCTTTTTATCCACATAAGGATAGGCTATACTCCAGTCTTCCCCGATTAGTTCTTCCCGCCCCAGTGGCTTTACTATATAAACAATCCCCTCACCGCCCCATCTTGCAACCCGACCTATACGCTGCACCAGGGCATCCGCAGCCGCACATTCCGTGATCAAAATATCGCAGCTTATATCCAGTCCCACCTCACAAACCTGCGTAGATACTATAATACCTGGTTTTTGCTCATTCTTATCCTTGCCAAAAAACCGGCAGACCTCTCTTTCTTTTTTTTCGCGATCACTTACCGTAAAACGCGAATGTATGAGAGTGAGGAGGTCACGCCTGTCTTTTAAAGCTGTCACCACCCGCTGCGCTACATCAACTCGGTTAGCGACTATTAAAATTCGCTTTCCTTGATTATCGTTAAGGACCTTGTTTAGGCCCGAAGAAATCTTCTCCTCTTCAAGGAAACCCCATTCTTCCTGGTGCCACTTTACGGTTCGGTGACCCATATGATTTGGCCATTTCCCTCTAAATTCAATCCGTTCATAATCTCTAATATTTTCATTTTTTAGCAGACCAGCCTCCAAAGATTTTGGCATAGTTGCGGTCATCAAAATCGTTGGTATTCTACTAATTGTCAAAATCTCCAACAAGGCCCTCATGAGCGAATGGGTATATGGGGAATATAAATGCGCCTCATCAAAGACAACTATGGAATTGGCAATGCTCCCGGCGGGTAAATCAAAATGCCTTCCCACTCGTTTGGCCCGGGCATACCCATATAAAAATTGATCAAATGTGGTCACACAAATATCCGCAAAAAAAAGGGGATCAAGAGAACTGACCCCGTGTTCGATACCGACTACAATCTTTTTGCCAAATTTTTGTTCGATATTATTTGCGTAACTCTGAATTCTATCTCTGATCTGATTACATAAGGCCCTGGTAGGGAGAACATAAATCAGCCTCGGGGCTAATAACCATTGATTGTGTAGAACTTGCGCCAGATATGGAGCAATTACAGCTTCTGTTTTTCCGTATCCACACGGCAGCCTGACCAGTAAAGGATTCAGTGAAAAATCCCCAGCAGAAAGAAAATTAAAAATCTCTTGTTGTTCAGGCGTCGGTGCGAACCCACAAATATCAAGGAAGTGTTGTTCTAAATCCCTTCCGGGACTGCGGCCCGCATGTTGGCTCATTGCTCATATCCTCCCATCACGGGCGAGGCAAGCCTCGCCCCTACAAATAATAACTTTAGAAAAACCTCGCCAACAACTCCTCATTCACCAATTTCGGGTCAAAACCCTGGCCCAGGACCTTGATCTTCCTGAAATCCTCCTGGCAGAAAGGGAAGAGATAAACGCTGTCAATGTCTTCATCAATTAGACTTTGGCATTTCACCGCCAGTTCATCGAAGCGAGACGCTTCCAGCTTTCCTAAAAAGGCGCTCTTCTGGACCCGTTCCAGACCGTATTGTTTACAGGCCTTGGAAACCCGGCTGCGGATTTTATCGTCACTGATATCGTAAAGGATCCAGACCAACACCGGCATCTTTCCCTCAAGGCCGCCGCCAGTGGGCGAGGCATGCCTCACACTTACATAATGACGCTTTCCCTCTTCCCTCTTCCCTTTTCCCTAAATCTCTCTTATCTCCAGCCAATCCGGGCGCGGCTCCCCGGTTTCGGCCAAGAGTATATTGGCCAATCGATGGGCTTCGTGCTGGATAAGATAGCGCCGCTTGACGTTGCGCCGCCGGTAACGGACGCTCTCATCCAGGTGCTGCTGCATGGCAGCCACCACCACCGGCTTGCCTTCCTGGTTTAACGATACGGCGGTATCCTGAAAGTCGAAATAGGCATCTTTGATCTTCTTGCCGGTAAACAGATAGACCGCGGTCTGTTCGGCAAACAGGCGGAAAGGCTCGATGAGATCAAAGACCAGGGATTTTTTATTGTAGTTGTCGGTGTGCAGAAAACCCACAAAGGGATCCAGTCCTGCCAGGATGCAGGCCTTTTCCACCATGGGGTAGAGCATGCCATAGCAATAGTTGAGACAGGCGTTGAATGGGTCCAGGGCCGGGCGGCGGGATCGCCCCGGAAAGCGATATTTTTGGGGCAACACCCCGGAAAGGCACTGGAAATAGTGTCGGGCGGCCGTTCCTTCCATACCCAAGAGACGCTGACGCACCGCTTCCAGATTCTGGTCCTTGGGGTTCAGATCAGACTTACAGTTTTCGATTTCTTTAAGGGGACCGAGAAAATTATCTTCCTGGCCAGGGCGGGCGTACATTAATTTTTTTAAGAAGGTAATCTGATTGGTCAACTTCTGCCGGACCATATCCAGAACCAGTGAAAGCCCTAGGGCGTTAGGCATAGCCTCTAACTGCCGCCGTCGGATCAGGGCGGTACTGCCCATTTTGCTAAACCAGACCCGGCCCACGGGGTCGCCGTAGCCGTCCAGAAAAATGATATCGATATTGTGTTCCAGCGCCAGGACAATGGCTTGAGAGGAAATCATCGCTTGATTGGTAATAACGATGCTTTCCACTTTCAGGGGAGAGACATCCATCACCCTGTCCTGCAGTTTCAGGCGAAAACAGGCGTCTTTTTGGGTGATGAAAGAACCGGGAGTATTGATCACTAACTGCAAAGCGCCCTCTGATGAGGAGGATCAAGTTAGTCTGTATTTATGATGAGATAATATCTTATACCACAAGAGTTAATTTAAGTATACGGAAATGCGCAGGTAGATGACTGGGGGGTGCTATTTTTTACATGGCTCCAACCTGCGGCCGTCTTCAGCCAGAGATCGCGGCCATTAGCGGGCGCTAAAAATAGGCCGAATATTGCTTGCCGGAGGGCGCCCGGAGCAGCGACTCTTCGGAAGGTGAGGCCGAGCCTCAGTCTAACATTACGTTATTTGCCTACGAAGATTACTTTGTGGTCTGCCGGATTCAGCCTCAGAAAATCCGCCTTAACCACCCTCTGTTCGCCGAAGATGCTGACCAACCGTAAAAGACCGTCGTTTTCAGGTTCGATCGTCTGCCACCGGGACCGAGAAGACCTTGACAGCCCTGGTCTTGCCTTTTAGCTGCACTTCACCCTGCGGCGCAACTTCGATTTTGCCGTTCAGGCCCAGATACGTGTTTTCCTCGATCAAGATGGGCTGTCCCACTGTCTTGGTGTGAGTCTCCAGGCGGGCGGCAAGATTGACCGTATCGCCGATGCAGGTATAGGTGGCCCGATGTTGGGTGCCGACGCAGCCGGCCACGACCGCCCCAGAGGCGATGCCGATGCCGATGCGGATCTGCACCCGATTCAACCTGGCCTGTTCTTGATTGAAGCGGCGGATAAGTTCAATCATCTGCCGGGCGGCTCGCACTGCCCGTTGATGATGGTCGATAAGGGGCAGAGGCGCCCCGAAGATACACATCAGGCCGTCGCCGATCATCTGGTTGACGACGCCCCCTTCGTTGGCAATGGCTTCGAACATCAGAGAAAAATAGTCATTAAGCAGCTCGATGGTCTCTTGCGGCGTTTTGGATTCGGCAATAGTAGTGAAGGAGCGGATGTCGCTGAAAAGCACCGTGGCCTCGACCAGCCGGCCGCCGAGCGAAAAGCCTGAATTAAGCAGTTCTTCGGCCACTTCGTCGCTGGTGAACTTGCAGAACAAGGCCCGTTGTTCGTCCCGCAGCCGTTTTTTCTCCAGGCTGGCGTCTACCCGGGCCTTCAGCAGGACAGGATTGAAGGGTTTGGTGAGATAGTCTTCGGCGCCTAATTCGATGCAGCGGACGACGCTGTCGATCTCATCCACCGCCGAGATCATGATAACCGGCAGATCGCGCCAGCGGACATTAGCCGCCAGATGATCCAGTACCTGATAGCCGTTCATCTCGGGCATTTCGATGTCCAGCAGGATCAGATCGAAATCCTGTTCGGCTAACATTGCCAGGGCTTGGCGGCCATTTTCGGCAAAGGCTGCTTGGTGGCCCTGTTTTTCCAAACCCCGCGCCAGCATCAGGCGGTTCATCCGGTTATCATCCACTACCAGGATATAGCCGGAGTTTTTAGGCCCGTGCTGCGGTTTAGCGTGTTGTTTCATATCTGGATCAACTTTTCCAGAGCCTGCTGAACCCGATCGTATTCGATTGCAGCCTGGGCCACGGAGTCTTCCGCCCCGTCCAGGCGGCCTTCCTTGCCGATTATTTCGAGTTCCCGAGCCAATTCGGCCAGGGTTACGGCCCCGAAGGAGGCGCTATTGGATTTTAGACTGTGAGCCGCGCGGCGAAAGAGTTCAGCATCGTTGTCGGCCAGGGCTTGACGCAGGTTCCGCAGCAATTCGGGGGCGTCTTCTTTGAATACCGCCAGCACCTCGCCGATAAAATCGGCGCCCAGGCTGTCCCGAAAATCGGCAAATATTTTGGGATCGATCACCGCTTCCTGATCCTCTGGGGCAGGCTGGGGCTGGGTTCGGGTCAAAGCATCCACCAAAGCTTCCACCTTAATCGGTTTAGTGAGATAGTCGTCCATGCCGGCCGCCAGGCATTTTTCCCGATCGCCTTGCATGGCGTCAGCGGTCAAGGCGATGATTCGGGGGGCGGCGCGCCCGGCTTCACCCAGCTTAATACGCCGCGAGGCCTCCAATCCATCCATCTCCGGCATCTGCACGTCCATCAGCACCACGTCATAGGATTGGCGCCGGACCGCCTCCAGGGCTTCCAACCCGTTGGCCACTACGTCGGCCCGGTAGCCGAGCCGCGCCAGGAGTCGCAGGGCTACCTTCTGGTTGACGGCGTTGTCTTCGGCCAATAGGATCTTGAGCGGCAGGCGGGTTGCCAGATCGGGATCAATCTGACTCTTGACCGCTTCGTCATGCTTACGCGTCGCCGCGGGTTGAGCCGAGAAAATAGTCAACAGGGCGTCGTATAGTTGTGAAGGTTTTATGGGCTTGGTAAGTTGAAAGGCGAAAAGGGCGGCGTCTGGTCCCACTTCCCGACAGCCCAGGGAGGAGTATAATACCAACGGCAGGTTGGGGCGATGGGCGCGAATCTCTCGACCCAGCATCAACCCATTCATGTCAGGCATCTGCATGTCCAGAATCGCCAGATCAAAGGGATCGCCGCGTTTGATCCACCCGAGGGCCTCCTGGGGGCTGCGGCTATCCCGCACCAGCATGCCCCAGGATTGGCTTTGGAGGACGAGGATACGACGATTGGTGTCGTTGTCGTCTACCGCCAACAGACGCTTCCCAGCCAACTGGGGTTGCCGGTGGAGCAGTTCGTGGCGGGTAATTACCGGCATAGCCACCGGTTCAGTACGTATCAGCAGATGGAAGGTTGATCCTTTCCCCGGCACGCCTTTGCTTTCCACCCACAAACGGCCGCCCATCATTTCACTGAGACGTTTGCTGATAGCCAGTCCCAGGCCGGTACCGCCATACTTTCGGGTAGTGGAAGCATCTATCTGGCTGAAAGACTGGAACATGCGGTTCAGGCGGTCGGGGGGAATGCCGATGCCGCTATCGGCCACAGAAAACCGCAACAGCATACTACCGGGAGGGAGAGCCGCAGCGTCAGGACCGTCTTCTCCCCTCACCGTCAGAGAGATTTCCCCCTGTTCGGTGAATTTAACGGCGTTGTTGAGCAGGTTGAGCAGAATCTGCCGCAGACGCGTGACGTCGCCAGCTATCGTGGCAGGCACCTGTTTATCCACATGGTAAACGAGTTCCAGTCCTTTCTGTTGCGCCGGCGTGACTATCAGGTCCAGGGCGCTTTCCAGGCATTCCCGCAGATCGAAAGGCTGGTGTTCCAGTTCCATTTTACCGGCTTCGATCTTGGAAAAGTCGAGGATGTCGTTGATAATGGTAAGCAGGGCTTCGCCGCTGCCGCGAATGGTCTCGCAGAATTCCCGCTGTTCCTCATTGAGGGGGGTATCAAGCAGCAGATTGGTCATGCCGATAACGCCGTTCATGGGAGTGCGGATTTCATGGCTCATGGTGGCCAGAAAGGTACTCTTGGCCTCGTTGGCGGCTTCGGCGGCTGTGCGGGCCTCGCTGGCCTCGGCATAGAGTTTGGCGTTGTCCAAGGCCAGGGAGGCCAATTCTCCAAACCTCTCCAACAGGGCCTTTTCCTCATCACTAAAGGTCTGGTCCGTTTCCCGGTGGCAGGCCAGACCCAGGACCCCGGTGACCTGAGAGCCGGATTTTAGTGGGATCCCCATAATCATCCTGATGGACTGGTAATCCAATCCCGGGGTATCGGCCCGTCCTCCCCAGTCCTGGTAATTTTCGATGAGCAGGGATTGGCCGGTTTGCCAGACCTGGCCTGACAGACCCTGTCCGAGCTTCAGGCAGGCCCCGATCAATTTCTCGAAGATTCCCATTCCCACCCGGCACTCCAGGATCATTCTTTCAGGATTTACTAAGTGAATGAAGCCGTGGGGAGTGCCCAGCAACTGGCCGGCGCGGCAGATGAGGGTCTGCAACAGATCGTGCAAGTTCAGGCGATTGATAAGGCCTAGCGTAGTTTCATTCAGTGCCGCCAGATATTCCTTCTGCCGGTACAGCGCCTCCTCCATATGTTTGCGCTCGGTGTTGTCCCGGATGATCTCGATAGCGCCCGTCAGGTGGTCCGAGGAGTCGTAGAGACCCCCGGCGGTGGCGATAAGATAAGCCCCACCGGCCTTTAGTTGCGGCACGTAGGTCTCGCCACAGAGAATCTCGCCCCGCCGGCTCACCTGGGCATAACGGGATCGGAACTCCTCTTCCTTGGCAAAGACAAAATCGATGAGAATGGGCCGACGCTCCCCATAAAAAGGCAGGGCGTATTCGTAGTTTCCCTTGCCCAGGATATCTTGGGCCTGGACTCCGGTCATGGCCTCGATGGCGCGGTTCCAGGCGATAACCTTCCCTTCCCGGTCAATGACCAGGGTTGCATCCGGCAGGAAATCGATGATATCCTGAAATTGCCGCTTTGATTCCCGTACCGCCTCTTCGGCCTCCTTCCGTTCGGTGATATCGAGGAAGGCGCCGTAAACAAACTCGAAGCCGCTTTGGGAGTGGCACATGATCTGGCTGGACTCCTGAATCCATAAAACCTTGCCGCTCCGGTGCCGGATTCGGTATTCCCGAATATAAGCCTTGTCTGTCTTTAAGGCCGTTATCAACTCTTTTTGAATCCGGTCCAGATCTTCGGGCACCACAATATCGAGCCATTTTATCCTGCGGGAATCAAATTCTGCTTTGGGGTAACCGGTCAAGACCTCGATCTTGTTGTCGATGAAGTCTACCGACCAGTCCATATAGCCCTTGAAGAAAACATTCGGCAGATTTTTCAATAGGAGTAAGTAGCTTGTCTCACGCGGCGGGACGGCGGCCTCCGAAGCGGCCCGCAAACGGGTTACTTCTTGACGCAGCCGGTTTAATTCGTCGAGCATCCGGTCCTGGGTCGTAGCTTCATCCCTCATCTTAAAATACTCACTTTCAAGTTATTTCATCGGCATCTGGCCAGAGTTCTTTAAATTGTCCAGGACAGGATAGTAAGGGAGAACGCCAAGGCACGCGCCTTAAAAATATTTTCCGGGGAGGTTTGGGCAAGATACCTGTTTTTGGCAATCTAAACGAAGTAAATAATCTTTCCTGGTTCCCCGGCTCCGGCTTGGAAACGAAATAGAAAATCAGTTATGCAGGAGCCTCAAGAGACTCAATTAATTTACAATTATAAGCCTAAGGTGACAATCGACTCAGGCGGTTCTTTGTTTTTTGCCTATATAAAAGTATTCAAAGCCAAGTTGGGTAAGCTTCTGACAGTTATAGAGGTTGCGTCCATCAAAGATAACCGCTGTTCTGAGGCGCGACTTGAGGCGGTTAAAATCAGGGGTACGAAACATAGTCCAATCGGTGTTAATGATCAGGGCTGCCGCGTCGTCCACGGCTTCGTACATATCGGCGGCATAGCTTATAGCCGTATTTGACACTCCGAAAAATTCCTGGGCCGCTTTCTGGGCCTGCGGATCATAGGCCTTAAACCGCGCCCCTTTCTCCATCAGGGCGTTGATGACGGTCAAGGCCGGTGCCTCCCGGATGTCATCCGTCCAGGGCTTAAAGGACAGGCCCCAAACACCGAATACCCGTCCTCGGAGATCATCATGAAAATAAGCGCTGATCATATCGATAAACAGTCGGCGCTGGTTCTGATTAATGGCCTCAGTAGCCTCGAGCAGCCTAGGGGTATAGCCTATTGTTTTGGCCGTCTGGATCAACTCCCGGACGCCTTGGGAAAACCGCAGGCCGCCATAGCCTAGTCCAGGAAACAGAAAGAGATTGCCGATCCGGGAGTCAGAGCCGAGTCCCAGGCGGATGAGATTGATGTCGGCGCCGGTGATAGCGCAGATGTTAGCTAATTCATTCATAAAAGAAATCTTGGTGGCCAGAAAGGCGTTTGCAGAGTATTTAATCAACTCTGCTGAAACAAGGTCCATGATGATGATCGGGCGGTTGGTCCGGACGAAAGGGGCATACAACTCCTTCATCAGTTCGGCTACCCGTTCATTATCGCAGCCGATGACGATGCGGTCCGGCTTCATGAAATCTTCGATGGCAGTCCCCTGTTTAACAAACTCCGGATCTACCACAACGTCAAATTCGTACTCCACTCCCCGGACCGCCAACTCCTGAGCAATGGTTTTTTGCAGCCGGGCCGCCGTGCCAACAGGAACATTGGACTTATTGACGATGACTTTATAGCCGTTCAGATGGCGGCTGATATCCTGGGCAACGGCGAGGTAATAGGTAATATCAGATAGTTCACCTTCTCTGTATATCGGACTCAGGGTTAGGTAACAGATGAGGCTATCCTCTACAGCTTTTGAGAGATTGGTGCTAAAAAACAATCGATTGCCCTTGCAATTACGGCGGATCAGATCCTCCAGACCTGGTTCATAGACTGAAAGGCGGTAGTGATCCAGGTTGTCGATCTTCTTTTCATCGAAATCAACGCAGATGACTTCGTTCCCCATTTCGGCAAAACAGGAGGCCGTTATTAGACCTATGTATCCTGCCCCGATGACGGCTAATTTCATGAGAACCTCAGGTTATTAGGTGGCGATAAGACAAGTGAGGCGCACTGCAAGAACTATAGGCTTGATCATAAACTGATAAAATCGGTATGGAGATCATTCCTCTTGAGGAGATGTAATCCCCTGCGGTCAGAAAACCGCTTTCGGTAACATTTCTGCGCGCCGCCGTAACAGGGGCTACAAACGAGGACCCGCCGGGACCCAGTCGATGGAGACCAATTGGAGTTCGCCGTTCTCTAAGACATCGACCGTTTTTTCAAATAACCTGTCCGCCTTGGAATCGTACAGTCCCGGGGTGATTGTTCCACCAACGATGATGCACTCATCGATTACCGATCCCTGGCGGACTTCATGCCTATCCACCAACTTCCGTTCCCGAACCGAGATCTTTTCGCCCTGTTTAGTAAAATAGGCATACCGCTTCCAGAGGACGGAATTGCTGATGCACACATCCTTTTCGATAGTCCAGCCATCACCAATGATCGCATAAGGTCCAAGTTTGGCGCCACGTTCAATAATACATTCATTGCCGATAATGACCGGAGGAATTATGGTCACTTCAGCAAAATTGATGACGGTGCCGCTGCCCAGATAACCCCAGGGCAATTTCTGGTATGGCAGGTCAAGATGGATTTTGTTATCCAGCACTGATTTGTTGATAGACAGGTAATCCCGCTTGCGACCAACATCATACCATAAGCCATCATAGCGGATACCCCACAGCAGATAATCTTTCGGCGGCTTAAAGTAGGCAAGTTTTCCTAACATGGCTGGAAAAACATGCTTGCCAAAATCATAAAACGGTTCCCGGACGTTGGGGTCCGCAGCAGTACGAAAAGGATCGAGTTTCTCCAATAATTCCATTTCAATGAAATAGACGGAGGCATTATTGAGGTTGCTGGGAGAGTCTGGATCTTTTTCAATAAAGTCGATGATGGGGCCGGATTCTGATAGCGGCCCGCGGGAACGCTCAGATTTGCCGAGTATGACGGTGCCGAATTCTTTGCGTCGCTTCCAGGGAATCGGCGCCAATAACATGGTGAAAGCGGCGCCCTGGCGCTTGTGAATTTCATACATCTGCTCAAGGAGTTCAACCCCAAAATTGGTGACGATATCACCACTGGGAGCGATGACAGTGGTTCCGGAAAATGCCGCCGTGGAGCCCATTATCTCATCGGCCAGAGTCTGTTTGGCCTCGGTCCCGAGTGCCTGTTTGCACACCCCTCCCAAGGTACCGCTGGGCCGGTCCTCTTCTATGTAGTTGATATCGGCGCCGAACAGCAGACCGTCTTTGAAATGTGATCTGATGGTTTCTTGCAGAACGCATAAGTTCATGGAGACATTAGTAATACCGGCCTCGACGGCGCGTCTGACCCAGATCTCCGCCATGGGCACGGTACCTCCCAAGGGAAACATGGGCTTGGGGAGATGATGTGTCGAAATCGGATCCATCCGCCTTCCCAAACCGGCCGCCAGGATGGTGAGTTTCAACTGATCTTGCACCTGTTTGCGGACAGCCCAGGTGTTCTTTAGATAATTGTCGAGTTCAATGGGCATGGAAGGTCTCTATCGGTATGCATAAAAGTCCACGGTAACCTTCGAATTCAACCGACGAAAAAGTAAGTAAACCCCATTTCCCGCATTTTGGCCGGATCGTAAATATTACGGCCGTCAAAAACCACCGGGTTTTTCATCCGGGATTTTATCAGGTTCAGCTCCGCATTTTTGTATACCTCCCATTCCGTGTTGATAATCAAGGCTTCAGCTTTGGGCAGCGCCGCCTCCGGGAGGTCTGCATAAGTGATTCGGTCGCGGTTCGCATGCTTCCGGAAGTAAAATTGAACTTCTTTCATGGCTTCCGGGTCATGAACCGAAAGTTCCGCCCCCATCTCTAACAGACGCTCGATGATGGTTAAGGACGGGGCTTCCCGGATGTCATCGGTTTCCGGTTTAAAGGCCAGACCCCAGAGGGCCAGTTTTTTGCCTTCCAGATTATTCTGGAAGTATCGGGTTATCTCTAAAATAAACCGGTGTCGCTGGGCCTGGTTTACTATTTCGGTGGCTTCCAGAATCTTAAAGTTGTAGGCCAACGTCTGGGCGATGTAAACCAGTGCCTTGACGTCTTTCGGGAAACAGGAGCCGCCGTAGCCTAAGCCGGGATAGAGGAAGTGGGGGCCGATTCTCTTGTCAGAGCCCATACCTTTCTGGACGCTTTTTATATTGGCCCCGGTAAGGGCGCACAGATTGGCGATCTCATTAATGAACGAAATTTTGGTGGCCAGGAAGGAGTTGGCGGCATATTTGGTCATTTCGGCGGAAGGGACTTCCATGACAAAGAGCTCAAATTTTCCATCGGTCCATGGTTTGTAGAGCTCTTGCATGATACGCTCGGCTTCAGGACTTTCGACTCCCACAACGATGCGGTCCGGCCGCATGAAATCGTCAATGGCCGAGCCTTCCCGGAGAAATTCGGGGTTAGAGACCACGTCAAAAGTCAGGTTTGTCCCGCGTCGGGCCAACTCCTTGGCAATGAGCTGGCGCACCCGGGCGGCGGTGCCGACGGGAACGGTGGATTTGTCGACCACAATTTTGTATTCCTGCATGGTTTGGCCAACGCTTCGAGCCACTTCATAGACATACCGCAGGTCCGCCGAACCGTCCTCCCGGCTGGGCGTGCCCACGCAGATGAAAATAACCTGGCTCTGGGAAACCGCCTGGTTCAGGTCGGTGGTAAAAGAGAGCCGGCCGGCCGCAACGTTGAGTTTGACATAGTCTTTCAGACCGGGTTCATAAATGGGAATTTCAATTTCATTTTTACGCAAACCTTCGATCTTTTTGGAATCGATGTCCATGCAGATTACCTCATGGCCCGTCTGTGCAAAACAGGCGCCGGTGACCAGACCGACGTAGCCGACTCCAATCATGGCCAATTTCACAAATTCTCTCCCTTCGAAACATAATCTAAGCGGCGTTTCAGCCAACCGCGGCCATCTTTGGGAAGACGCTGCTGAGCTTTCAGTTGGAATACCAGGATGCCGCCGCGAGGTTCTCGAAAATACCAATAATGATTCAGGTAGCTCCCCAACCAGACATCATAGAGAGCGCAACTACCTCCGGAATCCAGCAGTCCCGCGGTTTTTATCCCTTTAGCGGCCAACTTCCGAGCCAGGTCCGGCAATGTCCCTTCCGTCTGCCACAGGATAATCTGATTATCCTGATCCAGGGCTAGAATGCTATGGTAAAAGGTGGCAAAAGGGCGATTGCCGGCCTCATGTTGCGAAATAAGCCGGGCGACTCGTTCATCCCATTGGTCAGGCCAGCCCTCATAGACATATTCAATTGCCTCATCCTCGCCTCGGCCCACCACCTGGCGCAGGTCATAATCATATCGGGCAATCTTTACGGCGGATAATGGTCTTGAGTCTTCCACCAGTGGGACTAAGGCCGCAGCCCAGACCAGACCCCGGTCCATGAGATTATCCCCGTTGCCGGCATCAAAAACCAGGTCTTGGGAGGCATCAAAGCGTAGCCAGCGGAATTCCAAGCGGCATGAAGGCTCAGAAGTCTGGGCGCTGAAATAACAGATACACCAATACGTCTTTCGGTCTAGGGGTTCACCCTGCAAAAAAAAGAGGCGCTGCAGCCGAATGGCAGATGCGGTAACTGACTTCAGATCGTCGTAGGTGCGAAGGCCGTCCCGATGGAAGCAGGGCCGCAAAAGGTTGGCCACCGTATCGCTGATAGGGACAGCGAGCATGTACGGCTCTTGTTGAAAGGTCTCGCCGTTAAAATTTTCCAGTCCCTGCCAATCGGGGAGGAGACCGGCGTTGTGCATTGCCTGCAGGTGCAGCGGAATCGGCAGTTTTGGCGGTTCCCCCTGGGCTTTTAACGGGTTATTCGGCCCAAGGGTGGACCCATTTTTAGGGTTTAACTCTCCCGGATAGGCTGGATGCCGCCGCATATAGAGGCCAGTCCGGTTGCGTTGCTCCGGATAGGCAAGCTTTAAATGCACTACGGCTAATTCCTCTGACTTAATGATTACTTCAGCTCGGCGGCCGTTTTGGCTAGCGGCGCCAATTTCCAGTTCTAGCTTCATCAGGATGCTTTCAGCAATATTGATGCCAGGAGAATGCAATCCCGGGAGTTAATTTCCTGAACCTACCAGGGGACGCTAGAGCAGTTCTCATTCGGCAATTAGTTAGCAGTTTATTGATTATTTTGAGAACAAAGTATCAATGATTGGTTATGACAATAAGTCAAATATTTGTCAATATAATAAATTATTGCTAAATTGTCAATGCTCTTTTTCCGTTTCGACACTTTCGCCAAGAAATCAGGCAAGATCATTCTCTCATTGAGATAGAAAGCGGGAAGGGTAGTCCTGACATCCCAGCCTCAACACTTAGAAGAGTCTATGATTCTGAGGATTTGAGGAACTTCGATTTCCTCGGGATGACAGAAAAAACCGGTTTTGCAATAGCCTTTCGGCTTTTTCTTAAAAAGGCTATTTTCGGCGGCGAACCACCTGCATCGACCAGCGGGTGTATTTGGCCGGGCCGGATCGATAATAACCCAGATCAGCAGCATATTTTTTAAAATAATTTTCGACATCTTTTGGAGTCAAGGCATATTCTAATAGTTCGATAGTATTCTTTCCGTTCGGTTCGAAAGAAATCTCATTAGAACCAATGGTCGCGGTACCATTTGGGCCCAGTCTCATAAGAACCTGTTCCAATTTGATTAAACCCTGTTCCTTAAGGTCCTGGAGAAATCCGGTGGCAGCATGGACGGCGGCGCCGAGTGTGCCTAAGTTAAATATTTTTCCTCCTGCTGGCGGATTCGGTTTCTCAATCTTGAGGTTTCCTATTCCATAGAGCAGGACTCTCTCTCTGGCGATCTTAATTGCCTGATCGCCAATTTTTCCACTCAGAATGCCCCCGCCTAGCACAACTTCGTTCATCTGATACAGGTCGTATAACAATGCGATTAAGTCTCCCAAATAATAACCGAACTTCTCTGCCAAGGACTCTACAAATTTTCCCGCTCCTTTCAGCTTCTCAAATTTTGTCGGATCATCTGCATTATCCGGCAGATCTAGAAGCGTGGCTATCCGCCAGGTTCCACGTTTCTCAATTTCTTCATCAAGTCTTTCCATGCCCTTCTTGTCTTGGGCGCGATAATACTTTCCAATCGGAGCAAAAAACCGACCTTTTAATACGCTCTCTGACTCAGTCTGTTTCCTAACCCATCGTATAAGTTCTGCGTCGAATTCAAGGTTTGGTAGGGCCGCTAGATCCCTTAAGCCACATTCTTGGCGCAACTCTCGAGTGAAATTATCAAAACCGCATCTACTGTTGGGATCGGGTATTTGCTGACTTAAAGTCAAAATCAGGTCAAGTTCTTTGGGATTAAGCTTTTCGACCTGGAAAAATCGGCCGATCTCATGCATATACTTTGTGATAAGATTTGCCATGGTGTTTTGTGACAGGTATGGGTTTGCCACCCCCTGGGGGAAATCCTGACCAACAGAAGCCGCGGCCGGAGCATGAATATCCAGGAGGATTTTTCCCCATTCATTCAATCCGGGTTCTATTCGACCACCGGTAAATACCGCTCCCGCAGTGCCAGTGCCGATCTTAATAACCACCAGTTTTTGGTTTTTATCTTCTTCTCCTTTTGAATTTTTCTGCAATTCCGGATCTTTTTGGAAATAATCCACGGCGCCCATGCCATCGGCATCACCGTCGTTGATAAGTCTTACTGAGGTTACATCGGCAAGCCATCTGAAAACATCTCCTTTCGAACTACATTTTTCCCGCCATATTTTTTGGAAATTACCGGCTACCTCAAGATTCATGATATCCTGGATTTGATTTTCGACGATCTTACCGGTTAAAGGAGGAAAATTTCTGAGGATACCACTCGTGCCGGCAACGAGATTATAACGCACCGGTCCAGGCCAGGAGATACCTATTCCAAGGAGTTTCCTCGGTTTTTTATCGGATGATTTCTGTTGGTGGCTCTTGAGAAATTCGCTATTTTCAAGAAAAAGAACCATCTGATCGATGAGTGAACGAAGCCATTCTCCAATAGGCTCTTTTTTCGCATTAGAAACCGGCATGGCCGTGGATAACCGAAAGGATTCACTCTCTTCCTTGAAGGCGGACCGACCGTCGGCATGAATAAAATCAAATGTATAAAAATGGATTTTGATATTTGTTCCGCCGATATCAATCCCGAGGGAATATGGTTCTTCATTTCTCGGTTCGAAGTAAGTCTTAAGTTCTTTGGAAGTAGCGGCGATTCCGGGAGGGGTTAAAGGCGACGGCCGCAGGAATGGCAACGGTTGAACATTTGTATGGGCGCTATAATAGTCCCGGAGGTATTTTTCTTCTAACAAGGCATAGCAATTTTCTTGGCAGGCCTCATTAATCCGCTCTTTCCATGCCTCAGGAGTCATTAAATCATGTCCATTTCGGCATCTTCCATTAATATTCCCATCCAATTCTCCCAGACCGAGCTCACAACCAAGGAACCCCCTGGAGACGCCTTGATTCAATACCATGGCGTGAACGTAATGAGAGATTAAACTTATTTCGTCTTCGTTACATTTTGGGCAGAGATCTTTAGGAATAGAGATAATCTCTTGACTCAAACTATCGTCTACACCCTTATAAGTTATAGGGAGGCACAAACAAGTTTCCGGTCGCAAACGATATACCGTATTGAGAAGTCTACGCAGGAGCGGAAATGGAAAGTAAAATTTCTGGCCTTTATGCAGTGCCAGCTTTTCTAATTGAAAATCTTCCTTGGCTCGCCTGAAGAGATGACAGAATAAAGACGCCGCCGACTCTTCTGGGAGAGGATTCTGCTGTCCGTCATCTTCCTTACAATCATTGAATAATAGAAGTTCAGCGGCAATGACATCCCTCAGACGAACCTCAATAACCAATTCTTTGTTAGCTGCGGCATCAAAACAATTTGGCACGTCAATTTTTCTGAAATCGAAAAATTTAGGAAAATCAGATTCATTTCTTACCTTTTCAATATATTTTGGGATAAAATCCCTTAAGTCTTTGGCTTGATCCCGTCCAAAGGTAAATGAAATGCTATGATAGCGAGATTCTTTTTTTATTTCTTCTTCTTCTGTTATTTTCTCTACTGTATCTTTAAATCTATTTAGGTCGTCCGGTTTTATATTAAAAGCTGTAGTAAATCCCCAGGTATATGTTGGTCTTTTTATAGAGGGTTTGTCTGGACCTGGATAGTCTTTTATTTCATAGATTTCCTCGGCACTGAAAATCGCTTTAGCGTGTCGGATAAGATTAAATTCAGACCTCCCGATAATTACTGCAATCAAATCGCCCCGCAAATGTGAATGCCTCAGCCTCAAATCATCTTCCAAATGATCTTTATTTCGGTAGATTTTAAAGAGCGAGGCCAAAGAATATTTTTTTATATCATCTCTGCTCAGAAGGAAACAGGTTGCTTCCCCCCATTTCCGATCCACATCGGCGTTTACCGGCAAATTATTAATGACCCAGGTTTTATCATTCCCTGGGAGCATGTGATTCCTGGCCTCGTGGACTACGCCGATGAGGTTGAGAGTATTTAATATTGAATTTTTACCTAACTCAAAACTATCTTCATATTTTCGGCATTGATCTGTGAAACTGACATCTCCGGTAAACCGGGCATATTGCCCCGGAGACGATTGATAGCGGATAAAAAGGGTCACCAGGTCTACCACAGATTTTGGTATGTTAGGCAGGCGGCTGTCGAGTTCTTCCCGAGCGCGGGCGGCGCTATAGGCTTCCCAGAAAACCGGGCGGAAAAATTCAATCTGGGACAGGGCCAAAGACATGACCAACAACAATCCCATAGAAACCTTAACGTGAGGTTCACCTTCCAGATCAAGATGAATTTCAGTTAGTTTATCGAGGGCTTTTGCTAGATCGGCACAACCTTCGACAATATATTGAGCCGATCCTTTAAGTTTATCTTCTAGATACTTTTCATTCTTCCCGTCATGCACTTTTGAAAAAAGGGCCTTGAAATATAATAACAGGCGGAGAGTTCGAGCCAGGGCTGTCTTCCCTTCCAGCCGCATCTCGTACAAACCCTGAGATACATTTTTCAGTGGCTCCCCCTGGCTCAGGGCATCAATCCAGTGGTCGATTTCAGCCAAGATTTTTTCTCTTTCATCAACCAAGTGATAAAAATCGCCCATTTCTGTACACAAAACGCCTTTGTAGGCCTCTCCCTCTTCGCGTACTACAACTAAGCGAAGAATGTCCTTTTTATGATTGTTGAGCAAATGTTCAATAGTATTCATCACTCAGCCCTTCGCAAAACATTCAATGCTTCTCATCGGACTTTGGTAATGGACTCTGCCCGGGCGAGGTTTGCATCAACCATAACGACAGCGTTCCCGTCAAGAGATACCTATGCAATCGCTGTTCATTGATCCAACAGACCCAAAATGCTAGGGCAAAAAAAACCGCTAAAAGTCGCCTCTCCGATGGAGAATTAGAGTAGTAGAAGAGATTCATAATAAATAAGAGAATAAAGCCTACCATCAGAACCTGGCACAGCCGACGCTCAGCCCGGATTTTTAAGAGTCTGGGGACTTGGGTGGGCAGGATTATTCTCAGGTGATCTCGAATCACAAAGT
This sequence comes from Desulfobacca acetoxidans DSM 11109, assembly GCF_000195295.1. NCBI lineage: Bacteria > Pseudomonadati > Thermodesulfobacteriota > Desulfobaccia > Desulfobaccales > Desulfobaccaceae > Desulfobacca > Desulfobacca acetoxidans. The sequence continues at coordinate 117,884 of NC_015388.1, forward strand.
CGCGAGGGAGGTCGGCGGGATTGATTGTTAAAGGAGGATAATTTAGTAGGCATAATAACTTATTATGTTCGGCAAGACATTCTTCTCGACATCTCTCTTCAAGCAGATCATACCTTTTGGCATTCATCAAGCCGATAGAAACCTCAAATAATCGGCCGGCAATCAACCCGGTGAAGTATGAGATCAGGATGACAAGGAGTAAATGATAAGGGGAAAAGAGGCTTACGGCCTGATTCGTAGTGAGAAATGTTGCCGTGTCCGAAGGTCCGAAAATTACCAGTACCAAACCTAAAAGTAGGATGGCGCCAGGAACAATACGTGCCAGAAAGTCGTAGAAAAGCTGAGGAATCAACGTCCACATCTCTCTTCTCTCCAAAGCGGCTTATTATCCTGATATTTCCAACTACGTATTGCTATTTTACCGTGTGGCCAATGGATGCGATTATATAATGATTTAAATCGGAAATCAAACAAGAGCCGATGAAAGGGAAAGTTTCTTTTACCCTAACCGATATTTAAAGAATTGTCGACCAAGCCATCTAAGACTATATTTCTGTTGACAACAGAATTCTTTTTAGCATAGTCTACATGCAGAATAACTTCTAGACACGATAGAAACCCTCGTTCTTTGAATACGTTACCTTAGTTTTAGTAAAAAATCGGTGGCTCAGGCCTTAGGGTAGGCGCTTACGGGTGCTCCCAACGTGCCGGCGATTAGGTCTGAACCCATCCCTCGGGGATTATCTGGCAAGAAACTCTTTTAAAGACTGAAAGCCTATGCCAGCAGGAAGCTGTTTGATGGAAAGAGATATCTGCCAGGTATGGGCCTGTCGGTGCTGGAGGGTGGGCACGGCGCAGCTTTCTTTGATCTATTCTCTCAGATAGCTGGAGTATTACGTCAGGTTTAATTAACTCTTTACGGGGTCAAAGCGGGACGGGATGCATTAGCATCTCACCTGAGAAAAAGGGAGGGGGAGGCAATGGTTTCAAGAGAGAAGGTTAGGCGGCAATGGTTGCCGAGTATCCTGCTGGCCACCTGTGTTTTCTTAGGGTGTCTACCGTCTGTCGGTTGGGCTCAAGTGAGTTATTCCTGGATCGGCGGTCCCGGCACCCAGGATTGGGGCAATGCGGCTCATTGGTCTCCCAGCACCCCTCCGGGTCCTCCCAATGCAGGGGACAGCGCTTTACTCTATGTGGGCGACGACAGTACGAAGGTGGCGAATTACTATAATATATTTGCCGAAGCCCCCCTTCTGGGCGGGGTCTATATCAACTCCGGACCTGCGGGGAGTATGACCCTCCTGCTGGAGCAGGCCGGTCTGGCTGGGCAACTGCGGGCAAATGAAGTCATTGTGGGGGACAAGGTACAGGGTCAAGTCGAACAGAGGGATGGAACCCTAACCGTGGCGGGGACCCTAGATATAGGTAATCCTGTCGGCAGTAATGGAACTTATACTATGACTGGCGGCGTTCTAGATACCGCCAATACGTATGTGGGGAATTTCGGTACCGGCGATTTTTACCAAAATGGCGGCGCCCACACCGTGGCCAACGAATTGAACCTGGGTTACCAGGCAGGCAGCAACGGCACATATAACCTGGAAGGCGGCACGGTTAACTCGCAACTACTCTTTGTCGGATATAATGGCGGGGGTGTCTTTCACCAAAACGGCGGGGACGTCGTTATTATTGACCATCTGGGGGTAGGTCGGGAGGCGGGCAGTACCGGTGAATATAATTTAAACAACGGTACCTTCACTACCTCAAACCTTTATGTGGGCTATGGCGGCACCGGTACCTTCAATAAGAATGGCGGTACCCTCACCGTTAACGGCTTCATTTCCATGGCCGAAACAGCTACAGGCAATGCCATCTTTAATCTGGGCAGCGGCAGTCTGGCGGCTACCAACCTGGATGTCGGCCTGAATGGAGTGGGCGAATTTAATCAGAGCAGCGATACAACCCTGACGATCGGTTCCGGCGCCGCCTTTGGAATCTTGGGAGTCAACAGCCAGGCTGGAGTCAGTATATTTAATCAGCATGGCGGTGACACCACCGTCTTCGGCAATATCGAAGTGGGTCGGGAAACCAACAGTCAGGGGCAATACTACCTGCACGGCGGCACCTTGACCGTCCACGATAGTCTCTATCTCGGGTATCAAGGTACCGGTATGTTCACTCAGACGGCTGGAACCCTCACAATTGCCAACTATATCAATCTGGGTGACCGGCCGACTGGCAATGGCGTCTACAATCTGGAGGGCGGCAGCGTTACCGCTCAAGATCTTTTTGTGGGGACGGCCGGAGTTGGCCTCTTTAACCAATCAGGGGAGACCTCAAACGCCACCTTTAATAATAGTCTCAACCTGGTAAACGGCATATATGACCTGAGCGGCGGCAACCTTATCGCCCACAATATCAATGTCGGGGATGGCGGTACCGGGACCTTCAATCAATCGGGCAGTTCCACCGTGACCATCAGTAATTATCTGGGAATCGGCAGAAACGCCGGCGATATCGGAACTTTTGAACTGACCAGCGGCACGGTCTCCTTTTCTCCGGCACCCGGTGCGATTGGCACGATGTTTTTGGGGGTAGCCGGCTCCGGAGTCTTCAATCAATATGGCGGCACGGTTGACCTAACCGGGGGGACGCTTCAGATAGGGGTCGAAACAGGCGGTATCGGAACCTACAACCTGAGTGGCGGTCAACTCCAGGTCGGGACTCTTGATCTGGCAGTGGTTGGCCCCGCTACTCCCGGTACCGGCGTCTTTAACCTGTCCGAAACGGGAATTCTGACCGCTGAGACCATCAACCTGAATCCGGGAGGAACCTTCAATCAGACCGGCGGCACCCTGAATTATACCACCTTCAACCACCAGGGCGGCGATGTCCTGGGCGATCTGGAGAACCGCGGCGCCTATAACTATACCGGGGGGACTTTTTCCGGCCGTTTGCTGAACTTTGGCACCGTCAATTTCGCCGCCGATTTTACCGCAGGAAATGGCATGGCGCACCTGGGCGCCGTACCTGTGACTTTGGACGGTGTTCTTAATGTTACCTGCAACGGCCTGGGGCTGGAGGTGGATCAAGGCGCCGTCTTTAATCAAACCGGTGGCACCCTCACCTCCACCGATACCATCATTGGCAACACCGGTGAAGGCACCTTTAATCAGAGCGGCGGAACGCACACGGTAGCCAATCCGACAACCCTCATCCTGGGGGCCGCGGAATACAGCATCGGGACTTATAATCTCGAAAATGGCATCTTGCAGACCAATAATACAATTGTGGGGAATTTCGGCTCCGGCATTTTCAACCAGACGGGCGGCAGCCATAACGTCACCAATGATCTAAGCCTGGGCCGGGAGTTATTTAGTGATGGCATTTACAGCCTGGAAGGCGGCACGCTTTCGACCCTCAACACCTACCTGGGATACGCTGGCATTGGCGGCTTCCAACAGACGGGCGCCGATACCGTCCACACCGTCGGCAATGCCCTGGTCTTGGGGCAAGAGCTTGGCGGCGCCGGCGCTTATAGCCTGGAAAATGGCCAGCTTAACACCGCTTATACCATGGTGGGCATAAACGGGCCCGGGGCCTTCCAACAGATTGGGGGCACCCATACCATCACCCTGGGGATGGGTCTGGCCGCTATCGTTGATACCAGCTATGGCGTGTACGAGCTTCAAAACGGCAACCTGATCATTACCGGGGTGCCGGCTACCTCAACCGGTGGATTCCTGGATATCGGCGAGACCGGCGAAGCAGCTTTTTCGCAGACCGGCGGTACCCTCCAGGTTTACGGGTCCATGAACCTTGGTGTTTATGCCGGGAGCCTGGGTGAATATCAGATAACCGGAGGCACCCTGGAGGTGCTCAACGCCTACGTGCCGCCCAATCCCGATCCGGTTATCTACGGCGATATGTTTGTGGGGGACAACGGCACCGGCATCTTTACTCAATCAGGAATCAATACCACGGTTACGGTAAATAACCACCTGGGCATAGGTCGGGGACAAGCCGGTCAGGGAGAGTACAACCTTGATGGCGGGCAACTGACCACCGGCTATCTCTTCGTAGGCAATCAGGGGACCGGCGTCTTCAACCACGGGGCCGCAACCCACACCATTACCGGCAGCGGCTATGTAGGCAGTGATACCACCGGCACTGGCATCTATAATTTGAATCAGAACGGTATCCTGAATGTCACTGATTCATTCGAGGTTGGCAACCCCGGCACCGGCACTTTCAATCAGTATGCCGGCTCCACTTTCACGACCGGCGCTCTTTTTGTAGGGGATGGCGTCGGTTTCTATAACCAGTATGGCGGTGACACCACGGTAGCCGAACATTTAGGGGTCGGCCGCAGCGCCGGGGGGAATGGGCAATATCTCCTGCAGGGTGGAAACCTGACAGTGGGAGACCTCTTTGTGGGCTATGAGGGTACCGGCACCTTCCGCCAGACGGGCGGCACCCACCAGGTAAATTGTTGTATTCATATCGGTCATGAAAATACCGGCATCGGCACCTACCTACTTGAAAATGGTAATCTCTTCGGGCAGCACACCCACGTGGGTATCAACGGAACCGGCATTTTCAGCCAGTCGGGCGGGATCCATACCCTGACCGGGGATCTAACCCTGGCGGCGAATCCCGGCAGTCAGGGGACCTATAATCTGACCGGTGGAGACCTGACCGCAGCCAACATCTTCCTGAACGCCGGGGGGCTCTTTAACCAGACCGGCGGCAATCTCGCTTATACCACCTTCTATCATCAAGGCGGGGAGGTGCAGGGCAACCTGGTAAACCAGAGCGCCTATATCTACGACGGCGGTTTATTTAGCGGCCGTCTGCTGAACTATGGGGCGGGGACTGTCACCTTCAATGCCGACTTTATTGCGGCCGATGGCCTAGCCCACCACTCCAGCAACGCTATTACCCTGGCTGACAACCGCAGCCTTACCTTCAACGGCCAGGGTCTGACGGTGGATCAAGGGGCAATTTTTAACCAAACCGGCGGCAGTCTGAACACGACCGACAGCATTATCGGCAACGCCGGGGTCGGAACCTTTGATCAGACCGGCGGCAGTCACACCATAAGCAACGCTCTGACCCTGGCTGCTACCGCGGGCAGCACCGGGACTTATAATCTTCAGGGAGGCACGCTTACAGCACCGGCAATCAATGTCAATGCGGGCGGGACGCTCAATCAGACCGGAGGCACCTTGATACCTACCAATGCGTGCAGCATTGCACCCGGCGGCAGCTTCTCCCAAACCGACGGCATTGTCGACGGCACTAGCAACACTATCTTTCTTACCGAAGGAACGTGCACCCTCTCCGACAACGGCACCTTGAGACCCGGCGGCATCATGCGTATAGCTCCCGGCGGTTCATTTACCCAAAACGGTGGCATCCTCGACGGTCTCAGCAACACCACCTTGATCACCGAAGGTATTTTCAATCTCAATAACGGCACCGTCAGACCGGGTAATGCCCTGGTAATCCAGAACGGTGGCGTTTTCAACCAGCTCGCGGGTCTGTTTGATGGGACAAGCAATACTATTTCTATCTTTGCAGGAACCTGTACCCTAGGTGGCGGAACGTATAACGCCGGAACCCTAAACCTATATACCGGAGGCAGTTTCCACTGGAATGGAGGAGATTTTAGTTACAATACCTTAAACCTGCAAGGTGGCAATTTCTATGGCGATCTAAATAACCTTAACTTAATCAGCGGCTACGGGACAATTACCGGTAATGTCACCAACCAGGGTAATGTCAGTCCCGGTAACTCGCCCGGTGTCTTGAATATCGTTGGCAGTTTCACTCAGACCGCCGCCGGTACCTATATCACGGAGATAGCTTCGGCCACCAGCTATGATCAGATCAACGTTACTGGCAACCCTGGTACGGCTACTGTCGATGGTACCCTGACACCGGTATTGCTGGGAGGCTACACCCCGAGCTGGAATCAGGTATTTCCGGGAATAGTCAACGCTTCCGGCGGGGTGTTCGGGACTTTCAGCGACATTGATTCAATCCTCACTTGGAGAGTGCGGTATAACCAGACCAGCATCGACCTGATTGCCGGGAATCGCAACTTTGCCGACCCGGCCTTTCACCTGACGCCCAACCAATTAAATGTGGGGAATATGCTCAATCAGATTGCCGACACTGCTACCGGCGACCTGGGGGTCGTGTTGACCAACTTGGCGGAACTGCCTGACAATGCCGTGGGCAGCGCCTACCAGCAGATCACCCCGGACAAGGCCAGCACCCTGCCAGCACTAAGCCTGGCCGGCTCCATGATGCAGGGGCAGTCGATAGCCAATCGCCTGAGCTACCAACGCTGGCGGCAGGGGGGCTCGCCCACCCTGGCTGGAGGACGTCCGGGCTCCTTTAACCTGTCATACAACAATCTGGCCGGACTAATGCTGGCCTATAACAGCGCTGACCTCAGCGGGCTGATGAGCAGCTCCCGGATGCAGCCCGGATCCAGCGGCAATTGGGGCTTCTTCACCGATTTTGTCTCCTCCTTTGGGAAACAGGACACCACCACTGACCAGATCGGCTATGATTTTTCCATCTTCGGCTTCACTACCGGGATCGACTACCGGTTCCGGGAAGATCTGGTCCTGGGCCTGGGAACGGGCTATTACCATACCGGGGCAACGTATAAGGGTTCCGGCGGCGACGCCGACATCAACAGCATCCCCTTCTATGCCTACGGGGCCTTTACCCCTGGTTCATTTTACGCTCAGGGGTATGTCGGCTACACCCTCAACCTTTATAGTATGAACCGGGATTTTGTCTTCGGCGGCATTAACCGGCGGGCTACCAGTTCAGTCAATGGCAACCAGCTTAATGTTTCTCTCGAAACCGGCTATGATGTCAAACTGCCGTTTGCCACCATGACGCCGGCGGCCTCGTTATACTACTCCCAGGCCTGGGTGGACGGCTTCACCGAAACGGGCGCCGGGGCTTTGAATCTAAGCGTTGACTCCCAAAGTGCCGATTCGCTTCAGACCGGGGTGGGGATGCGGCTGTCCCGCACCATCAAGACCAAGAAGGCCGTGGTGCTTCCCCAGGTCTATGCCTTCTATCAACATGAATTTGCCAATGACAGTCGGGGATTAAACTCCCGCCTGGCCCAGACCGGCAATACCTTCCTCTTCCGGACCAATTCTCCCTCTCGGGATTTCGCCGTGCTGGGGGCCGGTCTGGCGGTGGGCTTGAAGAAGAACCTCACCCTGCAGGTCAATTACAACGCCGAAGTAGGCCGGGGAGACTACACCCCTCATGTCGTCAGCGCCGGCCTGCGTTTTGAATTTTAGAACAGACTCGTAAAGCCTGTTAAGAAAAATACAATATAATTAATTATATTATAGAGTTATGCATGGAAAGCTGGTATAATTGAGATGGTCGATCTTAATAAATACCAGGAGCTTTCCATGCAAGAAAAAGATATCAAGCGGATCGTGATTAAGCAACTCAAGATCAAATTTCCTTACTGGCGACGCCTTACCAAGAAACAGAAGAAAGCCTTGGTTGAAGAAGCGTTGCGCGATGTCATGGAAAATTACCAGCCAAGTCAAGCCATGCCTGTGTCGCTCCATGAGTTAACCAACACGCCGGTTCCCCCGGCAGGTATTATCCTATTGTCGGAGATGGGCAAATTTATCGAAAATCGTACTCGTGGCTTCTTGCCCTTTACCAAGCAGTATTCCCAACGATATCTCAATGATCGGGAACTCCGCCTGATTGACAGCCTGCTGGATGACCGGATACTCAACGACCTCCTGGCATGCCTGGGTTATACGCCGTCGATGCGGCAAATCTCCCCGGCTCACTTATTCCGGGCAGAACTCTTGAAAGCCTTACGGTATGCTGACCTGAGCTATCGGAAGTATTGCGATTTGCACGTCAACCGGTTAGAAAACAAATCCGTTCGCGCCTTTTTACATCTCCCCCTGCACAGGAAAATTATGGTGCATCACAGTCAATTGAGTCAATTCCGGAGCACTTTGACCATAACCCACTTGGTCAATCTGATGGTTTACATCACCCACCTTTTGGTTAAAGAGATCAACCTACCGTATCCATTCCAGATTTGCGGGGTTGATTCTACTGATCTGGCCAGTTCGTGCTGTCCGGTGCCCTTAGCAACGCTCACCGTGGGTCAGAAGAAGGTCCGTATTTACAATGAACTCGATGCCGATTGCGGCAAGCGACGGAAAAAGAGAAATAAATCAGTTCCCAGCCAGAAGGTCAAGACCCCAGAGCATGTAGACCCTGATCGGCGTCACGTCTTTATGGACGAATATTGTGAAACCCCCATGCGTTATCTGGGAACCACCGACACCGGGCACGAGTTTGGCTGTGACGCCCAGACTAACGAATGTTTTCGGGCTCCGCTTTGCCCCCAATGCCGAGAAATACCTTTTGATTCCGGACAATTTGGCCAACTTCCGGATATGTTAGAGGAAGTCGACAAAATCTGTAAGCTTCGCAAGAATATGGAAAGATCGTACAATCTGTTCAAGCATGTCGCTGGCTTAGAACGCTTACGTCTGAAATCGCAGCAGAGTGTGATGGCTGCCGTAACTTTTGCGCAATTGGCCACCGTACTCATGGAAATTGCCAGGCACCACCAATCGTCAGAAAAGGAGCATCGACCCAAGCAATTGCAGTTGGCGGCCTAATACGCCAAACCAATCAAAATAAAGCATTCAAAAGAGCTGGCATGACCTCTTGGTGGAAACCTATATTCTTGGGCTTTGATAACCTGATAAAATAAGCCATGAAAAATTTAAGTCTGGGTTTTTTCATATCAAAAGATTGATGCCAACTCGTTGAGTTGCCAAAATTTGCTTTAAAAAACACGCCGCTCAATTTTGAACCTTATTTCTGGAGATTCTTTTTAACAGGCTTTACTAGAGGAATGTTGCGTTGTCATTTTGCCTTTTGCTAGGGGAATTTTAGATTATCAAAATTAGATCTTGACATCATCCGATGCCAATGCTATACAGTAGCCTGCAAAAAGCAATTTTTTACTCACTTCACCCGTACTGTTCCCAATGGTATGCTATGAAAGCGTTAGGGTGAAGGTGATTTTTGGGGAAGGCTGGAAACTGGGGCCGCGAAGGTCTCTTCTCGGATTATTCCGAAGATCTTCGTGGCCTTTTTTATTCGCGATTTTTTGAAAACGGAGGAACAAAGCAGGAATAACTCGGTCTCACCATTTATTGGAGCATTCGTATTAGGTTAGAGATGGAAAGCAGCCTCCCCGCGGCCAACGGAATCGGCTGCCTTCCAAAGAGCCCCGCCTGTTCAAAGGTGTAAGCTCTTTGTTTTTGTATCCGATAGAGGTCCTGATGTCAAGTCCGCTCAAGGTCCGCCATCTGATTTTTGTCCATTTGTCCCGTCTTGTCTTTGCAAACTGCTGCTTTCGGCATGTTGATCAATGGATGATTATCGCCGGAATCCGAAAGGGGAGAGATCCGTTAGTTCGGATCAATTGTGGAAGAGGTTGCCCATGTTGTTTCTTCCCGTCAATGTAACCCTTGAAGTGACAAATCAATGCAATCTGTCATGCAAACATTGTTTCAGACATTCGAGTTCCCGGATGAACGACGAGCTCTCTTCGGATGAGATTGAAGCTGTTCTGGATCAGCCGAATCGAAGATGAAAATATATTCCAATCCTCTGGGCTACTTGAACAGCCCTCTTTACGAGGAGATGAGAAACAAACAAATACGGCAGTGCTCCTGTGGGCGACACCTTTTGTTCATCAAGCCCAATGGCGCCTTGTCACCATGTGACTTCGATCTGTTTTCGGCGGGCAACGTGCGAGAACTGAAGATTGAGGAAGCATGGAGCAATGCTCCCGTTTTTCATACTTTCCGAAAGTTCGATCCGAGAGACCTCAAAGGAATCTGTGCGACATGTGAGATGAAAGAACCGTGCGGAGGCGGCTGTCGGGCCTTGGCCGTCATCCATTGCGGCGATTTTTACGGGGAAAATCCGATATACCCCCTTGTGAGCGCTGCCCGTGAAAAACTTGGCCAAGGAACAGTCATATCCGATAAACATGCACTACCGGGGGATTAATGCATCGTATTATTCCTCTTATAGAATGAATACAATTTTTCTGTAAAGGAGGTGGATGGACATGCCGTATGTAAAACCGTCTATTAAAAGATATATGGCTCGTCCAGCTCACGGCAGCGCGTGTGGCCACTAATTGAATGATTACGCTCCCCCGGTAGTGAACTAAATGAATGCGCAGAGCAATCAGATGGATATATCCATAGAAATCCTCAAAGGATTTATATCATGATGACGGATTCATTATTTCGGTACGCCATAGATAACAGAAAAGATTTCAAAATCCGTGATGACGGCACCAACATGTTCATTTACGAATACAAGAAGGGAATCATCACGGAATTGAATGAGACTGCTCGGTATGTATGGACCCTTATTGATGGAAATGAGACCCAAAACATCAGTGCCTTATATGCGGAGCGTTACGGTATCCTCATTGAGCATGCGGAAAAAGATGTTACCGAAGTGCTGGAAGCACTGGTGGACACCGGGATTCTTAAGCGCGTCTGAATTCAAGAGGAGATGACGGTGGCGTTTCAACTGCAATCCGTACACTTCATCATAACGAATCAATGCAATCTGAACTGTCTGCATTGTTTTGCGGATTCCGGTGTGGCCGGATACGAGATGACAATGGATGAAATCCGTAAGGTACTGAGGGAACTAAGAGAACTTGGGGTCTTTCAGGTCCTGTTTACGGGTGGGGAACCCTTTTGCCGAAACGATTTCTTTGAGGTAATGGAAGACGCCGAAGCTATGGATTTCGCGATGGTGATTGAAACCAACGGCACATTGCTCGACGAGGAAAGGATACGGCGGCTGAAGAATTTCAGCATTGTATACGTGCAAATACCTTTCGAAGGGTTGGAAAATGTCAACGACACGATTCGCGGCGACGGGAATTTCAAATGTTCCCTGTCCGTTATCGAACAACTGACCAAAAACGATATCCCGGTGCGGGCACGGATCACCGCGACGAAAAAGTCGCTGAACGATTTGTACTCCCTGGTGAGCGTGTTGGTGCTCCTCGGCATATCTTCAGTGACCATCCGTGAGTTCGTCCCCCTGGGAAGAGGCGGGCAATTCGCGCATGAACTGCTTCTGGACACTCATGCAAAGGGCGAGTTCGCCAATATCATCGCTCGGATACGGTCGGAATTCGGTCCTTCTATGGACATCCAAGCGGCCGGAATCCACAACTATCTTGCGGGCAACGGATCATCCCCATGGGGGGGTGTCAAATATCGCAATTTGGCCATCCTGCCGGACGGTTGTGTGAATGTTTGTGAAATATTTCCCTTTTATTGCGGCAACGTTCGTTTGCAGCCGCTTGCACACATTCTTGCAAACTCCCCCGTCATCAAATCATTCAGAGATTTCGACAGGAATCGGCTGACAGGCCACTGCGCAGTCTGCTGCTTCAGGAACAAGTGTGACGGGTGTCGCTTGTTTTCATTCATGTTCAGAGGCGATATCTATACCGGAGATCCGCTTTGTTACTGGGCATGTGCGGAGAACGAGCCTAACTCTTTGGTCGTTTAGACCGGGTGGAGGAAAGGAAGACAGGAATCATGGAGACAGTCCATATCAGTATCACGAATGCTTGTAATCTGAGATGTAAACATTGCTTTACTAACGCCGGAACTCCCACCCCAAATGAACTGACCCTCAACGAGTATGACGTTTTGTTTCGGGATCTTTACAAAATGGGAGTGTTCCAACTCGTCATAGCCGGGGGCGAACCTTTTATCAGGCCGGATGTATGGAAAATAATGGATTTGGCGGAAGCACTTGATTTCTGTTTATTTATTGAGACCAATACAATGCTGCTCAGGGATGAAGACATAAAACGACTGAAGTCTTTTACCATAAGCCAGATGCACATTCCCCTGGAAGGAATGCGGGAGACGAACGACTACATACGAGGAAGGGAACATTTTGCTCACACTCTGGAAACGGTCCGCAAACTGAGTGCTGAAGACATCCCGGTGGAAATCCGAACAACCGCCAGCAAAAGATCTATCGACGAATTGGAAGAGTTGGCGCTGCTGCTTGCGGACACGGGAGTAAATACCCTGTTTGTGAGCGAATTCACTCCGACGGGGCGCGGAATGAGCTATGCCCCGGAGCTATTGCTGGGTCTGGAACTGAAAAAAAAGCTCCACGACACCCTTGGCGAGCTTCGTTCAAAATACTACGACCGAATTACAGTTGATGGCGATGCATGCGGATTCTTCGACGGTCACGAGAGACGGATGGGTTTCAGCAAAGACGAGAGATCGGCTTTCTGCGCCGCCATGAATGGGGAATCCTGTGTCATCCTGCCGAACGGAACGGTATCGCCGTGCGATCAATACGCCTTCCACGGAGGCAATATCCGTTTTCAGAGTATCCGTGAAATAATAGAGAAATCTCCTGTCTTCAACTGGTTCCGAGAGTTTCCCCGGAGCGCCGTTTCAGGAACGTGCGGTGCCTGCAAGTTCAACGCACGTTGCGGTGGTTGCAGAATTTTCGCGTTTCTGTTCAACGGCGATATCTATTCGGAGGACCCCATGTGCTGGCGAGTCCTCGAAGCCCGCGGAACGGAAAGCCCGCTGTACGTTTGAAGAGACTGATGCTTTCCACCCGGGGGCGGATATTCGGATGACACAGAAAGAATCATCGGGTCTGAAGCTCGTTCTCCACAGGGATTTCGGCACCCTTCTGTTCGGACAGGTCGCTTCGAGAATCGGCAACGGTGTCAATTGGGTGGCGGTCATGTGGGTGGTTTACGAATCGACGGGGTCGCCTCTGAAGATGAGCCTGGTCGGAATCTGTCAGGTGGGACCTTTGATACTTCTGGGGCCGTTTCTGGGGGCTTATCTGGACCGTGCTGACCGAAAAACCGTCATGATCATCTGCGACATTGCATGCGCCTTATGTGTTGCGATGATTCCCCTGCTGGACCGACTCGGCGTTCTCACACTTTGGCTGGTGTACCTGCTGGTAGTGGCCAAGGCTTTGTTCGCAGAACTTTTCAGCATCGGAATCAACTCGGGTGTTCCCCTGATCGTGCCCAACAAAGACCTTCCTGCTGCCAATTCACTCTTGGCGGGTTCCGTGCAGACCGGACAACTCGTGGGCCCGGCGTTGGCCGCTTACCTCATGTCGGTATTCGGAGCACACCAGGTTCTTTATTTCGATTCAGCGACCTTTCTGATGTCCGGCGTCTGTGTCGGCCTAACGCGCATTCCCCGCGCAGACCGAAAATCCGAGACGGATAAGCGGATTTGGTCCGAAACATGGATAGGACTCGTCTTTTTGGTCAGGGGGGGGTCTGTGCTTCTTTATATCGTTGCGATGGTGGCTGCGGTCAATTTGTGTATTCCATCCCTGATGGTTCTAATACCGATCTATTCCGCCGAAATCCTGGGTGCCGGCAAAGAAGGCTTTGCCGTCATTTTTTCCGGGTGGGGCGCGGGAACGATGAGCGCTTTCCTATTCATAGCGTCGCACAGGGAGCGATTCCGAGATTACCGTTGGATCACGCGGGCCTATATGCTTTCCGGTTCGTCCGTTGTCGTCCTCGGTCTGTGTGGCAACCTTTATCTTTCGATGCTTTCATTTGCGCTCATGGGCTTTTGCATCGGCACTGCCGGTGTGCTTATTTCCACCCTCATTCAGCGCATAACCCCCCCACATATGCGCGGGCGTGTGTTCGCCATGTACGGAATGGGAACGCACGCGACTATCCCGTTCGGCATGTTGGCTGCCGGAGCGCTCTGTAGTCATTACCGACCGGATTCGCTCATCGTTTGGGTGGGACTTGCCCTATTGATAGCGGCACTGGCGGGTGCAATTTTCATGAATCCTCAACCGGAGCAGAATGAACTGCAACAATTGGAGAAGTCGTTATGAACGAAAACGACGCCATCGCTCTCTATCGATCCCTGTGGATCGAATGCGTCGAAGCAACCCCGTATCACTATCTGTCCGAGAACACCATGGAACAAAGAAGAGTCAGGAATGCTCCAACCTATCATGCAAAAGCTTCTTCGTCTCCTCACGTTCTGGCTATGGTCGATGATCTTCTGAGGCGCACACAGACGCATGAATCGATCCGTTCGGTCTTGGAGATTGGCGCCGGAACCGGTGTGTTCACGATACCTCTGGCGAAGAGAGTGCCCAGAGTCACCGTGATCGATCCCTCGCCCGGAATGCTCGGAGTATTGCGACACAATTTGAAACTCGAAAATCTCTCCAACGTTGAAATTATCGAAGGTTCCTGGCCCCGAAGTTTTTCCGGCAAACGTTATGACCTCGTACTGGCGGCGAACTGCCTGCTCGCTTTTTACGACCTGCATGAAGCATTGTCCCGAATGATTCAATCAGCGAATCGGGCCTTGTGTCTGATCAACCCGATGACCCCACGACCGCGCCCCCATGATCCGGAATTCAGACAGCGTCTGAAGCAAATCGATCGTGGACCGGACACCGACAGCCTCCACCTTCTGCTGGGAATGCTCGGCACCGAGTCCGTCTACCCCCTGGTCCGCATCTTCAGCACCCCGTCCTGGAGCTATCCCGATGTGGGCAAGCTTCATGATCGTTGGGCAGAGGCATTGAACCTCGAATCGGAAGAAGAGCACGCCCAATTAAGATCGCTCCTGACCGAAAACATGCGGGAGAGCGAACAAGGATGGACCGTCCCCGGTATCTCTTTCCACTTCCTCCTCTGGGCGGACCTCACCGTGAACGACAACGCTCAGCCACGGCGGAACAACGGAAAGCAAGGCGGACCTTAATGCACGGAATCGAAATCGGTTTCGATGCAAGGGAAAGGGGGTGAGCAAAGGGGAGCGAAAGAGGCAACAAGGCGTACTTTTCAAAGCGGAAAGAGGTAGCCAGCGGCGCCAACCCATCAGACTGCTTACGGGGGCTTTCGGTTGGCGGTATTCGCACTGCCCAAATTCAGGGTTGCCAATTTCCAGTATACATTACGGAGGAGGGAGTAATGGCACTTCGCTGTTTGTTAATGTTAATAGTATGGACTATTTGTATGATATCCGATTCCGTGTTCGCTGTTGAACACAAATTGGAACAAGTCATTATTACCACCGAGAGTTTGAAATTCAAGGAGGAAAAGGAAAAAGAACCGGCGATGATAAAGATTTTCACCAGTCAGGATATTGAAAAAATGAACCTCAAGGATGCATGGGATATTTTATATCATATCAGCGGCATCACTTTGATGAAATATACGGGTGGCGGAATCGGTCAAGCCCGCGTGGCGATACGGGGACAAATGCTTCATGCCGGCGCCAATCACTTTGCCGTGTTTCTCGATGATGTTCCTTTAAACGAACCCGGCGGAGCAGGCCCTATTTTTGCCGGACAGGCCGACTTGAACAGCATTACTCCCGAGATGATCGATTATGTTGAAGTCATCAAGGGACCGTTCGACATCGATGCGGGAGATTTCAATACGGCAGCTGTGATCAAATTCTACACCAAGAAGTACAGCAAGAAGTCTTCCATCACAGCAGAGGGTGGCAGTTATGGATACGCTCGTGGGCAAGCCAGTCTGAGTAATGAATTCCTCAGTAACTTTAAACACTTTACATCAATAGAATTCAAACGTCAGGACGGCTTCGCCGATAACACCGATATCGATTATTTCGTGAACGCCAATTCCAACATCACCTATGGCGATCTCAATGCAAACCATACGACCCTGTCTCTGACAGCCTTCTCTTACGATGCCAAGGTCCCGACCGGCTTCGGCAAGGTATATTGGGATGGGGGAGCATGGAAACTGGCTCCCAATGATTCGGACGGACGCACCAAGGACGAGGCGCGATTCGCCTTGAACAATGTCTGGATCATTTCACCGCAATGGAAGTGGACCAATCTGGCATGGGCCAGGTATTGGCAGGGCACGTGGTGGGAAGACACGCATCTTGTGTGGACCGGTTCCCAACAACGTGAACAGTACCAAAAACGCAACGACTTCGGTTACCGTTCTCACCTGGATTACGATACCGAAATCTGGGGACGGTATTTTCAGGCCATTGTCGGCTTCGATTTCCGAAAGGATTTCTACGATACGGATCAGTGGCGGACCGACGGCCACCGGAACAGAGTAAACAAAACTCTGGGATTCGACGGCGATTACATTCAGGTTGCCAGCTATTTCAAGATGCAAATGGATATTGTGCCGTCCGTGCGGGCTTACGTGGGACTACGCTACGATCACATCAGATACGATGTTGACAGTGAGTTTTCGGACAATTTCAAAGTGGAGTCGAATCCTGTTTCTCCCAAAGGGGGAGTAACCTGGCAGGCTACGGAAAACATCAGCTTTTTCGTTCAGGCATCCAAAGGAACCCGGACCCCCGACCCTCAATACGCAAACGAGGACGGAGTCACCACATCGATCAACTATGAAATCGGCTCCAAGGGACATTTTCTGGGAGGGCGACTGAACTACATGATCAGCGGCTACTATACCCAGCTTAAGGACGTGAATGTCAGAGAGACCGCCTCGCAAAAATATCTTTTCACCGGAGATCAGAACGTGCCTGGCGTGGAGGTCGAGCTGTCGGCCAACGTGATCAAGCCCCTCACCCTATGGGCAACCTTCGGTTACAACTGGGCCGAATGGGAAAACCCCAAAGATGTCGAAGGCAAAGGGATCGTAGGTGTAGACCCGTGGGATTTCAGTTTAGGCGCAGACTACGATTCCGGTTTCGGAATCAGAGGGCGCATCGAATACATTACGAACGGCAGGCAGTGGATGAACTCGAACTATGACCGCCGAGAACCAAAAACCTATCAGATCATCAACCTCCTCCTAATGTATAACCCGATGAAGAATTTGGAAATTTTCCTCAAAGCGAACAACCTGTTGGATGAACGGTATTGTACGTGGCCTGCTTATGATTTCTACCGGCCCGAGCCGGGAATCAACTTCACGGGCGGATTGAAACTCAGTTTCTGAACATGGGCGAGGGGAAACGTTGCGAGGGAAAGGCGGAAGGATAACCTTACCCAAAGTTTCGGGAAGGGTTTCCTTCCGCCTGCGCTCCGCGGCGTTTCACTCTTCCTGTCCCAAAATTTTCATGTGGAGAAACGGATGCGAATTCCGGCATCTCATTCACTGAAGCGGTTATGGATTGTGCTGATCGCTTCAGCACTTGTCGCGACCGGTTGCGGCGATACGGCGGCCGATTCCGGTGAGTTGCGCACGTTGCGGATGGGAAGCTTCAGATCCGAAGTGAAACTTCTCAATCCCTGGGACGAAGGACTTTTCGTGAATATCCCGGCGTCCCTGATCCATTCCAAACTGGTTGAATACGCGCCCGATTACCGTATCGTACCGATGCTGGCCGAAAGCTGGGAGATTTCGGAAGGCGGCAAAGCCCTTACGTTCCACTTGAAACACGGCGTGCGATGGCATGACGATCTACCGGTCACCGCCATGGATGCAGCGTTCACTCTCGAATTCTATAAAAAGCATGAGCGATGGTCGCAGTGGGCACAATACCTGGAGCGCGTCACTGTATGGGATACGCATACCTTCACCGTTCATCTTATGAAAGATGTGGGTTTTTTCCTGCTGCAATCGTGGCTCCCGACCAGCACCGTCATCCTGCCCGAACACGTATGGAGAGATGTTGTCCGTCCGCGAGAGTATTCGGGAGCGAATGCATTGGTCGGCTGCGGTCCCTATCGGTTCGAGCACTACGACCCTGCGGCCCAGTCGCTGACGCTCACCGCAAATCCGCACTATTTCGGGGGACAGCCCGCAGCGGAACGGCTGATCTGGCGCCAGTTCAAATCCTTCGATTCCCTTTTGCTTTCGATGATCAAAGGGGACATCGACGGCCTGATGGAGTACTATAGTCCGTTTCCCTTGTCACGACTCAGAGCGATAGAGGGGTCGCCCGTTGAGTTGCTTTCCACACCGGATATGGGAGTTCCTGCAGTCCTGTTTTTCAATCATCGCAAGTTTCCGATGAATGATCTCAGATTTCGCGAGGCCGTGGCTTGCGCCGTGAACTACGAGGAAATTCTGCGGGTGGTTGCGGAGAACCGGGGGCAACCGCCCGTTCGTGGCTTTATGCCTCCTGCCTATCGCTATTTCAAACAGAGGCAGCAGCAGCTCGAACAGAACCTCGTCCGAGCCGCCGGTCTTCTCGATCAAACGGGCTTGGTCCGATCCACCGAAGGCGTGCGCACAACGCCGGACGGAAAACCTTTGCGCTTGGATCTGCTGGTGCAGGGGGGATCACGGTATCCGCATCTCGTTCAGACTGCGAAACTGGTCGCCCGGCATCTGAGGGGAATCGGGATCGAGGCCACACCTGTCGTTTACGATTTCACCGTAGCAGATAGCAAACTTTTCGGTCTCAGGGATTACGACATCTGCGTGGGACGACTTTTGCCGCTGGATGTGATTGCAGGCTGCGGAACGTTAGTGCTTGCGGACTCCCCCGGCAACATGGGAACCTGCCGGGATGCTCGGTTGCTTGCTCTCACCGAAGCCTTTTACAGGGCCAAAGACGACGAACAAATGCGTCAGGCGGCTTGGGCGTTGCAGGAATACTACGCCTCTCAACTACCCGCTTTCGCCCTGTATCATGGGCAAGTTTACTATCCTTGCCGATCCGATCGGTTCGAGGGTTGGACAGTGATGAGCGGTGGGGTCGTCAATTCCCAGACATGGTCAGGCATCCGGTTGAGAAATTCACAAAGTTCCGAGCCGTGATGTACGCGCACGCGACTGCCCGCATCCTTAAATACACAATGGCGGTGATCACCGTTGTCACCCTTCATTTCATTCTCATACGGATGATGCCAGGCGATCCGCTGGTGGGCCTGCTCGGGACGAGGAATTACTATTCCTTGCTTTCTCTCGATCCCGAAGCCTTAAAAGCGGCCGGAGCGGAATATGGGCTGGATCGACCGATTCATGTGCAATATGCAAAACATATGGGGCGACTGTTGCGGGGAGATCTCGGTCACACCCCGTATTACGGCAAACCGGTGTTGGAAGTGATCCTGTTTCGAATGAAATGGACGCTGATTCTCCTTGTTCCGGCGGTGATTCTGTCGACAGTGTTGGGCGGATCGTTGGGGGCTCTGGCGGGGTGGGAGACGAACTCGAAGACGGACCGGCTGCTGACTGCAACATTCCTCTTCTTACAAGCGATGCCGGGATATTGCATGGGTTTGATTCTCGTGCTGATCCTGTCGTTCCATGCCGGTTTATTTCCGCTGAGCGGAATGGCGGGAGAAGGCAGCGAGGGAGCCACACGGATCGGAGACCTGATTCGACACACAGTCCTTCCCATTGCCGCCCTTGTCTTGCATGGATCGGCGACGCCTTATATCGTCATGCGGAGTGTCGTGCGGCAAAGTGCGGGAGAAAACTACGTCTTGACAGCAATTGCCCTGGGGCTTACGGGACGCAGAGTACTTTTCCGGCATATCGTGCCGAACGTATTGCCCACGTTGATAACGACAGTGGCTTTGGAATGCGGGCATATGGTCGGAGGTGTGCTGCTGGTGGAGACGGTTTTCTCTTGGCAAGGCATGGGTACGTTGATATACGACGCTGTGGTTTCGCGTGATTATCCCCTGTTGTCGGGCTGCCTGCTCTTTCTTACTATCGGAGTTATTGCGGCGAATGCATTAGCCGACCTAGCCTGTACGTTTATCGACCCCAGAGTGCGGGATGGAATGAGTCATGGGTAGACACGGCATTTTCACGTTCGGTCATGTAGTCCTTCTATCCGTGATACTTTCCGTTCTGTCGGGTCCCGTGCTTGGACCGATCTTTTTCAATACGAGAGGAAGGCCCTTCCTGCCTCCGAATTTCAGTCACCCTTTGGGTGTCGACGAATTGGGGCGCGACGTGTTGATTCTGCTCTTTGAAAGTGGGAAGTTTTCTCTTGCTGTAGGATTGGCAGCAGCTGTTCCTGCGACACTGTTCGGTGCCGTAGTCGGCATCGCATCGGGTTATTTTCGCGGTCGAACCGACGCCGTATCGATAGTGCTCTGCGACGTTTTCTTGCTGATTCCGGGCTTGCCGCTCATGATCGTCGTTACTTCATATTTGAAACCCGGCTTCCGAAGTATTGCACCGACTATTGCCGTGCTCAGCTGGGCCGGTACGGCACGGGTCGTGCGTGCGTCCGTGATGCAAGTGAGAGGAATGCCCTTCATCGTTGCCACCCGGGCTTTGGGAGTGTCCCATTTTCACATAATGCTCCGGCATGTCCTGCCCCATGTCCGTCAGCTGGTTCTGGCTAGGGGATGTCTGGCGGTATCCGGCGCCATGTTGGCCGAGGCCGGTCTGAGCTTCCTGGGACTGGGCGATCCCATCCGAAGCAGTTGGGGAACAATGCTTTATAATGCCTTTTCACATGGAGCAGTGGTGAACGGATTTTACTGGTTGTACCTGCCGCCGGTGTTTTGTATCTCTCTGACGGTGCTCGCCTTCACGCTTTCGGGGTTGGCTTTCGAACCTGCCGTGCCGCGCTCGGGCGCTTTCCGGGTAAGGATAAGATACGGCCGGGATTCAACCCCTTGCTCTGAGCTCACTGCGTCCCTGATCTGCAACCAGACGGACACTCAAAATGTGATTCTTTCCGTTAGGAGTCTGACGGTGGAGTTTCCCGAATCGAACGACATGCACCGGTGTGTGCTGGATCACGTGGACTTTTGCGTCAGAGAGCAAGAAAAGGTTGCACTGATCGGCGAGACCGGCAGCGGCAAGAGCCTGCTGCTTACAACATTGCTCCGGTTGCTGCCGGGAGACGCCCGGGTTTCGGGGGAAATTCTTTTTCGGGGTCGGAACCTCCTGCAGCTTACAAACAAGCAGATGCGCGAACTGAGAAGGTATAGATTGGCTTACGTACCTCAGACTGCCGGCAACGCCCTAAACCCCGTTCTCAGTATCGGCTTTCAGGTGGCCGAATCGATATGCTCAAACTGCCGGACGAGCAGGTCTTCCGCGTATGCAAAGGCAAATGACTTTCTGCACCGGATGGGTATCCGGGAGGTCGATCTTAGGAGGCTCGATTATCCTCACCGATACAGTGGCGGCATGAAACAACGCGCCTTGTTGGCCATGGCGCTTGCTCGTGAAGCAGACCTGTTGTTGGTCGACGAACCGACCAAAGGACTGGATTACAAGGCGAAGAACGAGCTTTTGAATGTCCTCACGGAGTTCCGGGACGAGGCGATTCTGATGGTGACGCATGATTTATGGTTTGCAGAACGGTTCGCCGACCGTATAGCAGTGATGACCGGTTCGACGGTCGTAGAAGAAGCCTCTCGGAAACATTTCTTTTCAAATCCTCTGCACCCTTATTCACAGGCATTGCTGGCCGCCCTGCCCTCCCGCGGCATGAAGGTTGCCCTCGCTCCGACTCCACGGAACGCTGACCGGCAAAAAACGGGATGCCCATTTCAGCGGGAATGCCGCCATGCAACCGGGCGTTGTCTTGAGCGTCCCCCTCTTTTCCTGCGCGACGGTTGCGTCGTGAGGTGCTGGCTTTATGCTTCTTGAAGCCGTCGGATTGGCCAAAGCCTTCCGGATGGGCTTTTCCAGGAACCGTGTCAGGCAAGTGCTGAGAGGTATAAATCTCTGTCTGGAACGTGGTGAAACCCTCGGTATCGTGGGAGACAGTGGCTCAGGCAAGAGCACTCTCTGCCTTATCTTGGCGGGTCTGTCAAATCCCGATAGGGGATGTCTCATGCTCGGAGGAACGAATGTCCGGGGTATGCGCGGAAGTCAACGAATGCGATTCCATCGGCGGGTGCAGATACTCTTCCAGCATCCCGAAACCGTGTTCGATCCGCTCCGGACGCTTCGTTACAGCTTGATCGAACCCCTCCGCACACATGGGCTGCCGGTTTCGGAAGAGATCATCGCCTTACAGCTCCGTCGTGTCGGCCTCGACACTGCGGTCCTGTCTCGCCGTCCGGCACAACTCAGCGGGGGAGAACTCCAGCGGTTGGCCATAGCACGAGCGCTGGTTCTACAACCGGAAGTCATAATTTTAGATGAACCCACCAGCATGCTCGATGCGATCACTCAGGCACGCATCATGCGCTTACTGGAAGACATCCGAGAAGCAAACGACATCTCCTATCTGTTTGTCAGCCACGATCTCCCTCTGGTCCGGTTGTTCAGCGACAGGGTGTGCCTGCTGCAGGAAGGCACGCTCGAATCGTTTGAACTCCGGTAAACGAGACCACCGACCTCATTCCACCCTCCCCACCGACATCCAACGGCGGATGCCCGGCGGGCGTCCTCCGGGATACGGACCGCGCCAGTTCGTCCGAATCGTTGAGACGTAGGTGTCGGAAGAGTCTTCATTAAATACCCGCCAATACTATCGGCCACCCACGAACCATGAAAATGGTTTACCGGCAGCACGAAGCACTTCAGTTGTTTGGGGCGAATACAAGATTCGCCCCAAGCAACTTCTCCTCTCATATCATGAACTAGCCAAATACTAAATATTCCTAACTAATATTTCACTTTCTTCTTTCAAGAATCGAATATTATTCAAATTAATTTGATTTAAGTTAAACACCAACCGGGGATGAAGAGCATTCTCCTATCCCGGCGGCATATTCGGATTGGGGTACCAATTTGTGTAAAGGAGGTGAGGCATGGAAGTATTGAATAATCTGATTTCTTCAAGTGCCATGAATTATTTAACCATTTGATTATCGAAGGAGAAGACCATGAAGTTACGAAAGATAAGTCCCCGTCTTGCCGCTCTCCTGGCAGTCCTGATTTTATTGCTGGCCGGCAGCGCGGCCCAGGCGGAGACGGCTAAAAATGTCATTTTAATGATTTCTGACGGTTGGGGCTACAATCAGGTCAAGGCCACCGACTACTACAACGGCTCAGCGGCGGTTTTTGAGAACTTCAGCGTGCAGTATGGCATGAGTACCTACTCCATGGGCAAGATGCCCAAGACCGGTTTTCTTCCTCCCGGCACTCCCATCAGCCCGGTAGGTTATGATACCAACAAGGCCTGGAGCGACTTCAACTACGTCAAATCCGGCTATACGGATTCGGCTTCGGCAGCCACGGCTATGGCCACGGGCGTCAAGATCTTTGATAATGTCCTCAATATGGATGTCTATGGCAATAAATTAAAGACAATTACCGAGTATGCCGCCGAACAGGGGAAGGCCACCGGCGTCGTCACCTCGGTGGAAATCAGTCACGCCACCCCGGCGGGGATGTATGCCCATAACGTTTCCCGCAACAATTTCACCGAACTGGCCAACGAAATGCTGGCTGGTCCGTTAAACGTCATCATGGGAGCCGGTAATCCCCGGTATGACAACAATGGCAATTATCTCTTTACCCCTAATTCCTATAAATATGTCGGCGGCGAGGACACCTGGAATGACTTGAGAACCGGCAGTCACACCAACAATTGGTCCTTGATCGAATCCGAGACCGCTTTTGAAGCTCTCGCCAGTGCGTCAGCCACCCCAGAGCGCGTGGTCGGTGTGGCGGAAGTCTATGAAACCCTGCAACAGTCCCGGAAACCAGCGCCCGGACCTAATGTTCTGTTAGATCCCGACGATGACACGCCACTGAATGATTCGGTGCCGAGCCTGGCGCTCATGACCAAAGGGGCCCTGAATGTGCTGGATAACGATCCTGACGGTTTCTTCCTTATGATTGAGGGCGGTGCGGTAGATTGGGCCAACCATGCCAACCAATTGGGCCGCCTGATCCAGGAGCAGAGCGATTTTAACGACTCAGTGCAAGTGGTTGTCGACTGGGTACTGGCGAACGGTGGTTGGGACGAGAACCTGCTGATTGTCACTGGCGACCATGAGTGCGGATACCTCTGGGGTCCGACACCGGGGGTCTTCAATGAAGTGGTAGATAATGGTGCCGGTAACCTGCCAGGGGCTTATTTCAATTCCGGCAGTCATACCAACAGCATCATTCCGCTTTATGCCGAAGGCGCCGGCTCCGAATTGTTTGCTGGCTACGCCGATGAGCTGGATCTGGTCCGGGGATCATATCTGGACAATACTGAATTGTTCCAGGTCATGAAGGCCCAGGTAGTCCCGACGCCACTGCCAGGGACCGTCTGGCTGATGGGATTTGGCCTGAGTGGATTGATTGTCTCTGGCCTGCGGAGATGGCAAATCTAATCATCACTTTTTGTATGAAAACAGTGAGCCGTGGGCGGGGAGCCGAAAATGCATGATTGTGAGCAGCTACCACGGTTCTATTTTCATATTTCGTCGTGATTTTCAAACATGATGACTCTGTATGCAGACAGGACCAGGGAGGGACCTGTCTTTATTTTTTGCTTTTATCAGGCGGTGGTGAGGTTTTGACCAGGCAGTTGGACTCGCCGCATTTCTGGCATTTTTTGGGTTTGCAACGGGTATCAACGGTAGCGCCGCATTTCTCGCACGTGAAGATTGCCATAACGTCCTCCAGATAATGCTCAAATTAAAAACTTAAAAGCAAGGCCAGGCTGTCGGCCACCAGAAAACCCTGGCGGGTAGGGAGAACCCGCCCTTGATACACCCGCACCAGACCTGCCCGACAGAGTCCTGACAACGCTTCTTCCGCCTCAAGAGAGGTGAAGAACGTTAGCAGGGCGCCATTTTTGGTTCTCAGTCCCAGGTAAATCGCCTCCAGACGCCGCTGCTCAACCGTTAACTCCTCCCTGCCATCCAGGGGGGGCTTCCCCGCTGCCAACGCCTGGCAATACTCTGCCACGGAACGATAATTCCAGAAACGCAGACGGCCGTCGAAGGAATGGGCCGCCGGGCCGAGTCCAAGGTAAGGGGTATGCCGCCAGTATTTGCTGTTATGGCGGGAGATACAGGGTTCATTCCGGGCAAAATTGGAGATTTCGTAATGTAGATAGCCTTGTTCTTCCAGATACTGCGAAGTAAGAAGAAAAAAATCCCTTTGTTGCTCTTCCGGCAATGGCTTTATGAGTCCTTGAGCCCGTTTGGCCGCCAAGGGCGTATTTTCCTCAATAGTCAACTGATAGCAGGAGAGATGTTCGGGCTGAAAGACCAGGATGCTGTCGAGCGTTGCCAGCCAGTTGTCTTTTGTCTGGCCTGGCAAGCCATACATGAGGTCAACCCCGAGGTTCTCGAACCCCGCCTCCCGGGCCAAAGACAGCGCCTGGCGGGCTTGGAGGGCGTCGTGCCGCCGACTCAGAAAACGCAGCTCGGCATCCAGGAGCGACTGCACTCCCAGGCTGAGGCGGTTGACTCCCAACCTGCCCCAGAGATGGAGTCTGTCTGCGGTCACATCATCGGGGTTGGCCTCGAGAGTAATTTCAGCGTCCTTAGTAAAAACGAAGCCCTGCCGGATGAGATCGAAGACCGTGCTTATCTCGTCTTGACCGAGACAACTCGGAGTGCCGCCCCCCAGATAGAAGGTATCGAACTGGCTGCAACCGAAGGCTCTGGCATCGTGTCCTGGTCCTACAGCAGGAAGGATGTTGGTACCAGCCCTGCTCCGGCGCCAAACAGGTTTACGGTTGAGAAGATCAATCTCCTTTTCGAGGGCCTGCAGCCAGGCGAATACCAGCGAATCATCGGTAATCGAATAGAAATCGCAATAAGGACATTTTGTCTGACAAAAAGGAACATGGAGATAAAGGCCGGGAAGCTCCGGACGGATTACCGGAGGTTCAGACATTGGGTTTATGGAGCGCCGTATCTCACTCATTGCCATTGCCTATCGGCCACCTGCAATCCATGAAAATCGCCTCTTGAGGGGGTAGGCTTTCTCTCCTTTATAGAATTTAATGTAGACCCTCGGCCCTATCTGGACCAATAGACGCGGACAAACTTATTCATATGGGACCAACGGAAATCCAGGTCTCCCTTATAAGCTCGGTAAACCGCTTTCCCCAGCCTCTGGGCCAGTTTTTCGGTGGTGGTCTCCACGATCAGCCGATCGCCATCTTCAGGGATTATCTGAATCACCCGATCCAGGGGGCTCTTCGTGGCCACCCGTTCAGCCTCGCGGTTCAGCAACATCAAGATTTCGTCTTTATGTTCCGCCAGAAACGCTCCTTCCAGAGTCAGGACGCCTTCGTAGTAATGGTCCTGCACCTTTTGGCAGCCCGGGCAGGTCACCCGATTGGTAGTTTCTTCCTGAAAATGCCGCCGGTAGAGCTCTTCATCGAAAAACCAGCGTTTATTCTGATAAATTGCTTTGCAGGTAGTGCAGATGGCTATCGCCTGGCGGCCGCCCCAGGGGAGATAAGGGTCATCTACCTTGCCGAATTTTTTGCCTTTTTCTCCGCTCCATTTACGTTCTTTATATTTTTCCATGGGACGTCTCCTTGATCGGTTGATTTCCTTAACTACCTTTACATTAAAGGTATTGTTTCTGCTGTCCGGAATCAACCCGGAAAAAAACCTTTCGTTGATTTGTTGTGCAATTTATCATCAAGACACCTTTTTCCACTTTAATCCTTTGTCCTGGTAGCCAACAAATTATCCAATCCGCCGGCGCTGAACACCGGCGCCTGACAGGTCTGGCCGTGGCAGACAAAAGCGGTCGGCCTGCCGTCTATCCGATCATAATGCCGGGCCGCAGGGACAATTTCCAGGAGCGCCTCACAGCTCTCGGGGTCTTTGACTACCAGGCGGCGGTGAGGCAGATAATGACGGTATACCACCGCGAGCATCTCCGCCAGCGCTGGCTCGGTGGGGTTTCCCACCAAGGTGATGGCGAGGGTTGGAGCCAGAAAATCTTCGGTAGCCGCGGCCAGATGCGACAATCCCCGCGGATTTTCCATCATCAAGGTCTGTAGCCGGGTCAGGGTTTCTTGGGCACGCAGGAAGTAATCCGGATTGTCGGTGAATCGGTGCAGTCGGATGAGATTGTGCACCATGACCGAGTTGCCCGACGGGATTGCCAGGTCAAAGAAATTTTTCGGCCGCACCAGAAGCTTTTCGTGGTCCACCGGCGTGGAAAAATACCCACCCGCCTCCCGATCGTAGAAAGAGGTTTCGACTTCCTTACTCAATCGCACGGCGGCCGCGAGCCAGGCCGGAGAAAAGTCGGTCTCGTAAAGATCCAGCAAGGCGGCGATAAAAAAGGCAAAGTCGTCTAAAAAGGCGCTCCCCTGTCTATCCGTCGCTGCCCAGATCCTCAGCAGTCTCCCTGCTTGGGCCTCCCGGCCCAGGATAAACTGCGCCGCGGTGATTGCGGCCCCGCGGTAGGTTCGATTATCCAGGACCTGGCTACCGTATGCCAGGGCCGAAATCATCAGGGCGTTCCAGGCCGTGATGATTTTCTCATCCCGGTGTGGCCGCACCCGCTGTTCCCGCCCCTGCCATAACCGGCGCCGTGCCTCTGTTAGGACGTGGCGCATCTCATCCATATTGAGAGAAAACTGCTCCGCCAACTGAGCTTCGTTCTGGGGCCGGTGCAGGACGCTGGCCCCGTGCTCGAAATTTCCCTCTTGAGTCACCCCGAAGGCCGCGCAGATCAGAGGCGCCCGCTGAGCACCCGCCACCTCAGCAATCTGCTCCGGCGTCCAGACAAAGAACCTGCCCTCAACCCCCTCGCTGTCCGCATCCTGGGCGGCATAGAAGACCCCTTCGGGTGCGGTCATCTCCGCCAGGACATAATCCAGGGTCTGCTGCGCCACCTGGGCCAGGAAGACGTCGCCAGTGATCTGGTAGGCCTCCAGATAACGCCGAGCCAACTGCGCATTATCATAAAGCATCTTCTCGAAATGCGGGATGAGCCAGACGTCATCGACGCTGTAACGGTGGAACCCTCCCCGTAGCTGGTCGTAGAGACCGCCGCGAGCCATTTTCTGCAATGTTAGAGAGAGGCTCTGTAAAACCTTGGGCTGTCCGGTGCGATGGTAGTGACAGGCCCAGAAGCCTAAGTCCTGGGACGGCGGGAACTTGGGTGCACCACGAAAACCGCCGTTTCCCTCGTCAAAGTCGGCTAGGTTGTGCTCAATCAGTTGATCTAGCGCCGCCAGGCTAGGCGCCTGGCCGGAAGCCGGCGTCAGGGCCAGAATCCGCATATTCTGTTCCAACGTCGCAATTACGTTATGTATGTTCGATTTCTTATTTTTATAGGAGTCGTGCAAGGCCTGCAGGAGACGGGGAAATCCCGGCAGTCCACCCCGGTCGATCGGCGGAAAATAGGTCCCCCCATAAAAGGGTTTGAGCTCGGGAGTCAAAAAGACCGTTAGGGGCCAGCCACCCCGCCCGGTTATCATCTGCACGGCATGCATATAGATGTCGTCAAGATCCGGCCGTTCCTCCCGATCGACCTTGATGTTTATAAACCATTCGTTCATCAGCCTGGCAATCTCGGGGTCTTCGAAACATTCATGGGCCATAACATGACACCAATGACAGGTGGAGTAGCCGATACTCAGGAGGATAGGCCGGTCCTCGAGGTGGGCCTTCTCTAACGCCTCCGGCCCCCAAGGATGCCAGTCCACCAGATTATAAGCGTGTTGTCGGAGATACGGGCTGGTTTCATACAGCAGCCGATTTGGCCGGGCATTGGAGTGCATAGAAAAACCTTTCTCCTTCATAAACTGAGTATTGCTTTCAATTCCTGCCGCTGGGATAGTTCCTGAAGATGGTGCAGCAGCCGTCTCAACTGCGCTTGATTCTGAAAACGCACTTCGAGGCGAAAGGAGGAGCTCTCGAAAGCCGGCGGCGGAATCAGGCGTACTTCGGGGTGATGATAGAGGCCGAGGGCCTTGAGATGATCATCGAATTGCTGCTGCGCCCGGCTGGCGCGGGGGAAGCACCATTGGCGGAATCTATGGATTATGCGGTTGATCTTCTCCGGTGCACTAAGAGAGGCATCCTGAAGAAGGCTCTGGAGTTCGGGGTGTTCAAGCCAGAAAGCCGGTGAACTGCCGTGGCGACGGCTCAAGGTCGTCAAAAATTCTACTATTTCGAGCTGGCTGCTGTGACTGAACGCGAGGCCATGCAACAGGGGCAATAAGGCGGCCCGATCCAAGGCGGTCCACTGGCTCAGCAGTGCCGCCGCCTCTACCACCAACCGGCGCTGAGCGACCAGATCCTGGTAGGCGGCCTCCAGAGATAGGAGTGAACGATATTTTCCCAAGTGCTTAGGGGAAGGCGGCAGACCCAACGGCGGCAGATAGATCCGGCAGACTGTGTCGGAATCGAAGTGCTGCAGCAGTCGGTCGATCATCCGGGCGGCCTCCAGGGGATTAAAACCGCGCCCCAGATAGTTGTCATGCAGGGAGGCCAGGAGGCACCGGACATCCGGCGTATCGGCCGGCCAGACCAACGCCGGGAAAGTCGGCCAGCCCAATTCCGCCAGTACCATAACCCGCTGGTAACCGCAGATAATCTGTCTAGAACCGTTGGGGAGCTGGCGCAGGAGCGGCGGCGACAAGAGTCCCAGGGTCTGCAACGAGTCCCGCAGCGGCCGCAGATCGAAACCGCAACTTACCACAAAGGTATGATCGGTGCAATCTACTGAGTCGAGTTCGACAGTTTTCGGCTCGATATTAAACATTGTACAAAACACTTAAAGCGGTGTTAATGAGGCCCAGAAAGAGGAGGCTGATCACTGCGCCCCGGGAGGTTTGGGCGACAATGCTTTCCCAATGATCTGCTGTCTGCAGACCGTGATAAATCGCTACCACGCCGATAAACATCCCGAACAATACGACCTTGGCAAAGTTCAAAACCAGGTCTGGCCATCCCAGGGCGTTAACGAATGAGAGCCAGAAGACTCCCCAGTACATGTCGGCAAAAATCTGACTGAACAGAAAACCGCCCCAGACGGCGCACACCACAAAGATAAAATACAAGGTAATCAGAGAAATGACCAACCCCCAAAAACGCGGCCCACCGATGACAATTTCCGGCTCCAGTCCCATCAGTTCCAAGGCCTCGATCTCGCGTTCCAGCACCATGCCGCCGATCTCGACGATCATCGCGGCACCGGAGCGCAGGAGGACAAGCAGGGCGGTCAGGACAGGACCCAACTCCCGAATGACAATGATCACCAACAAGTTGCCGACAAATTGTTCTCCCCCGATTTTCGCCAGTTGGGCCGAGGCATAGACGATAATAGCCAGTCCGAGCAGCATGCCGGTAAGGGCCACGATTGGCCAGCCGCGGCCGCCGATGAGATAAATCTGCCGGGCAAACTCGCGCCGTATCAGCCGGTATCTTGTCATGCCAACAAGGCCGAGGGTCAGCAACCGATAAAAAAGGCCAAAGATGTTGGCCAGGGATGCCAAACCGCCGATCGCGGCGGCCCCTAAGGCACCCAGAAAACGGAATTGGCCCCACGCCTTATTCAGATCCGGCTTCGGAAAGTTCATCGGTGGGGGGCCTGCTGTCAGGAACCTCCAGGCGTAGTTGCAAACCGCCCTGAGGTCCGGGTTGAATATCAAACCGCCCCCCATGCTGCCGCGCCACTGCCGCTGCCAGGAAGGGACCTAAAGGGGGAGGAGGAGTAGTCTGCGTCTGCAGCGGACGGAGAAGGCGAAAGATTTCCTCCTGGGAATAGTGTCGTCCGCCGAAACCTACTACCAAGCCAAATCCCCCGGCCGTTAGGGGCCAGGTATGCCAGCTCAGCTCCGCCAGCTCCGTTTTTTCCTGCAAGGCAAAATCTGCCAGAGACAAGATGGCCTGAACAAGATAGCCGGGGCAGCCGAACATGTTTGATAAAGGTTGATCTTCCCGGAGGCGAAGAGTCCCGGGCGGCAGGATGGCGGTCAACAGGGCGTTGATCTGCGTCGTTAAAGAGTGCAGGTCTATTTCTTGCCAGACCAGGGGCAGCGGTTGCAATAATCTGCTCCAGTCGGTAGCCCGGACGGCCATAACTCTGCCAGCCAGACGTCCTAGACTGGCCTGCCGCTCTGAAGCTATCAACTTTTCGCCCAGCGCCTGGATGACGTGCCCCAGATGCAGACAGAGAAATTGCACCTGTTCGTACTCGACAATATCATATGATTTCTGTCTGGCCAGATACGTCAGCACCGAGCTGATGTCCGAGCCCTGGCTGTCCTGGAGAGCGGCATTGATCTTGCCGTAGCCGGTCAGAGGAGTCGCGGTTTTCTGGCTTAGCCAGTAGAATCCCGCCAGACCGATCGTTAAACTGAGAACGACGCTCACTCCCATAATCCAGGCCAGGGTCCACCGCAGGCGGGTATCCTCCTCATCGAGTAGAACCAGGAAGCGCCGCAGGGCATCGGTGTTAATCCCGACCTTGGCCACCCCCCAAAAGACTGCACCTTGATCTAGCAGGGGAATATAAAAAGGAAAATACCGCAGCAGCATCTCACTTTCCGGTTTGGGACCGCGGTTGATTGATTCCAGGCGGTTTTTATCGACCCGCTGCTCGCGGTTGATGATCTCGATTAACTCGCCTTCGGTTCCCATAAGGCTTTTTAAGGATTTCTGGGGACCCTGCTCCCATTCGGTCGACTGGATATCCGACAGGTAGTAGGAATAGGTGATATGCCGCCCGGTAGGATCAGAGGGACCATGGATGAGTTCAATGCCGCGAATGGCCTTGTTGAAAGTAACTTTTTCCCATAACAGTCGTTTGACGTGCTCGTCCAGGGGGCTCTGCTGCTGCGGCTGCACGTCAAGTAATTCCTTCAGATGGGAAAATTCGAAAACGAGGAGACGGGCGATGGTGTCGGCCTCGCGTTCGATCTCCACCCGGACGCTCTGAGTGGCCTGGTCCCACATGGAGTCCAGAGCCAGATGCAAAGAAAGGAAAAAGATGAAGAGCAGACAGAAGAGGGCCAGAATGAAGGTGAGGGCCTGACGCCAGAAGAGTCTGGTGGCCAAAATAGTTTTGCCAAAGGACGCGACACCGGACATATCAATCCAGGGAGATATGCTGTTTCAACTCTTGGGCTGCGGCTTTAATGGCGGCGTCGGCCGCACTCCGGCCGGACAGCGCCGTTAGCAGGTATTTCTCCAGCGTATTATTAAAACGCCGACTTTTGGGACGAGGTTGGAGGACAACTCCCGGATATGAAAAGATCGTATCAAATACTCGTAGCACTTCCGGGTTCCGGACCTGAGACAGGGCAGTCTGCAGGGAGGGAATCTGTCCCGAGTTCTCTGCCGCCAGTACCTGAATCCGGTCATTGACCACCATATTAATGAATTGTTTGGCGTCCTCCATAATGCCATACCTGGTGATGGCGAAGCGGTTTACCCCCCAGCCGAAGGAGCCGATATTGGAGAATCGTTTTGACTGCCCGGTCTGCGAGGGAATCGGTGCTACTCCGATCTGATCCATGTTGGCAATAGCTGCCGTCCTCCGCCATTCCGGACGGTTCAGCATCTCTTTGAGATCATGCAGACGCGTGTTCCAATTAATCATAAACAGGGCTTCGCCCCGTAAAAAGGCCTGCCGTAGACTTTCGGGGGCTTCAAAATCCTTTAAGGCGGCCGGTCCCGGCGCCAGAGTTCCCTGCATGCTGCAGATCATGGCCAGAGCCGCCTCCGCTTTAGCTAACATATTTGGCTGGAAGAAGACGATATTTCCTTCTTCATCATATACTCTGCCCCCGAATCCCCAAAAGATCGGATAAAAATCATTGATAAAATTTGTGGCGTGAAAGATCAGACCGTATTTGAGAGATTTCTCCCGCGGCAAGATGTCCCGGCAGATGGCAACCAACTCATCCCAATTCCGGGGCGGGGACTTGCCGTGACGCGTCAGGAGATCATGGCGGAAAAAGAGAATGTTGCCTTTGATGGAATTAGGCGCCGCCATTAATTCTTTGCCGCCCCCGCCGAAAGCCCCAAACCGTTTTACCGAAAAGGCTTCTGCCACCACCGGAACAAGTTTCTTAGCAGTAAAAACTCCTGTTTCCTCCAACTCATACAGCCAATGAGTTCCGGCATAGCGATGAACCCAAGGGGCATCTAACAGGAGCACGGTAGGAGCCGGGCTTTCGGTGGCCAACCCGAGAACAAACGGTTCAAAGGGAAGGAAGGCCCCTGGAATAAAGAGGCCTACCACCCGACGCCCGAATTGTGGTTTCCTGTTGGCGGCATCGCTCTGGTTGAGCTGTTCCAATAGCTCCTGCGTCTGGGCATCCAGGGTGTAGGTCAGGGCTTCGCCCGGCTCGGGAGGAGGAGCAGCACCGCAGCCCAGTAGTGCCATTCCTAATAGAGTGAACAGGACCCAACCGGCCATTTTTCTGAATGCTCCTCAATTATAACCTGATCCTGCGTTATCCGATACAACCGGTTTGGTCGTTGAGGCGGCTCCCAGCCAAGGGGCCAGTTGACGCCAGTAGCGTTGTCGGTTCAAGAGTTTCAATATGATGAGGCATCCGAGCATTCCTAAACCCTCTCCGAGGAAAACCAGGCCATAGGCCGCCCCTAAATCCCCTGTAAATCGCATTGCCTGATCCAGGCAGAATCCTCCGGTTGTCTCTCCTACCGCCAGGGCCAGCCCCGAGACCAGATTCCACAGTCCCATGAAGACGCCGCTAAAGGCCGGGTGGGCCAGGCTCATGGTCAAAAAAGAGATGCCCGCGTTGAAAAAACCTTTGGACAGGCCCAAGAGCCATAATGCAGCTTCTACCTTCGGTCTGTCGGGCCACCAGGAACTTATCGCCAGGAGAATACATGCCGTCCCGCCGAGCCCGAGACTGAGAACCAGAAAGAGCTTGTTTCTCCACCGCGGCCACTTTTTTTGCATCCAATAGGCACTCCCCATGCCTAACATTGCCCCCCAGGAGGTATAAATACCAAATTTAGCCGTTTCCCCTACCGGCAGCAGCAGCACCTCCCCGCCAAAAGGGGTCAGGATGAAGGTCTGTATTGCCAGAAAAAAGACGGTGGCCGCTAAAAAGACAAAGAAAAGCACTGCCTGGCTGCTCCGGCTTAGGCCTTGCAGGACAATCCCGACAGTGGCGCCCCTTTCTGTTGGCGGCGATACAGTAGCGGACTCAACCTCGACTCCCCTGACACTCCCTAGCACTATGGCCAGCGCCAGAATGGTGAAGAGCCAGAAAATGGCCTTCAATCGATAGATTTGACTCCCCGGCAGCAGGTAGTGAAAAAAAGCCGAGCCGATGATAAATCCAGCCAGGGTGAGGAGCCAGACCAACGTCATGCCAGCTCCACGCTGGGCTTCGGGGAGCTCATCAACCAGCAGGGCATTGACCGCAGTAGCAGACACCGTCAGGCCAACGCCAAACAGGGCAAAAAGCCCGGCTCCGAGCCAGAAACTTAAGGGGTGTTGCGGTTGGCTAGCAAAAAACATCCCCCAGGAGGGAAAGATCGGCATAATCGACGCACTCAACACCATACCGCCGATAATGAAAGGACCCCTCCTGCCGCCGCGCCGATAGTATCTGTCCGAAAAGTAACCGGCGATTAATCCGCTGGGTGTGGCCAGATGCTGGAATGCAAAGATAAAGGTGACGAGCGTGGCCGGGGTCTGATACTCAACGATCAACACCCGGTTCAGTACGTTGGTCAGAAGCACCACCAAAAGCGAGGCGGCAAATCGCACCATCCCTAGTCTCAGGATAATTTTAGAATATCGGCTACTAGGCATCAAGAGTAAACTCGCAACCGGGAGCATTGCAGGTGGTTAAATATCAGTGGTCAGTGGACGGTAATCAGCAAACTACAACCTCTTGAGCACTAACCGGAGGCTGCTGGCTACTCCTTAGAGCACCGAACGGTAGAGTAACATATAGGCCTCCACCATGGCATTCGAGGAGAAGCAATCAGCTACGTGCTGACGGCAGACATGTGGGTTCAACCCCGCCGTTAGTCGTATACCCTCCAGGAGCTCGGCAAAATCAGCCGCTATGAAGCCGGTTTCGCCATGGCGGACGACTTCCGGGGCTGCGCCTCGCCCATAGGCCACTACAGGCGTGCCGCAGGCCATGGCCTCTAACATCACCAGACCAAAGGCTTCCTCAACCTCCAGGGGGAGCAGTAGGGCCTGAGCCCGTCCTAGTAGTCTCAGTTTGTTGGCAAAATCAGCAGGGCCGACATAAATCACCCGGTCGCCGTCCAGGTGGGGAGCGATCTGCGACTCAAAATAGGGCTGATCGGGTGGGAAGACCGGACCGGCGCACAGCAGCCTCAGGTTCACCGTTTGGGCCACCCGGATGGCGGTATGTAGGCCTTTCTCCGGGTAGATGCGACCCAGAAAGAGGAGGTACTCTTCTTTGGGTTGTGGTTCCGGGTAGGCCGCCAGATCAAGGCCGTGCGGAATCAGATGCAGGCGCGGGTGGCCCTCCAGGCGCCTACGCTGGGACTCACTTACCGCAACCAGATGCACGGCAGGAAAATGGAGGAGATAATCGCGTTTCATGGGCGTCACCGGTGTGTGTAGCGTTACTACCAATGGCGGCGCCTTTTCCCAGACCTGCCAAAAACCGGCGGCGTTTTCCAGATGTGAGTGGATAAGCGCTACCGGGTGGTGCTGCAACCACTGCCAGGCATGGGCTAGGTGCAGATTTTCGGAAAACTTATCCGGGGGCCAGAAGGAAAGGGGATAGATGCCCTCTTTCGGGGCTGGCAGGGTTGAGTCGCCGGAGCAGAAGACCACTACCTCCAGACCGCGTTTTCGCAGGCCTCTAACCAGCAGGTCCACCATCAGTTCGGTGCCGCCGTAAGTCAATGGGGGGACGGGAATCCAGGGAGGAGCGATGTGGGCTAGAGGTGTGGTCAAGAGTCATCCCCGCAATTTTGCGGGCCACGTTGGAAAACCCTATTGCCTGTCGGGTTCAAAACCGCAGCGATCTCCGGGAGGTCTCCGAGCGGGGGAAAGGTATGCTCTCCTAAGGCGACCTGCAGCCATTCAGGTGAGGCGGCCGGTCCCGATCCCATTGTAGGGATGGTCAGGTGCGGCGAGCCGGCAACCGTCTGCGACCAGGAGAGAAGGCCGTTTCGCCGGAGGACCTCAAATAACGTCAGAAAAACATTACCGGCCATCTGGTCCAGACCTGGCAGACTTCCACTTGAAACCAGGGGGGCGTGGCGGTGGTCCATCTGACCGACAAAAACCTGCGCCACCT
Source organism: Desulfobacca acetoxidans DSM 11109 (assembly GCF_000195295.1). Lineage (NCBI taxonomy): Bacteria > Pseudomonadati > Thermodesulfobacteriota > Desulfobaccia > Desulfobaccales > Desulfobaccaceae > Desulfobacca > Desulfobacca acetoxidans. The sequence goes on from NC_015388.1 coordinate 154,063, forward strand.
GCTCCAGGGCGGGAATGTCCGGATGGAGCTGCACCTGTCGCAAAGCCAACGCCAGGAGGATCATGACCTCAACGCCGTAGCCGGCCTTGAATGGCACCGCAGTCCAGAACCTCAAAGTCCCGGCCATCTCGCCAGAGAGCAGATACACCAGGGTTTGCAACGGTTTTATGGCCGAATGGGGGATGGTGGCCAATAGCGATCTCAGAAAGGCGTTCAATCGTCCGCCCTGAGGCCGGAAATAGACAATCTTGGCCGCTTCCACCTGCTTGAACCAAAGAATGGCGCCCACCGGTCCCGCCAGCCAGTGGGAACCGAAATAGGATGGGACGATATCCGCGTCAATGAATTGGATTATTGTTCGGTCATCGGTGACCTCCCCGGATTGTACCAGATGATAGAGCAGGGCGCGCATAACTGCACCCTTGCCCCGGATCTGGGGCGGTTGATCCGGAGATGGAAACTGACGGGCCTGAAAAAGCTTCAGCCAGGGCCGATGGCGGGTAAGTTCCAGCAGAGCGCCAGGCTCATCCCCCCCCAAGGCCAGCCAGCCCTGGTCAAAGAGGAGGGGGTGCAACGGCTCTAGCAGGACGCATAATTTTTCGAGGTTAGCCGCTTCCTGAGCCTCTTTGACCGGAAAGACAACATGTATCGGGACGGATGCGGCCCGTTTCAGGGCGATGACCTCAGCCAACTCAAAGGCCTCGGCCTTTAGGAGCCCCAGGGGCGGAAAGGACGGTTCCCGACCAAGCCCCCGCGGATTAAGAAAAACCATCGGTTTGATCAAACCTGACCCCAGATGGCGGCCAGGGCCGCTTCCCTGACCTCGGGCGCGGCCAGCCATGACTGAAGTCGACGCCAATGGAGGACAACGTCCAGATAGGTCTGAAAGACACTCCTGGCGGGCGGGGTCGTCTGCATGACTGCCAGGTTCAACAGCGTCTGACGGGCGTCTTCTTCCTCACCCGCCTCCAGGTATTCCAGCGCCAGGGCCGTATGAGCCCGATACGCCCGTAGCTCCAAATCTTCGGTCAAGAAATTGCCCGGATAGGGCATGAGTTCTTCCGGTGCAACCAGGGCCATACTAGGAGGCGATTCCTGCGAGAGGAGTTTTTGGCGGGTATACCAGAACCGGTTTAAATCCTGCCGTAGTCGGAGCCAGCGCGGGTGGGGTTTGGCGGGAGGGTCATGCAGCACCCGGAGCTTATGGTCCAGGAAAAATGGCACCTGAAACATGCGGGCATTTATGACGTAATCCACGTCTTCCCCCCGGACAACGGCCGGATCAAAGGGCAGATACCGATACAGTGGAGCTCCTAAAACCATGTTGCCCCCCAAAGCCAACGGCGTCAACCGCAGGTTGGCATCGGGTGCCGCCAGCTCGCTCCAGGCCTGATTCATCCAACGTATCTTGGGCCACCAGAAGGACCAGGGGTCGGTTGGCTCGGCCGCCAGAATGCCGCCATCGGGATTTTCGTATAGCCCCCCCAAACCGAACTTTTCATAATCCTTCGCCAGCATCGTGTAGTCTTCCTCAATCCGGGCCAAATAATCCGATTGGACTAGCATCTCATCATCATCCAAACTGACCAACACCTCGGCAGTCAAAAGGTTGGCCAATACCAGTGTCAGATTGCGAATGGAAGCATAGCCGGAGAGGGAAAGGAGGCCGCAGAAATCTCCGCAACCGCGACCGCGGCAGAAACTATGAAGTTTTTTGAGATGTGAGTAGGAAAACAGCAAAGGCTGGCAAGACAGAGGAAGGCTGGCTAATATACTGCAGAGGCGTTCCTCTACCGCCTCCGCCAGAGTCTCGGCGACGGCCGCGGCGACGATCACCACCTGCATCTGCGGCCCGGAAAGGTCTCTAAGGCTATCTAAAAAACGCGCTAAAGTGCCAGGAGCATCCAACGGAGTGGGATGATCATAAATGACCTCCTCCTTCCCCACTCCCCCAGGATGGGTCCAGTATGTGGGTACTGCAAGACAAAAACGCATCGCGGGCTCAGATTACCTTGTCAAGAAAGCGCCGTCAAGGACTATTCCCGACTTGAGACGATCATATCTTCAAGTCAACGTTAAATATTTAAAATACTTGTTGACATATTTTTGAACATATCATAAAATGAGCGGCAATTTGGGAATATTGTGAACAAGGATGTTTAATAATGTGAACAGCGCGATATTGAGTTGTCGGGCCTGGAATCTTGCCCACCTGGAGGCGATTACGTGGGATGATGGTAAGGTTGCCGTATTTCCAAGGAGGGAAGGCAGGCGGATCTGATGTCAGGCCCGACTTTGAGAGCAGCAATCAACCTCCATTCCTGGCAAGACTCGAAGTGGGCAACCGATAAGCCTGGTATATCTTCTGCTAGTACCATCGTCTCGGGTTAAGCGTTCCACAAGCAGCATTCCTGCACGGATGCCGGTTGCTGCGGGTGAGGCGCCGTACTTATTTTCAACATCTTACCCTTCCGGCCGCGGTCGAGCCGCCTGGTATCTCCCACCGATTAACCCACACCTGCAAAGCCGAGCTGCTGCCCCTTTCGGGTTGACGCCGGGGGCAATCTCACCGCCTCGTATCGTAGTTATTTCTGCTGACCGGCCTTTTTAAGGTTTTTAGCTTTCTTTTTCTGGGTTTTGGCCGCTGCCGGCTGATTGGCCGCCGCGGCCTTACTCTTTGAGATTTTATTGCCAGCAGATTTTGCGACTTGGATAGTCTTAACTTTTTTGCCGACCGGAACTTTCACCGCCTTGGGTTTGACCGGCGCCGCTTTGGCAACCGGGGTCTTTAGGGCAGTAGTTTTGGCTGCCGCAACGGGTTTGGGGCGCTTCACCTGCTCCGGCGGAAGGGCCTTGGGAGCAGGGGTCGCATGATTCTGGATAGGTTGGCCCACAGTGGCCTGCAGTTCAAGCGGTATCTCGGATGGCGGTGCAACCTCCTGTTGCGCCCGGGCCACTGCCGGAACGACCAAACTACCGATCATTAGGGCTATGAGGCAGAACTTTTTTTTCACTAGACGCCCCTCGTTCACTTTCTGGCAGGCGGATAGCACTCTCCGATCAGCTTTCAGCAAAAACTACTGGGCAGGGCAACTATTTTAGGATCGAGCACGCTATGCTATGAATCGGCACGCTGTTATCGGCAATCACGGCAACCGCGGCACGCTGCCAGATTTTGGGTGAGTTTCACGGGTAGATAGTTTTGATCTGGTGGCGGTGCAGGGATTTGAACCCCGGACACTGCGGATATGAGCCGCATGCTCTGACCACCTGAGCTACACCGCCACATCAACTCTGTTATATTGTACCGCACCAGGCAAGATGTCAATAAGAAAAGTAGCTGCAGCCGTTCCGCTTAAGAAATAAGGGACAGTAAACGTTAAGCTTTCTGCCGCTAGCGAGATAAAGTAGATCAAAAGGTCGTGAAATTGAAGAGAAAGCAGCATACCGGCGATGGATTATAAGGCTGTGGTGACTCCGACCTGACAGGCTTATCTCCATTATTACTACGGCGCCTGGTCTCGCAGTTTAGACAACCATTTTTTTCGGACAATAAGTTGAAACAGTCTTATGGTATATTAATAGGCTGAGGTCTTTAGATTGAACCGCTGAAAAGTCAGGTGAGTGTACCCCCTCGTTCAATATCTACGGACATGACCTTCGACACGACCTTATCGAAAGACCTTGGACTTGATTTTTAGATGCTAAGGAGTTTTCTCATGGAGATACCGGATAAAGATACGCTTAAGCAGATCCAGGACCGGCTGAGCTTGACGCCCCGTCTGGTTTGGGACCATGTTGACGAGGTGGAGCGTCAGGCCCTGATGGCCTATGCCGAGGTGTATAAGGGGTTTTTAAACCAGGCCAAGACCGAGCGCGAGGCCGTCTTGGAGGTGCAGCGCCAGGTCCAGGAACGCGGGTTTATCGAATTGGCAAGCGGCCAGGCCGGGTCGAAGTTTTTCCTCAATTATCGGGGCAAGACCATCGCTCTGGCTGTTTTGGGGGAGCGGCCGGTGAGCCAGGGCTTGAGGATTGTGGCGGCCCACATCGATTCGCCGCGTCTTGATCTCAAACAGAACCCGTTGTACGAAGAAACTGATCTGGTTTATTTAAAAACCCATTACTATGGTGGCGTCAAAAAATACCAATGGCTGGCTCGTCCGCTGGCCCTGCACGGGGTCATTCTGAAGGAAAATGGCGAATCCGTAACCCTGCGTTTAGGAGAAGACCCGGACGATCCGGTTTTTACGGTCTGCGATCTGCTGCCGCACCTGGCCCGCAAGGTGCAGATGGATAAAAAAGTTGATGAGGCCTTTATCGGCGAGAAGCTGAACTTACTGGTAGGGTCTCTGCCCTTGGGGGACAAAGAGATAAAAGAAAGAACCAAATTACACCTGTTGCACCTGCTTTCGCAACGCTATGGGCTTACCGAAGAGGATCTGTTCAGCGCCGAGCTTGAGGTGGTGCCTGCGGGGCCGGCGCGCGACATCGGTTGGGATCGCAGCCTATTGGGTGGCTATGGCCAGGATGATCGGGCCTGTGCCTTTGCCGCGGTGGCCGCGGCGTTAGACCTGACCGCCCCGTCTCATGCCTGTCTGGTGCTGTTAGTTGATAAAGAGGAGATTGGCAGTGCCGGCAACACTTCGGCCCAGAGCATCCTGTTGGAGGAGATCGTGGCGCAGTTGTTGGCTCGGCAGGGAGAATCCACCGCCCTCCGCCGTCAGGCCCTGATGCAATCTCAGGCCATTTCGGCCGATGTGGCAGCGGCTTTTGATCCTGATTGGCCGGAAGTCTATGAGAAGCGAAATGCCGCCCGTTTAGGCTACGGCGTCTGTCTGACCAAATACACCGGCCACGGAGGCAAGTACCAGGCCAATGACGCTCATGCCGAATACCTCAATCGGCTGCGCGGCATATTCCGAGAAAGCGGCGTCATCTGGCAGACCGGGGAGCTCGGCAAGATTGACGAAGGCGGCGGCGGCACCATTGCCAAATTTTTGGCCGCCTACGGTATGGACATTGTCGATTTAGGTCCGGCGCTGTTGTCGATGCATTCACCCTTTGAGGTAGCCTCCAAGGCCGATTTGTACATGACCTATAAGGCCATCCGCAGCTTTTTTAGCTGTGCTGCATGATCGGTGATGAGGTCTATCCGGTGCAATCAGGACTAGCGAATGGGGTTATCAGGCTCCGGGGATGACGGGATATGCAATTTACCTTGCAGGATGTTTGAAAAAAAAGTAAATTCTACCAATAATGCAACTGCCCGCAGGAATGCCATGCAGCCAGGAGATGTTTCCAGTGCTGGTCGTTTTCTTGGTAGTGTTGCTTGGCATTGCGGTGTGCAGGAATCCGGTCCTTGGACGCTCTTCTTCCTCGGAAAGAGGCTCGAGATAAGGGGACCGACGAGCTTGGTTACCAGGAATCAAACATGAAGAGATTTTTCGAACGGGTCAAGACCCAAGGAGAAGCCCCACCGATTGCCTCCTTCGGCAATATGATGACCTTTTACAGCTTACTCTTTTTTCTGCTGGCGATTCCCTTCGTCCTGATTGTCGGTCTGGTCTGGATTACCGGCGTCATCGGCTTCAGTGCCTGGATCACTGCCGCTTTTCTGGGTCTGGCGGGATTTTTTTCCTGGCGAATCTATCGCTGCTGGCAGAAGCTGAAATCCCGGCTGGCGGCACAGAGTTCTGAAGTTAGTGATATCGTTAAGGAAGCAGCTAAGTCCGGTAAAGATATCGAAGTGACCCTGTTGAATGGACTGTTGAGCTTCCGTTATCAGGGAGGACGTTACCCGGCGCCTTTGCAGTTGGGAGCTCCGCCTCTGGCGCTGGAGGGACCTGCCAACCTCGACTTGGAGGCGATGGCGGCCGTGGCAGTTGAAGAGAGCTTGGGTTCACCGGGGAAACTACGGCAAGAAATCGAAGGTTTTTTGCGTCTGCGCGACTCCGGCGTCATCAGTCCGGAAGAATTTGAGACCATCAAAGGCAGGCTCTTACAGCGATTTGCAGAGAGATCGCCGGTGCCGGAGTTAGATCAACCGGCCGGCTAGAATTATACTGCATTAAAGTCTGGGTCTGGTTCGGTCAAAACCTCATGGCTCAGGGCAAAGGCGGGGCCTTCGGTGACCGAAACGCTGTCCCAGAAATCTCTTTTATAGCGGTAGTATTGGTGCAGGCGCTCCAGACCGTGAGCCAATTGTGCCTGAGAAACATCATTGATGTGCAAGATACCGCATTGCAGCAGGGCCAAAAAACTGGCCGGCAGATAGAACTTTTCCTTGCCGATTACGCTCTTCAGTTCCAACCGGTGGCTGCCATTTTTCTTGGCAAATACCATGGCCTGGTAAACCCGCCGGCTCGGTATGGTGGGGTTAGGTTCATACCGCAGTTTTCCCAAGGGAATCTGCATCCTGCCAGAGGCGTGGGACAGACGTGCTGCAATCCGGGAGATAAAACCCATGAGTTCCCGAGCCACCCGGTTTTCGTTCAATTCTGCCAGTTCAAACATGATGCGGGCGTAGTAAAAGAGGATGAGCCTGATCCATTCCTCAACCCCGTTCTTTCCGGTCTTCCATTCTACCTGGGCAGATACCTGGTCATCCTCAAAAAAATTGATGAGCGCTACGCTTTGCAGGGTCTCACGGTCCCGATCGAAAAACCTAAAAAGTTTTTTCATGCACCAGACTCATATCTGTAAAAATCGGAGCGTTAGCAACTATGCTGTGACCATCGGCCAGCGCGGTGGCCTTTTTAGGATAATCGCAGAGTAGCATATTTCTGCAGCAATACACTTTAGCAAGCGGAAGGATTCCGGCTGGAGTGCGGTCTGGGTCCAGCCCAATGGTTTTGGGATTTGCATACCGGATGTTTAGATATCTTCCTTGAGCTTTTAAAACTCGTTCTTCACGTCTACACGCTGACTTCGATTCAGGCAACTGCTGACATATCCTAGGTTATCGCAGCTAGAGGGAAAAGTCAACGCATCGGAGGCGCCTTACTCTGCGCTCTCACATATTTTCTGGCAACGCCGGTTTCGGTGATCTGGAAATATTACTTGGACAACAGCCATACGGCCCCGGCTGCCAGGATGATTCCTGCCAGATGGCGCAGAGTAAGGCTTTCCTGCAAGAGGATTGCTCCGAGAACTACAGTGATCAAGGGATATAAAGACGTCAGGGGTACGACAACGGTCGCCGGTCCCAGAGATAGGGCCTTGAGGAAAAAAAACAATGCCAGGCCACCGCTGAAACCGGCCGCGATGGCCGCCGCCAGTCCCGGTAGGGTCCAGGCAACTGGAGTGCGCAGAAGCCCCCAGATAAAAACCCCGACTATCAGGTAAACGAATAGCTCCACCCAAAAAATGGCCCAACAGGGGAGATGGGATGAGGCAATCTTATTAAAAATACCCCAAAATCCCCAAAATATCAGTGCCAGAACAGAATAGAACAACCAGCCGGTCATAGCTTCCTCGCGGCGAATTATTTTTTATTCCCAAAGAGTTCCTGGAGGGTTGTCGAGTTGATTTTTCTATCGATGAAAAGTATCATGAATATATCCTAAAGATCGGGTTTTGGCCAGAGACCAGGCGAAGGGTGCCAACTTAAAGCCGATCTCCGATTCGGGGATAAAACAGATGCATACAAATTGTCATGTTCTGGAGATCACAACGAAGCATGAAAACAGAACCGCGGCGGCGGCTCACAATAATGCTTTTTCTGCTCACCGCGCACTGCCCGCTGCTCACTGTTTTTATATAAAGATCTTCGCTGTTTGGCTCGGTATCTGGTGTTTGTTATTCCTCTCAACGACTCCTAGAGAAGGAGACGCCATGGAACTGACCTCTACCGCCTTTGCCGATAAAGGTAAAATTCCGGTTGCCTACGTCATGCCCGGAGCAGGTGGAAAGAATATCTCCCTGCCCTTTAGCTGGAGTGAGGTCCCTCCGGGCGCCAAATCCCTGGCCCTGAGTATCATCGATCCACATCCGGTAGCCAACAACTGGGTTCATTGGCTGATCATCAATATTCCCTGTGAGGCTCAGGGGCTGTTGGAAGGGGCCTCGAGGAAGAACCTGCCAACCGGCGCCCGGGAGCTCCGTAATTCCTTCGGCGAGATCGGCTACGGCGGTCCGCAGCCGCCCAAAGGGACCGGCGACCATCCGTATGTCGCGACTCTCTATGCCTTAAATGTCAAGGAGTTGGATCTTCCGGGAAAACCATCTCTGGCCGCTTTTCAAAAAGCCCTGGAAGGCAAAATCCTGGCCACCGCGACGATCACCGGCTTTTACGGACGGTAGTCGAGGCACAGGCTATCTGTCAAACTACCGGAGCTCACCCTCATCAGAATAATATCGACGTGTTGGGCTGGCGGCGTGTTTTAACTGATCATCAAGCACATGCTTGATAGTTGAGTGTCAGGTGCTGGGGCGAACCGGATTACCGGAGAATCCGGTTGACTCGGTCCTGGCGTCAGCAGCAGAGCAGGGTAAAATGAGTCAAGACGATCCCCTTAACACCTACCGCCGGAAACGGGATTTTGCTGCTACGGCGGAGCCGATGGGAGGAACACTGGATGCGGGAGAAGCGGCGCCCGTCTTTGTCATTCAAAAACACGCCGCGCGTCGGCTGCATTACGATTTCCGCTTAGAAGTCGATGGCGTCCTCAAATCCTGGGCGGTGCCCAAAGGTCCCTCCACCAATCCCCAGGACAAACGGCTGGCGGCTCCCACCGAGGACCATCCCCTGGAATATGCCACGTTTGAGGGAGTTATTCCTCCGGGACACTACGGCGCCGGTACCGTCCTGGTCTGGGATCTGGGAACCTACCGGAACCTCACCGAAAAAAAAGGCGAGGCCATTCCACTGCCCCAGGCATTGGAGCACGGTCATATTACCGTCTGGCTGGAGGGGAAAAAACTGCGCGGCGCCTACTCCTTGACGCGCTTCAAGAAAGGCCGGGATGAAAGCTGGCTGCTGGTGAAAAAGAACGACGCCGAAGCCGATGCCTCTCAGGATCTTCTCCTGACCCGGCCAGAGTCCGTTCTGAGCGGTCGGACTATTGAGGAAGTAGCGGCCGCGAATGAATTACTCTCCGAAGAATTATGTTCCAGGTGAGATTTTCCACCTTAAATTATTGACAACCTAAAAATATATAGATATAAATAACTGTTTCAATATTTCGGAGATAGTTATGAAAACCTTTGTAGCGTGTGAAAAGGACATTGATAAAAAGTGGTATGTAGTGGACGCCAAAGATCAGGTCATCGGTCGATTGGCAACGCAGATCGCCATGATTCTGCGTGGAAAAACCAAGCCCATTTTTACCCCACATTGTGACACGGGCGATTTCGTTATTGTTGTTAACGCCGAGCAGGCCTTGTTTACCGGCAAAAAGCTGGACAAGAAGATTTATTATCGTCACAGCGGCTATATCGGCGGCTTGAAATCCACTACCGCCCGCCTGATGTTTCAAGCCAAGCCGACCGAGGTCCTGCGGCAGGCGGTACGGGGTATGTTGCCGAAGAACAGCCTGGGAAGGCGATTGTTGAAAAAATTGAAAATTTACACCGGCGGCGAGCATCCCCATCAGGCACAGAAACCGGAAATCTTAGCCCTGAAAACCAATTGATGAGAGAGGATATGGCCCAGTCGAACAGCATTCACGCCGTGGGCAAGCGGAAAAACGCCATTGCCCGCATTTATCTGAAGCCCGGAACCGGTAAGATTATGGTCAATGATCGGGAATTCGAGCATTATTTCCCGGTCGAGATTTCCCGGATGATCATCCGCCAGCCCCTGGAGTTGGTCAACGCCGGGGGAGATTTCGACATCTACGTTAATGTTCAGGGGGGTGGCATGTTCGGCCAGGCTGGTGCTATCAAGCACGGAATCAGCAAGGCCTTGCTGTTGTTGAACAGTGATTTCCGCCCCATTTTGAAGAAAGCCGGTTTTTTGACCCGTGACGCCCGCATCAAAGAGCGGAAGAAGTATGGTCAGCGTGGGGCTCGGGCCAGATATCAGTATTCCAAACGTTAGGTCTCCTTATTCTCCAGCCTGGTAGTCGGCATGGGGCAGGTTTGGGGGCATTTATATAAAAGCAGTGGGCAGTGGGCGGTGAGCAGAAAAAGCATTATTGCGTGCCGCTGCCACGGTTCTGTTTTCATGCTTCGTTGTGATCACCAGAACATACCAATTTGTAAATAATCGGCCAGGGGCGAAGATCATGTTCCTGGCCTTTTTATTTGGGCGAGACTGCCTCGGCATATACGGTTGACGGCGACATTGTTGGTAGTAGAGTAAAGAATCCGAACCGATCCCGGTAAAAGGTTTTCTTCCGGGGGGAACATTTTGCAGTGATCGGGTACTATTTTCGGGGTAGGTCTGCAGGGCAGAGGAAAGCGCATGGTTAGAGTTGCTATTATAGGGGGGTCGGGATATACCGGCCTGGAGTTGATACGTCTGTTAGTCCGGCATCCTGGTGTTGACTTGACTGCCGTCACCTCCAGGGAATACAACGGCAAACCGGTCAGCCTGGCCTTTCCGGCCCTGGCCGGGGTCTGCCACCTGACGTTTTCTTGGCCTGATCCGGACAGGCTGGCGGGTGCGGCGGACCTGTTCTTCGTCGCCCTGCCCCACAAAACTGCCATGGCGGTCATTCCTTCGCTGTTAGAGGCCGGCGGTAAGGTGGTGGACCTGAGTGCCGATTTCCGTTTTCGGGATCGGAAGGTCTATGAAGAGTGGTATCAGGAGCATACCGCTCCCGAGCTTTTAGCCGAAGCGGTCTATGGCCTGCCGGAATTGTACCGGGAAGAGATCAAGCGGGCGCGGTTGGTAGGAAACCCTGGCTGTTACCCCACCAGTGTTATTTTGGGGTTAGCCCCCCTCTTGCATGCCGGTCTGATTGAGTCCCAGGGAATTATTGCTGATTGTAAATCCGGGGCCAGCGGCGCCGGTCGGGGAGTTAGTTTAAGTACGCTTTACTGTGAGGTCAACGAAGGTTTTCGGGCCTATAAGATAGCCGAACATCGCCACACGCCCGAAATGGAACAGGAATTGGGCCGGCTGGCTGGATTGCCCCTGAAGATTACCTTCACCCCCCATCTGGTTCCAATGAACCGGGGAATTTTGGCTACCCTCTATACCGTCCTGCAGGGTCCTCTCGAGGAACAGGAGATTGCCGCCGTTTTTGAGCAGTTTTATCGGGGTGCGCCGTTTATCCGGCTCTGCCCGCCGGAGATTCTGCCCAACACTGCAGCAGTGCGGGGTTCGAACTACTGCGACCTGGCCTGGCGGTTGGATCAGCGGACCGGCCGTTTGATCGTCGTATCGGCCATCGATAACCTGACTCGGGGGGCCTCCGGCCAGGCGGTCCATAATATGAACCTGATGCTCGGGTTTCCCGAAACCCAGGGGCTCGAAGTAGTGCCGTTTCTGCCTTGAAAGGCCTCCCCCTCCCAACGCCATCCGTCACTGCGCCGGTCTCCGGCCCCATCTCGCCTACTCGCACTATCTGTCTGACCTTGGAATATGACGGCACCGCCTATCATGGCTGGCAGCGCCAGGCAAACGCCCTGACTATCCAGGAGGTAGTGGAAACCTGCCTGGCCCGGCTCACCGGCCAGGTTATCCGTCTGCATAGCTCCGGCCGGACCGATGCCGGGGTACATGCCCTCGGACAGGTAGCCCATTTTCTCACCACCTCCAGCCTGCCGCTGTCGGCCTTCCGGGAGGGGCTGAACAGCCTGCTGCCCCGCGACCTGGCTATCCTAAAGGTTTGCGACGCGCCCGCAGGTTTTCACGCCCGCTACTCCGCCACGGCCAAGACCTATGAATACCGCATCTTGAACCGGCCGGTGCGCTCGCCGGTGCATTGCAACTATTGCTGGTGGCTGGCCAGACCTCTCGACCAGGGTCTCCTCCGGCAGGCGGCGGGCTATATTTTGGGGGAGCAGGATTTTGCCGCTTTTCAGGCCAGCGGCGGCTCCGTGAAAACAACGACAAGGAAAGTAATGGCTGCCTCCTGGGAAGAGAAGCCCGGCGGCTGGCGCATCTTTCAGATCACCGCCAACGGTTTTCTGCGCGGTATGGTGCGGGCGCTGGTAGGAACCATGGTAGAGGTGGGGTGGGGCAAACGTTCGCCGGGAGACCTGAAGCGCCTCCTGGCGGCGAGAGACCGTCGTCAGGCCGGTCCTACTGCTCCGGCGGCAGGGCTGTATCTGGTGGAGGTGAGGTATGATTGATGTCGGCAACTTTACCACCTCCGCCAAGCAGAAGGATAAAAAGTGAAGGTCCTGATTTTCGTAACCTGCAAGTCACCCGCAATCCATGAAAATTGCTGTCGGACCATTCCAGAGAGCGGGATACGCTCCGCTTTTCCGCCCTACGACACTGCCACACCGGCAGGCTCGTCCGATAGGGGTGAATCTTGTATTCGCCCCACTTGCATTCGCCTCAAGCAACTGAAGTATTACGGAACTTGAAACCCAATTCTTCTTTGAGACTCCTGCAAAATTCCCTTTTTTGCTTCCTTGTCATTCTGAACGCAGCGAAGAATCTAACGTTTCTTGGAAGTTAAGATCCTTCACCTCGTTCAGGATGACAAAATCAGACTTTTTGCAAGAGGCCCTTATTCGTTTGGTAATTTATTTGCTATTAAACCTGAGCAGTGATTAAATTAACAGGTAGAGAACTTACACATGCTATTTCGCATCCGAAAGATATATTGTGTGGTCCTAATAATACTTGTTGTCATGCTGAGTTCTTCTATGAGGGGGGAAGCCATGTCACCGTTTCTGCGCATCAGGGTTGTCTTTGATAACGTTCAGTACTCCAAACAACTCAATACCGCTTGGGGATTCTCATGTATAATTGAGGGAATGTCCAAGGTAATTCTTTTTGACACCGGAGCGGATGGGAATATCCTGTTAGGCAATATGAGGAAGATCGGGTTTAATCCGCAAAAAGTGGATGCCGTTTTTCTTTCCCATGTCCATGGTGATCATATCGGGGGTCTCCAGGCCTTTTTGCAGCAGAATCCCAAGGTCGTTGTCTATCTTCCGGCATCGTTCCCGGCGTCTGTGAAAGAGTCTATTACCGCTTTAGGGGGAGAGTTCCGGGAAGTTGCGGCGCCGCAGAAGGTTTTTGACCATGTTTATACCACAGGCGAGCTCGGTTCCTGGATCATAGAGCAGAGTTTGATCATTCAGACTCCCAAAGGTCTGGTCATTGTTACCGGCTGTGCCCATCCCGGGGTCGCCCAGATAGTGAGCCGAGTCAAGCAGTGGCTCAAGGAAGAGGTGTACGTACTGATGGGCGGTTTTCATCTTAAAGGGGAGTCTCCGAGCGAACTGCGGCGAATTGGGGCGGAACTGAAGGCATTGGGAGTGAAACGCGTTGCTCCCAGCCACTGCACCGGGGAAGAAGCCAGAGAATTGTTTCGGCAGTTGTGGGGACCTGATTTTATTGAGAGCGGGGTTGGCGCGGTCATAGAGATTCAGTAAGAGCAGGCTTCCGCGCCTACCCCGAAGCAATCAAAACAGGGCAATCACGGGGTTTGTCCCGACGACTAGGACGATACCTAATCGTGGGCTTAGGAGGACGTGATGAGAATTCCTCGAAACGCCCTGCCAGCGGGTTCTTGCGGATGGTGGGCAGTGATCTGGAGTGCCGGAGTGGTAGGGTTTGCCATCTCCGGTTTGGTGAGCTGGTTTTTTGAGGTGCAGTTTTGGGCCAGCGTTTTTCCAGATTACATTTCCATGGCCCCGAGCACTGCGGTCTCTTTTCTGCTTTTGGGCGTCCTGTTATTCCTCCGAACCTTAAAAGTGTTGCCGTCATGGATTGGTCTAGGGGCGGTGCTGGTCGCGGTTTATGGCCTGTTAAATTTTCTAGAGCTCTTCATCGGGGTAGATCTGAGCTTTGAGGAGGTTTTGTTTCCCGCCACCCGAAAGTTTGGGGAAGTGTTTACGAACCGCATGTCTCCGGTCAGCGGTCTTATCTTTTTTCTGGCAGGGATCAGCCTGCGACTCATTTGGGGGCGACAGGAGCAGAACATCGGCCGGAGCCTGGGTGGTTTTTTAGGTACCTTGGTGGCCTTTGCAGGTTTTACCGGGGTCGTGAGTTACCTCTTCGGCACCCCGCTGCTGTATGGCACTGACATTATCCCCATGCCCTTGAGTGTGTCATGCGCCTTCCTGCTGCTGGGTCTCGGATTAATGGTCGGAACCGGTCTTGAAGTCTGGCCGCTGCGGCTGTTGCTGGGATCATCCATCCGGGCCAGGCTACTGCGGGTTTTCCTCCCCTTAACGGTTGGAGCGGTTTTGTTGCAGGGCCTGTTGAACGATCTTCTGCCCATGGTTTTTCATAACTATGCTTTGGGAACGGTCTTATTGGCCTTGTGCTTTGCCCTTATTACCGGAGGACTGGTGACCATCGCCGGACAGAGTTTGGGCTCAACCCTGGACCTGGCTGAATCGGAGCGCAGGCGGGCAGAGGAAAAATTACACAAAAGTTACCGTGAATTGCAGGAGACTACCGGGCAGTTGGCCCAGTCCCGCAATATGCTGCATCTGATTATCGAGTCGGCGCCTGTCAGAGTCTTTTGGAAGGATAAAAATCTCCGTTACCTGGGCTGCAATACCTTGTTCGCGCGTGATGCCGGTTTCAGTTACCCGCAACAGCTTCTGGGCAAAGACGACTTTGTGATGGGCTGGCGGGAGCAGGCGGAACTCTACCGGGCAGATGACCGCCAGGTCATGGAAACTCGCCATCCTAAAAAGGATATCATTGAGCCGCAGACTACCCCTACCGGGGAAAAGATCTGGCTGAGAACCAGTAAAGTCCCGCTGGCAACGGTTGACGGCGAGGTCTTGGGGGTGTTGGGAGTCTATGATGATATCACCGCCAGCAAGGAGGCGGAGCAGGCCCTGCGGGAGAGTGAAGAGAGACTGGCTGGTATTGTCCAGTCGGTTACGGATAACATGAGTATGATAGACCGGAATTACAATATCCTCTGGGCCAATGCGGTGGCCGAACGCCTCTTCGGACCCAACCTGGTGGGGCGAAAGTGCTACCAGTGCTATCGCCGACAGGATGAGCCCTGTGAACCCTGTGTGGTAGCTCAGGTTTTCCAGGATGGGCGGATACATGAGCAGTCTGCCCCGGTAATCACCATCGACGACCGGACAAGGTATTTCTGGTGCACCGCCAGTGTGGCAGGTCGACATGCGGATGGACGGCCTCAGGCAGTAGTAGAGGTCTCTCGGGACATTACTGAACGCATGCAGGCCGAGCAGGCCCTGGAGGAGGAAGCCATCCGGCGGCGCCTGCTGGTGGAAGAGTCCAGGGATGGGATCGTCGTCCTGGACCAAAACGGCCGGGTTTACGAAGCCAACCGACGCTATGCCGAGATGTTGGGATATTCCCCCGAAGAGGTTCGCCAGCTTTACATCTGGGATTGGGACGATCAATGGAGCCGGGAGGAGTTGTTGGAGCAGATCCGGTGCGTCGATGCGTCCGGCGATCACTTCGAGACCCGTCACCGACGCAAAGACGGCACCCTGCTGGACGTCGAAATCAGTACCAACGGGGCCGTGATAGGCGGGCAGAAGTTGGTATTCTGCGTCTGCCGGGATATATCGCTCCGCAAGGCGGCCGAACAGGCGCTGCGGGAGAGTGAAGAAAAGTTCCGGTTGGTCTTTGAAAAGGCCCCTATCGGGATTATGCACTATGATCGAACGAGCACCGTTACTGAGTGTAATCAAAAGTTTGAGGAGATTATCGGCGCCTCCAAGGAGTATTTCATCGGTTTCAATATGATCCGGCAGTTGCGCGATGACAAGATGCGGCAGGCGGCGGCGGCCTCGCTCAGAGGCGAGGTGGGCTATTATGAAGACAACTATCTTTCGGTGACCGGCGGCAAGCTAACAACGGTAAGGGCGATTTTCCAGCCGATACTTTCTTCAGAGGGCAGTGTGCTAGGTGGTGTGGCAATCATGGAAGACATCACCGCACGTAAACAGGCGGAGGCGGCGCTGCAGGTCGCCCGGGAAAGTCTGGAATTGGCTCTCGAAGGCGCCGGCTTGGGAACCTGGGATTGGAACTGCCAGACCGAAGCAGTGACGTTCAACGAACGCTGGGCAGAGATGCTGGGCTATCGGCTGGAGGAGATCGAACCCCAGGTGAAATCCTGGGAGAAACTGGTCCATCCTGAAGACCTGCCTGTGGTTATGGAAGTGCTGAACGCCCACCGGGAGGGGAAGACCCCTTTTTATGAAGCCGAGTTTCGTATGCAGCATAAATCCGGATCTTGGGTCTGGATACTCGATAAAGGCAAGGTCATTGAACGGGATGCCGAGGGGAGGCCAATGCGGGCCTGCGGCACCCATCTCGATATTACCGAACGCCGGAGAGCGCAGGAGGATCGGTTACGCTCCAGCAAATTGGAATCCCTGGCCACTCTGGCGGGCGGCATCGCCCACGACTTCAATAATATCCTCACCGCCATCCTGGGCAACATCAGCCTGGCCAAACTTGAACGGGACGAAGGCGAAAGGTTGACCGACGCCGAGAGGGCCTGTTTACAGGCCAAGGCCCTGGCACATCAACTCCTTACCTTTGCCAAAGGCGGCTCTCCGATAATGGAACTGCTCTCGGTGGCCAATCTTATCAGAGAAACCGCATCTTTTGCCTGTCGCGGATCACAGGTGGTATGCGAATATGACCTGCCCGAAAACCTCTGGATGGTACACGCAGATGCTGGCCAACTCGGTCAAGTCTTTCAAAATCTGGTGATCAATGCCGTGCAAGCCATGCCCATGGGGGGAGCAGTAAAGATTTTGGGAGAAAATATCATAGTCGAAATTGGGTCCAACTTGCCTCTCAATCCCGGAAAATATGTTAAAATAACTGTTCAAGATCGAGGAATGGGTATACCCACAGAGTATCTCACCCGCATCTTCGACCCTTACTTCACCACCAAGCAGATGGGAAGCGGCCTGGGCCTGGCCACGGTCTATTCAATCATTAAGGCCCATAAAGGTCATATCGCCGTGGAGTCGACGCTGGGCCTCGGAACTGCTTTTGAGGTCTATCTCCCGGCGGTAACCGAAAAGATTGTCAAGCCGACCGAGGGCAACGGACAGGTGGTCAAAGGTGAGGGCAGGATTCTGGTGATGGATGACGAGGAAATGGTGCGGGAGATTTTAGGCAAGATGTTGCACTATCTCGGATATCAGGCGGTGTTCGCCCGGGATGGCCAGGAAGCCATTGAACAGTTTGGCGCGGCCCAGCAATCCGGGGCGGCCTTCGATGCGGTGATATTGGACTTAACCATCCCCGGCGGCATGGGAGGAAAGGGTGCCATTAATGAGCTGCTGCGGCTAGATCCCCGCATAAAAGCTATAGTTTCCAGCGGCTATGCCGATGATCCGATCATGGCCAACTTCCGAGAATATGGGTTTAAGGGAGTTGTCACCAAGCCGTATCGCATTATAGAACTGAGCAAAGTACTGCAAGAGGTGGTTGGGAACAGGCAGTAACCGCTGCCGCATGAGTTGCCGGAAGCAGGGCGCTGCAATAAAAGCAGAATGACACTGGATTCCCTTTTTGACGACCCGGGCCGAAGGGCCATCTAGAGGTATGGATGCATGAGACCACGAGGTGTATGGTTCGGCTGCATAGGTTTGTTACTGACGCTTGGTTTTCTGCCAGTTAACCCGGTTCTGTGCCAGGTGGCAAAGGTACGAGTGGTTGCCAGCATCGTGCCTTTAGCCGATTTTTGCCGTCAGATCGGCGGGGATCGGGTGGACGTGGAGGTATTCATTCCGCCCGGGGCCAGCCCGCATAGTTTTGAGCCTTCGCCCGGGGTCCTGGCAAATCTGGCGCAGGCCAAGGTCCTGGTGTACAATGGGGCCGGATTGGAACCCTGGGTCGACAGATTTTTGGCTGCCCTCGGTGACCATAAACCAGCCCTGGTGGAGGCCGCCCAGGGGATTGAGCTCATACAGGAGGTTCCTAAACAACTTGCGGGTCTTGAGGTTGGCGAGACCGGACACCATCAATCCGGGGATTATGGGAAGGCCAAACAAGGAGTTAGGGAGAGCAATTCTCAGAGAACCTCACATGCGGCGGAGGTCGGTAATCCACATATCTGGCTCGATCCGATCCTGGTGCAGGACACCTGTCGGCGTATTGCCGCCATCCTGGCTCAGGTTGACCCACCTCATCGAACCTTTTACGAAGCGAATCTGAATCATTATGTAGCAGAGCTGGCGGCCCTGCATGAACGCATTGCCACCCGTACGGCCGCATTTCGCATCAAGGAATATATCGGTTTTCATCCTTCGTTCTCCTATTTTGCCCGCCGTTACCAACTGCGGGAAGTGGGTGTGCTGGAGGCGGCTCCGGGTCGCGAGCCCACGCCGCGGGCCTTGGCTGGCATCGTACAGGCCATCAAATGCTACGGTATTAGAGTTATTTTTTCCGAACCCCAGTTCAGTCCGCGCCTGGCCCAGGCGATTGCCAGGGATACCGGAGTCAAGGTTTTAATGCTGGACCCCATCGGGGGGCGTCTCCCGTACGGGGAAAATTATCTCAAGTTGATGCAATACAATCTCGAAACTATGGCCCAGGCCATGGAGTGAGCTTCGATGACCGAGGTTGCCATTCAGATCCGTGATCTCAGCGTGCGGTATAACCACCGTTTCATCCTGGAAGATATTTCCCTGGAGATCAAGACCGGCAGTTTTGTAGGGGTGTTGGGACCCAACGGGTCCGGCAAGAGTACGTTCATCAAGGTTATTTTAGGGTTGATCAAACCAACTACCGGAAAGGTTCTGGTTTTCGGTGAAACGCCGGATAGACTTCGCCGGAGCAAGCACCTGGTGGGGTATCTGCCGCAACGGCCGTTAAGCAATCCCACCTTTCCGGTGTCTGTGCTGGACGTGGTGTTGATGGGGCGCTATGGTCTGTTGGGTTTGGGCCGGCGGCCGGCCCGCCGCGATAAGGAGATTGCCCTGTCAATATTGGAGCAGGTGGGCATGGCGTCTCGGGCCAATGCTGCCATCGGCGAGCTATCGGGGGGCGAACAACAGCGAGTGTTCATCGCCCGCGCCTTGAGCGTTGAGCCGAGCCTGCTGATTTTGGACGAACCCACTATTTCGCTGGATGCCTGCGCCCAGGATGAACTCTATGACCTGATTCACCGTCTACAGGAGCAGATGGAGCTGACAGTAATTATGGTGTCCCATGATATCGGTGTCGTCTCGGAACACGTCGGTGATATTATCTGTCTCAACCGACGCGTGTATGTGCACCAGCCGCCGCCGATCGGGCGTCTGGGGCTGGAGCAGACCTTTGGCTGCAGCGTGGAATATCTGTTTCATGGGGAGATCCCCCACCGGGTGGTAAGGGTGCACGATGAGTGAGATCCTGGGCCTGGGGTTTATGCACAATGCCCTGCTGGCCGGGCTGTTGGTGAGCCTCGTCTGCGGGATGTTGTCGGTCTTCATCGTCCTGCGGCGCATGGCCTTTGTAGGTGCCGGCATTTCCCATTCAGCATTCGGCGGCGTTGCCCTGGGCTTCCTGTTGCAAGTAGATCCCTTCTGGACCGGCTTGATCTTTGCCATTTTAGTGGCCTTTCTCATAGAGTGGGTCCAGAGTCGGGGGAAGATCGAGGAGGATACCGCCATCGGCATTTTCTTCGCCGCCGCGATGGCTCTCGGGGTAGTGTTCCTGCACCTTTCCCGGACATATAACGTGGATGTCTTCGGCGTGCTGTTTGGCAATATCCTGTCCGTCGGTAGGACCCAACTCCACCAGGTGGCCGGCGTGGCTGCAGTTGTCCTGTTTTTTATCTGGTTTTTTTTCAAAGAATTGGTCTTCATCAGTTTTGATGAAGAAATGGCCTGGGTGTGCGGGGCTCCGGTCAAGGCCCTGCGCTACCTGTTTCTGGCGGCGCTGGCCTTGGTGATTATTGCCTCCATTTATCTGGTAGGGATTGTCCTCGTCTCGGCCTTATTGGTGATTCCGGCAGCGGTGGCTCGCAACTTGACGACCCAAATCCGCAGCATGATCCTGGTCTCGACCGGCACCGCCATCGGCTCTACCCTGGGGGGGCTGGGATTTTCCTACCTGATTGATCTCCCTTCCGGAGCGACTATCGTCATCCTGCTGGCCGGACTTTTTCTGTTAACTACGGCTTGGAGCCGATACCGCCTGACCGGAACTGGATAAACGCCTATGTGAGGGTGAGAGTTGAAGGTTTATAATCAGGTAAAGGGAGAGGCGGTCCTCTGGTTTCTCAGCTCATCAGATCGAAAAATTTGTCGGCCCGCCGAAGTGGGTCTGTGAAGAAAAATTTATGTGGTTGCGGCAATCTGAAAAACCTTGGGAAACAGGAAAAAAATTGTCCTGGTAACTTCTCAGATTGTCCCGATGGAGCTCAAAAGGGGTGATTTAAGATGATTCCCAGGGGGGTGAATTAAGATGATCCTTGAAAGTTCCTTAGATGGCCAGAAAACTCTTCATGCTCAGGCCGGTTGCAAATCTTCATTTAGTTTCTTTACCGGCTTGGCAAGCGTCGGTAAACTCTTAATTATTTCGCCAGATTTTTGTTTCGCAAGCCGCAACTCATAGAGCTTTTGAAGGTTCAGCCTGAATTCCGGACTGGTTCCGAAAAAATGCCATAGTCGCAAGGCCGTGTCCCCGGTTACAGCCCGCTGGCCGTTCAGGATTTCGGTTATGCGGTTTGTGGGCACATTAAGCTGGCGCGCCAATTCAGCCGCGCTCATGTCCAACTCTTCAAGTTGTTCAGCAAGATGTTCCCCGGGATGTATGGCACTGCGTCCCATAATTCACCTCATTTAATGGTAATCGACGATTTCTACGTTTTTAAGATGAACCTAGATGCCGGCTCTTTCAACCTGTTGGAGGATAAGCTGACCTCCAAGGAGGGGTTGAAGGCCTGCCAGGATTATGGCAAACTCATCTGCGAAAAAGTGAAAAGATAATACCTGGTTGTAATTCTGAGCGTCGGATCTTCTTCATACAATTTTGCATGTTCTGGTGAACACAACGAAACATGAAAGAATAATTGGTGGCATAGGCCTCCTGGCCTGTGCCTCGGCAATTAACTCATAGGGCGGGCCGCGCCCGCCGTCTTTAAGCGCTGTTTTTATGCAAAGGGAAAAGACGGCGGCACGTACGTATGCCCGACTGACTATGTATGCTTGCCGCCGGTTGTTTTGGTGGTATAATAGCGTCATGGAGTCATTTCGGCACAACCTCTCCCCGGTAGAAGTAAAAAAATTCCTCAAAACCGCTGCTGACCTGATTGAGAACCTGGCCATGCGCTACGTCCATAAAATTAACACCGCATGTCCCCGCTGTGGCCAGCGGCAGCTCTGCTACGGCGCCGCGGTCAGTTATTTCAGCAGCAGCTTTGATAAGACCACTCACGAAATCATTGTCTGCCTGCACTGCGGCTATAGAGACCTGGTCACACTGACCACGTGTGAGCGATTATAGGTTTGAACCTCCGTGCAGGTTCGATGATCGGCGTCGGGGCTCGGGGTTAGCGGTTTCTTTGCGGTCGGGTTTGCATCCCCGGTTGTTCCATGGTCCCTGAGGGATGCAAGAATTCATCCTGAGTCAGGGCCCCGTCGCCATTTTTATCAAAAAACCGAAAATTCTCCTCACCTGCATATTTCTCTGGCCAGACGGACCTGTACTCTTCTTTAGTGACCTTACCGTCCTGGTTTTTATCCATAGCCTGAAACATCTTTCCCATATCCTGGCGGACTTGCATCGTCTGGGACCATCCTTGAACACTTCCGAAAAATAAGGGCAGTAAGATTACCATCAAGACTATGGTTAGCCATTTAATCATTTGCGGTTGACCTCCGGTAACATTTTAGGTGTAAAGATTATAGCCCTCATTAATGAAAAATGACATACGAATTTTTCGGGAGACCTGCACATTTGCCTTCGGTTCTCCGTTGATCTCCGATAACCAATAATTTTCTTCCGGCGGAGTTTTTGTGATAATTATCACTTGCATCTTTTCCTCATAGCGTGATAGAAACCTAGATTAAAAGTGATATTAAGGGAGGTTTAGGTTTTAGGGCCTCCAGAGGCTTATCGGATAAGGGTAATAATTATCAATCGAGGAGAGGATCTATGTTTGAAATAGTGGAACGTCAGGAATTGGCCCAGGGGACTATTGTCAGCAACTGGATCAAGGCCCCCAAGATCGCCGTCAAGGCCAAGCCGGGGCAGTTTGTCATCCTGCGCGCCAACGAGACGGGGGAGCGCATCCCGCTGACCATGGCGGACACCGACCCTGAGAAGGGTCTGATCAATGTCATCTATATGGTAGTGGGCAAGAGCACGGCGCTCTTTAAGACGCTGCAGGTGGGTGATTCCTACCGGGACGTCATCGGTCCGTTGGGTGCGGCCACCCATCTGGAGAAAGTAGGAAAAGTGGTATGCGTCGGCGGCGGCACCGGCATTGCCGTTCTGCACCCCATTACTCGGGGCCTGAAAAACATCGGCAACCACGTCTTCGCAGTCATCGGGTCACGGTCCAAGGATCTGCTCATCATGGAGGACCGCATGCGGGCCGCTTCCCATGAACTCTTGATCTGCACCGATGACGGAACCTATGGCCACCATGGATTCGTCACCGACAAACTAAAGGAAGTCCTCGAAAACAACAAAGACATCGGTTTGGCCGTCTGTATCGGCCCGGTGCCCATGATGCGCGCCTGTTGCAATGTCACCAAGGGATTTAATGTCAAGACGCTGGTGAGCCTCAACCCCATTATGGTGGATGGCACCGGTATGTGCGGCTGCTGCCGGGTCAGGGTCGGCGGTGAGATGAAGTTCGCCTGCGTGGACGGCCCCGAATTTGACGGCCACCAGGTAGACTTTGATGAGCTCAATCTCCGGCTGCGGTCCTATCTGCCGGAAGAAAAACTTTCGTACGATATGTTTAAATCGGCCCACAAATGTTCTTGCGGCAGTTAAATTAATCGGCAGCCAGCTCAGTTAATTGGAGGATAGAATCATGGCAGAAGAAACCAAAGCTCCTGAAGCACCCAAGAAAGAAAAAATCCCCCGGCAACAGATGCCGGAGCAGCCCGCAGATGTACGGCGGCATAATTTTGATGAGGTTCCCCTCGGCTATACCCCGGAACAGGCCATGAAAGAGGCGTCGCGCTGCATCCAGTGCAAGGACCCCCGCTGTCGCCAAGGCTGTCCGGTTGAGGTCGATATCCCGGCCTTTATCAAGTGTATCAAAGAAGGTGATTTTGAAGGCGCCATCCGCAAGCTCTGGGAAAAGAACGCCCTGCCGGCTGTCTGCGGCCGGGTCTGTCCGCAAGAAGTGCAGTGTGAAGGACTATGCGTCTTGGGCAAGAAGGATCAGCCGGTGGCCATCGGCAACCTGGAGAAATTTGCCGCCGACTATCAGCGCAACCATGGCCGGGATGTCCTGCCCCCCAAAGCCGCCCCCACCGGTAAAAAGGTGGCCGTAGTCGGCTCCGGCCCCTCCGGTCTCACGGTAGCGGGTGACCTGATCCTGAAAGGCCACGATGTCACTATTTTCGAGGCCCTGCATGCTCCGGGCGGCGTTTTGATCTACGGCATCCCTGAATTTAGGCTTCCCAAGGCCATTGTCGCCTCGGAATGCAGATACCTGGAGAGACTGGGTGTCAATTTTGAGGTCAATGCCGTCATCGGCCGCTCCGAGACCGTGGATGAGCTGCTGGAACGGTTTGACGTGGTATTCCTGGGAGTCGGCGCCGGGCTGCCGATGTTCTTGAAAGTACCCGGGGAGCACTATATCGGGGTCTATTCCTCCAATGAGTATCTGACCCGCTCCAACCTGATGAAGGCGTACGACTTTCCCAACTATGACACCCCGTTGGTTCGGGGGAAGAGAGTGGCCACCTTCGGCGGTGGCAACGTGGCCATGGACTCCGCCCGTACTGCTCTGCGCATGGGCGCCGAAAAGTCGTATATCATCTACCGTCGTGGTCGGGAGGAACTGCCGGCCCGGAAAGAAGAAATCCACCACGCCGAACAGGAAGGGGTGGAATTCATGCTGCTCTCCGCACCGGTGCGGTTCACCGGGACTGATGACGGCTTTCTCACCGGGGTGGAATGTCGGCGCATGGAACTGGGCGAACCCGATGCCTCCGGCCGCCGCCGCCCCATTGAAATAAAAGGTTCGGAATTTATGGTGGAGATCGATACTGCGGTCATCTCTATCGGTTCGAGCGCCAACCCGCTCCTGACCAAGAGCACGCCGGGTCTGGCTTTGAATAAGTGGGGCAACATCGTGGCAGACCCCAAAACCGGCAAGACCATGAAACCCCGGGTCTGGGCTGGCGGCGACATCGTTACCGGCGCCGCCACTGTCATCCTGGCCGCTGGCGCTGGCCGGGTAGCCTCCAACTCGATCCATGATTTCCTGACCTTCGGCTGGTAACCCGTCTGTCGAAGAGACCAAAAAGCCCTGGGGCTCTCTGAGCTCCAAGGCTGTTTCTTTGCATTGCCCTGATCAGGTTCATATCAGATAGAGGCAAGCCCCTGTGGTTGCCTCAGGGCAATTATTTCGGGGCAGGCACGAAGGCCGGTCTCCTCCTGGCAACCAAAATCCCCAAAAACAGAATGTGGGCGGGAAAGCGAAGCGCCTCCCGCCCTTCGCATTACTAAGAAACTACAGCGGTCAGTGGCCCGCGCCTCCTCCCGCCGCTGGAAAATGATTGTTGCACAGGTTGGGAGACCTAAGCTACCAGTCATTCTTTCATATTTCGTTGTGTTCCTGAGAACTTGAGGACTTTTGATAATAAGTATGAAGCAATAACACCATATCTGCCAGGATCGGCAAGCTAACTCGCCGATCCCCGTACCTAAAAACAACGATTATCTTTTAATCCTTTTCAATTCAACCTGTACCCTGTTTTTTGCATTCGGACAGTCCCAAACCTGGATGTCGGGGTTCTCAAAGAGCGGGAATGTCCCACCAAATTGTAATGTTGTCACCCAGTTAAACAGGTTGTGATAAAAGTAACCACAGAAATTGCCACATTGGTGCACCGACAGTTCAAATTCGTCGCCAACCTTCATGCCAATGGTGCAATCATTTTGCATTCCAATTACCTTGGCTATCACCTGGTTGCCGATTTTGGGAAAAGTTACAGCCATCTCATTTTTCTCCTATTTTTACAAAGATTAACCCATCAATACCAACCAGTCATTTGACAGGTTGCATCGTGCGGCAAAACTCGCAACTTCTCAAGCGAATTTCCTGCCAATCGACACTCTTCTTCGGAACCAAGATTGAGCGGTAGTCCTGGCCATTGTAACCCAAATACGGTCTGGGTAAACTTTCCCCCCGATTAATGCCGATTAGGTTCCGCTTTTTGAAGCCAAACCGTCTTGCAATATGAACTATAGCACAAATCCCACCCAAAAAAAATTTTTTTCAATTTGCGAATACCATAAGTTTACTAATCAATGCTCTACCTCTGCAGAAAAGCATGGCTCCGCCTTGCAAAGGTTGAACCTGACCAGCCGGTTCAGCCAACTTGCGGCTGTATTGTCTCAAATACCAGGTATAACCGAAACTCTAAGCCCTGGTCAACAAAGGTAAATATGAAATAAGGGCCTGAACGTCTGTTAACACCGGCCTCGTACCTTTCGAGGAAACGGGGAAAGCAAAAAAGGACCGAACCACTGCGGTGTTACATAACCGCAAAAAGGCGGCAGTGATCCAGGCTGCCATCCGGGAAACTCTGGCGTTTCAGCCTCTCCCGGGTTGCAGAGATTCCGACCGAACTCGTCCGGAAAGTTCACGTCTTTCCTTCCGTCCAGGTAATAACGACCCATACCTTTCCTTTCTAACGTGACTGTTCTACGTGTAAACCTGACAACCTCACGTGCCCCCCTTTCGAGCGGTCGCACCTGCGGAAATGGGGAGGCTTAATTATATTGAATTCAACTTTTCTCTTTTCCCAACTTCTTAGATTGCAATTATTGTTCCACCCATGGTTTGGCGTCATGCTTTGCTACTGCTGCTTTGGCCCTTACCCGAGAACTTCCTTTAGGCGCAGCAAGGAGAAATGGCGTTAGGAGGGCATTCAAATCAGTCCGTACTTGACAGGACGTTCTAATTTTCCTACTCTACATAATGAATTAGAACTGTTCCAAGGGTTCTGGTTCATATCTTCCCTGTTGGAGATTGCCGGTGCTTGAAAGGGATGCCTATGAAATCTTAGGGGTGGCGCGGGATGCCAGCGACGCCGAGATCAAAAAAGCCTACCGTAAATTAGCCCGTAAGTACCACCCAGACGTTAATCCGGACAATAAGGAAGCGGAAAAGAAGTTTAAAGAGATTTCCGCCGCCTATGACATCCTTGCCAACCCGGAGAAACGGACGCAGTATGACCAGATGGGGGCGGCGGCCTACTATGCTACTCCAGAGGCCGCCCGCGGTTATGAAGAGGCCTTTACGGGCCGCGATTTCAGCGACATCTTTCGGGACTTCTTCGGCGGGGGTGCGGCATATGGCGGACCGACGCCAGGGGAGGATCTGGCCTATGCACTCGAGATCGATTTTTTGGAGGCCGTCCGGGGCACCCACAAAACTATCACCCTGGAGAAGCAGATCATCTGCCCCGGATGCAAGGGATCGGGCTATGAATATGCCGGACAGGTCTGCCCGGCCTGTGGCGGTCGGGGGGTAGTGGAGAAGAAGGTCGACAACGTTCGTATGCTGATCAACTGTGCCGCCTGTCAGGGTACCGGCCGGACGGGTCAGCAGAGTTGCCGCCGATGCGGGGGACGGGGGGTGGTGCTAGGATCCGAGACCGTTGAGGTAAAGATACCTCCCGGCGTCGACCAGGGAACCAAGCTGCGGCTGGCTGGCAAAGGTAATCCCGGACTCAACGGCGGTCCGGCAGGCGATCTTTTCCTGATCATTTCTGTCCGGCCACATCCGCAATTCACCCGCCAGGGACGCGATATCTATTATAAAACGACCCTATCCCTTTTTGACGCCGTCCTGGGGGGCAAGATCACCGTCCCGACCTTGGATAAAACGGTCTCCCTGACCATCCCGCCCGGCACCCAAAACGGGCAGCGATTCCGGCTGAAAGGCAAAGGAGTTGGAACCGGTGGGGCCAGGACCGGGGATCAATACGTGGAGGTTCATGTGACCATCCCGAAGCAACTGAGCCCCAAAGCCAAGGAGCTTTTTCAATCCTTGAAAGACTCTCTTGCCGCTGAAGCCGGATAATAGACATTGGTTAAAGGATTTTGGCTTAGGCTCATCAGAGACATCTTCCGACTAACCGGAGCGCCCTATGCTTCAGACTGAAAAACGTTATTATTCACTCCAGATCGTCGCTACTACCTTAGGAGTGCATCCCCAGGCAATTCGCCTATATGAGCGGGAGGGGTTGATCTCATCGATGCGTTGTGGCAGCGAACGTTATTATACCATATCCCAGATTGAACGGTTGCGGGTGATTGTCCAACTACGCCAGGAACTGGGTGTTAATCTAGCCGGTATTGAGGTCATCTTACATATGCGGGACCGTCTCCAGACATTAAGTCAAAAGGCGGACACCTCTCCGGAGCCAGGCCCTGATTTCAAACCTCCTGCAAAGATAACGATTCCTATCCGCCACGAATCATGATGCCAGGGGTGCTGTGGTCTCGCCCCCTGGCATCCTTAACTCTGGCCCTGACTGCGGGCATCGCCTCTCCGGCGCTTGGTCTAACCCTGCCCAAGGTCTGGACGTCCACTCTAGTTGCCGCCCTGATCCTGCTTCTGGTCATCTGCTGCTGGCGCCGCCTGTCGGTCAGTGGAACAATCGGCCTGGCCTTGTTCTGGCTCCTGGGACAGGGGTTTTATCAGGCCGCCTTGGAACCGGCCCACCCCCCCTGCCACGTCCGTTTCCTGCCACAGAACGTACCACTTACCATTATTGGCATAATGCAAAGTCAACCTGCCAAAGCCATTGAAGGTTATCGGTTAGAATTGAAGGCTTCTTCCTGGTCGGCTGGCGGCGCTTGGCAGCCTGCCGAAGGGAAAATTTTGGTACAGGGTCTGACCGAGGCACCGGCCTTGGTCCCCGGAGCTCGGGTGGCCATGCGCCTCAGGCTCCGACCGGTGGAGGAGCTGTTAAACCCCGGCTCCAGCCGCCGGCGGGTAGCCTTGGCCCGGCAGGGGATTTTTACCAGCGCCAGCCTCTGCAATGATCTGCAGCCGGTTCGACTGGCGAGCCGCGCTTCGGTTTCCTGGTCAGTTTCCTGGCGGGAAGCGGCGCAAGCATATTGCCGAGGATTGCTGGATAAGCAGCCACAACCCGCCAGGGCGGTATATAAAGCTCTGCTCTTGGGAGACCAGAGTGAAATCAGCCGGCCACTGTGGCAGGCCTTGGGCCGCACCGGCACCAGCCACGTTATCTCGGTTTCCGGACTGCACCTCGGGTTAATCAGCGGTTTCTGCTTCTGCCTGATTTTCTGGCTGCTGCGGCGCTCCGCCTGGCTCTTACAGCACCTCAATGCCATCAAGTGGTCGGTGGCATTCTCTATTCCGCCGGTGCTAGTCTATGCCTGGCTGGCCGGATGGTCGGCGGCCACCCAGCGATCCGCCTTAATGATCGTGGCTTTCTTAATTTTACTGTTGTTGGACCGCCACCGTGACCTTTATAGTATCCTGGCCCTGGCCGCCTTCATTATTTTAATGACCTCGCCGCTACAGTTCTATTCCCTCTCCTTTCAACTCTCTTTCCTCTCGGTCTGGGGTCTAATCTATCTCTCCCCCAAGTTGCTGTGGCCATGGCAGAAGTTGATTGTGAACCGAGAGGAGCCGCCAACTATCATCAAAAAAATCATCTTGTGGAGTGGACGGGCTTTGTCAACCTCGGTAGCGGCAACCCTTGCGACTCTGCCGATTGTTGTTGCCTCTTTCCATCAGGCGCCAACCTATGGTATCGTGATCAACCTCCTGGCGATTCCTCTGATCGGAGGAGTAGTCCTACCGCTCGGTTTTATTGCTCTCCTGACATCTTTTTTACCGCTTCCTTGCGCTGCGGGGATGCTGTGGTTGGGACGGTTCTTCCTGGAGACAACCCTAAGGGCGATTGAGTGGGCCTCCTCCTGGCCCGGAGTGGTACTGCCCCTGCCTTCGCCTACGCCTTGGCAGACCGCGGCCTATTTCCTGACGTTGATCAGTCTGTTGGGACTTAAGCAGCAGCCTTGGCGATGGATCGGGACCTCCCTGGGAGTCTTGCTACTGACCGGCTCCTTGATTTGGACCAGCCTGTCAGATCTCAGGAAGCCCCACCTGGAAATTACGGCGTTGGACACTTACCGGGAAATAGCGGTGGCGGCAACCCTGCCGGGCGCGGTAGTGCTGGTAATTAATGCCGGGGAACCGGGCTTTCGGGATTATCCGGCCCGCTTTAATGCAGCGCTGCTTTCTTATCTCCACTGGCGCCAGATCAGGACAGTGGATTGCCTGGCGGCTCTGACGGTGACCAAAGAGAACGCTGGCACCTTGTTAGCGGTAGCCAAGGACTTCCAGGTGAAACAATTCTGGTATGGGGGTGGCCGTCCCCTTATCCCGGATTTTTGGAAGCTGAAAAATAGATTGGGAGATGATCGGCGAGAGGTGCAAAACCTCTCTTTAAGACCTATGACTCTTGATATTGGTGGGGCTCAGGTTCAGACTAGTCAGCTTCGAGAGGACAACCAGATGCGACCGAATGGACCGGTATTGCTGCGTTTAGCATACCAGGGACACAACATCCTGGTGGCCCCGCCGCTGACCACTCAATGGCGGCAGCAATGCCCCTTGTCATGGTTGGTGGGAACGGATGTCTGGATTCTTCCCGGCTCTGAATTGCACCACGATTTTTGGCAAGACGGCCTGCTCCTCCTCCGTCCGAAGATCGTGGTGGCAACCGGACCGGAAACTGCGACTGCAGGTTTGGCGTCTTCTGGAATGCCCGGGGTACACACATATGTTACCCGCCAAGGGGCGGTTACTCTTAGGATCGACTCTCAGGGGGTGAGGGTCGAGCAGTGGCGCCCGCAATAGCGGGTAAAGTGGGGCAGAACTAACTTTTCCGGGAGGTTTTGGTAATGCACGCGCTTAATAGTTGGGTGACGTCATCGGCACCGCAGTAAGGACAGACGATTTTGGCGGTTTCCCGTTCTCTGATGCTCATAATGAGGGAGAATGCTTTACCGCATTTCTCACAGCGATACTCGTAGGTCGGCATAATCTTCCTCCTTCACCCGATGCATGATAAGCCGATATTGTTTTAAAATGTATCGTCACCCTTAAATATAAATATTTATCGCCAGCCTGACAAGGGCCAAAAAGCCAGTAGGTTATTTTCTGAGCTGATAACGTGTGCGATAAGACGCTACTTCGGCTCCTGGGTTGGATTGCCGGGTTGGGGAGGCAGTTCGTTAATTCTGCCGAGGGCTCGAAGCATCTGGGCCTTTTGCACCTGGTGATCATAGACGGCGTTATTATAATTGACTCGGGTCTGGGTAAGCAGAGTCTGGGCATCAATGACTTCGGTGGCAGTGCCAACCTGTTCTTTGTAGCGTTCCTCGTTTAAACGCAGATTTTCCTCACCCTGTTTGACCGCTCCTTTGGTGACAGCAATACGTTCCGCAGTCTCCTTGAGCCCCAGATAGGCGTTTTGCACTTCGAGTTTTACCTGCTCGCCAAGATCATTTTTTTGCACAATTAACTGATTCAGGCGCTCCTGGGCCTGAGCTACCTGGGCCTTGGTGTCAAAACCGGAGAAAATATTCCAGTTCAAGCCCAGAATGGCATACCATTGGGTATCGTGGAGAGAGAATTTATTCTGCTGGTAATACTGCCCGGCAGCGGCGTAAAACCGGGGAAAATGTCCGGACCGGGCTTCGGTAATGCCCTTTTCCCCCTGTTGCACCCGGCGGTCGGCGGCCTTCAGGTCACTGCGATTTTGCAGGGCCAACTGGGTGGCATCCTCCAGATTTACTCCCGGAACGGTAATGCCTGTCTCCTCTTTCAGGACGAGAGGGTTGTGAATGGGCAGACCGAGGAGCTTATTGAGCGATGATTGCGTGTTAATTATGGCATTCTTAGCAATAATCAGTTTCTGTCGGGCATCGGCCAGGGCTACCTCAGCCTGCAAGACATCGTTATGGGTCACGATGCCGAATTCATAGAGGTCCTTGGCAATCTTAAGGTGATTACTCAACTGCACGACCTCTTGCTCGGCAATGATCTTTAATTTTTCGGTGCGCAGGACCTGAAAGTACATCTGCGCCACCAGGAAGAAGATGTCGTCTCTGGTGGTCTCGGTATCCAGGCGGGCGGCCTCCTTGCCCAAAACCGCTTTTTTATACCGCGATGGGGTGGCGCTGAAATCAAACAGCGTCTGTTCCGCCACGATATTGCTTTCCCAATAATTCCGATTTAAAAAGTAAAAAGGTTGGCTGCCCTGAAAGGTATATTTCCGTTGCATGTCATATTTCTGTTGGAAGGCGTCGGCTTTGATCTTTGGCAAAAAACCGGAGCGGGCGCGGACGCGCTCCTGTTCGGCAATCAGCTCCTGCAGACGGCTTAACTTGAGGTTGGCATTTTCCTTCCAGGCCAATTGAAAGGCCTCCCCTAAAGTCAAGGGTTGGCCGCTGGCTGAAGAGCCATCGGCGCTCAGGGAAGCAGATGCGGTTATCAGACAACACAATATAAAAAAGATAAACAGGCGTCTCATGAAAATCCCTTGCAATCACGGAAAAAAAGCTGAAAATCTCAGAAATACTGTAATTAGCCGATTGGCTGTATGATATAAGTCCACATGTTCTCAAGAACACAACGAAGCATAAAAACAGAGGCGTAAAGGCGTAGTGGCGTAGTGGGCATTGCCCACCCTACAAATACATTCTGTTTTTATATAAGTCCACATGTTCTCAAGAACACAACGAAGCATAAAAACAGAATCGTGGCGGCTGCTCACAATAATTTTTTTGCTGCTCACGGCTCACGGCTCACTGTTTTTATACAAGGTGGTTTGTTTCCGATTACAGGAACATGGCAAAATCCAAAGATAGTTTTTTCATGCTTTCGGGTGATTGTAAGTCATGAAAACTTGAATGAAATAAAGAGATCAGGAGTCAGGCAACCTCGTTGGCATACCTCCTCTTCATACCTGCCTCAAACATTCAGACCATCATCGGTTTCGGGCAGGGTGATCCTATTTGTCATCGGGAGGCTGCGCTTATGGACTTATGAGTCATTACCATAGCGTAAATCTGGCTGTCAAGAGGAAATCCTTAATACGCTTGACAGACACGGTAAGATAATCGAAATTTACCGGTTGATGAAACGTTTCAGGGATCTCGTTGCCCGAAACGAACACTGAATATGAAAGGTTTTGATTTAACAATGAAATTAAGCATCGTTATTCCGGTCTATAATGAAAAAGCAACATTGGCAGAGATCGTCCGCCGGGTTCAGGCTACCCCCTATGAGAAGGAACTGATTATCGTGGACGATGCCTCCACCGACGGGTCGCGCGACATCTTACAGCAACTGGCTGTGGAGGCCGATAACATCCGGGCCTTTTACCATGACCGCAACCAGGGCAAGGGGGCGGCTCTGCGCACCGGTTTCAGTAAGGTTTCGGGAGATATTGTCATCATTCAGGATGCAGATCTAGAATATAACCCGATCGATTACCCGGAACTTCTGGCACCGATAGAAAAGGGACTGGCGGATGTGGTCTTCGGCAGTCGCCTGATCGGCGCTGCCCCCCACCGGGTCCTGTTCTTCTGGCATTATGTGGGCAACAAGGTAGTAACGACTATATCCAACATGATGACCAACCTCAATCTAACCGATATGGAAACCTGCTACAAGGTCTTTAAAGCTGAAATTATCAATGATATCAAGATAAGATCGGAAAGATTCGGGGTGGAGCCCGAGTTGACGGCCAAGATTGCCCGCAAACGCTGCCGGGTCTACGAAGTGCCCATCTCCTACGACGGCCGGGATTACAGCGAAGGTAAAAAGATCACCTGGCGAGATGGGATTGCGGCCCTATATTATATCATCCGTTTCCGATTCTGGGATTGAGGTGGCCGGCGCTGTGGCCTGGAAAAGGATATCGCTGTTTACCATCATCGTCTGGCTCTGGATCGGCCAATTGGGGTGGCTGGCCTGGCATTTCGCCCCGGAAGTAGCTGATCTAGCGGGTCGGTTGGCTACAGGTCGGGTAGGTGAGGCCATTCGGCAGGAGGACAATTCTTACCGGTGGTTCCAGGAACTGAAAAAAATCATACCACCTGAGGGGGCATATGGTTTTGTTGACTGCTATGAGGCCGGGATAGATATTCAGGCCCGTTATCATCTCTATCCTCGGCGGCTCGTACGCCTCAAACCCACCGTTACACCTTCCTTCCTGTATGAGCGGCTGCACTGGGCACAGGCCAATTTCCTCATCCTGCGGGAATGCAATCCGTCTCCATACTGGCGGTTCTTATCCAACCCCAAAGAGCCGGTTTTCCAACCTCTGCCGCAGTCCGGTGCCACGGCGGCGTTTACCGTAGACGCCCGGAGATTAATCGGCGGTTTTTATGACTGAAACTATGAGGCTAGTTTTAGGTACGGTGATCGGACTCAGCTCTCTGGAGATCGCCGGCTACACCCTGTTGGTATGGCTCCTGCCGCCCCGTTCTCTTTTTAATTCCCTGGAACGCCTCAGCCTGGCCTTTGGCTTGGGATGTTTGGGTCTCACCTGGTGGATGCTGTTGCTCTCCCTCATTCAGGTGCCTTTTTCCGTCGGTAAGATTGCCGGACCCTGGCTGGTACTGGCGGTACCGGCAGTCTATTGCGCCTGGCGCCGGGGCTGGGTCCAAGATGATTGTCGGGGTCTATATGTTTTAGGAAAGAACATCCTGACGTTGGGGCGGGGGGCGAATTTCTCGCGGTTTGAACAGGTTGGGTTGCTTCTCCTCATCGGCGTTCTGGCCTTCGGTTTCCTGCGGGCTACCCTCTATCCGCTGTGGGAGTGGGATGCCCTGTCGACCTGGGGACTGAAGGCCAAGGCCTTTTATCTGGGCCAAAAGATAGAGCTGACCAGGTTCGAAGCGCATAACTACTATCCTAATCTCGTTCCACTCCTGATGGCCTATCTCTATTACTGGTTCGGCGGCGTCTCGGATTATGTGGTCAGGGCGGTTTTCCCGTGTTGGGGAGGCGCTATTTTTCTGTTGTTTTATAGTTTACTGCGGCGCTTGGAGGTCCGACGGTCGATGGCTTTAGGAGCCACGGCTTTCTTGGCGCTTAATGGGGCAACCCTGGTAACGCACCTCTTTCTTGCCTACGCCGATCTGGCACTGACCTATTACCATCTGGCGGTGGCAGGACTGCTCTATCTCTGGCTCCAGGATCAATTGCCAGCCGGCGGTCTCGGGCTGATTATCTGTATGAGCGGTGGCCTGTCCTGGTGCAAATACGAGGGCTGGCCCCTAATGTTGATCATTCTCCTGGCCGCTGGCCTCACCCTCCTCTGGCTGCGGCCGCCACAATGGCCCAGGAAAATGTTCAGCCTGGCTCTCATGGGACTGGGAGGCTGGCTTTTTACTCTCCCCTGGAACTGGTTTATCGCTCGGCACGGTATGACGGCAGGGGTGGATCATCTGGGCGGCTTCTACCCGCAGCAGCTATTTCAGGGCACCTGGCAATTGATCAAGGCCCTCATCTGGATTCCTTATTTCGGCCTCCTCTGGCCGACTATCTGTGCAAGTTTCGTCTTATCGGGTTGGGGGATAGGGCGCACACCCACACTGTTTTTGGCGCTCCTGAGCGCTGGCAATCTGGCCGCCGTCGCTCTGGGCTATGCCCTGGCCCCCACCTCGCCGGCGGAATTTCCCCTTTATGTGCGGGCAACGATTGATCGCCTGCTTTTGCACTTCACCCCGGCCTGTGGCCTGATCTTTGCGGCCGCCCTAAAAAACAAAGACGGCACCAGTAGTCCTCAGTGAAAAAATCACCTTAGAGCATGAAGGAAGCATCCGGGCAGGGACGCAGGTTTCCCCTACCTCTCTCGGACGCCGGGTTTGATTTAATCTTGTATAAAAACAGTGAGCCGTGAGCCGTGAGCCGTAAGCCGTGAGCAGCAAAAACATTATTGTGAGCAGCCGCCACGATTCTGTTTTCATGCTTCGTTGTGTTCGGCAGAACATGTGAACTTATATAAAAACAGTGAGCCGTGAGCCGTGAGCCGTGAGCAGCAAAAACATTATTGTGAGCAGCCGCCACGATTCTGTTTTTATGCTTCGTTGTGTTCGGCAGAACATGTGAACTTATATAAAAACAGGTAAGAGGTAAGGGGTAAAAGGTAAAGGCAATCCGCTGAAAATCGACTGTTTTTATGCTTCGTTGTGATTTTTCGACATGAAAACTTGTAAAAATTGGTATAATAGAAAAAGAAAAACATATGAAGGGAATTATATCGTCTTAATTCATAACCTTGGAGGCTCTGGCAAAACTCTTGTGATGGCGTTATGGTCATTCTGAGCGTAGGGAAGAACTTAATGTTTTATAGGCTTAGGATTTTTCACGCCGTTCAGGATGACAAAGTAAGCTGTTTTATTAAAAGATCAATGGGAAGTCGATTATGAAAACAGTAAGCGTCATTCCTGAAGGTCGTCGGGTTGCTCGATCGGTGTTTGCCGCTATGCAGGAAACGGCAGGGATGGCATCATTTGTTCCAGCTTCGTTTCGACTCTGACGGGCACTGACCTGAGGAGTAGGAAAAGCCAAAGCGTTATGCCTAAAACAGTGCTACCAGATCTGGCGACCTGGCTTCCCCATACCGAGGCCTGCCCTCCCCCATCCCACTAGGCAAATGCCATGTCACGGTTTGCTCAATCCCCCCAGAGAGTTCGCCTCATAGCCATCAGCGCTTCCTTTCTGATTGGGTCGCTGCTGATGCTCACCAAGTTTTTTGCCTATTGGCTGACGCAATCGGCGGCAATTCTCTCTGACGCCCTCGAGTCTATCATCAACGTTGCGGCCAGCGCCTTTGCCCTGGTGGCTGTAGTCCTGGCAGCCAAACCGCCTGATCCGACTCACCCTTACGGACATGGCAAGATTGAATATCTCTCGGTAGGATTCGAAGGGGCGCTGATTTTCCTGGCGGCCATCGGCATCTTCTTTAAAGCCGCCGATCAGCTTTTGACTCCGGATGTCCTGCCAAACCTCGGGTCCGGCTTGTGGCTGACGGTAGCGGCCACCCTGATTAACCTGAGTTTGGGAGTGGTTTTAGTTTATGTCGGTAAACGGACTCAATCCATAACCCTGATGGCCGATGGCAAGCATGTCCTGACCGATGTTTATACCTCCGGAGGAGTAATCCTGGGGCTTTTTTTGGTTTGGTTTACCGGTCGTCTCTGGATCGACGGCGCTACCGCCGGCTTGGTCGGTATCAACGTCATCTTCACCGGCTGGAAATTGGTACGCCATGCCTTCGCTGGGCTCATGGATGCGTCCGACGCCGAACTCCTGGATGA
Organism: Desulfobacca acetoxidans DSM 11109; assembly: GCF_000195295.1. Lineage (NCBI taxonomy): Bacteria > Pseudomonadati > Thermodesulfobacteriota > Desulfobaccia > Desulfobaccales > Desulfobaccaceae > Desulfobacca > Desulfobacca acetoxidans. Next base: position 190,658 of record NC_015388.1, read on the forward strand.
AATCACTAAGCTGCTGAGACAACACCGCAAGAGCGTCTGGATCGATATCCATCAACTGCGGGCCCGGCGTGCCGGGACGCGGATTTACGCCGATCTTCATCTTATTTTACCGAGGGATTTTAGTTTACAGGAGAGCTACCAGGAAGTAAAAGAGATGGAGAAGATCTTTGCCGCACATTATCAGGGCCAGGCAGAAATCCATGTTCACGTCGATCCGTGCGATGACAGCGAGTGTCCAGTTTGCGGCTACGATCCTTGTACCATGAGGCAGGCCCGTACAGTCCAGCAACGGCTCTGGCGCCGCGACGTGGTAACTGATCGGAGAGAAGAAAATTCACCGGAGACACCATAAAAAATAATACTCGAAATGGAGACAGCTTAGATGACAGAATGCCTGCCACTGAACCGGGAGATGCTACCCGAACCGGTTGACGTCATCATTTTAGGCTCAGATCTGGATCGGGATCAGGCGATCGCAGTTGCCGAGGCCAAGGCCCGGGAACTGGCCTCGGAGGTAATGCTGCTGGCCTGGTTCGATAGAAAAACCGGAAATTTCTCCCCCCGGCTGACGTGTTGTTTCGACGACAAACCTTCCTGGTTGGCATATGCCCTGTCGCGAGGGGCAGACCTGTTCATTGATATTAACCAAGAGGAATACGTCTTCGCCTATAAGAAATTGTAAGGTCCTCCACCTGACTGTCAGCCCCCGATAACCCTGCCGCCGCCAAGGAACAGAGGTTAAGCGGTTCTAACCATCTCAAACTGATTTTCATGACCGGTAAATCACCCGCAAACCGTGGAAATCACCTGCCAGCAGCACAGGTTTTCTAACCGGGGCCGAAGCTCCTCTTGACACAGACCTGGAGGTCTGCGCTACCAATTTTGAGGTGCTCCTCTTGGGTTTGACCCTTCGGGGCTACGACGTCTTCGGCTGGATACCACTAACCCTTCCAGAATGTCTGCGACCACCCTTCCCTCTTATACTACTTCATTGCCCGCGTAAAAAATATTATCTATTTGTCCAATTATCTAAACAGATTAAACATATTGATATTATTAACATATATTATCATATTCCATATATTGTTCATCAATTGAAACAGAGTACCCGCGGTCGAGCGAAGGTATTAATATTATTATCAATAAGTTGTATGAACGGCATAATGTTTGCATTTCTTTCATAGGGAAAAAGTTAAAAATATTTTTAATGGTATGTGTGCCGAAATATGAACAAGAAAAGAGGGGGCCAGATGCCCTTCTCAGGTCACCCCATAGGCATAAAAGAGTTGAGATTCCGGTTGATAGAAACCGTCAAGTCTGTGGTCTGAACCTACCAAGCACAATATTGCCGAGGGGAGGTGAATGGTAAAGTCTGCCAACCCTGATAGCAGATTTTTTTGAAAGAAATAACATCCGAAAAGCAAAGGAGGGAAAAAGATGCGCTTAAAATGTACCATAGCAACACTGGTGGGATTTTTCTTAATAATTTTCGGCTTCGTCGGCGGCGCCCAGGCCTTGGTGGTCAATCCAACCGGTGACGCCGAGACATTGGCGTCCAATCTCATCGGGGCGGGCATAACCCTGGTGCCGGGCAGCGCCACGTATACCGGCGCCGCCAATGCTTCCGGACTCTTCAGCGGTGGAGCGGCCTCGGGGCTGGACTTCGATAAGGGGGTGCTCTTGACCAGCGGCGATGCCGTAGGCGCCGTCGGGCCTAACAATGCTACCAACTATTCAGGGGACAATGGTCTGCCCGGATATGGTCCGCTGTCAGATCTGTCCGGTTACACTACCTATGACGCTACTATCCTGTCTTTTAAATTTGAAACCGTCTCTGGCGACCTGTATTTCAGGTATGTCTTTGCCTCGGAAGAATACAACGAGTGGGTAGGCTCTCAATATAATGATGTCTTCGCTTTTTTTGTGGACGGGGTGAACGTTGCCCTGGTCCCGGGGACGAACGATCCGGTAACCATCAATACCATCAACAACGGTGCCAACTCCGGCTATTACATCGATAATGAATCGGGAACCTATAATATCCAGTACGATGGCTTTACCACGAACCTGGTAGCCAAGGCCCTGGGCCTTGGCACCGGGCAGCACGAAATCGTCTTGGCCATAGCCGATGCCAGCGACTCTGATTTAGATAGTGGCGTGTTCATTCAGGGCTCCGGTTTCTCACCTGAGCCGCCGCAGCCGATCCCGGCTCCGGCGACGCTGCTGCTCTTGGGTACCGGCCTGTGCCTCATGGGCCTCAGGAGAAGGTTACATTAGGTTGATAGTTATTATTAACATGTCTGTTCGCCAAAGGGCCGGGTTTCCCGGCCCTAAGCATTTGGGGTACTAGCGTACCTTATCATTTCCTTTCTTCCCAGGCGTGCGGGGATAGACCGGGGGGCTGGAAGTCCTAACCGAGGTATCAACCAGCAGCATTTCCGGACTCAGTCTTACGGCAAAGAAAAATCGGCTCCCCGGAAATTCCAGGGAGCCGCAGGTGATGTTTAACACCTTCTCTCAGACTTTTAGCAGGGCCTGGAGAAGAAGCTGCTGAATTTAGAACAGGCCGGTAACCTTACCGGTTTTGACGTCGACGTCGACGCGGCGGTAGGCCGGGTCGGAACCGGTGCCGGGCATCAGAGAAATTGCACCGCAGACCGGGCAGATGAACTTGGCGCCGCCGTAAATGAGGAAGTCACGGACGGGCAGCCGCCAACCCTTGGGGGTGCCTTTGACGGTAGGATCATGCGTGAGAGACAGGTGGGTCTTCACCATCATGGTGGCGTAATCGTTATACTTGGGATCGGCCTCAAAGCGTTTGGCCTTGGCTACGGCTTCGGGGGCGAAATCCACGCCATCAGCGCCGTACACTTCCTTGGCGATCAGTTCAACGCGCTGCCGCAGCGGCAGTTCATTGGGATACAAGAACTTGAATTTCGGGGTGTCTTTGCAGGCATCGATGACTGCATCGGCAAATTCGAGAGCGCCTTCGCCGCCATACTGCCAATGCCGGGACACGGCCACCCGAGCGCCTTCGGCCTCGCAGGCCCGACGAATTACGGCGTGTTCCTCGTCGGAGTCGAAATGGAAGGAGTTGATGCACACCACCGGGTTAATACCGGCTTTTTTGATGGTGCGGACGTGGTGCACGGCATTTTCCACACCCTCTTCCAACCACTTCAAGGTCTCTTTCGAGGCTTCGAAGTACTCTTTGGGAACGGGTTTACCCGGCGGGCACGGCAGGGCGCCAGCTTTGACACCGTGGTGCTTCAGACCCCGGACGGTGGCGGTAAGAACCGAGACGTTGGGGATAAGACCGCTGAACCGGCACTTGACGTTCCAGAACTTCTCAAAGCCGATGTCAGCACCGAAACCGGACTCGGTGATATGGTAATCAAACAGCTTCAGACCGATCTGGTCGGCGACGATAGAGGACTGGCCGACGGCGATGTTGGCGAAGGGACCGGCGTGTACGAAGCAGGGCTGTTTTTCTACGGTCTGCATCAGGGTCGGGTTGATGGAAGGCAGCATCCAGGCGGTCATGGCATTGCCCACTTCCAGGTCCCGGGTGGTGATGGGGTTGCCAGCCCGGTCATAGCAGACCACGACGTTGTTCAGCCGTTCTTTGAGGTCCGCCAGAGAGGTGAACACCGACAGAATGGCCATGACTTCCGAGGAAACGGCGATACCGAACTTGGAATCCATCAGGAAGCCATCCATCTTGCCGCCCCGGCCGATGGTGATATTGCGCAGAGCCTGGGCGCAATAGTCCATAATCCAGCCCATTTCGAAGTTTTTCGGATTGATGTCCAGACGCTTCAGGTTCCGCTTGGCCAACTGTTCATTGCTATAGTTAAATTCGTGCTGCAACCGGGAGGTGGCGGCAACCATGGCCAGGTTGTGGGCGTTCATGATGTTGTTGATGTCGCCGGTGAGGCCCAGAGAGAACTCGGTCATGGGAATCAGGAGCGAGATGCCGCCGCCGGCCGCAGTGCCCTTGACGTTCATAGTGGGGCCGCCGGAAGGTTGACGAATGCAGCCGCCGACATTGACGCCACGTTTGCCCAGACCTTCGATGAGACCCATGGAGGTGGTGGATTTGCCTTCCCCCAGAGGAGTGGGGGTAATGGCGGTAACTTCGATGTATTTGCCATCAGGTTTGCTTTTCAAACGCTCCAGGCACTTCATGTAGTCGACGCGGCCGATCTTCTGACCATAGGGAATGCGCTCTTCTTTGGGAATTTCCAGCTTATCGCACATCTCGTCAAAGGGAATCATCTCCGCTTCGGCGATCTCGGCAATCTGCCAGTCCTTCTGTTTTACCGGATCGTACTTCGCCATAATCTTCCTCCTCAGTGTATGTTGTTATTCTTTATTTTGTAGCTATCGACTCCTCTTAAAAGGGCTTTTTTCCTGGTCCGAGCCTTCACTATTTTTTTCACATTGCCTCCCTCTTATAAAGGGAAAAATGCGTTTTGTCAACTGTTTTTTTCTCCATATTCCATTTGCCATGCTTATTATAAGGGTCGGATGGACTCCTAACTAATTATGAACATATGCTATGCTATGTGAAGAACTTAGCAAATAATCCCGCCAGAAAATAATTCTCCTGACAGGGGGCGGTTTTCTATTTGACCGTCCGGCGACCAAGGACTCCAATTATTTGCAGGAGCTGGTAAGAGCGTTCCCCGGCTGGGGTTTGGGAACGAAAGGGGTGTTTCTGTGAAAATAATCCGGCACCAATTGAAATGTTACGATTAAAAAAATTGTTTAAACTCATCTGCAACTTATATATGTGACATTTTTAGCAATAGTAATCTTATCGGCTAGGGTTGCCCCGTCACCCGGAAAATTTCTATTTGACAGCCCGACTTAGATGGTTAAAGATATGATGGTAGTACGAATGGTAGCCTCAGGCTATTGAGGTCGAGAATTGACCTAATCCTGCGCCTCATCCTTAACCTAAAAAACCTGGATCTAGGGGGAAGCAAATATCATGGAGAAGCATGATCAGTCCTGTGACCAGAGATCAACTCAAACTCCACTAAGGTTCTTATCTTAATCTCCGAATAAATTTAAAGGAATCTTTGAAATTCTCAATCGCCCTTCCCTTTAAGGCTGGGGGGAATTGGAGTTTCCCGAGAGATACCGGCAGCCATCCCCCTGTGACGGGTAAGACCTGGCAGTCAAGGGCACCTCGACCAGAAGCGCCATTTTCCGGCTGCCAGGCAAGGAGGATTCTATCATGGAGCAATTTGAAGGTCCGTTTCTGTTGGTCGATCCCCAGCGCTGTATGGGTTGCCATACCTGCGAGCTGGCCTGTGCCGCAGCGCATACCCGGGCCGGTAGCATTATCGGGGCAGTCCTGGCTCGGGAACGGCTTCACCGCCGCAATCGGGTGGTTCAGGTCGATGGGGTGAAGCTGCCGGTGCAATGCCGCCAATGTCAGGATGCTCCCTGTGTGCGGGTCTGTCCCACCGGCGCCACCTATCGGACCGAAACATATACTGCGGTCGACCAGGCCCGCTGTATTGGTTGTCGCCTATGCATGATGGTCTGTCCCTTCGGGGCTATCCATGTTGCCACCACTACAGTCGCCGGGCAGGAGAGAAGGGCTGCCTTCAAGTGCGATCTCTGCGTCAATCGTCTGGGTGGCCCGGCCTGTGTGGCGGCCTGTCCCACCCAAGCCCTTAGCCTGCGCTATCCCCAACAGGAAGCTGATCGGGCCAGCCAGGCCGCAGCCAGGCAATTTCTAAGGTCTCTCGCGAGTCAGCCGCAACTGGGCAGCTAAACCGAGGAGGAAGATTAACATGGCATATAGCGACAAAATCTTGAAAAAAAGTATCGACCCTACTGTGCACCAGATGCTGGCACGGGCGCAAGAACTGGGTTTGGAGACCGCCTGGGACCGTTATGAGGCTATGTTGCCGGAATGCGGTTTTGGGGAGCTCGGAGTTTGTTGCCGCAATTGCAACATGGGACCGTGCCGCATCAGCCCTTTCGAGGATGCCGGACCCAAGCGAGGGGTTTGCGGTGCGACCGCCGACATCATAGTGGCCCGTAATCTGATCCGCATGATCGCCGCGGGCGCCGCCGCCCATTCCGATCATGGCCGCGATCTGGCCCATACCCTGCTCATGACCGCAGAGGGCAAAGGCGGCGGCTATGAGATCAGAGACGAGCAAAAACTTCAGACCCTGGCCGCGGAATATAATATTTCCACTGAGGGTCGGAGCAAAGAGGAGATTGCCCTGGATTTAGCCGGGGCGGTTTATGCCGAATTCGGCAAACAGGAAGGTCCGATTCGATTCAGCCGCCGGGCCCCCCGGAAACGGGTCGACTTATGGCAAAAATTGGGGATTGATCCGCGCGGCGTAGACCGCGAAATCGTTGAAATCATGCACCGTACCCATATCGGGGTGGACAATGATCCGGTTAATCTGATCCTGCAAGGTCTGCGGGCCTCCATCGCCGATGGCTGGGGTGGTTCGATGATAGCCACCGAGATCTCGGATGTGCTGTTTGGCACTCCCAAACCCACCCGCTCTCTGGCCAACCTGGGGGTTCTCAAAGCTGACGAAGTGAATATCATTGTTCATGGCCACGAACCGACCCTGTCGGAGATGATTGTCGCCGCCTCCCGGGATGCGGAATTGCTGGCCCTGGCCGCCAAACTCGGAGCTAAAGGAATCAACGTGGTCGGACTGTGCTGTACCGGCAACGAGGTGCTGATGCGGCACGGGATCCCCATCGCCGGTAATTTTCTGCAACAGGAATTGGCGGTGATCACCGGAGCCGTGGAGGCCATTATCGTCGATGTACAATGTATTATGCCAGCCCTGGGAAACCTGACCGGCTGTTTCCATACCAAGTTTATTTCCACCTCTCCCAAAGCCAAGTTTCCTGGAGCCATTCACATCGAATTTCATGAAGATCAGGCTTATGACATCGCTAAAGAGATCGTCCGCGGCGCGGTGGAAAATTATCGCTGGCGCAAACCTGGCCAGGTAGTGATTCCGGACGAAAAGGTAGAATGTCTGGTCGGCTTCAGCACCGAGGCCATCTTGGCGGCCTTGGGTGGCAGCCTGGAGCCGCTCTTAGAGCAGATCAAGTCGGGAGCCATCAAAGGCCTTGCCGGAGTTGTGGGCTGCAACAATCCCAAAGTCCAACACGATTTCGGCCATGTCAACCTGGTTAAAGAACTCATCAGAAACAATGTTCTGGTAGTGACTACCGGCTGCAATGCTATCGCCTGCGCCAAAGTCGGCCTGATGCTGCCGGAGGCTGCGGCCCAGGCCGGGGACGGACTTAAGGTCGTATGCCAGAGTTTGGGAATTCCTCCCGTTTTGCATATGGGTTCCTGTGTGGACATCAGCCGCATCCTGACTGTGTGCGCCGCGGTGGCCAGTGCCTTGGGGGTGGATATCAGTGATCTGCCGGTCGCCGGCGCGGCCCCGGAATGGATGAGTGAAAAGGCCGTGAGCATCGGTTCCTATGTGGTGTCATCGGGGATTTTTACGGTCTTGGGCACCGTACCGCCGGTCCTGGGCAGCACCGCGGTGACCGAATTGCTGACTACCGGCGCTAAAGAGGCGATTGGCGCCACCTTTGCGGTGGAACCGGATCCTTTCCAGGCTGCCCAATTGATGATCAGCCATATCGAGGATAAACGAGCGGCTTTGGGCCTTTAAGAAGCTGAGTGATTAACATCTAAGGGCGATGATCAATCTGACTGTGAATGGACGGCCGGTAACCGTCCCGGAGGGCACTCGAGTATTGCAGGCCGTGCGCGCCGCGGGCGTAGCCCTGCCTACCCTCTGTTATCATGAGGGGCTGGCGCCCTACGGAGCCTGTCGGCTTTGCATGGTGACCCTAACCAGCCCGCCGCCTTCGAAATTGATTGCCGCCTGTGTCTATCCCGCGGCGGCAGGGATGATAGTGAACACTGAAACCCCAGAGGCGGTAGGGTCCCGGCGGCTGGTGCTGGAACTTCTCCTCGGCCGCTGTCCGCAATCGGGAGTGATTAAGAATCTGGCTGCTGCTATGGGAGTGAAAGAGTCCCGTTTTCAGGTCTCTCGAACTGAGGGGGATATGGATCTCTGTGTGCTGTGTGGCCTCTGCGTGCGGGTCTGCCAGGAGGCCATTGGCGCCAGTGCCATCAGTTTTGTCGGACGGGGTGGTAATCGTCGGGTTAGCACCCCTTTTGAGATGCACAGCGAGGCTTGCATCGGCTGTGGGGCTTGCGCCGAGATTTGCCCGACCGGGGCCATCCGGATGGAGGATAAGGGGCCCTGGCGGATTCTCTACACCTGGCATACCCGGGTGGAACTGCAGCCTTGCCCGCAATGCGGTCGGTTCTTTGTTCCCCAAGAAATGGCCTTTCTTCCCGAGCAGTGTCCGGAAATTGAATCATTGTGGCGCCTCTGTCCGGCGTGTCGGCAGCAACGGGCCGCCCGCCAGTGGATGCAACTGCTACCACTTGACCGGCCTGGGACACGGGGTGATTAATCATTACTCTGTTATTCCTTGATCTATTCTCTCGGGTAGCTGAAATATTACATCGGGAAAAAGCCATTGACAAACCAGCTATTTCAAGGTTAGATAATAAAATCTTTCTTGATCGGTCGGGAAAGGTATCTTTAATTCCCAAGAGCAATCCGGTTTCTAAGGAGGGGGGGCAATGGCAGATTTGTTGCAAGTCACTGATACAAATTTCGAAGAGGAGATTCTCAAGTCCGAAATGCCAGCGTTGGTGGATTTTTGGGCGGCCTGGTGCGGTCCTTGCCGCGCCATCGCCCCCATCGTGGAGGAACTGGCGAAAGATTATGATGGCCGGGTCAAAGTCGCGAAAATGAACGTGGATGAGAATTCGAAGACCCCGGTAAAATATGGTATTCGAGCCATCCCCACTCTGATCCTGTTTAAGAGCGGGGCTGTGGTGGATCAGATCACCGGCGCCGTTTCCAAAACCCAGATCGACAACGCTATCAAAAAAATGCTCTAAGCTATTCTGACAATAATACACCTTATGTCTGCATACGATTACGACGTCATTATTATCGGCGGCGGGCCGGCGGGTCTTACGGCCGGCCTTTATGCCGGTCGGGGACGCTTTAAGACCCTGCTCGTGGAAAAACTAATCACCGGCGGTCAGGTCATGACTACGGAATTCGTGGAGAATTATCCGGGTTTTCCCAACGGCGTCGCCGGCTATGAACTATCGCAGCAGATGCGGGAACAGGCCGAGCGCTTTGGGGCTGAGATCCGGAACGGCGAGGTCACCGGACTCAAACCCGGCAATCCCCACCATACTGTAATGCTGGAAAACGGGGAGGAGGTAGTCGGTCGCGCCATCATTATCGCCAGCGGCGCCCAACCTCGGCGTCTGGGGGCGCCCGGAGAAGCCGAATACATGGGCAAAGGCGTCGGCTACTGCGCCACCTGCGACGGCGCCCTCTACCGGGACGAAACCATTGCAGTGATCGGCGGCGGCGACACCGCCCTGCAGGACGCGGTCTTTCTCACCCGCTTCGCCGCCAAAGTACACCTCTTTCACCGGCGGGACCAGTTCCGGGGGGCAAAACTCTACCAGGAAAAGGTTTTCGCCAACGACAAGATCGAAGTCCACTGGAATACCGTAGTACAAGAAATTTTTGGCGATAAAAACGTCACCGGCATCAAGGTGCAGGATGTGAAGACCGGGACTGTATCTACCCTACCGGTTACCGGCGTCTTTGTCTTTGTGGGCATTCAACCCTTTACCGGCTGGCTGGGGCGTGGTCTCCTGGATATGGATGCCTTTGGCTTTATCCGCACCGATGAGGATATGGCGACATCCATTCCTGGCATCTTCGCCGCCGGGGACGTTCGGGTCAAGCTGTTGCGGCAGATCAGTACTGCCGTGGGCGATGGTGCCGTAGCCGCCTTTGCCGCCGAAAAATATCTGGAGGAACATCCGTAGACTTATGCAGCGTTATGCTTTTCTTAGCACCTGCGTTATCACCGCTATGCTCTTCAGTCTAACAGCCGGATGCGGTTGGTTTAGCAAAAAGAAACCGGAGCAACCGCCGGAAACGTTAGTTCAGGAAGGGATGAAGAAGCTCAGAAAAGGTAAGTATGAGGATGCGGTGGATGCCTTTGAAAAACTAAAAGACCGCTACCCCTACAGCGACGAGGCCCTTCTCGCCTCCCTGAAGGTGGCGGATGCCAAATACTACAACAAAAAATATGACGAGGCCCTGCTGGACTACAAAGAATTCGAAAAACTGCACCCCACCAACCAGATCATCCCCTATGTCATCTATCAGCAGGGTATGTGCTACTACCGGCAGCGTTCCACCATTGACCGCGACCCGACATATACGGTCAAGGCCGTCCAGGAATACCGGCGCCTCAAAGAGCGCTATCCGCAGTACGAAAAGATCTCCAAGGCCGAAGACTACATGGACAAGTGTCTGAACGAGTTGGCTGATCATGAGTACTATGTCGGGGAATTTTATTTTAAGAACAAACACTATCAGGCCGCCCTGGAGCGCTTCGCCATTATTGAACAAGAATACCCCGACTACCTCAAGATGCCCCGGGTCAAACAGTACATGGCTCGCTGTGAAGATATCCTGGCCAATCCGGTAAAAGCCGAGCCGCCCATGCTGCTCAAACCATTCAGCTACCTCTTTGACGCCAATTGGTAAGAAGTTAGGGGGGCAGGGAGAGGGGGTAGGCTGAGAGGGTCTTAGGTAAGGCGTGCTCTGCCCCAATGTTACATCAGCTCCTCCAGCCATTTGTTGCCGTTCAATTCCTTCAGGGTGTCGTAATCTGTCAAATCATGGTGTATCGGCGTCAGCGAAATGTAACCCTCATGCACCGCCCAATAATCCGTTCCCGGTTCTAATTCCCGGTGGTTGTTGAGTCCAGCCAGCCAGAAATAAATATTTTCCCGAGGGTCGATCCGCCTTTCATACTTTTCCATCAGCACCCCTTTTTCCTGTCGGGTGAGGAGTACCCCCTTGATCTGATTTTCCGGTAAATCCGGGATATTAACGTTCAGGCAGACCCCTGTCGGCAGGTTGAGATGCGGCAGTTGCGGCGCCAGCCGGGCGGCAAAACTGGCTGCGGCGGTAAAATCAGGTTCTCTATAGGTGCATAACGATACCGCCATAGACCTGAGTCCCATAATTGCCGCCTCGGTGGCGGCAGAGACGGTACCGGAATAAAGGACATTGATGCCCACGTTCGCCCCGAGGTTGATGCCGGAGACTACTATATCCGGTTTCTCCGGCAGCACCTCGGCCACGGCAATTTTGACGCAGTCGGCCGGGGTGCCTAAAACCGACCAGCCGAAAAATGAACCGTTTTTATTGACTTTCTTGACCCGCAAAGGGTTGAGCAGACTGATGGCGTGTCCCACGGCGCTCTGCTCGCTCTCCGGAGCCACCACTTCTACCCGATGCTCCCGCCGTAGGGACTGATACAAGGCCCACAATCCCGGGGCGTGGATGCCATCGTCGTTGGTCAACAGGATATACAAATAAAATCCTCCTTAATATACCATGAGGTAACGAGTCAATTCTAGATTAACTCCAGCCATGGCCTCAAGTCTATTCAAAATCTCTCGTTCCGGCAAAGGATTTTTCCCGTTGGAGAAATTCTCACATTCATAAAATCAGGGTCTTATTGTTTGCATTTCTAACGTCTGATTAATTATTATAATAAGTTTATTTGGTTAAAAATCACAACGAAGCATAAAAACAGAACCGTGGCGGCTGCTTACAATAATGCTTTTTCCGCCCACTGTTTTTATATAAATTTTTTCTCAGCGACCATGTTAAACAAAGCGGCGGCCATGGGCCGCCCTATCCCATTATCGATAATTTATGGGCAATTTACTCATAGGGCGGGCCGCGCCCGCCGTTTTTAAGAGCACTGTTTCCATATAAATTTTGCACCACCCCCTGGTGATGAACGGAAACCATAAACCCGACCCCCCTGGACATTGCCTGTCCCGTCCTTTGCCCGTTGCACAGAGGGTTATAAAAAGCATATTATTGAAGCACAGCAGGTGATTTTAGCAATGCAAAGGTTCTGATCCTTCCAGCAATCGGCCAGTGTGATGCTCATGAGAATATATCGAAAAATCTTTCCATATATCAGCTCCATTATCTTCTTTGCCCTCCTGGTCTGCTGTTCCGGGTGTAAAAGCGCCCCTCCCGTTCCGCCCGGCGTCCGGCCGACGCCGCCGGTGGAGGCGCCGTCCCCCGAGATTGCCGTCGAGCCCTTACCAGGGCTTCTGGTACGAGAGGATCGGTGCCTGGACAATCTGGACGCCGTCGGCCGCCAGGCGATTGCCACCGGTGCGACTCCGGGGGCCGTCATCCTGGTGGGCTACCGGGGGGTGGTAGCGTATCGCCGGGCCTTCGGACATCGCACTCTCGTTCCCCACATGACGCCTATGACCCCGGGGGTCATCTTTGATCTGGCCTCTCTGACCAAGGTGGTGGCTACCACTACGGCCATCATGCAATTGGCGGATCAGGGCCGCCTCTACCTGAATGCCCCGGCGGCGCGTTATTGGCCGCAGTTTGCAGCTCAGGGCAAGGGACCGATTACTATCCGGCAACTATTGACCCATACTTCCGGACTGCGGGCCGACGTCAATCCACGCCTCTCCTGGTCGGGCTATGACGGGGCACTGGCCGCCATTGCTGCTGATACGCCGGTCAACCATCCCGGGACGGCTTATCACTATAGCGATGCCAACTTCATTGTTTTAGGAGAAATTGTCCGCCGGGTTTCGGGTCTATCCCTGGACGGGTATTGTACCCAAAAGATCTTTCGCCCCCTGGGTCTGCACCATACCTTTTTCCGCCCCCGCCGCGATCAGGCGGCCCTTATCGCTCCTACCGACCTGCGCTGGGGTGAGGTGCATGATCCGACGGCCTATCGCATGGGCGGGGTCGCCGGTCATGCCGGACTCTTCTCTACTGCCGATGATCTGGCGGTCTTCGCTCAAATGCTCCTGAGCGGCGGCGAGTATAAGGGCCGGCGCCTGCTGAGCCGGACGGCAGTGGCCGCCATGATCACCCCCCAGGTTGTGCCAGGCAACGCTTCCCGCCGGGGTCTGGGTTGGGACATGCGCTCACCCTTCAGCAGAGCTTTTACGGCCTCATTTCCTTCCGGCTCCTTTGGACACACCGGATTTACCGGAACCTCCATCTGGATCGATCCTGACTCAAAGACCTTCTTGATCATTCTTACCAACCGTCTGCACCCGAACGGCCGCGGTCAGGTGAAAACCTTGCGGACCAATGCAGCTGCGGCGGTGGCGGCGGCACTGCGGCTGGGCCGGCCAGCCGCCAGCTATGGGAGCAAAGGCGCTAGTACCATGACCGGTCGGGGACAGAGCGACTTTCCAGACCGGGTTCGGACCGGCATTGAGGTTCTGGCCTCGCAAGGATTTGCTCCCCTGGTCGGCAAAACCATCGGACTGATAACCAACCACACCGGCGTGGACGGTACCGGACGTCCGACGCGCCTGCTGTTGCATCAGGCCCCCGGCGTCAGGCTCCGGGTCATCTTCAGCCCGGAGCATGGCCTGGGCGGCGACCTGGATGCCAAGGTCTCTTCCGGCCAGGACCCGGCCACCGGTCTTCCGGTCCGTAGCCTCTACGGTGAGGTCAAACGGCCCACGCCCGGAATGCTCCAAGGATTGGACGCCCTGGTCTACGACGTCCAGGATGTGGGCGTCCGTTTCTATACCTATATTACCACACTGGCCTACTGCATGGAGGCGGCGGCGGCCCTGGATCTCGACTTTTATATCCTGGACCGGCCTAACCCGATCACGGCGGCTGTTGTTCAAGGGCCGGTGCTGGCACCCGGTTTGAGGTCGTTTGTCGGCTATCATCCCTTGCCGATACGTTATGGCCTGACGGTGGGAGAGCTGGCCCGGCTCTTCAACCGGGAAAATAAGCTCGGGGTCAAGCTGCACGTGGTGCCGATGGCCAATTATGGGCGGCAGATGTGGTATGACCAGACAGGTCTTCCCTGGGTCAACCCCTCTCCTAACCTTAGGTCCTTAACCCAGGCCATTCTCTACCCCGGGGTGGCATTGGTAGAGTCGGCCAATGTCAGCGTAGGGCGGGGAACTGACACCCCCTTTGAGATTATCGGTGCTCCATGGATTAATGGAGCTAGGCTAACCCGGTATCTCGGTGGCCGCCAGATTGCCGGAGTTGCCTTTGAGCCGACGGAATTTATTCCCCGAACCAACCGCTGTCGGGGGCAGCGGTGTGAAGGTATCCGCCTACGCCTGACGGACCGGGATACCTTGGACAGCCCACTTTTAGGGATAGAATTAGCTGCGGCCTTACACCGGCTGTATCCAGCTCGGTTTCAGCTTGACCGCAACCTGGGCATGATCGGTTCCCAGAATGTATTGGCGGCCATAAAAAACGGCGTCGATCCGGTCGAGATTCGTCGGGGGTGGCAACATGATCTGGATAACTTTATCTGTCAGCGGAAAAGGTATCTGTTATACTAAAATCGCCGCTAGTAGATACGGCGGCACATCGCAGCCCACGGGCTGCAGCCGAAACAGTGGGCGGCGAGCAGAAAATGCATTATTATGAGCAGCTGCCACGGTGCGGTTTTCATACTTCGTGGTGATTTTTAAACATGGTGACTTGCATTGAACAATGTGAGGGTCAGGGTGAGAAGGTGCATAAGACAATTCTTCTGATTGACATCAGTTCTTATCTCTACCGGGCCTTCCATGCCATCCGGAGTCTGGCAACGTCGCAAGGTTTTCCTACCAATGCTATTTACGGCGTCACCAACATGCTTCTCAAGGTTCTGCGGGAGCGTCAGCCCAGCTATCTGGCGCTGGTCTTCGACGCCAAAGGCCCTACGTTTCGACACCGACGCTATCCTGCCTATAAAGCGCACCGGCCAGGTATGCCGGAGGACCTGGTTAAGCAGCTCGGCTATATCCGTCAGATTATTACCGCCTTGAACCTGCCGGCTTTAGAGATGGAGGGGTATGAGGCCGACGACCTTATTGCCGCTCTGGCAAGGCAAGCTCGGGCCGCCGGTCTGCGGGTGGAGATCATCTCCGGAGATAAAGACCTCCTGCCGCTGGCGCAGGAAGGCGTTACGATCTGGGACCCGATGAAAGACGTGTATTTCACGCCTCAGGTTATACAAGAGAAGTTCGGTCTACCGCCTGCCGCCCTAGTGGACCTGCGCGCCTTGACCGGCGATCCCAGCGACAATATTCCGGGGGCGCCAGGGATCGGCCCGAAGACGGCTTTGAAACTCATCGGCCACTTTCACAGTTTGGACAACCTGTTTGCCCACCTGGATGAGGTCAAAGAAAAGAAGCTCCAGAACCGTCTGCGGGATTATCAGGAGCAAGTCCGCCTGAGCCGAGACTTGCTGCGCCTGGAGGACCAAGCTCCGGTAGCGTTTGACCCCGACCGCTTACAGCCAGGTCCTCCGGACCGAGCCGCCCTGCGGCGGTTGTTCGCCGAACTGGAGTTCAGTAAACTGGCCAAAGAGATCAGCCTTGATAACCATACTGAAGATTTTGTCCTTTTAGATACCCGGGAAGCGCTGTTAGAGGCCGTGGCGTCGATTCGAGCCGTTGGCCGGCTGGCGCTTTTTTGTCACAGCACCTCCCAACACCCTATGCTCGCTCAACTGAAGGGACTGGGCCTGTCCTGGGAGGAGAACCAAGGCGCTTACCTGCCTTTTCAGCATCGATTAACTGAAAAAGATATCTGGGAAATCCTGGAGCCCTTATGGTCTGATCCTGGCATCGCCAAAATCAGCCCCGACCTGAAGACTGCCATGATCTGGGGGGAGCGCTATGGCCATCCCCTCGTTGGCAGCGTTAGTGATATCTTATTGGCTTCATATCTCTTGAATCCGGTGCGTTTTGACCAGACCATCGAAAATGTCGCTCTGCTGGACTTAGGTCTAAATCTCTTAAGCCCGCGTGAGCTGGCCGGAAGACCACTGGCAGCATCCGATCTGCCCCTGGAGCTGGCCATCGGTTACGCCGCCGGGCGGGGCCAGGCGGCCTTCCGTCTTTGGCCCCGATTGCACCAACAACTACAGCAGGAAAAACTCCTCAGGTTATATGAAGATCTGGAATTACCGGTCTTGCGAGTGCTGGCCGCTATGGAAACCCGCGGCATCCGGGTTGACCTGGACTTTCTGCAGAGATTCGGCCGTGAGGTGGAAAAAGAGCTTGCCTCCCTGGAAGAAGAAATCCACGAGATGGCTGGCGAACCGTTTCTGATTCAATCGCCCCCGCAACTGGCGGCCATCCTTTTTGACCGCTTACAACTACCTACCCAAAAAAAGACCAAAGGGCGCACGGCTTATTCCACCGACAACGAGGTGCTGACCGCCCTGGCCGACTACCATCCGATAGCGGCCAAGGTAATCGCCTACCGCACCCTGGGTAAACTTAAGGCTACTTATGTAGACGGGCTGTGCAAACAGGTACATCCGGCTAGCGGTCGGATACATACCACCTTCGTGCAGTCGGTTGCAGCCACCGGGCGGCTTTCCAGCCGCGATCCCAATCTACAGAATATCCCGGTCCGGGGTGAGCTCGGGGCCCAACTGAGACAGGCCTTTCTACCGTCTTCGGGATACATTTTTATCAGTGGGGATTACTCCCAGATAGAACTCAGGCTACTGGCGCATTTTTCTGCAGACCCGGTCTTGCTGCAGGCCTTTCAGGAAGGGGAGGATGTCCATCGTCAGACTGCGGCCGAAGTCTTCGGGTTGCACCCCGAACTGGTGAGCCGGGAGATGCGGCGGCAGGCCAAGGTTATCAACTTCGGCATTATCTATGGCATGAGCGCCTTCGGACTGGCCAAACAGTTAAACGTCAGCCAACGCCTGGCCCAAGATTTTATCAACCGCTATTTTGCCAGACATACCGGGGTGAAGCGATATTTTGATCAGGCCCTGGATACCGCCCGGCAGAAAGGTTGGGTGACCACCCTGCTGGGACGCCGCCGACCTATTCCTCATCTGCACAGCAGCAATCGCAATCTCCGGCAAGAGGCGGAGCGCAGCGCCCTCAACACCCCTCTGCAGGGTTCGGCGGCCGATCTGATCAAGAAGGCAATGCTGGCCGTCGAGGCGGCTCTGGTGCATGAAGGATTGTCAGGCCGACTGTTATTACAGATTCACGATGAACTTTTATTAGAGGCGCCATACCAGGAACAGGCCGCCACCGTTGATTGCCTGCGGCGTGCCATGGAAGGGGTGGCGCAACTGCGAACGCCCTTAGTAGTTGATATTCAGACCGGAGAAAACTGGGGCGAAATGAAATATTGGTCAAACTAAAAACTAACAGAAAGGTTTTTTTGACCTGAGGAGTCGATTTTTTCGAAAAAAAAACACTGAAGCAATAAATTTTTCTTGATATTTTATTTGGCTTGTTGTTTAATACGTATAAATGTGTTCCCAAAACACAATTACTCTGAAAAGGGGGGATAGAGATGAGGAAAGCTTTGGTACGGAAAGGTTTAGCCTTTGCCATTCTCATGGCGTTCGTCCTCGTCATGGGAGCGGGGTGTTGCGACACCTGCAAGAAGTATGTGGACGAAGGAAAGATGTACGCCGACCAGGCTAAAGCTTCGGCTTCTAAAGCTGAAATGGCAGCCCGCAATGCCGAGGCCGCCGCTGCTGACTCAAAGGCAGCTGCAGATAAAGCTGAAGCCGCCGCCGATCGCGCTGAAGCCGCTGCTGCAAAAGCAGAAGCTTGCTTGATGAAGAAAATGCGGAAGTAAGGTCCTGTGCACGATTTTCGAAAAGTTTACAGGGGGGGGAATTCCAAGCCGACAGCGGCAAATCTTCCTCTCCAAGAAGGGGGTAATCGATGAGGAAGGCGTTATTGACAAAAGGCTATGCCTTGGCTCTCCTCGCGGTCTTTGCCCTGGTGGTAGGAGCTTCTGGATGCTGCCAACAGTACTATGATCAGTGCAAAATGTACATGGAGCAGTCCAAGGCTTCTGCAGATCGGGCCGCAGCGGCGGTCGTGAACGCTGAAGCGGCTGCACAGGATGCCAAAGCTCCGATAGCCAAAGCTCAAGCTGCGGCTAATCGTGCCGAAGCCGCTGCTGTTCGTGCTGAAGCGGCAGCCGAAAAAGTCTGTGCCAGGGTAAAGTACGGGAAGCCAGTAAAGGCTAAAAAAGCCAAAAAAGCTAAGAAGAAAATGTAATTAATGTTAAATCAGCTTCCTAACTAAACGTAATAATCTATCCATACATAATAAAGAGGGTGTGGTTCAGGCTTACGGGCCGCTACATCCTCTTTGTTTTTTGGTATTGAGGCCGGTTCAGGAGAAACATGATGCAACCCTTGTTTGGACGTAACAACATAGTATTGCTGACTATACTGGTACTGGTTTCTGTCTCTGGGTGGTTGTCAGGTTGCAGCAGCTTATGCACTAAACGGCTCTACCTTTACCGGGAAACTCCGGAAAAAATTCAACCTCCCGACGTCGCGGTTCTGCTGATCGCTGATCCGGAGCTAATCAATGCGGTTCTGCCGGAGGCAGCCGCAACTTTGCCGCAGGGTCCTACCTGGGCACCGATCTATATGTTCCAGGAATCCGATGCCTACAATCTTTCTATCCAGGCGGTGGATGGCCGCCTCCTATATCAGGGACAATGTCTTGATACCACCCCCAGTTTTGTCGCTGAAGTAAAACCGGGAACCCGCCATCTCGAGGCCTCCATGGAACTGATGGGTGCTTGGGGACGGATGAAATTAATTGATAATCCCGAACTTGCTCTGGTTTCGGGTAAGGTCTATTTTCTCAGACCCGAGTGGTCGGCGTTGGCCAATAAACAGTTTCGCCTCACCGTTGAACAACTGCCTGCTTCCTACAACGCCGAATTGCGGGCCAAAATCATCAATTGGCTGCGCCAGAACACTACCGGTCGCAGCATTGCCGACTAACCGCCGGGGTGAAATTGTTGGCGGCAATTCAAACTAGTCCTCATGTTCTGGGTAACACAACGAAATATGAGAGAATGATTGGTGGCATAGGCCTCCTGGCCTGTGCATCAGCGTGCCGGCTGGAAAGACTGTACCACCATCTTTTCATATAAGTTCACATGTTCTGCCGAACACAACGAAGCATGAAAACAGAGGCGTAGAGGCGTAAAGGCGTAGTGGCGTAGTGGGCATTGCCCACCCTACAAATACATTCTGTTTTTATACAAGTGCACATGTTCTGCCGAACACAACGAAGCATGAAAACAGAATCGTGGCGGCTGCTCACAATAATGTTTTTGCTGCTCACGGCTCACGGCTCACGGCTCACGGCTCACTGTTTTTATACAAGAGGATTTCCTCTGCGGCTAAGCCAGGCATTGTGGGTTAAGGAAAACGCTAAAATTTTCCCCCCAATGATCCGGCGTAGCCTGTTAGTTCGACGTATCCCCATCCTGCTAATGGCTCGCCCTGCTTATTGCCGCGGACTTGCACGCTGCCTTCCCAATACGTTACGCGGGTGCTCTGAGAAGTAAGTAATTCTTGATCGGAAATGGTGGGTTGCACTTCGAGTTCATAGCCGTATCCCGGCACAACAATCCGCCATCGGGAGGGATAGCGGCAGCGGGAACGGGGAGAATGCCAAAATTCCAAAGGTTGAATCTGGAAGTCCGCCAGCTTTAATAAGCGGCTATTCCCCCGTGGATCGATCAGGGTTCCGGAGGAATGCGGATCAAGGGAGCCGTCCTGCCGCCGCAAAACATAGAGCATCAGATCATTACCGTCCTTTAGCTGGAGAGAAAACCAGTCCCAACCTACCTGATCAGGTGCTAACTGGCTGGAGGAAAATTCGTGATCCATCCAACTTTGACCGCTTACTGCGAAGGTATGACCCTGATACGTTAATCGACCGTTGGTGGCTAGACGGGTGAGTGAGTAATAGTGGCTGGCATACCCTTCACCCGCGGCTTTTCGGCTGAGACCATTTTCTCCATGTATCACCGGCGGTTTTTCGGGAGTTAACCTCAGGTTCAGGGTCAGATCTTTGGCTGACGCCTGCAAATGGTGTTCTTCACCTTGAAGCTCTGCCTGCCAGGTCTCGATCCACACCCGGTAGTGCGGCACGGCGGCACCGGATAATCCCAAAGCCCCCCGATCAACCTTCTCATGATAAACAAACCTACGGCCGTGAATATCCGTCAGGGCCAGATGGGCGAAATAGAGGGTGTGCAACGCCCAGGCGGAGCGGGCCTGGAGATCGGGTGGGCGCAGCCCCACTCGAAAAAAGGTCAGTTGATAGCTGAAAGGCTCGCCCTGCTCCGAAGTTAAATGGCCGGTATAGTACCACCACTCGGTCTTAAACTCCGGATGGGCGGCGTGATCTCGTGGGAATACAAAAATCCACCCCGGTAGAGCCGGACGGAATTCCTGAGAACCGCCGATCCGGCTAATCAGGACAACGCCGATAACCACCACCGTAACCATGAGGATTATTCTGTTAGGTTTCACCTGATGCCGTCACCTCAAAAGCAGGAAGTCAAACGTTTGACCAAGTTTACCAGAGATATCGGGAGATGGGACCTTTTGGTTTTGAAATAAATTTCTATTCCGTTAAATTTGAAAGAATAAATGCAAATTTTCTTTAGGTTTTTGTAATTTAATGTTGGCACGGCTATTGTATTTTAGGATTAAAGGTATACAATAAATTCTAACTATCTTACAGGGCGCCATGGAAGGTGATTCTTGGGAGAATATCAACTTCCAATTAAGAGTCGTGACGCCGCGCTCTCCTGCTCAGCATTTCTCGCACCTCGTGGTTGTCTCAAGCTGTTGTAGGTTCTTTTTCCTCGTTCGGAGATTTGTTTAAGTTTTTCCTATCCCACTAAGCTTTCAAATTAGTCTTTGGTTGCAGGATTTCGCCACCTTTACTCTTAACCTTATCGCTGTGGAGATCGAGAACGACCGAAACGGTTTTTAAGGTTTTTCGAGAGATTTTTCTTAGGAAAGGAGCGGAGTGTAGGGAGTGGATTCATTGTTAATCGCTGAAGCATGTTTCCCGCCACCCGCTCAATGAGGTTTTTCGTATCATGGGGGGGGTGGCGGCAACAGGGAGGAAGAGATCATGACGAACGGCATAGGTAAGATTATTATTCCCAAACCACCGGTAAGGCCCCAAAAAACCACCGAAACTGGAAAGGAAGAGAGTACGGGTACAACTGTAATCACTACCAAGACCCAGACTGATTCCGGTAGCTCGGGGAGTTCGGAAAAGACCAAATAAGAAGCAGCTAGTATAGGCCTGTTGCAGTGATGCTGCGTTTATCGGAATTCCAGGTGTTCAGCAAAAACGATCAAAATAACTTGAGAAGGAAAAATTTTTGCATGCGCCTCTTATAAATTAAGGTTTAAACCCGGGATATGGTGCGCCTGACATCCTGGGCGTCTGCGGTCTGCGAATTGTTTCATGCTGCGGGGGTTGGTGTGGTCGGGACCAACTTTGGCGCCAGGCTCATCGTGGGTGTGATCCTGGCAATTATCGGAGGAGCTGCAGGCCAATCTTGGGCGGCGCCGCCATTGGCAGGGAAGCTGGTGTACCTTCAAGGACAGGTTGCCATCCGACGTGGTGGTGCCGGGGAGTGGGTCGCCGCCCAACCTGGGGAGCCCCTTTTTTCGGGGGACGCAGTCATGACCGGACCGGCGTCCCGGGCCTCACTCTTGTGCGTAGATGAGAGCCAGATTAAGCTCAATGAAAATACTATCCTCGTTCTCAAAAGAGTCGCTTCCTCCCCCCGGCTCCGCTTAATCGATGCCATTCCCAGTGCTCTGGAGAGCGTCCCCCGCAGCATTTACCAGGTTTTGCAGGGTGAGATGTGGCTGCGGAACAACAAGGAAAATTTCCGTTTTGAATTAGAAACCCCGGCAGTCACCGCCACTATTCGCGGCACCGAATTCAATCTGCGGGTCCAGCCTAATGGCGCTACCTCCGTTATCCTGCTCCAGGGAAACCTCTGTCTTACCAATTCCCAGGGAGAGGTCTGCCTGCTTCCCGGTGAAGAAGGCATCACCTTTCCCGGCCAGGCGCCGGTCAAGCGTCTTTTGGTGCAGCCCAGCGATGCAGTTCAATGGTGTCTCTACTACCCGGGTCTGATCAGCTATCGGGATTTACCTCTATCAGATCTCCAAGACAATCTGACTTCGGGGGCAAAGCTCATGACCAGTGCCTGGGCGGCCTACGATCAGGGCCGGCTCTCCGAAGCGCAGCAGTTGGCCGAGCATGTCCTGCAGCAGGTTCCGGAGCAACCGCTGGCCTTGACTCTGCTGGGTTGGATCAATCTACAGAACCACCGGCCTCAGGAGGCTGCGGCATTATTCGAGAAGGTGAGCTCCCCGGACTGGAGGTGTCTCATCGGCCAAAGTCTAGCCCGATATCGCCGGGGAGACCCTGTCGGCGCCTATAAACTGTTTGATCAAGGCCGACGGGGGCTGCCGCCGTCGCCGTTTCTGGCGGTTATGTCGGGATATTTCACCCTGATGGTAGGTAAAGCGTCGGAAGCGCAGAGGGAGTTAGCGGCTGTAGCCAACCTACCGCCTTCCCCGGCTGTCGTATTGGCAAGATCGCTCCTTGCCCAGATCCATATCGTCCAAAATCGTAAAGATGCCGCTCTTGCCGAAGCCTGCCAGGCTCTGGCCCAGGCGCCCGGTTCCCCTTTAGCTCACCTGACCATGGGGTTGGTAAAGATCTCGTTCTTCGACCAGACTGCCGCCAGGTTGCATTTTGAGAAGGCGTTGGCTTTAGATCCAGGTCTGGTAGACGGTTATCTTTATCTGGCCCGGCTTTGGTTGGGTGCTGACCACCTGGCCCGGGCCTGGCAGACAGTATCCCAAGCCCTGCGCTTGGCCCCACGGGAGGGAGAGGTCCTGTCCCTGGCCGGCTTCATCCGTCTGGCCTACCGGGATTATGCCGGGGCCTGTCAATTCTTCCACCAGGCCATCGCCGCCAACCCCCGATTCGGTGAGCCCCACCTCGGTCTGGGCATCTATTATTTCCGCCATCGGAAAAACCCGCAGGCCCTCACCGAGATGCTCACCGCTACGCTTCTCGACCCGCGGGTCTCTTCCTATCAGAGTGAGTTAGGCAAGGCCTTCTATCAAGTCCGGGCCTTTGATAAGGCCTTGGAGGTCTATGATTACGCCGCCGCTTTAGACCCCCGCGATCCCACCCCGCATCTCTACAAAGGCATTGCCCTGAGCGACCTCTACCGTCCAGGAGAGGCCATCCAGGAAATCAATCGATCCATCGCCCTCAACGATAATGCCGCTATCTTCCGCACCCGCCTGGCCTTGGACCGCGACCTGGCGGTGCGGAACTATAACCTGGCTCGGGCCTATAACCAATTGGGGCTTAATCACTGGGGCTACAGCAAGGCCGTCACCGCAGTCAAGAAAGATCCTTTAAACAGCTCCGCCCATCAGTTTTTAGGTACCTCGTACGAGGCTGAAAACCAAATCTATCCCGCTGAGGTCGAACGGCTGCTCTTCAGACTGCTGGCCCCGGCCAACCAGAATGCTTTTATCCAACTCAATTACAATGATTATACCAGCATGTTTGAAATGCCCTATATACGAACCACCCTCCAAGCCGGGGGCGGCTGCTGGAATAATAAAAACAGTCTGCAAGAATATCTTTTCCAGGTATACGGTGGTCGCCCGGGTCTGGCCTTTTTTGGCAACGCCTTTTACAGCGAAGACGAGGGCTATCGAATTCGCAATAACGATTCCAAAGGCTACAACCTTGAGGGTGCAGTCAAATGGGAACCCACCATCAACGCAACGCTCTTGGGGTTTGTGCAACACCGGGAGACTCTCCTGGGAGACCTATTTGATCTCAATGACTTCGGCTATCAGCCTTCCAAATATTTCCGCTACCATTGGCGCTGGCCACTGTGCGAAGCAGGTTACGTGCATCGCTTCGGCCCTCGTGCCACCCTGCTGACCTACTTCAGTCACCAGAAGTTAAATCTGCGCACCGAGGATTTCTACCCTTCCCCTCCTGACAACTATAATGTGGTGGCCGATTGGAACTGCTCCAACGCCCAGGTCCAGCAGCAGATTGCTCTGGGCAATCATACCTTCATAGCCGGCTTTGATTATTTTTCCGGTAACCTCCACAACCGTGCCTATTATTCCTGGTTCGGAGAGATCTTGAATCAGAGTCCGCCTGAACGGACCTGGAGTCTTTATCTGCTCGATTACTGGCGGCTGCTGCCTAACCTGATCATGGAACTGGGGGTATCGAAGGATTTTGCCAAAAATTCCCGCTATTGGTATAGTGAGCCTCTCTCCAATTCGCTGTGGAGTGGGCGCCTGGGACTGAATTACGAAGTTACCTCCAATCACACCCTGCGCCTGGCCCTGGAGCGCCACCTGGATACCCATACGTTTTTCCAACCTCTATTGGCGCCGGCAGATGTAGCCAGTTTCCCGGTGTATGTTGATGCCGAGGGCGGTGACTTAATTCGACAGGCCGGTTTTGCCTGGGAGGCGCAATGGGATGCCAAGACCTTTAGTACCCTACGCCTGCAGGCCTTGCGCCAGGATAATCCCAATTATGACGAATCGGGGTATCGCACCTGGTTTACCTGGCGTAAGTACCAGGCAACGATGCTGGTAAATCGCATCCTGAGCCCTTATTGGGGTCTGGCGCTGGGTGGGGTGTATAAGAAGAACAACTTCAATTATCCGGGGTATGATGACTTTGCCGAGGTCTATGGCTTGGCCCGTATCTCCTTCCTGCACCGCACCGGTTGGTATGGGGCCGTTGAGGTTAGGCCACTCTATCAGGATGTGATGCAACGGAGCGATAGCTTCTTTACCCTGGTGGACTTGCGTTTGGGAAAATGGTTGGCCAACAAACGCGGCCGCTGGTCTCTCGAAGTCAACAACCTCTTCGACCGCCGATTCTATTATGCCCTGGATCCCCTCCGCAATACCGATTTCTTCCCCTCGCGGCGTCTTCTCTGCAAATTCGCCCTCTATTTTTAGCCGGCCTTCTCTCTTATACTGAAGTTCTACAGTCAACTTTGTGAAATATAGTAAAGTCAGGTGGTTGCATGAGGGCGAGCGTCCTTTGGCACCACATTCTTTTCCTTGGGGCGCACAGGCGCGGGTATTTTGACGCCCACAGCCTGAAGAACCTTGCCGGTACACCCCTGAAAGGCCGTTCGCAGGTAGTACCACTTATCATTCTGTCGGACTTCGACTGCTGCCAAGCCAAAAGACCCTGGCGGATGTCGGTTCAGGAGAGTTGCCAGCCCCGGAAGCGAATTCGGCACTGCAGTTCGTCGAGTAACACCAAGGCCGGAAACGAACAGAAGACATGCCCTCAAATTTTTCGCCGTCTCCGCAACTCAGAATGACAAGTATGAATGCTATAATACTAATAATATTGTATATATAGCAGCTACAAAAGTTTTGAGTTGATTGCAGGCCAAGGCGATGGCGCTGCGGGTTGGGCCATACCAGAGGCCGCGGTGACTGAAGATGCGATTGCCGGGTATGGCCTTGGTTGACAACCGCCTTAAAATATTTTACATAAAGGTGGTTTGGATAAAGGAGGTGTCGGCAGTGGCCAATGTCGTGGTAGTAGGGACCCAGTGGGGGGATGAGGGTAAGGGCAAGATCGTTGATCTGCTTACCGAACATGCGGATATTGTGGTGCGCTATCAGGGCGGTAACAACGCCGGTCATACCCTGGTGGTGCAGGGCCAGAAATTTATTTTTCACCTCATTCCTTCAGGAATCCTCCATGTGGGAAAAAAATGTCTTATCGGCAACGGTGTGGTGGTGGACCCGGAGGTGTTGCTCATGGAGATCGACCGCCTCAAGACCCAAGGGTTGGAGGTCGGTCCCCACAATCTGGTCCTCAGTGAAAAGGCCCACATCATCATGCCCTATCATCAGCGTCTGGATCATGCCCGGGAACGGGCCAAAGGCGCCGGTAAGATCGGTACTACCGGCCGGGGTATAGGACCCTGCTACGAAGATAAAATCAGCCGCTGCGGTGTGCGGGTGGTGGACCTAATTGATCCCGAAACCCTTAAGGCCAAAGTGGAACATAACCTCAAAGAAAAAAATTTTCTCTTGGAACGATTCTTGGAAGACGCCCCGCTCGATGCCGCCGAGGTATATGACCGCTATCGGCAGATGGGGGAGCACCTGCGTCCCTTGGTGGGCAATGTCTCGCTGTTATTGGCTGAGGCTATCCGGAAAGGCCAGAATATCCTCTTCGAAGGTGCCCAAGGGACTCATTTAGACATCGATCATGGCACCTATCCCTTTGTCACTTCTTCCAATCCGGTGGCCGGAGGGGCCTGCACCGGCGCCGGCATCGGACCGGGAAAGCTTAACCGGGTTCTGGGAATCTCCAAGGCCTATACCACCCGGGTGGGCGGTGGGCCGTTTATCACCGAGGCATTGGATGCCGACGGGGAACACATGCAGGTGCAGGGCGCCGAGTTCGGGTCCACCACCGGCCGCAAACGCCGTACCGGTTGGCTAGACGCAGTGGTGCTCAACGATTCCGTCCGCCTCAACGGCCTCACTGGCTTTGCCATTACCAAACTGGACGTGCTTACCGGTCTGGATCCTCTTAAAATCTGCGTGGCCTATGACCTGAACGGTAAACGGCTGCAGAACGTCCCAGCTTCCCTTTCGGCCCTGGAACAATGCCAGCCTGTTTATGAAGAACTTCCCGGTTGGCAGGAAGACCTGACCGGCAAACGGCGCTTTGAAGAATTGCCGGAAGAGGCCCGGCGTTATCTCCGGCGGGTGGAAGAACTCACCGGTATCCCTATCCAGATCGTCTCCGTCGGTCCCGACCGGGAAGAGACCATCCTTCTGGCCAATCCTTTTACCGGATAAACCTGGCCCGGAAAAGGTGGCCTCATATAAGTCATTGTGATGAAAACAATATTAATTATTGCCGGCTCCGACCCGAGCGCCGGGGCGGGCATCCAACAGGACCTGAAGGTTGCCACGCTGCTGGGGGCCTACGGTTTGACGGTGGTTACCGCCCTTACAGTTCAGAACACCATGGGCGTTCAGGCAGTGCAGCCCGTGGCTCCGGAGGTAGTGGCGGCGCAACTGGATTCCCTTCTGGCCGATATCAAGATTGATGCGGTCAAGGTAGGTATGCTGGCTAATCCCCGGGTCGTCAGGGCCGTCGCCGAACGACTGGGCCAGGCTAAGATCCCGCTCGTGGTTGTTGATCCGGTGCTGGCCGCCAGCGACGGGTCGCCGTTATTGGACAAAGCCGGGATCGCGGTCCTGAAAGAAGAGCTGTTGCCCCTCACCACCCTGTTGACTCCCAACCTGATCGAGGCCGGGTCTCTTGTCGGCCGGCCGCTTGCTTCTCCGGAGGACATGGAGAGCGCCGTCCGGGAGCTTAGCTGCCTGGGGCCGGGCGCCGTGCTGGTGAAGGGCGGCCACCTGCCGGGAACGCCGGTGGATGTGCTCTGGGACGGCAGAAATTGCTATTACCTGCCGGGGGAGAGACTGCAGCAGCCCCATACCCACGGTACCGGCTGCGCCCTGGCTGCCGCCCTGGCCACGTTGTTGGCCCAGGGCCAGGCGTTGCCGGAGGCAGTGAATCAGGCCAGGGAGTTAATCGCCGAAGCTATTCGCTATGGTCTGCCGTTGGGGCAGGGAAAGGGACCTATTAATACCTTAGCCCCTTTTGCCCGTGAGCGGGATCGCTATCGGGTGCTGCAGACCCTGGCAGGGGCGGCCGATCGCCTGCGGATGGCTGAGGTCGATCGCCTGATCCCCGAAGTGCAGAGTAATCTGGGTTACTCCACCATCTTCCCGAGAGGTCCCCAGGACGTCGCCGCCTTTCCGGGGCGTATTCTCAAGACCTCTAAAGGGGTATTTATCCCGCTGCCCTCGGCCTTTGGAGCCTCCAGACATATAGCTGCAGTTATTCTAACCGCCCAGCAGGTTTTTCCAGCCGTTCGGGCGGCCATGAACATCCGTTTTTTTGAAGACGTGGAGAGGCTTGCCCCCCTGCTGCATCTTACGGTCGCCAGTTTCGACCGCCGCCAGGAGCCACCGGAGATTAAGGCCAGGGAAGGGGGAACCCTAACCTGGGGGGTGGCACAAGTTTTGAGGCCGGATGAGCCGCCCCCGGATCTGATCTATGACCGCGGCGACTGGGGCAAGGAGCCGATGATCCGGGTATTGGGCACCGATCCTTTGAATGTGGTGGAGAAGGTCTTAGCGATCAATCAGGCCTGGCAAGGCTAAGAGAGGGAACAGGGAAGAGGGAAGAAGCAAATGATTTATTGCAGAAACACCTCTGCCGCCTTGCCTTCCTTAAAAAGCAGGGCGAT
This sequence comes from Desulfobacca acetoxidans DSM 11109, assembly GCF_000195295.1. Classification (NCBI taxonomy): domain Bacteria; kingdom Pseudomonadati; phylum Thermodesulfobacteriota; class Desulfobaccia; order Desulfobaccales; family Desulfobaccaceae; genus Desulfobacca; species Desulfobacca acetoxidans. The sequence goes on from NC_015388.1 coordinate 219,064, forward strand.
TTTTTTGAGTCGGGCCAGACGCTCCGGCGCGGCCGGATGGGAGTCCAGGAAATAAGTGTTCTCGAAGACGTTGCGTTGCGCTGCCGCTGAGACCCGTTCCCAGATAAGAATCCCCTGTTCTACGTCATAGCCAGCCTGAAAGGCGTACCAGAGGCCGTAGGCATCGGCTTCCCGTTCGTCCTGGCGGTTGTAAACGCTGAATGCGGCTCCCTGAACGACTCGCCGGATATCCTCATCCACCGGTCGATACGGGGTTTTGACCGGCCAGGGGACAAGCCGCAGGAAAAATCCCAGGACATCGCCGACAAACCCCACCGCAGCATACTGCCCCTGTTGCCGGGCCAGGTGGCCGAGGGCGTGGTGAGCCAGCTCATGCCCCAAAACAATGGCCAGCTCGTCGTCCGTGCGGCAGAGATTAAGGAATCTGCGGGTGATCATGATACGACCCGGAGCGGCAAAGGCATTGACCTCACTGCCACTGCGGCCGGCGACGATCAGGAAGCCGTATTCCGCCGGCAGGTGCACCGGGTAAAGGGTAACCTGTTTGCGGACTCCCTGACGGTCGAGGAGGAGGGTTACCGGACCGCCCCGGTAGATGCCTTCAGCCTCTTGTCGGCCATAGCGGGCCATCAGGACCAGGTCAACGAGGACCTCCCCAGAAAGGGTATAACGGAACTGGTCTCGAAGAAAGCGGCAGAGCCGATCCCACTGTTTTACCCAGGTGGGGATGGGCATACCATTAACGGCCAGGATGATATCGCCTTGCTTTAAAGCGGCTCCGGCATCCGGCGGCGGCGGTCGGCTGTCGTGGGGGTCGTCAAGGGTGGCGACGTCTCGGCGCAAAGGCCGGTCATGGGCCGGAGAAGGGTACCAGACATTGTCCACCACGGGATGATCGGCCTCGGTAAGCCACCAGTTGAATCCGAGGAAGGGGTAGGTGCGTCCATGAATCTGAGGCAACGTGGGCAACAACCTGAGGAAGACCCGCATGGCCCGTTCTTCGCTGTAAGTGGAATTGGGGTGGCGGGTGAGCGCCACCAGTTGCACGGCCTCGACCTCGGGGGCCGTGGGAATGGGTCGGGTGACCTCGGCGCAGCCCATCAGGCAGAGACAGGTGGTCATACAGCTGAAAACGATACAAGTTAAGGTATTCACTAAAATAATCTTGCGCCTAAAATCTCCACCTGAGGCCAAGAGTCAGATGGTGGAGCCAGTAGTTCGTCGCCCATTCCTTAAAATAGAAGTAGTATAGCCCTACATACATGTTGTATAGCGGTTCCGCCTCCAGCCCCGCCAGGGTAGCCAGGGCCGGTCCCCAACGGCCGTCGTTGTCCACCACCTGGCCGGTAGTCTGGAGGACTAAAGTGGGTAGCCGGAAAATCTGGCGATCAAAATCCAGGCTTACCCCAAGGGCATGGTAGACGTGCGGACTGAAGTACGACTCGTGGGGCCGCCGATAAAGGGCCAGATAGTAGCTGGGGGTCAGGTCCAGGTGCATCTGCGATTCATTGACCGCCTGCCAGCGCAGTCCCTGATACAATGAGAACCGCTGATTGTGGTCGGAGAAAAAGGCCTGCCCGGCGTTTGCCTGCCAACACAGGCCGGGATACAGTTGATGACTGAATGATAGATCAACCTGGTGCATGGTCACAAGAGGCAGGGTGTCCAGGCGGGTGACCTGTTGGTAGAGGCGGGGATAAATGGCCGGGTCCTGGTCAAAGATGTCCCGGCGGGAATAACCGAGGCCAAGGTCGGTCTGCGGTCCTGGAGCGAGTCCCACGGACAGTCCGCCCAGGAGGCGATAGCGATCTTCTTTCGCTATGATATCCGTACTGCGCAGGACCGGCCAAAAGGGTATGGGGAGCCTGCCGAGTTGCGTCACGCTCTGCCGGAATTGTTTCCAGTAGCCCCGGCCGCTGAGTTCACCGCTCAGCTTTACTTTGTCTCCCAAAATCAGGGGGCCAAGGGTCAGGGTGGCCTCGGCCCGCTGCCAGGAGGTGCGATTGGCGCTCTGCTGACTCAAGACCGGGTTCAGACCCAGATTAAGATTGGCCGGTCCCGGTCCACTGGTTTTCTGTTCGCAGTAGCGGTAGCCCAGGGCCAGGTGCACCGGCAAAACCCGGCTGAGCCAGAAGCCGCTCCCCAGACGGACATCGACCCCGCGCAGCCGGTTTCGATCACCCGGCAGCCATGATACTTCCGGAATCAGGGCATACGGAAAATCCACCGGCAGGAGGGACTTGGGATAGCTCCGGCTGCCCCCTAAGACGCCGGGTTCGCGGTCATAACGGCCGAATTGCCAGGGGCGGTTGGCTTCCTCCGGACGCCTGAGACCGCGCCAGGCAACGGGTAGATGGCGTGATCCCAAGGTCGGCCGCATCTGCGCCCGGACCTGCTCCAGTTCGTTGAGCAATTCAATATCCTGGGGGTGTTCTTGCAGGGCTGCGGCAAAGTGTCGGTAGGCGCCAGCCCAGTCACCCCGAAAACGGGCCAGCCGGGCCTGGGCAGTCCGGCAGACCACAGTATCGGCCGCTTGGGCAATGGCCGCCTGGTAAGCGGTCTCGGCACCGCGGCGGTCATCCATTGCCTCCAGCACCTGACCCTTGGCCATGAGCACGGCTTCAGACATCTGCCCATTGGCCTCCAGTTCGGTAATAGCCGCCAGGGCCTCCGGATAGGCCTTCAGCCCTCGGTAGGCTTGGAGGCGGAATAGCTGCGCCTGAGGCCAGATCGGATGATTAGGCGCAATGCCGCTCAGAATAGCTAGGGTGCCTTCATACTGGCACCGTTGCAGATAGGTTTTGGCCATCTCCAGGGCCGTCGCCGGGTTCTGGGGCTGGTCTTCCAGGGCCTTCAGGACACGGCCGGCGTCATTCACCGCCATCAAGGCCTGCAGGCGCAGAGTGGCCAGACGCTGGTCCTGGGGCCGCAGCTTAAGGGCCGCTTCGAAATATTGCACCGCGGTGCGCCGGTCACCCAACTCGGAAGCCAGACTGCCAAGAAAGATCAGATCGCCGGGGGCGCAAGCGGGGTAGCGTTCCTGCCGATCTTTGAGGGCCTGCAGGGTATACTGGAGTTTGCCGCCCTGGCGTCCCAAGCTGCTGTTGAAATATCCTACGGCGGCGATATATTCCGGCGATTGGCTCCGGATGCCGGGCAGGCGGGCCGTCAAGGTCCGGAGGTCGTCAAGATGGCTGAGGCGGGGCAACAGGTATTCCAGCAGCAGGAGCGAGGCCTGATAGGTGCGCCGTTGGGATGGCAAGGTATGGCGGCGATTGTACAGGTTGTCTACACATAAATCTACGGCAACGCGGATGACCTCCTGCTCCTGCTCCAGATTCTGATGATGGCAGAGGGCCCGAGCGATCAACACTCTGGTTTCCGGGGGAAGATTTTGCCCGCTGCCTTCTTCCCGCAGCCGCCGCCGGGCGGCCGTCCAGGTTCGGGGTGGCAGGGATAGGCTGCGGAGTTGGGTCAGATAGAGGCGCCAAGCCAGGCGCTGGGCTTCGGGCCAGTTCCGGTCGGCCAGGGCGGCCTCGAGGGATAGACTTAGAACGTCTACACCCGCCTCTGCCGCACCGGCTGTTTCGGAAGCTGCACTGGGACGGGTTGTCCGGAAAGGTGGTCTACCTTTCGGGTTCAGAGGCTCAATCCGGGAACCGCTTTTGACCTCGGAGACTTGTCCTGCCCAGTGCTCCGCTTGGCGTTCCTGATCGGAAGAATTTTCTTCCGGTGCTCTCTCCCCATCCTTTGAAGGGAGCAAGTCTGGGGAAGAGGTGAACTTGGAGGAGGTGGTTTTCCATGGATCGGAGCTCGCCATACCTGAGTCGCGGACCTTCTTTTCCGGGGGCAGGCGGCGCAGAATTCCGGCGGCTTCGCTCCCTCGCTGCAGATAGATGAGCGTGCGGGCTTTTTCCAATTGCGCCACCCGGTCATGTGGTGCCTGGAGCAGATATCTCTCCAGGCAGTCCAGGGCCGGCTCCAAGGCCCCCAGCCAGAGAAAGAGGCGGCCCTGTTCCCGCAGGAGTTCTGAACTTAGACCATCGGCCGAAACCTGCTGCAGTGCAGCTTCAGCCGCGGCCCAGTGGGCCGCCGCCCGCCGCCGCTGGGCCGGGTCCGCGGAGTAGCTCGAGTCTTGGGCCAACTGCAGGAGGACGGCGGCTTTTTGGAGCCGCAGGCGGGGATTAGAAGTTAATTGGCTGGCATTTTCATACTGCTCCGCCGCCTCGGCCAGGTGTTCCGGGGCAAACGACAGTACCTGGGCTAACTGCTGGCGAACGGCGGCGTCCCGGGGGTGCCGTTCCAAATAAACCTGATAATAGTGGGCCGCCTGAGTCCAATGCTGTTGATAGAAATGCATCTGGCCCAAAAAGAGGAGCATCTTGTCATCCCGCCGATCAACCGGCTGTAACACCGCAATAGCATCCCCATACCTCCGGGCGTATGAATAAGTGAGGGCCGCCTCTCGCCTAAGTTCGGGGTCTAACAATTGGCGTCGTCCGGCCTCGTCCCAAAACCTGGCGGCGGGCTGGAAGTATTGTTTGGCGGCAAGGAGCCGGGCCAGATTAACGATTGTCTCTTTATGCGTATCCCCGGCCTCCCAGACCTGGCGATAGACCTTGAGCGCCTCGGCATAGTCCTGTGAGAGGAGCAGTTCCAAGGCATAACGGCGTTGCTCTTCCAGGCCGGGCTGCTGGTCCATAAGGGGTGAAAGGACTGCGGCGGCTTCGGCGTGATTGCCTTTCTGAGACCAGAGGCGGGCCAGCGTCAGGGCATATTCCTTCCGACCGCCGGACTGAGCGTAAAGCCGCAGGTAATAAGCCAGGGCCTGATCCAGGTCATGGGCCGCTTCGGCATTTTTGGCCGCTTCCAGCCGCAGTGCCTGATTATCCGCTTCCAATTCCAAGAGCTTCTGATAGAGAGGAAGAGCTGCATCGTAATCATGCCGCCAGGCGTGCAGGAGGGCAAGCTGGTGCAAGGCCTGTAAGTTGTCGGGAAAATCAGCCACGACTTTTTCCTGCAGAGGTATGGCTGCATCAAAATGGCCTAAGGCGATAAGCAGATCTAGGAACCGTTGGCGGATGACCTCATCTCCGGGGGTGAGATGATAGAGACGCTTATAATATTCCAGGGCCTGTTCTTGGCCTTCGGTTTCGGCAGAGGTGAACTCCGCCGCCATCTGCAGGAAAGTCCTATCTTGAGGATGCTCTGAGAGATAGGCCGCCAGCAGACTTAAGGCTTCGGCCCGTTTTCCCAGCAGCTGCAGGGCCAGGGCCTCACCCTGCAGGGTAGTGGCGTCGGATGGCCTGGCGGCGCGGATCTGGCGAAATCTGGGCAGCGCCTCCTCGGGACGTTTGGCCTCCAGGTAGCGCCAGGCCAGGAAACCGATAAAATCCAAGTTCTGTGGTTCACGTTGGTGGGCCTTAAGGGCGTAGTTCAGGGCTTGAACATTGTCCCCCTGCTGTAAGGCTTTCTGGGCCTGTCGGAAAAAATCATGCGCGGAATAATAAAAATAAGGTTCTGTTGTCCATAACTGCCACAAAATTAGCCCTAAAAAAACGAAGACGCCGATCAACCAGACTTTGCGCATTTAGGCCTCATAATCACAAGTCAGTCGGGAAGGTTTGGAGCGGTCCATTTCGGCCTGCTGAGCGCCAGGATAATCATTTCTCCCAATACCCAGATCGTAAAAGCAGAAAAAAAAGCATTGGCAGCAATCAATCGGGGTGCTGCCCAACCCAGCGCCAGGGAGAGGAAGGGCAGTGACAGGTGCAAGGTGATAATAGACAGATGGGGCAGGATATAGAAAAAGTTTTGAAGCGGCTTAAATCGAATAAGATGATTGACTTTATACCTTGGCTTATGACCCGGGGGATACCACATTGCCGAAAGCACACCCAGGGCATACACCGGGAAGAGGCCGCAGAGCATCTTGAACTGCTTCAAGGAGTCATTCTTAAAGAATAGGTAGCGAAAAGCCAGAATGGTACAGAGGAGGTAGATTCCTCGCAGGGAGAGATAATTCCATTCCTGTTCCACTAAAAAGGTCTTACCGGTAAAGTAGCAGTAGAGGGGAAGCAGAAAAAAGATGGGCAGGATCAGGCCGCTGATGATATAGGCCATCATAGTGAGGGAGAAGTGCAGCCTTTGCAAGAAAGATAAACCCGACTTACGGAAGGGGTTGTCCCAAAAAAAGAGTCGCATAGTGTCCAGACACCACTGATAACGCTGCTGGTAGACCCCTTGCAGGGTATCCGGAGCCAGACCGCGCGACAGGGCGTAAGGAAAATAAATACCCTGCCAACCCCGGCTGACGAGTTCGTAGGAGGTGGTAAAATCTTCTACCAGATTCCAGGTCGTAAAACCACCGATCTCTTTCAGGGCCTGTCGCCGGTAGAGCACTCCCGAGCCACAGGAGATTACGGCATTGACCTGATCGTTGCTTAATTGAATAGTCTCATAGAAGACATCATCACGGTTGTAAAAGGGGTCGCCGTCGGGCAGTAGGAATGCCTGTCGGCTCTGGACATAAGCCACGCGAGGCAGACGAAAAAAGCCGATCAGGCGGGAGATAATATCCGGATGAGGGATCTGGTCGGCATCCTGTACCAGGATAATATCGCCATGGCTCTGACTCAGGCCGAAATTGAGGTTGCCGCTTTTGGCGTCAAGTTGAGGAATTCCCTGGCGGGGGCGGGATAAATAGTGAAATCCAAAAGAACGACATACGTCCAATACGGCATCTTTGCCGGCATCATCCAGAACATAGACCGTATAGTGAGAATAATTCAGTTTTTGGATTGCGGCCAGTGTCGCCTGAATAATTTCTAGCGATTCACCGCAACTGGTGACAAAGACATCCACCGAAAAGGGGGCGTCCGGTTCAATGCCTTCCGGACGATGGTAGCGCCGCTGCCAGACGTCCAGGGACATAGCAAACAACAGTGTATAGGCCGACAATTCGGTGAAAAGGAACAGGTAGGTGTGCAGGGCATGGACTTGATAGGCCTGCTGGGCCAGCCAGGCGAGATAAACCGCTCCACTGAGGAGCGTTAAGAGGCAGAAAAACTGGGCCCGCAAACGACGGGGCCGGTCTTACCGGTCATAATAGCGGCGATAAGGCAGACGTTGGCGCCAATCGGCCCAGAGGAATTTGAGAGGATTGCTTGGCATGCGCCGCCGATTGTCAATAGGATGATTTATTTACACACGGGCGATCAAGGCCGCGTGAGGTATCCATTATGGCATTTTTGCACCATTGGAGTCAAATGGAAAAATGATCTTTTTTGGGCCTGCCTCTCGGGTGGGTACGCAAGTGAAGCCCCGAGGTCTGTTCCAGGGTAGCGATAAATGAAGCGCTTCCCAAAGGTCGTCCTGTGCGGCTATGTCTTTTGATAGCCGCCAAAATCTCCGGATCATCAGGTTCTGATAGGATTTCCGACCAGCGGGAGCTCAGATCTTCCGGGGGCCAGGAGGCCCCGGCCAACAGCCTGTCTTGCACCCCCTGCACATGCGCCCTGGCGCTAGACCAGGGCCAATCCACCGGTTTTGCCACCAATCCGGCCCGCACCGGGTTCATTTCGATGTAACGGGTTACCCGGATCAGGTAATCGTCATCGAGGGGACACGAGGAGAACCGCCCCTGCCAGAGGTGACCGCCTCTTTTGATCCTTCGGTTGATCCACTGGGAATAGCGGGTGTGGGTTGCTGCCAGGGTTCGGCTCAGAGACTCTTGACTATGAGGACAGACGATGAGATGAACGTGGTTGGCCATGAGACAGTAGGCCCAGACTTCTGAATCATATCTGTGAGCATACTCACTGAGCCAGGTGAGATATTGCCTCCAATCAGCATCTTCAAAGAAGACATCCTGAAGGTAATTGCCCCGCTGAGTGATGTGGTGCGGGATCTGGGGAAAAACGATTCTGGCTTGCCGGCCCATAATGGCGCCAAACTATCAAGAGGTGCCACCTTTGTCAAGAAAAATGGACAGACACATTTTCCTCTGAAAGATATGTCTGCCTATGGTCTGATCATTAAAGAATTTTATTAATCGGCACTAGGGCACTCAAATACGAGGCCATTTTCCGTTTCCTTTGCATTAGGACACCATTTGTCAAGAATGACCAGATACGATGAATCGCGCACTATCTCCCGGATTTTTGGCAGGGCCTTTTCGGCCTCTTCGCGGGAGGGATAACGTAACACGGTGCGGTACATACCCTGGCGTCGATAGATGGCGACGTCACCGAATCCCTGGATTTTGGCCCGTTTGACCTCATGCCTGGCCTCATCCAGGGTCTTATCGGCGCCGATAACAATGCCAGCAGTCCCGGTTTTCAATGGCTCGGATTGCTGCACTTTTGCCAGAGCCAGCTCGGCGCGCTTTTGGATCTGCTCTTGGGGAGCGGCCTTTAGTTTATTGAGCATTTTAAGCGCCATCTCTTTGATCTCTTTGTCCCCTTCAATGGTAATGATCTGTTCCAGAGAAGATATGGAGGCCTCGGAGGCGTCGAGAGCGGCGATGCGAACGGCGATGTCTTTATAGCCCAAGTTATACATGATATAGATAGCCACCTGTTGCTGGCGCTGGTCGGCATCCTGTTTGAGATACGGGAAAAATTTTTCCATGGCTAGCAGTTTATTCACTTCCCGCTCGCGCTCTTGAAATATGGTATTGAGAGAGATAGTCAAAACGGGGATGAAGATGATAGAGACGATGGAGGCAATTTTATTTATCAGATTCCACCAATCTCGATGTGGACTATGCTTATCTTGCGCGGCATCATCAGGTCTATTGGTTGCGTCAGACATCTCATCCCTCCTCTATTGTTTCGGCAAAGATTGATCTAAGTTTGCATCAGGAGAGTTATCAAGAAACTGGCGAATTGTATGAAACCAAAGGCAAAACGGCGGTCGGCGAATTGTAGTGATTTGTATGCGATAATGTGGTCTCATGACAAGATAAGCAGTGTTAGGGACTTGCGGAGGGCCACTATTATATCTCCATCCGTAGCGACCGTTTCACCCGGATGGCGGCGTCGCCTCCCACCGGGCATTTGTTCTCACAGATGCCGCAGCCGATACATTGGTCGGGGTTGACCCGCGGCAATTTGACCGGCATCCTTTTGCCATTCAGGTCTTGGACCTCGCCCTCGTGAAAGGTAATGGCCTTGGGGGCGGTGGGGCAGTGTTCTTCACAGACCAGGCAGTCCCGGCCTTCGGTATAGGGAATACACCGGGCCGGGTTGATGAAGGCGGTACCCATCGGACTTGCCTGCTTGACTTCGAGGGGCATAAGAGGAATGGCGCCGGTGGGGCAGACCTGGGAGCATAGATGGCAGGCATATTCGCAGTAGCCCAACCTGGGGACTAAACGAGAGGTATAAAGGCCTTCCAGTCCGGCTTCCCACCAGAGCGGTTGCAGACCGCCAGTGGGACAGACCTTAAAACACTGGCCGCAGCGGATGCAGCGGGAGAGGAACTCCATCTCGGAGGCGACGCCCGGAGGCCGGATGAGATACTCATCCGGTTGCGGCGCCGCAGATCTGAGCCGTAGCAGGGGCATGGCCACAACACCGGCGGCCACCGCAGTTACTACCTGCCGCCGTCCCAGATCCAAAGCCGGCCTGGCCACTCCCCCCCCGAATTTAAAAGCAACCCGGCCTTTTTGACACTGCTCCAGACAGGACATACACAACTGACACTCGGCCGTCTGGTGTGCAGGAACCGCATCGCCGCTAATAGCGCCCATTTTGCAAATCATCTGGCAGTCGCCGCAGTCGGGGCAGAGTTTATACGGCCGCCGCCGTAGCCAGGAAAACCTGGCCGCCAATCCGTACAAGGCGCCTAAAGGACAGAGCGCCCGGCACCAGAAACGCCGGTCCAGCCGCTCCAGGGCCACTATAGCGGCAAAACAGGCGAAGGTGAAGAGGGGAAGCAGCATAACCTGGCTGCGGAAAGGCAGGATAGTATCTTTGAGAAATTGATAGACCGGTTCGCTTACCCACGTAAAGGGAGTACCCCAGTCATAGAGTTGACCAAAGAATCCTTCCAGGCCATAGGCCAGTGCCGGGTAGAAGAATAAGGCCAGAGTCCGGTAGAGGAGTGACAGGGGATCGAATAACCCCACCAGATTAACAGACAAAAAGGCCCCGGCCAGGAGGAAGAACAGGAAATAATACTTAAACCGCCGCAGCCGCAGGGCATAGCCGGTGTCGGGACGGGAACTGTAGAGCAGTCGTCGGCAGCCGTCCAGGGTGGTTCCGAGGGGGCAGATCCAGCCGCAGAAAAACCGTCCCAATACGAAGGTCAAGCCCACCAGGAGGAGGGACCAGAGCAGACCCCGGATCAAAGGACTGCGGGTCAAAACGTGGGCTGCCAGAATCAGGGGGTCGAACCGAAAAAAGAGGTCCACCGGCCAGTGGAGAATTTCCTGCCCGGAGTAAGTTGCCTGGAGAAAGAGCCAACAGAAGAACAGCCAGAAGAAGATTTGGCTGAGACGGCGGGCCAGCACCCATCCCCGCCAGGGAGCGGGTTGGCTGGCCCCGGGAGCAAAGGATTGCGTATTATTTTCCATGATCTTAGATCAGACAGAAACGGGCCGACGCCGCCAGGGAGCGAACCTGTCTTAAAAAGTAATCCACTTTGAGGCAGCCGGTTGAGATTGTTGGCTTTCCATCTAAACGGTCGCCATCTTAATGGCATTGAGGTCCATTTCACCCAGACCCAGCTCATAAGCTTTGGTGATATAGCCGATGTCTTTTGGCTCCATACCAAAGAGGGTAGTCCCATAGGCGTCGATAGCCACGGGGTCAACCCCGGCAAAGAGGAGGTTTTTCACCTGGACATATTCCGCCTTGCCGCCTGATGGTCCGCCCTGAGTCATAATGCGGGTGGCGTCCAAGATATGCAAATCAGGTCTCAGGATGAGATTCATATCGGCGATATTCTGGTGCAGGCCGACGTGGATGCGACCGCGCCAGCCGCCGATGGCGCCCATCATGTTCTTCATGGCCATAGTGAGGCGGGCCTCGGAATGGTGTTTGGCGATAGGGATATTGATAAAACAGTCGGCCTGCAGAATATCTTTATAAAAAGACCAGCGCTTCAGGGATCGAGCCTTGGGGATATCCATTTCGACAAATTTGCGTTGGTCTACAAATTCGACCACTGCGCGGCTATCTTTGATGTCCTCCACTGCGGCCTTGATGCCGCTGTTGACATAGCTCCGCCGGGCGTCGTGACAGGTGTTGTCTAAAACTTTTACCTGCTTGGCGCCGGATTCCAGGCAGAGTTCCACTACCTTGCGCACCACGATGGGGTTGGAGTTGGCGCCCATTTCCGGCGGCCGATCCCAGGCCATATTCGGTTTGACAACCACCATATCATTGGGATTGACAAATTTTTTCATCCCACCCAACGCTTGAATGGCGTCTCCTACCAGGTGGGCGTAGTTGGTTCCACTGGTTTTGACAATCAACGGCTCCGGTCGGCCTTCCGGGGCCATGGCCAGCAGTTCCCGGGGAAAGGTGAAAACTTGGCCGACGCCTGCGGCCAATCCGAGGGCGGCGACTCTTTTTAAAAACTCCCGGCGATCCATAGCAATCCTCATAAATTTGGGTTAGCCTTGGGGTTGGAACAGGCTGGCCGCCTGTTCGCAGGTACACCGGCTGGAAGCCGGCAGCACCGTTAATCCTGCCTTAGGTCCTTTTTTCATCTTTTCTATGTGGACCGAGGGCTCATCTGGAACTCTTGATATACTGTAATCTTGAGTCCAAGGGTTTTCAAGTTTTTTATGGGGGGTTAGCCGCCGATGCTGGTCATACTGCGGCGGCAGGGAGTAAGAAAGTCTCTATCCATATGGTGCTGGACCGGTTTTATCCGCACGGCTTGACGGATAAGTTCTTGGAGGGTGTCATCGTCGGCCCCGGCCCGCAATGGCGCCTTCAGGTCTATTTCCGCGTCACCAAGCAGGCAGGGGCGGAGACGGCCGTCGGCGGTGAGGCGCAGGCGATTGCATAGGTGGCAGAAATGATGGCTCAGAGGGCTGATCAGGCCGATTTCGCCCGGAGCTCCGGGATATCGGAAGCGTTGCGCCGGGCCGGCGTTGGCCTCGGAGGGAATTTCTTCCAATTGACCCAGTTGCAGTAGTTGCAGGCGCATATCATCGGCTGAAACATAATAATCCTGGCGCCAGCGGGAGAGTTGCCCGATCGGCATGAATTCTATAAAGCGGATATGCCAGGGATATTCGAGAGAAAGGCGGGCAAAATCCAATATCTCATCATCATTGAGCCCTCGCAAGACCACGCAGTTTATTTTAATGGGTGAAAATCCAAGAGCTTGGACAGTCTGGATGCCTTCCCAGACCCTGGACAGGAGATCGCTGCCGGTGATGCGGGCGAAACGTTGGCGCTGGAGACTGTCCAGGCTGATGTTTAAACGGCGCAACCCACTCTGCCAGAGTCCGGCGGCTTTCTCGGCCAACAACACCCCATTGGTAGTAAGACAGATTTCTGGTGAATCAGGGAGTTGGATAAGCGAAGCTAAGAAGTTTTCCACCCCCAGGCGGATTAAAGGCTCTCCGCCGGTTACCCGGATTTTATTAAAACCCAGCCGCAGGCTCAGGCGGGATAGGTGCAGCAGTTCTTCGTAACGCAGGATATCGGCGTGGGGCAGTTTGATCAGGTCCTGCACCGGGGAGCAATAGAAACAACGCAGGTTGCAGCGATCGGTGATAGAAAGGCGCAGGTAGGTGATCTGACGATGGCATTCGTCTCGCAAGGATAATTCCATGAAAAGGCATTTAATTATGTTTCTTATGATATAGGCAATGAAGGTGGGTTGTCAAGAACAGTTATATGAAAACGGTGGGCGGTGAGCGGTGAGCAGAAAAAGCATTATTGGGAGCAGCCGCCACTTCAGGCCGATATTGGCTCCCATGTTGGAGCTGTGGTCGCGGCCCACTTCGGCGGTGTAGCCCACGTTGGCCACCAGGTTCCGGGTGACCTTGGCCGGGATATTCAGGCTAATCAGGGCAAAATCCTGGCCGATTTTAACGGTCTGGAAGTTGATGATGCTGCCGCCCGCCGCCAGGCTGGCACTGAGGCCCCGGGTGTTGTTGGAGAACTCGTGTTGCCAGGTCACCGAGAGCTGCGGCTTCACGGCGAGGTTTCCGAGCCTGGCCTTGTAGGAGACCCGCATCCCGAGGCCGGTTTGCACGGAATCCGCGCTCTGGCTGTCCACCTTGAGGCCCAGGGCGTTGGCGTTGCTTTCGGTGAAGCCCCCCACCGTCTGGGTGGCATATTGCAGGGAGACCACGGGGCCGACCACGGTGCGGCAGGGTGCACGCCCGCTTCGGTAGCAATCTCATTCACCGTCTTCAAGCTCTTCACCACCTCTAAGGCTATTTTGGCCTTAAAAGAAGCATCATACCTTTTCCGCATCATAATTTTCTTCCCCTACCAAACTTCTCATATTCACGTCTTCACTTCGTCCTGGTTCTAAAAGCTTAACACGCTGTCCGAAATCTGGGGGGAATTATATTTTTCCAGTGTTGTTCTCGCCAATAAGCACGCACATTTCGTCAATTTTGATTTCAAGGTCTTCTATTCCACGAAAATTCTTGATCCTGATTTGTTTGATCAACATGGGGTATCCGTCTCCTTGCTTGACCTACAAATTTCTAGCGCCTTACGGCCGCAGATCGTTATCTGATTTTGCTTTGGTTTTATGCACTGGGATTTTTTGCAGGGCGTCGCCTATTTCCTGCGCCGCCAGGCGAAGCTCATAATTCTTTTGCAGGTTCATCCAGATATCCGGCCCCGTGCCGAACCACCGGCCCAGCCGCAAGGCCGTATCGCCCGAAATTCCCCGCTTGCCGCGGATGATTTCGGTAATCCGGTTTGTCGGCACGCCCAGCTCCTTCGCCATTTCGTTCGCGCTCATGCCGAGCGCCTTCAGCTCGTCCGCCAGATGTTCCCCTGGGTGTATGATCATTCGCGCCATATCTGCCTCCTAATGGTAATCCACAATTTCCACGATAAGCGGTCCCGGTGAGCCTTCCGGCCATTCAAAACACACCCGCCATTGATCGTTGATCCGGATGCTATACTGCCCCGTGCGACCCCCTTTGAGTCCCTCAAGCCGATTGCCGGGGGTGTTCAGCGCCATCAGCCGGTCAGCCGCATGAAGACGCTCCAGCCGCAGCATGGCTTGCCGCTCGATGCTGTGAAACGCCTTGACCCGTTCCCCTTCGAAAAAGGCTCGCGTCCGCTTGTCTCGGAAACTCAGGATCATTCATCACCTTGCAAATTTATACGTTATACGTCCAGCGTAATAATGTCAAGCTAATTCGTTTTTGAAAGGCTTTGACGGCCTTCTTTTGCCGCCCTGCCCTCCCTTTCCTTGCGTTCCCTCGACTCCGGACTCCGGCTTAGCATGGCCGGGGCAGCCCGTTTTCAAGCCCCGTGGCTTGGCCCGCATTTCGGATGATTAGTCATAGTTAAGGGGTATTGAGATTATAAAACCCAGGATTCATGCGAGTTTTATGTTTCTGGGGGGGGTTGATTTTGGCTAAAATGCATAGGCATGCGCATTCCAATCATTTCGGCTAGCGAATCCAATCCAAAGCGGCCACCTTGAGGGAAAACGTTGCTGGATATCTTATGATAAAAAAGTGGCTGATTAGGTCAAGGATGAAGTAATTTTTCTCATAGAACCTCCTTCTAATTCTAAGCGATAAGAGTCATAGACCAGACGGTCCAGGATAGCATCGGCGATGGTGTCGTCCTTGAACTGTTCATGCCAGGCTGCTACGGGCAACTGGCTGGTCAGCAGGGTGGAGCGGCGACGGTAGCGATCCTCCAGCAGATCCAGGACCAGGCGGGATTGTTCCGGAGTTAGGGGGTCTCGCAGCCAGTCATCGACTACCAGGAGATGACGTTTGGCCAAGGTGGCCACCAAGGCCGGATAAGAGCCATCAGCTTTGGCCAGGCTGAGTTTGGTGATAATCTCCGGAAACATATTGATATCCATAGATTGTATTAATAAATATATTTTTTAGACGACAACAGGAAGTTGTCGCAGGGGAAGGATTGGGGCCAAAGGGGGATGGCAGGTTTGCGGTCTGATGCGGTCAGGAAGAAATGGCTTGTCAAGATATTACCAGTTCCAAGGTTGTTGTCCGAGATTAAGAAGGAACTGGCTTCGACGAGCGCTTTATACTCACGGAGAATCTGCTGCGGGTGAGGACTTCTCTCATGTGGAAAAATGGTGCCACGTATATCTTGCCATCTCCAAAAGTTATCGTTTCTATATTAAAAATGCCAGGTACGATAAGGTAATTGGAACTTTATGTTTTTTGCAAAAGTCCCGGATGATAGCGCTGGAGGATCGTTGGCCTGTCTTACTTGGGAACCTGAGAGGCGATGGAAGAATTCAAAGAAGTCATTATTCTAGAAGAGGGCCGGTTAAACACGACTGTGGCGAAGATTGCAAAGACACTGGCGCAGGAGGGAGAAGACCGACAGAAAAACCGCCGTAAGATCCAGGGGCTGAAACAGAATTGTCAGCAGCCGCCACGGTTCTGTTTTCATATTTCGTTGTGATCACCAGAACGTGCCAATTTATTTGTTCGGCCGGCTCATGGCAGAATTACCTCAGGCCGAAAGTCGGTGAGTGAGGACGTTGGCCGGAGGCTTTACCCTCTGGTCAAGCACACAATCTCTCGGCCTCCTCCCGGTAGAGCTGCCAGGTGGCATTGAAAGCGTGTTTAAAAGAGCGGTTTTCAATATAAACCCTGGCTTCCTTCCCCATCCGCTGCATCTTCTTAGGATCAGCAATGAGCCTCAGGATTGCTTCGGCAAAGGCGGCCTCGTCATCCCCCCTGACTACTAATCCGGTCTTGCCGGGAACGATGTTCTCCTGGGGACCGCCGGCATCCGTAACGATGACCGGAAGACCCGAGGCCTGGGCCTCCAACACCACATTGCCGAAGGTATCGGTAGTGCTGGGAAAGAGGAAGAGATCGCAGGAGGCATATACTGACGCCAGCTCTTCGCCATCTAAGTAGCCGGTAAAAAGGCAAGGGGTGCCGCTCAGAGAAAGCTGCATCTCTTCGAAGTAAGGTCCGTCGCCTACCACGATAAGGTGTACCTCGGGTCGGACCTGAATAACTCTTTTAAAGGCCCGCACCAACACCTGTAGATTTTTTTCCTTTGAAATCCTCCCAACATACAATAGCTTGAGACCTTTTTGCAGATGATAGCGGGTTTCCAGCAGGCCGTCCCGTTTACGCGGATGAAACCGCTGGAGATCAACCCCCCGAGGAAAGGTGCAGATTTTTTCGGCGCTGATCCCGCGTTCGGCCAATTCCGCCGCAGTGCTAACCGAAGGTGAATAGATGTTCTGCATCTGGTTATAAAACCAGAGAATATACCGCCACATGAGGTCTTCGACAGAGCTGTCCTCCGTGAGATAGTGGGCATATTGTGGCAGGGAGGTGTGGTAGGTGCCATCGATGGGCAGGTCTAAAATCCGGGCAATGAGCAGAGCTGCCAATCCCATTGGGCCAGGGGTAGCCGCCAGCACTCTGGTAAATTTTTGATCATAGCAGTAATTTAAGATTTCCAGGAGGGGAGGATGAAACAGCTTCTGTTCCTGGTACTCCGGCAGATCCCAGACCGCCAGGGGAGTAAAGTTTTGGACACAGCGGCTGTTCTCATGTCCAGTGACGTCGCAGGTGATGACCGTATACGGCTTGTGGCTGAGTTGAGCCTCGTTGGCCTGTTTTTGCAGGGTCAGGGCGACGCCGTTGATTTCGTAATAGGTATCGCTGAAATGGGCTATCTTGGTCTGTGGCTGATCTTTCCCGGAAATCCTCATGTCCATGAAACGTGCGAGAATCTCTTCGCTAAGATGCCGGTCCTGGGCAAAGGAGTTGAAGGCCGCAACATAGGGCAGCAGGAGCAGATAGATGATTCCGATGACTGTAAGCGATTGGAAAAGATCGATAAAATGAGCACCCCGCACACCCTCATCAAGACGCTGATTAAATTTTATCAAGATTTTATCGGAGAGTTCTTTGACAAAAGCAAACCATTGCTTCTCGTCAGAATGCGCGGCCGATTGTATCTGGCGGAAAATCTTTTTTAATACGGGTTCGTTTTGAATAAATTTCTGGATTTCATCCTTTACCAGCTCGAGGAAGGAAAAACTCGGATGCTTCCCATTCCCGTTAGCCCCTTTTTTCAAGAAAAAAGACAGACTAAAAAGGTTGAACCGGGAGCGCTTGGGAGCAGCGGCATTTCTCAGGGCCTTATCCAAAAAACCGATAAAAGTATCATACCTGGAATGATCATGAAGGCCAAGTTTGTGGGCGTAAAATTGATAGGCGATGCTATAGATGTTGTGGGCCAGGGTCTGTGGACTGGATGCCCTCCCGATAATCCTGGCCTGGCGATTTTGCAGGCCGGTGAAGAAATCCTTGAGATTAGCGGCATGTGGCACTTCGGTATGAATGCGGCAGATGGTCAGGGAGCTGTGATCATCCGAACCGCCGGTAAAATTTTTTCGCCACGGTTCTGAAAACCCGGGAATGATGCCATGCTTGTCAATAAGCTGCTCATAACATTTCGGCGTCAGATGAGAAAGGATGCGCCGCAAAGTGAGATTGAGCTGTTCATCCCTGCTGCCGTTGATTTCAAAGGTTTTAAATAATAATAAGAGCTTTTCAAAATGATCGAGACTGAGGCGGCCGTTTACCGACCAGAGCGGATGAGCCAGGCTGTGGGCAATTTTTTCCTGCTGGAGATAGGCGACCAGCGACGAAACGTTTTCCCGCAGTTTTTGGATTTCACCATGCCTTGATTGATCGATATCATAGACCAAGACATGAATCTTACAGCCGTCTTCCGGGAAATAACTAGTGACTTCCTCGCTGATAAACGTATCGGGCAGATGCGCAATCTCCAGACATCCGTTTATGTTATTGTGGTCCGTAATGGTAATCCAATCCATGCCCCTTTGCTTGGCAATACGATAGAGTTGCTGCGGCTCGGTATAACACTCATGACAACCGAGTTTTTGCAGCACCCATTGGGAGGGGCGGGTGGAATATTTAGAGTGAACGTGGAGATCGATCTTCATGAGCATACTCCTGAGGGATTGAGACTGTCTAATGCCAAGTTTCGTAGCATACAACCGGTTAAGTCTACAGCTAATGAGTATTTCAACATCATTTCAGCAAAAACAGAAACCGGATACTGTCGGGTGCCTCAAGCAATCAAGATTGACTCCCCGGCTCGCACCTTGTCTCCGGGTTTCACCTGCAGACGCATTCCCGGTAGCCAGGTAAGAACTAAATCTACCTGGGAACCGATGCGGATCATGCCGAAGATGTCGCCTTTATTCAGTCTCTGCCCGGGGCTGACATAACTATCAATGCCGTTCACGCTGCCGCCGGCGATTTGGACGATGTAGCCGGTAAGATCGGCATTTTTAAAAAAACTGCGGAACTTGGTCACCGTCCGTTCATTGGTAAAAATATGGGTGCTGTTGGCATACAGCGGCTGGCGGCCGAGGAGTGTCCTTAGATGCATCCACCCCATATGCCGGTTGGCCCCCTGGGCCGGATAATGACGGATAAATTCAATTTCCCCGGCGAGCGGCATCCGGTTGTAGTGTACGTTAAGCGGACTCATAAATACGCCAATCAATACCTTGGGAGTCCTGAGGTCATTTTTGGTAATGTCGTTGATGCTGAGTTCAACCCCTGCTTTGACGGCCACGATCTTTTCCTGAGGCAGTACCTGTTTAACGTAAACCACGGTCCCGTCGGCCGGGCTGACGATGACGTCCTTCGTTGGGATGTCCCTCTCCGGATTCCGGAAAAACCAGAAGTAGCGCCAGAATACATACCCCCCTACCGCCAGTGCGACAATTATTCCTAACAGGATCAAAAGACCTGCTTCCATGCATTCGCCTTACGAACCCGCACCAGGGCCACACCGGAAGCAAAGGGGAAGTCGATGACCTCAAAGAATTCCTTGTAAGCCTTGATTGTGCTTAACCACTTCTTAACCCCGGAATGCTGGAGCATCTCTCTGATATAAATATTGGAATCGTGCAGCAGGATGTAAGAATTTCTTTTCGATCGCTCCAATACTTTGATGAAATCATATTTTACGTCCTTATAGGAGTGATTGCCGTCGATAAAGGCCAGATCAATAGGCGGCAGCTCCATAACTTCGAATAGCGGAAAGAATTCATCGCTGCGCATCTTGTAATGTCTGACAATATGATCTACATCAAATCGGCGAAAGTGCGCCTTAACTTCCTGCGCGTTATCCCAAAATCCCCGGCCGCCAATTGTCTTAAAGGGACCATTTTTTAATAACGAATATGAAGGATCAATAAAACTCAGATTACCTTTGCCATTGTCCTTGATGCCAAGAGCAAAACATACCACGCTAAAACCATACCCGGAGCCGATGACCAAAGTGTGTTGCGGTCGTAGCGACCGCACCAGGCCATAATAGAGAAATCCGAACCCGAGATTCAAACTCTTGGCGTCTTCATGATGGCCGTAGGGCTTGGCATAATAGAAGATCTCCCGCAATAAGTCCGGCTGCAGGCTGAAGCCTTCATTCTCGCCCACAATTTCCTTCTTAACAGTAAGCGCCATAATATGCCTTTCACCATTTCTAATTCAATATGAATTTAAATTAAAACTACAATATAAAAATAGTATTTATAATTAATAATAGTTGTAATAAATTTTCAAGAGGATAATGTTTTATTTGTGTTAAGTTTATTAGTTCACTATTAACAATTATTAATAACAATAAACAAATACTACCTGTTTGCGAAACTAACAGTAAATGAGTATCGATTGGTAAGTTACTGTACAGCTCTTTAAAGCGTATAGAATAGCAATCAAATTTTTTCTGCTGGAGCCGAAAGTTGATAACTGAACGCCGACAAGATAATGAACGGGGAAATAACAGTGGATGCTCACAGTGATTATATTCGATCACCTGGCCTGATCCTTGATTTTAGCAGACATAAATATCTCAAATGGCTCAATGTGCTGCGCAACCCTTTGGAAAGAATCATCTGTCTCAGACAGGTCAATCGCGTTTTGACGCAGGCAGCGGCGTCGACGGATGAATGGTCTTTCTTATCGCACCTTCTGAATTCATTGAACGTCCACTGTGAATTCTCAGAAACGGAGATCCCACGGATTTCCAGCCGGGGGGCGCTGGTGGTTGTGGCAAATCATCCCTTTGGAGGGTTGGAGGGGGTCATCCTGGCAGATCTGTTGGGGAAAGTTCGTCGAGATGTCAAGATCATGGCCAATTATCTCTTGCAGCCTGTGACCGTGCTGCAGAATCTGTTTATTTATGTGGATCCCTTCGGCACTAAGCGATCTGTACACGCCAATCTCTCCGGTCTCCGAGAGGTCCTGGCCTGGCTGAAACAGGGAGGGGTTGTGGGGGTCTTTCCGGCCGGGATGGTATCCCACTTGAGCTGGCCAAAACTCAAGGTTACCGATCCGGCCTGGAACCGGAATGTGGCTCGCCTGATCAAAAGAAGCCGGGCAGATGTCCTGCCGGTTTTTTTTGACGGCCACAACAGTCCTCTGTTTCAATGTCTGGGGCTGGTGCACCCGCAGTTGCGGACGGCGCTGTTGCCGAGAGAGTTTCTAAACAAAAAAGATAAGGTCATCCGAGTTAAGATCGGCCAGGCGATAGCCCATGAGAGATTATCGACCCTGGGGGATGACGATAAGATCATGGCCTACCTGCGCCTGCGTACTTATATGTTACGGGAAAGCATATCGGCTGGGGATGGCAGAGCCGGTCGGTTTCATCTGACCAGGCCATTTAGGAAAACCTTGCCCGAAGCAATTATTCCCAGCCCGGAAGCGGCAACGATAGTTCGGGAGGTTAAGGCACTGCCCTCCTCTCAGATCCTGGTCCACAGCCGTCCGTATCTGGTCGGCTATGGTTATGCGCCGCAGATTCCCAACCTGCTGCAAGAGATCGGCCGTCTGCGGGAAGTAACCTTTCGGCAGGTCCGGGAGGGAACCGGCAAGTCCATAGACCTGGACCGGTTTGACGCCCATTATCTTCATCTGTTCCTCTGGGAACAGGAGAGACAGGAGGTGATCGGGGCCTACCGACTGGGGCCGACAGACCGGATAATCAGCGGCTTAGGTGGCCGCGGTTTGTATACTGCCACTTTATTTGATTACCACCAGCGATTTTTGGCCGAGATCAATCCGGGGTTGGAGTTGGGCCGCTCGTTCGTACGGCTGGAGTATCAGAAGAATTATCAAGCCTTGCTGCTCTTGTGGAAAGGGATTGCCCAGTTCGTCGTGCGCCATCCCCATTACCGCCTGTTGTTCGGCCCGGTATCAATCAGCAATGAGTATCATGATTTCTCCCAGGGATTGTTGGCCACCTGGTTAAGTATGCACACTTTCCTTCCTGAACTGGCCCGCTTCGTCAAACCCAAGACACCTCTCATCTTTAAAAAATACCGGGAGCAGGACCTGCGGTTGGCCCTCGCCGGTACGCAGAAGGTGGAAGAACTCTCGGAATTGTTGGCCGATGTCGATCCAGGCCGCCACGGAGTCCCCATCCTCTTGAAGCAGTATTTAAAATTGGGGGGGAAGCTGTTAGGCTTCAACCGCGACCCCAACTTCAGCCAGGTCCTGGACGGTTTGATATTGGTTGACCTGACCCTAACACCTCCCCAAGTCTTGCAGCGCTACATGGGTAAGGCAGGTCTGGCGGAATTTTCGGCTTACCATAATTTAGGCGTCGACCACCACCCTTCTAGCCCGACAAAATTCGCTGATCCGCCTTTCAGCATGTCAGCGGTTCATCCCTAACAAAAACCTAACAAGATACTAACCTTACAGAAATATAATTCCTATAATAAATATTAATTACAGTTACCTTAAACGGGGTCGATTAAAAAGAAGTCCCTCAGGTAGAAGTTAAACAGGAATAAAATTCATTGGATGGGTGGCTATGGATATCTTCAAAAATGTTTTTAAAGGATCACTCAGCAGTATCCTGGTCGTCGCCGGTGTAGCCTTAGTGGCGCCCATTGCCCTGCCGGTGGTAGCTTCCATGGCTCGACCGATTTTCAAAGGGATTATTAAAGGCGGCATGGCCCTGATGGATACCATGCAGGAATTTGTCGCCGAGACGGGCGAGCAGATTAGCGATCTGGTGGCAGAGGCCAAAGCGGAACGGGCTGCCGCCGCCAGTGCTGCCACCGATCGTAGCTGATGGCAAAGTGAGAGGCTAGTGATGAACATCAGGGTGGTTCACGCCCTTCCCGGTCGGGTACGTCTTAAGATCGCCCCAATGATACGCCATCCGGTCCTGGCTCGGGAGATTGAGGATCGGGTTAAAGGGGCGCCCGGTGTCACGGGCGTCGAGTGCAATCCGGTCACCGGCAGTCTGGTAATTCTCTATGAGCCGGCCACTAAGATGGCAAAGGATACCATACGCTCCCTGACGGAGGTCTTCAAAAGCATATCTCCGGAGTTGACCGGGAAACAGGTTGCAAACCTCTTGAAGCCAAGTCTGCCCCCCGAGTGTCCGGACGTCTCTCCTTATGCAGCCAGTATCACCCAGTTTTTTGGCGCTTTAAATGCAGGTGTGAGTAATATCCTGGGAGGTTTGGACCTAAAGGTCTTATTGCCGACCACACTCTTTGTTTTAGGCATAAACCGTATGATTGCCGAAAGAGCCACTCCACCGGCGTGGTATAATCTGCTATGGTTTTCTCTGGCAACCTTTATGCTGTTTCATCCCACCAAAACAAGTTCTTTAGAACAGGCAAGCGTCCTACATGAAACCATGGAAGGAATGGCGACACTGGAAATGGCCGAATGATTATCCCCCGCGGCCGCGGCGTTCACGGGCTTTCCCTAACTATCCGCAGAGTGTAAGCGGGATCGGAAGAACTTTTCTTAACAACATCTCTATGAACCGACGAGCTTTCCTGGTTCAGGGGAGCCAGTTTTTATTTCAGGCGTTTATGTTTTTAGATGATAGCGGTTACTAATCGGGTCAGGGCCGCTTCCATCATCGTCTGGGCTACTGAGGCGACAACTCTGTACGGCAGGGAACTAAAGCCATCTTGAGTGCTGGTAGCCTCCTGCCACCCGGGTGTTATCTGGCGGAGATAACCCGATTCCTGAAGAGCCCGCAGAATATGGTCTTGACCGGTTTCCTGAGGATTATAGTAGATCAGGACGCTGCCAGTTATGTGGTTGGCCTTAATTGATTCGATGCCCGGTTGCCATTGCACCTTTTTTTCCAGCTCCTCGGCTCTGATCGAAGAACCTTTGATCTCTGGGACCTTAATGCGGATGCGACCTGCTAGTGAATGGATATAGTCCGGGTGCATGTCCACCATTCCTCCGTTCATGTTTTATCCGTTATTACTTCATTATTATTCGTGAACGTTAATCCTCAATCTAGATTCTGTTTATATTGTGCTAGAGCGAATTTTTTTATGGAGGTTCGTTTTGCAGTCAAGTTAGAAATATTGTGTCATAGAGGTGGTCCTCCTTGAAGCTGTTTTTTTCAGGAAATGGTTTATGAAGTCTTGACAACATCGAATTATGAGAAATCTGTTTGTTTATGATGAGTATGCACCAAAGAGGTAAGGGAGGTGATATGTTAAGTGGTAGGCGACTACACGGGGGATTTCGTTCGTTTGGGTGTAATAGAGCCTGTTTCATAACCCTAAGTACTGATGCAGTAATCAATCCTGACCGGAAGGCTGGTCGATCAGATAACGAGCAGTGATCTAAAGAGTGTTTTTCGGACGGCTGGAGACATTTAAAGCTCTCTAGACAGTCGATCATCCTGGTGAGGCAAAGATACCATGGACTTAAACGGCATTCAGATTTCACATTTTATCCCAGGGCGGGTCAGGTTGAAATCTCTTCTGATTAAGGGCAATCTGAGCCTGGCGCAGAAAATCATGGAATTATTTTCGGCTATCCCAGGTATCAGAGAAGTGGAGGCAAATCATCTGACCGGCAGTCTGTTGGTGGTGTATGACGCCAAACAGTTGCGGACACCTGATTCTACCCACCAACTGGAGGAGGCTCTCAAGTTTTTGGCTCCGAACCTGGATCATGACAGGGTTGCCTGGCTATTGCAACGGCTTTGACAGTCTTCGAGTCGTGCTTATTCCCTTATCCTTTAGGAAACAGCAATGAGGTGTTTTTCTTATACATGCCTAATTCGATTGATACAGCCTCTCGCCAGAGCAGAGCGGGAAAGGAGAAAGCGATGAATCAGGAGGAAAAAATCCAGGGCTCCGGTCTCGGAGAGATGGTGCAGAACACCGGCGCCTTTGTCAAGGATGGGGTCGTCAACAGCCTCAAAGGGCTGAATGAAATCGAGAATCAAATCGTCACCGTGGCCAGGAATAGCGTTACTGATGCACTGCAAGCCGGCGGGGCGGTAGCCGGCAGCGTCATCGAGGTGAGCCGGGATGTGGTCAAAGGAGCTCTGAAGGCCACCGAAGAGGTGGGCTATGGACTCCTTATGACTACCAAGAACGCGGCAAAGGGCATTGTTTTAGGGATCGGCGACGTCGGTGGAGACGTCATTAACACCGCCGGTCAGGTAGCCCAAGGAGCCGTTAAAGGCGCCTCGGAAGTAGGCACTGATGTTGCTCTGGTAGCCCGTCGGACGGTTGACGGCGTTATCGAAGCGGTACAAGAAGTTGGCGGCAATGTCGGCGGTGCCGCTACGGCTGCGGTTAATGGCGCCATTGAGGCGGCCGGTTCGCTCGGCTCTGCCGCTACCAGAAACGTCACGGTCTTCCTGGTTGGAGTAGTCGATGGTGTCAAAGACGTGGTCAGCGCAGTCCTCCCCAAATCCTGGAGCACTTCCGAGGCTAACAGCGAAGAGCTGTCCGAGAGTCCTCAGTCAAAACCGAAAGTGGGAAGGGAGTCCGTCAAGTCGAAGGAGGTTTCGGCGCCGATGGGAAAGCCAACTGCGGTCTCTTAGCAGTTGGGGTTGCCTCAGGGTCATTGGCCAGCCCTCGTGCTGATTCGCCGTCAAACAGAGATTCTGCCTGTTGGGGCGAATCTTGTATTCGCCCCAAGCTGCTTATGTGTTTGTACAATACGTTATGATCCAGGTTGTCCACGCAGAAGTCCAGGGGAGAGTTCGATTTCATATTCCCGAACTCTACCGTTGTGAGTCCCTGAAAAAATTTCTTCAGGAAAGGCTGTCCCGGTATCGCGGGAATGGTATCTCTTCGTTTTCTCCCAATATTCTTACCGGCAACGCCCTTGTCTGTTTCAACACCGACAATAGCCCGGAAACCATCGGCCTCTTGTTGGAGCAGTGCCTCCGGGAATATCACGCCTCAACCGGATCACCGCAACCTGATCCAAAAACCGGGAAGTCGGTCATTGACCGGCAGGTTCAAGATGACTCTTTCCCTTCGCCCCCCACCGTGGGCCAGGGCGAACCGGTGCCTACGTTTGCCTCAGCCTGGAGAGAACAGGAAATAGCACCTTGGCATACGCTGGAGACCGAAGAGATCTTGGCCAGGTGGTCGGTTTCTCGGGAAACCGGCTTGGCTCAGGAAGTAGCGCAGGGAAACTACGAAAAATTCGGACCCAATGCTCTAAGCGAACCAGAGCCGCGTTCAGGTTGGGAGATCTTCATTAGCCAATTCAAATCACTCCCCGTGGCTTTGTTGAGTGCCGCCGCCGGCCTCGCCGTCATCTCCGGTGGGATTCTGGACGCCGTCCTGATCATGGGAGTGGTAGCGGTGAATGCGGGGATCGCCTATAAAACCGAAAGTGAGGCCGAAACCACCATCCAATCTCTGAAAAACCTGATACGGCCCACTGCCCAGGTTATCAGAAATGGCGATCTGCAGGAGATTGCCGTTGAGGGTGTGGTTCCGGGAGATTTATTGTCCCTTAAGCCCGGTACCTATATTGCGGCCGACAGCAGACTGGTGGAGGCCGATCGACTCAGCATCGATGAATCCGCCCTTACGGGTGAGAGTCTACCAGCCTTGAAGACAACCCAAGTCCTAAAGGCGGAAAATATCCCCTTAGGCGACCGGACCAATATGGTCTATCGAGGGGCTATGGTAACCGGCGGCCAAGGCCTGGCGCTAGTGGTGGCTACCGGCCGGTACACCGAAATTGGTAAGCTGCAGACCTTGGTGGAGGAGGCGGTTGCCCCGGAAACACCTTTGGAAAAACAGTTAGGGCGGGTAGGCGACGAACTGGTGCTGCTGTGTTGCGGCATCTGCGCTCTGGTCTGCGGCATCGGCCTGCTGCGGGGTTTTGCCCTGCTGCAAATGGCCAATACGGCCGTTTCGTTGGCTGCGGCCGCAGTGCCGGAAGGCCTGCCGACCGTCGCCACCACCACCCTGGCCCTGGGCGTCAAGAACATGGAAAAGCATCAGGTCCTCATCCGGCGGCTGGAGGCGGTGGAGACCCTAGGTTGCCTCCAGACCATCTGCCTGGATAAAACCGGTACAATTACCAAAAATGAGATGACCGTAGTCAGAATCTATGCTGGCGGACGCGTGTTCCAGTTTAACGAAGAGGATCTCCCTGCCGCGGTTCACCAAATTGCCTCGAATGGCCACGAGTTCGCCCAATTAATCCGAATGGCGGCATTGTGTAACGAAACTGAAATAGACCGGGCCGAGAATCGGTATGTGCTTTCGGGATCGGCCACCGAAAAGGCCCTGGTACAGTTGGCTATCGATCTTGGCATCGACGTCCTCGACCTGAGACGCCGCTATCCGCTCCTCCGGGTCAATCATCGGTCCGAACAGCGGCCTTTTATGACTACGTATCATGAAACGGCCACTGGCGACAAATTGATGGTTCTAAAAGGCAGCCCCCTGGATGTCCTGGCTATGTGTGATACCTACTTGAAAGAAGGCCAGCGACTGCCGCTGAACGTTCGGCAGCGACTGCAGATCGAAACTGAAAATGACCGCATGGCGGGCGACTCCCTGCGGGTGCTCGGGGTAGCGGTCTATCACGGAGAGATAAACGGCAATGGCCTGGATGCCGGAAACGATCGGATCGACCGAGGGTTCACCTGGCTGGGAGTCACCGGCATGGCTGATCCCATCCGGGAAGGGGTGCACCAACTGGTGTCAGATTTCCACCGGGCTGGCATCCGGACCGTGATGATCACCGGTGATCAGAGCCAGACTGCCTATGCCATCGGTAAAGAGCTTAATCTGAGTCAAGGTGAGCCTCTGGAGATTTTGGATTCCACCCACCTGGACGCCATGGCGCCCGAGACCATCAAGGCCCTGGCTCAGCGGGTGCACATCTTTGCCCGGGTCAGTCCAGCCCATAAGCTGCAGATCGTGCGCGCCTTGCAGAGTGCCGGGCAGGTAGTGGCCATGACCGGTGACGGCATCAACGATGGTCCTGCCCTCAAGGCCGCCGAAGTGGGTATTGCCATGGGACACTCCGGCACCGATATCGCCCGAGAAGTGGCTGACGTAGTTTTAAAAGAAGACAACCTGGAGGCCTTGGTCGTCGCCATCCAGGACGGCCGCACCTCCTACAACAACATCAAGAAATCGGTACATTTTTTTCTCTCTACCAATATCAGTGAGATCATGGTAACCTTTATGGCCTTGGCGGCAGGTTGGGGTACGCCCCTGAATACCATGCAGCTCCTCTGGATTAATCTGGTCTCGGATATCTTACCTGGGCTGGCCCTCACCATGGAGGCTCCCGAACCGTCCGTCCTGGAACGTCCGCCCCGGCCCACGGGCGAGCCTATCTTTTCTGGTGATGAGTACTGGAGTATAATGCGGGAATCTGCTACGCTCAGTGCCGCGGCCCTAAGTGCCTATGGCTACGGGCTGATGCGTTACGGTATCGGAGCGAGGGCCGGCGCACTGGCTTTCAACAGCCTCACTATCGCCCAACTCCTGCATGCCTTTAGCTGCCGTTCGGACCGGCAGAGCGTCTTCCGCGGAAACTTGCCGGCGAATCGATTCCTTACCCTGTCAGTCGGCGGCTCCATCCTCCTGCAGGTCTTGGCCATGTTCACCCCGGGATTGCGCAGCCTCCTTGGTATAGGTGCCATGAGTCTGACGGACGGCGTGGTTATCGCCGGTACATCTCTCATGCCTCTGATAATTAACGAATTAATCAAGAAATGAGACGTTGCCGGCAATCTCGGATTAGCTTCGGATCCTCATCCCTCAGCTCCCTTTTGAACTATTCTCTTGCGGGAGATGCATATGAAAAAAGACTTCATGTTTACTTCCATGTCTGTGACCGAGGGGCATCCGGACAAACTCTGTGATCAGATCAGCGATGCCATTGTAGACGCCTACCTGGAACAGGATACCTACGCCCGCATCCGGGCCGAATGCGCCGTATCCACCTCGATCCTGTTTATTTCCGCCCGCTTCAGTTCCACCGCCAAAGTCGATATTCCGTACGTTGCCCGGAAGGTCATCAATCAGATCGGCTATGTGGAGCATGACTTTGACGCTAAGTCATGCAGCGTGCTGACCAGCTTGCAGGAATTTCCGCCCGATGAACTTACTATCTTTAAAGAACAGAAGCTTTCAGAAGAGGAGTTGGAAAACCTCCCAGGCCGACATCAAGTAACCGTCTTTGGTTTTGCCTGTGATCATACCCCCGCCCTGATGCCGCTGCCTATCTGGTTGGCCCATAAACTGGCTAAAAGAATCATTAAGGCCAAACGCCATAAGGACATCCCCTATCTTTCTCCGGATGCCGCTACCCAAGTTGGTGTGGAGTTTCGCAACCGTCGTCCTTTCCGGATTCATAGTATCACTATCATTGCCAGTCAGAATCGGCCAGTGACCATTCCGGCGGCAAGATTAGCGGCTGACATCAAAGAACGAGTTCTGCTCCCGGCCTTTGCGGATGAAGAGATCAAACCCGATGATCAGACGATAATATACATCAATCCGGTGGATCATATTATGGTCGGCGGTCCGGCGGTGCATTCCGGCCTTACCGGACGTAAGAATGCCATTGACACCTACGGGGAGTACTCCCGTCACAGCGGCGCTGCCCTGAGCGGCAAAGACCCCTTGCGCATCGACCGGGTGGGGGCCTATGCGGCCCGCTATGCCGCCAAGAATGTCGTGGCCGCCGGACTGGCGGCGGAATGTGAGGTACAGCTCAGCTACTCCATCGGCCGCTCCCGGCCGGTAAGTATCCAGGTAGAGACCTTCGGTTCCGGCAAGATCGCCGATTCCAAGATTGCCGCGCTGTTAGAGCAGTATTGCGAATTCCGATTGGCTGGTATCCTCAGAAACTTTAACCTGAGATTCCTGCCGGCCTTGACTAAAAACGGTTTTTACCGCAAACTGGCGGCCTACGGCCACGTAGGTCGGCTGGATCTTGAACTGCCCTGGGAAGCCACCGACAAAAAAGAATTGTTCAGTAATCCCTAAAGCAATACCGTTTTCGGTTTCTGATTTCTTGTTGGTAATTGTCATTCTTTAAAAAGCAGCCGCAAATTATGGAAGTAAGCTAGCAGTGACTGTACGGTTCCAATCTGTTCGACTCGGAACTAGGAACTTATTTTCTGATTAATATCAACATAGTATATAAATTATCGGCTTCAATTCAAAGGAAACCTGATTTAAGGAGTTGACGTGTGTTTAAAGGCACGGCGCAGCAATTTTTTGACCTGATTCACGGACATCGCTTGATCTATAATGCCTGCTGGGAAGATCCGAGGATAGACCGTCAGTTGCTCAGATTGGAGCCGCAGAGCGAGCTGGTGGTCATTACCAGCGCCGGTTGCAATATTCTGGATTATCTCCTGGATTCGCCTAAAGAAATTCATGCCGTGGATGTCAACTATCGGCAGAACGCCCTGCTGGAGTTTAAACTGGCTCTCTTCGCCAGGGGTAATTTTGAAGACCTCTTTGCCCTGTTCGGGAATGGGGGGATTGAGAACTATCAAGAGATTTACCGGTCGGTGCAGGAAGATTTATCACCCGCCGCCAGGAAATTTTGGGATAGGAAAATCAAATACTTCAGCCTGGGGGGGGTAAGAAGGTCCTTTTATTGGCGGGGGGCGGCTGGCGATTTCGCTTGGCTGATGCGGCTCATCCTGTTTGGCAGGGCAAAAAATAGCCAGACGGCGCTTGAATCCTTCCTCAACAGCAAGACCCTGGAGACCCAAAGGCGTCGCTACGAGCCACTGGGGAAAAAGCTCCACCACAGAGCGGTTTCCTGGCTGATTCGCCAGCCCTGGTGCCTGGCACAGGTGGGGGTGCCGAAAGCGCAGATAAATCTTCTGAATCGGACCCACCCGCAGGGTATAAACGGATTCGTTCAGGAAAAAATACGGCGCGTCATGACCGAAACCCCTATCCGGGAGAACTATTTCTGGCGGGTTTACCTTACCGGTTCCTACATCCCGGAATGTTGTCCGAACTATTTAAAGCGGGAAAATTTCCGGCAGATTCAGGCCCAGATCGCAAGGGTCAAACTCTATAACAGCACCTTAACAGAATTTTTGAAGAGGCATCCAGGAAGCTACAGCCATTTTGTCCTACTGGATCACCAAGATTGGCTGGCCCGGCATCAACCCCAGGCCCTGGAGGAGGAATGGCAGTATATCTTCCACAACAGCCGTCCCAGGGCAAAAATCCTGATGCGGTCAGCAGGCCTTGAGTTGGATTTTTTGCCTCCCCGAATACGGTCCCGGCTGCGCTTCTTTCCAGAACGAACCTTCCCGTTGCACGCCCAAGATCGGGTAGGAACCTACGGCAGTCTCCACCTGGCCCAGGTACAATAATGCCCAGAACTTCAGAGTTTCCAAATAGCGACAATCTGGCCGCATTAGTGCGCTACTATCGCTTTCATTCCCGGATTTATGATGCAAGCCGCTGGTTGTTTCTTTTCGGTCGCAGCCGACTCATCCAGATGCTTCCCACCTATTGCCAACCGAACCACATCCTGGAGGTCGGCTGTGGCACAGGGAAAAATCTATTGCATCTGCACCGGATATTCCCCAATGCCAGCCTTGCCGGATTAGATCTGAGCCCCGCCATGTTGGACCGGGCCCGGACCAAAATGGCCCGTCAAGACCATGTCCCTGAGTTTATTCAGCAAGCCTACGATCGGCCAATAGCGCCTGACGTTCCTTACGACCTCCTGGTTTTTTCCTATACCCTATCCATGTTCAATGCCAGCTGGCGTCAGGCCATCGGCTCGGCGTATGCCGATCTACGACCGGGAGGGGCCGTCGCCGTGGTTGACTTCCACGATTCGCCCGTTGCCGTCTTCAAAAAATGGATGGCCTGCAATCATGTCCATATGCAGGGTCATCTCCTGCCCGAACTCCGGTCCGGTTTCCATACCCGGTTCTGTGAGATTTACCCCGCCTACGGCGGCCTCTGGACGTATTTTCGGTTTATCGGGGAGAAGGTTGAAAGGCCTTTTTCTGACGTCGGCTCTCTAATATCTAAGACAGCCGGCAAGACCTAAAAAACTGGCCAATTTCAGGCTTCTAGTGGGTTTTATACTGTTTGGGGTTGATCTTGTAATTCTTGATCTTATAGCCCAGGATGCGCAGACTGGTATCCAGGTATTCGGCGGCCTGGGTCTGGTTTCCATGGGAAACGCGCAGCGCTTCGATAATCATTTCCTTCTCCAGGTGTTCGATGGCCGCAGCCAGAGATGTGTTCTTGCTGCCCTCAGAGCGGTCCGGATTCTGCAGACTGGCCGGCAGGTGGATGGTCCGGATAGTTTCTTCGTCGCAGACCAGCAGGGCCCGCTCGATCACATTTTCCAACTCCCGGACATTACCGGGCCAGTGATACTGCATCAACAGATCAATCGCCGGCGCCGAGATGCGTTTAGTATTTTTATTATTCTCCTGACTATATTTCTGGAGGAAATATTCGGCCAGGAGGATAATGTCGGTCTGCCGCTCCCGCAACGGCGGTAGATAAATCGGAAAAACGTTCAGCCGGTAGTAGAGGTCCTCTCGAAACGAGCCATTTGCCAGCAGTCCTTCCAGATCGCGGTGAGTAGCGGCAATGATGCGCACGTCCACCTCCATGCTTTTAACGCCGCCGACGCGAATGAATTCTCGCTCCTGGATAACCCGCAAGAGTTTGAGCTGTACGGTGGGGCTCAGGTCGCCGATCTCATCCAGAAAGATAGTGCCGCGCTGGGCCAACTCAAACCGACCCATCTTGGCTTGGGTGGCGCCGGTAAAGGCCCCCTTTTCGTGTCCGAAGAGTTCGCTCTCTACCAGGGTTTCGGGCAGGGCGGCGCAGTTGACGCGAATGAAAGGTTTGCGGGCCCGTTTGCTGTTGTAGTGAATGGCGCTGGCCACCAGTTCCTTGCCGGTGCCGCTCTCTCCGCGGATCAGGACGGTGGCGTTGCTTCCCGCCACGCGCTGAATCATCTCAAAGACCTGGCGCATCTTGTTCGAATTGCCGACGATATTGTCCAGGTTGTATTTGTCCTGCAACTCCTCCCGCAACTTCAGGTTCTCGGCCTGCAGGCGTTGTTTTTCCTGATCAATGAGCATCAGGTTGTTCACCGCCTGAGCGATGACTGAGGCGATAATGGTCAGGAGCTGCAGGTCGGCGTCCAGATGAATTTCCTCCTGGTATAATCGGTCGACGCTGAGCGCCCCGATAGTCTGTCGGCCGATCTTAATCGGAACGCAAATAAAAGAGATGTCCTGTTTCTGGAGATCGCCGCGGGAGCGGGTGCGATTTAAAAATGTCGGTTCCTGGCTGATCCGGGGGACAATAGCCGGCTCACCGTTTTCGACGACGCGGCCGGTAATGCCTTCGCCTAATTTATAGCGTCCCCGGCGGCGGGCTTCTGACGTCAGGCCATGGGCAATTTCAATCTGTAGTTCTCGGGTGTCGGGGTTTAAAATCGTAATCGTTCCCCGATTCATCCCCATGCCGTTGGCCAGGATGGAAAGAATTTTCTGCAAGCCGCTTTTTAAAGATCCGGGCCGGTTAATGGCCTGAGTAATCTCATAGAGACAGCCTAAAGATTCGGCTTCCAACATAAAACCGCTACTCCCGGAAGGTCTAATGAAGTTAAATTTTCTGCTACAACTAAAAAAATGATTTCTTTTCCCCCCACGTCTGGGAAAAGAATAAGGTACTGCTGATTCTCTGAATTTCTAAGATTATTATAGTCGTTATTACATTTTTGTCAACCGGACCCGAAATCAGCGGCTTTCATTAAGAAGTTCCCTGGCGCCGGTTGATTCCTCAGAGAAAATAGACGGAAGTTTATGGCATCTCTGGTCAAAAGTCTTGCAAATCAGAGGTAGAAAAGGTTAAATTAAACCGGTAAATAGATTACATAATATTTATTATTTCATAGCTATTTTTCTGAGAGAGGTTAAATGTTTAAGGATTTTAGGGAATTTGCCATGCGCGGCAATGTCGTCGATATGGCGGTGGGCATCATCATCGGTGCGGCATTCGGAATCATTGTTAAGTCATTGGTAGATGACGTTATTATGCCGCCCATCGGCATCCTCTTGGGAAATGTCGATTTTTCCAATATCTTTTTAGTACTCAAAGAAGGGAAAGTGGCCGGTCCCTACGCTTCGGTTGCGGCGGCCAAGGAGGCCGGAGCCGTTACGCTTAATATCGGGCTCTTTGTCAATGCAGTGATAAATTTTCTCATTGTTGCTTTTGCCATTTTCATCCTGGTTCGGGGAATGAATAAACTTAAAAAGGAAAAACCGGTTGATCCCACCACGAAAGAATGTCCCTACTGTTTTTCGACGATTCCGATTCAAGCCAGCCGCTGTCCGTATTGCACCTCTGCACTGACTACGAGTCCGGAATAATGTAAGCAGCCTGTCCCGTCAGAGGGTAATCTCGCTTTCATTTCAAAAATAGAGGGGGAAAGTGAAGTTTTTGCCTAAGATTAGTGGTCGATTTTTCGATTACCTGCTAATCGGTAATGCAGAAAGCTTAGCTGATTTTCAATGGTGGCTGTTTCATCCGGGCATGTTGTTTCAGTCCCGAACCCAATGGTGGGGGAAGCGGGGGCCTAGAAACCGGCCTCATGAGGGCCTGGACCTTTGCTGCTATGCCAATGCCACGGGCCGCAATGGAAGAGTCGGCCAGGATTTTTGTATTCCGGCGACATTTACCGGTCAGATTGTCAAAATTGAGGACGATTTTTTAGGAAAATCCATTTATCTCGGTCATGGTATATATTCTCCTAATGGCAGACAATTATTTACGGTGTATGGCCATACCACCCCACGGGGTTTGCTGACGGCAGGAGACAGAGTGGCCGAAGGGGAGATTATCGGGGCAGTTTCGGTGTTGGCGAAAAAAGCCCTGGTTCGGCCGCACTTGCATCTGACGTTGGCCTGGATCCCGCCCGCCGTGCCGGTGGACCAGCTAAGCTGGCAGAACCTGGGCTCCGATCCAGGTATAACCCTTATCGATCCGCTGATAGTTTTTCCGACTGCTTATCGAATCATCGCTGCGAAAGAGGAGGGTACGGTAGATTTCCTTTAATCCGCTTGCCTTTCTGATGGCTCCAATCTGTTCAACTCGGAACTTATTTGCTGACTAAACACGGATTCTTTCTGTAGCGGCAAATCTGGTATCCGCCCTCAGCAACTTATTTTCCGGCTAATAGGTCAGGGGATGACCTATTGAGCGACGCCCCGCAAGAGCGCCGCCGGCAACTGGCTAAAGACTGCCGCCAGAGGCAGGAGGCGGCCCGCATCGGTCAGGCGGCACGGCCGCGAGACCCCGGTTATTTCATCCCGCCAGCTATCCGGCGCCTCCTGGGGCAGGATGAGATGCGTATCGCCCCAGACCTTTTCTCCCAGAGGCCAGGTTTCTGGTTCAGTGAGCCGGGAAAAGAAGCGGCCGGCCAGGGTAAGAACCCACTGCTGGTCCAGGCGGCGGGCAAAGGCAATGACGTGTTCCTGACAGGTGCCGGCGACTGACAGTGGCAGATATTCTCCCCGGAGGAAAAGTTCGCGGTGGGTTTTACGGACCTGTAGCGCCTGGTAAATGAGCAGTAATTTTAGTCTGCCATCCCGCCAAGCGGTCAGGAGCTCGTGCAGTACAATCTTGTCTTTTTTGGACTCTCGAAGTTTTAATGTCGACAGGAGTTTTTGCCGGTGCTTAAAATCAACCGGCCGGCGGTTGTCCGGGTCCACCAGGCTGAAATCCCAGAGCTCGGTTCCTTGGTAGAAATCCGGGATTCCCGGAGAGGTCGTTTTTAGCAGGACCTGGGAGAGAGAATTCAAGGCGCCGTAAAACGCCAGGCGTTGTTGGCAGGCCAGAAAGTCGGGCAGGAATTGATTGGCTGCCCCCTCGCTCAGGATGGCCTCGGCAAATTCAATAACCAATTGCTCATACTTCGGATTTGGGTCCACCCAGCGGGAGTGGACCTTGGCTTCCCGGATTGCTTTGATGAGATATTGTTTCAATCTCTCTTTAAAATCGGGAATTGCTTGCGTTTGCAGGGGCCAGGCCCCCAACATGGTCTGGTAGAGGAAGACTTCCTCGTTGGCGTCAGGAACCTCCTGGCCGTTGAACACGGCCTTACGGGGTTTATTCCACTGTCGCCAGCGGAGCAGGCATTGGTGCCAAAACTCCGGCATCTCGGTCAACACATTGAGTCTGGCCCGAACGTCTTCACTACGCTTGGTGTCATGCGTGGAGGTGGCGTTGAGGGTGACCGGCCAACGACGCTGTCTGGCCTCACACCAGGCATGAAACTCCCGGATCCCGACAGCTCGCCGCAGGCAGCCGACTTCATTTAAAGAAATTAGAGGATTATAGACATACGCAGCCGTGTCCTCCAATCCCTTGGCCATGACCGGACCGGTGAACTGCTGCCACTGGCTGACGAACCGCAGCCAGTTTTTTTTCTGGTTTTCAGGCAATCCGGGTGCATATTCCTGCATCAAAACGCGACGGAGGAAGGAGAGAGCCGGCTCTTTCAGAGCAGGACGTTTTTGCCCGGCTTCGGTCAGGGCCTTTTCCAAATATCCGCAGTCAACCGATGATACTTCCTGACTAGAGATATAGGTGCGATAAACCGGCAGGCAGGCCGTTACTTCGATTAAGGCCTGCAAGAGGTCCTGGCGGGAGCAATCCATAGCCTGGCGATCTTTCGAGGCGAGCATGAGCAGGTGTTCCTCCAGATTCCTGACCTCGCCGCCGAAAAGCGTTGCCATAATTAGTTTCTTCTTGTCGTAGACTACATCTTCCCAAACCGCCTCGAGGCCGCAGACTGCGCGATATATCCGCTCAACTTCCCCCAGGCCGGATTCTACCAAGAATACATTATTGAGGATATTGAGGAAATCATAGCCGGTGGTCCCGGCTATGGGCCAGGCGTCCGGCAGGTTTTCCTGATCTTCGAGGATTTTTTCGGTCACTAGATAGAAAAGTTTCCCTGGTTCGCTGTTCTTGATAGCTTGGAGGCGGTTCTGCAGACGGTGCAGGTACCCCTCCGGATCATACAGACCGTCAACATGGTCCAAACGCAGGCCGGTAATCTTGTCGTCCTCTACTAATTTAAACAGCAGATGGTGAGTAGCATCAAAAACCCGGGGATCTTCCACTCTTATACCGATGAGATCATTGATGCTGAAAAAACGCCGATAATTAATCATCTCTAAAGACACCAGCCAGCAAGCCAGGCGATAGGGTTGCACCCGTAAGAGGTTGTCTAAAAGATCAAAGCTGGCCGGATCACCCCGGCGGCCATTGAATTGACGCAAATTCTCGCTGATAAAGTCCTTGAGGAGAGGGGAACTCTCCCGAAGCAGCCAGAGGCTCTTTTTGATGATTGTGCTCCAATGTATCCGCTCCCGTTTTTTCTTGGCGCTGGGGGCATTACGGGGAGGGAGATTGTGAATGAGGCTGATGGTCCCGGCAAGGCGGATAAAATCCGGATTGTCCTCTCCCAAAACCGGTTTCAATTCGTCCAGACGATAGGTCAAAAGAGAAAGGTAAGTTTTTGGGTCCAAGGGGAAGGCGTGATCATAATATCTGACCACAAAGCCATTTTCCGTCAGCGCTACGGATAGCTCCTGATCTTCAAGACACTGTCCGTAAGGGCGGCCCAGGACTGGAAGCAGAATTCTATTTTTAAGGGTTCGATAGGGGGGATCCCATTCTAGATCAAAAAATACGGCATATGGAGAACTCGGCCCGTTTTCCAGCACCTCCTGCCACCAGGGGTTGTCCCGGCTCAGGGCCATGTGGTTGGGGACCACGTCAAGTAAGAGCCCCATACCAAGGGACCGCACCTTTTTGCACAAGGAGTCAAAGGCCGCCTTCGGTCCCAACTCGGGATTGAGTTCCAACGGGTTGGTCACTGAATAACCATGCAAACTGCCTCGCCGGGCCTTGAAGAGGGGAGAAGTGTAAAGGTCGGTTATACCGAGATCATTCAGATATGAAACGACGCTTGCAGCTTGGGAAAAATTAAAGTTGGCGTTTAACTGTAAACGATAGGTTGAGGCCGGAGTCCGGAGAAAAGTCATAGTGTGCTCCCGGGAGAAATCAGCTAGAAGGTATAGCCATCCCTAATTTTTTCCCTAAAGACTTGAAATGGTCCACCCATATATGGTCGGCTTCCTCCCCGCGGGTGGCCCGCCAGAGTACGGTTGGAAAGATGGTGTGGAGAATTTCGTAGTAGGTATTCTGTACCGTCCAGAGATTCACCTCAAAAGGAAGGCAGATCGCCAACTCTACGATAGCCTCAAGCCGGGTTAAATAATCTAGTTCGGCGGGGTGATGACGAAATGCCGCCGCCAGACGCTGAACCGTCTGGCGAAGGACATACTCCAAGGTAGCTGCGTCAATCTGGACATCGAAGACGCGGGCATCATTGAGCAGACTGCCTATGACCTCCATGTCCGGGGCTTCAGCTTCAAGTGCCTGGCGTAGATTCCAATTAATCACCAGTTCGGCCGTGGCCAGATAGCCTTTGGGCAGAGGGGCGCGGAGTTCCGTAAAAAAGCGCATCAGGGGCACATGGTATTTATAAACCTGTTGATAGGTGCCTTGGATTTCTCGCAATGAGGATGCCACGATCTGCTGCAGGACTTTACGTTGTTCATCCCGGAAAAGATGGCGGAGTGAATAGGTCGAGGCCCCAAAATGGCGGTCAATCCGGCGGATGGTTTCTGGAAAATCAGCTCCGGCAAAGGTCTTGGTCATTTCCCGAGTCATCAAGGAATATGCCTTCTGACCCTGAAAGAATCTCACCCCACCGCAAATATTGTGGTCACCGAAATGCAACACAGCAAAACTGATATCCCCGGAATGGAGGGTGATTCTGGAGGATACCTCAATTCTTCCAATAACCAGGGTAGCTTTGCCAGCTTCGGCACGGCGATAATCTCGTCTGTGAATGTCATAATAAAAAATCCGGTCCTGTTCGCCGTAGTCTTCAAACAGTGAACTGATGGCATAATGAGCACCGACATCCAGAAGGCCCACTGCAGCCGGTTTGACAAATTTCTGGTAAATGCACCGCCCATCGGCATGCTCGGCGATATTACCCTTGGCCAGCTCCAACCGAGTCAGAAAACCTTCTTCCAGATCGTCAGCGGACAGTTCCTGGGCTAACTGAATAGCGCGGCCGGCGTACTGAATGACCTGAACTGTTTCGATGCCCGAGAGTTCGTCAAAAAACCAGCCGCAACTGGTGTACATCAGTTGGGCGCATCTTTGGATCTCGAGCAGGCGCAAAACCTCTGTTATCTCCGATTGGTCCAATACCTTGAGGGCGTGATGTTCCAGGAGGGATTGGACGCTTTCAGGGGAGCGGCTGAAAATAACCTCTAGATAGTCATTCCGGGCGGCCCAGGGATCCTTTAGCAGGACTGAAGCTTTTTCCTCAAAGAGGTTAATAAGATGATCTCTCAGCCAATCGAGCGCCTCCCTGAGAGGTTGGCGCCAGCCCTGGTGCCAACCGGGTTTAAGACCGCTGTTGCAGCCACAATCACGCTTCCACCGCTCAACCCCATGGATACAGCTCCAGGAGGAATTCTCAAATATCTCCACTTCCATGGCTGGTGGGTATTTTTCTAAGTATTCTCCATAATTAATCAGCCTGACATTGTCAAAAGCTTCGATATATTCGAGGGCATACGAGAGGGCCATCTCTCCGTGCCGATGATGGTGGCCGAATGTCTCGCCGTCAGTAGCGATATGAATCAGTTGGGGCCAATCTCGTTCCGGGGATAAAGCACTAAGCAACCGCTCTGCCAGATATTCGCCTTTGGCCAATAAACCTTCAAACGCAACGGCCCGAGAGATGGGACCATCATAGAAAAAGAGGGCAATTTCGCGTCCCGAAGGTAAACGCTGCAGATATGCCCTGGTTGGATCGATCCGTTCACCGCTGACCTCTTCCCATTCCTCCCCGTTGAGGAGACGGACCCTTTTGGCCTGACGGGGCGCCAGGATGGTGAATTTAATCCCTGCTGCGGCTAAGATATCCAGGGTTTCCAGATCAACGGCGGTCTCGGGCAGCCACATGCCCTCCGGTTGGCGTTGAAATCGGTTTTCGAAGTCGCGAATGCCCCACACTACCTGGGTGTATTTATCCCTGGTGTTGGCCAGTGGCATGATGAGATGATTGTAGCATTGCGCCAGGGCTGAGCCATGGCCGGAGAATTGCTGTTGACTGATGCGATCCGCGAGCAGGATGCTTTCGTAGACTGCAGGTGTCTTCTGTTCTAGCCAGGCCAGTAGGGTGGGGCCGAAATTGAAACTTATCTTTGCATAATTATTTGGGATTTTAATAATATTGCCGAACCCGTCCAGGATGCGGGAGGCGGTGTTGGGGGCGTAACATTCAGCGGTGATGCGCTCGTTCCAATCGTGATAGGGATAGGCTGAATCCTGCAATTCGATGTCTTCCAGCCAGGGATTTTCTCGCGGCGGTTGATAGAAGTGGCCATGGATACAGATATATTTTGTCATCGGCTAGTCCCTTCCTGACTATAGACCATACAGGCATGCGAAGAAATCACCAGATTATGACGGTGCGGGGAGTTGCAGGTTGCCGCAAGGTCAATGCCAGGACCGCCCCAGCGCGACTCAGCGGAGGCCAGGCGAAGGCGCCAGGTACCTGCCGGTAGCTGAGGATCGAATACCTGCGGACGGTCGCTGAAGCCGAAGAAGACCCAGTAGTAGTGGTTATTTCTGCTATATTTAAGGCTTAAGACGGCTGCCGGCTGCAGCATCTGCACCTCAGGATAATAGCTTCCTAAATCTACTGTGGCTATCATCTCCCGGCGGATTTCCAATAACTTCTGATAATACTGCCAGAGGTACCGACCTTCGGGTTGCTTGAGAAGGCCTATCTCCAGGCGGCTGCGTTCGAAGGTTTCAGATGCCTGAGGATCGGGGGGGGGCGATTCCCAGTCGAAATGGGCGAATTCCTGGGCTCGGCCTCGGCGTACTGCCTCAATAAGGTCCGGGTTGGTATGGCTGATAAAATATAAAAAAGGGGCTTTTTCGCCATATTCCTCACCCATAAAGAGGAGAGGGGTAAATGGTGAGAGGATTACCGCCGCTGCAGCCAGTTTAAGCGCTTCGAACGAGACGAGTTGACTTAAACGCTCACCGTTCAGGCGGTTGCCGATCTGATCGTGATTTTGGGCGAAGGCGATAAAACGGTAGGGCGG
Organism: Desulfobacca acetoxidans DSM 11109; assembly: GCF_000195295.1. Taxonomy (NCBI): domain Bacteria; kingdom Pseudomonadati; phylum Thermodesulfobacteriota; class Desulfobaccia; order Desulfobaccales; family Desulfobaccaceae; genus Desulfobacca; species Desulfobacca acetoxidans. The sequence goes on from NC_015388.1 coordinate 259,803, forward strand.
GATAACTTGGGAAGAAGAGCCGTGCCGCCGTCTTCGGAAGGTGGAATATTGTCCGGCGTAGACAAATCCCTGCCGATAGGAGGCTGCCAGGTGTTCCCATCCGCCGAAATCCTGATAGTAGCCGCCGGTTTCCCTCGTGAGCAGGGTGTGCAGGGCATGATGAAAATCATCCAGCCAATGGGAATCCAGACCATAACCCCCTATTTCGGACGCCTGAAGGTGGCGGACGTCATTCAAGTCGCTTTCGGCTATGAGATAAACCCGCCGTCCTAGACGAGCCGCCTGCAGATGGACGGCCTCGGCCAGTTCGGCGAGGAAGGGCTGGGCTGATTGATCTATGACGGCATGGAGGGCATCCAGGCGTAGGGCATCGATGTGAAAGTCGGTGATCCAGTAAAGGGCATTGGAAATGAAATAGCGTCTGACTTCATCTCCTCCGGGGCCGTCAAAATTGATCGCTTCACCCCAGGGCGTTTGGTAGCGCTGGGTAAAATAAGGACCAAAATCCCTGAGATAATTTCCTTCCGGCCCCAGGTGGTTGTAAACCACGTCCAAGATCACCGCCAGACCTCGCTGGTGGCAGGCATTTACCAGTCTTCGCAGCGCCTCGGGACCGCCATAGGAATACTGCACGGCAAAAGGAAAAACGCCGTCATACCCCCAATTCCGGCTGCCGGGAAACTGCGCCACGGGCATGAGTTCTACAGCGGTGACGCCCAGCTCCTGCAAGCATTCCAACCGGGGGATAACGGCATCGAACGAACCCTCAGGAGTGAAAGTCCCCACGTGGAGCTCGTAAATTACATAGTCCGTCAGAGGCGGCCCTACCCAGGCATGATCATTCCAGGGGAATTCCAGGGTTACAACCTCGGAGGGACCATGAACCCCTTGGGGTTGGGAACGGGAGGCCGGATCAGGGCGGTCTACCTCGCCATTCAAACGGTAGAAATAGAGACTGCCGGGCGGGATGTCCCCACCTTGGCCACAGAAATAGTCTCCTTCCATTTGCAGCGGCAGGAGGCGTTCTCCGGGGGTCAGCAGGAGAACCTCAACCTGCTTGGCGTTTGGCGCCCATACCTTAAAAGTGCAGTGATTATTCTTTAGATAAACAGCTCCCAGCTCTGCCGGCAACCTCATGCAACACCTCGAGTAATGGAGAAGGCCGGGCCAGAGAAAGGAGGTTGAGAAGAAAAATTATCTTACGCCAGAAAAAAGGAAAAATACCGTTGGAGATTGAAAATTACCGTGTGGGCTGATGATGGTTTGACTCGTCTATAACTTTCCAACCGGAAATCTGAGAATTAGTTGGCCTCCATCCGGAAAGTCCTTTATTTGGGGAATGTCCCGTGTAGAGGCAGGGTAGCCCCGCCCCTGCAAAAAAGATTTCCGTTTTCCCTTGGTGCTGCAAGGAGCACCACCGCAGTTTCCGGATGAACGCTCGTTGGAGTGAAAGACCCTGTTCTTTTACTTCTTCCTCCTTAAATAATCTCTCAATTTAACCACGGCCTCGATTTATTATAGCAGAAAATAACAAAAAAGAACAACTTTTCAGGACTTACTAAAAGTGAGAGCTGAATGCCGGAAAATCATTGACGCATTGGGCCGTGATGGGATAATAGTTTCCTGTGGCGGTTTTTTTGATCGTCAAGCCACCGAAAGCCAACGGGTGAACCTCCACTTGCTGAAGGCGCCTGAAAGAATCTCTTGTCAGAGGATAATCAAATGCCAAAACTGGTCCTATTGCTGATCTGGTCTATGATTATAATTTTCGGATGTGGTGGTACTGAAGTGATTGAAGTGGAAGAACCGCCGTCACATAAAATGGAGGAACCGGAGCCGGCCCCATCGCCCACCCTCGTAGGTGATAAGGCTAAGCTCCGAGAACTTGCCGATCGGAATGTGGTGAGCGCCGATGAGGTAATCACGCTAAGCAATCGGATGCTGCAGGAAGATATCGCCATCGGTTTGGATGACCAGACGCTCGATACCCTGGAGAAAGTCTTACTAACGTCCCTGCCGCAATGCGGCAAAGATTCACAGGCGGTAATGCAACGAAACCTGGGTATCACTTATTATTACAATAAACAATACCGTAAGGCCCAGCAGGTGTTGCAATGCGCCAATGAGACAAATCCGCGGGACGCCCGCACCCATTATTATCTGGCCTGCCTGTTCAACCATCAGGCTAAGCTCTCTGCCGCCAAAGGCCATCAAATCAAGGCCAAAAGACAGCAAAAACGGGCCCAGATTGAAATCGATGCAGCCCGCAAAATCGATCCAGGCAATCCCTTGTACCGCAAAACCTTATCATTATCAGGAGAATAATCTTCCCATATGAGAATTTCCTGCCCCAATTGCGGCAACGATACTGAATTCTACGAAGTGGCTGAGGAGGTAACTATTACCACTTATTATGTCCAAAATGAAGACGGCAGTTTTACTTCAGTAAACGACCGGTCTGAAATTTTAGGCGAGGTAAGATTTTTCTGTGGCGAATGTCATCAGGAGATCAGTCAGTTCCACGACCGTTTTCTGCAGATGCTTTTTTAGTGTCAGGTTTTGGGGCAATAACGGAAACAGAGAACAGACTCTTTTAGACGCCCACCTTAGGTAGGACCAAATCTAGGGTTTTACTGACGTAATGCTATGGCATGAATTACCTCCCTGTTTATACTGTCTGGGCAAAACTCAAAGCCGTTGCCGCCCTCTCCGGCATTGTTTTCGTTCTGTCGCTGGCCTTGGATTATTCCGGTCTGTTGCAGCCATATTCTTTAAAAACTCTGGATATCCTTTTCCGCCAGGTGCCTTTGCCGGCGGCTGACCAGAGAGTCGTAGTTATTGCTATCGATCAACCGGATATTGATTTTTTTCAGGAGCAGGGCATTGGCTGGCCCTGGCCGCGGGAGCTGTATGCTCCTATTCTCGACTTCTGTCGCCGAGGTGGGGCCAAGGCGGTGCTCCTGGACCTGCTTTTCACCGAAACCTCATTTTATGGTAAGGAAGACGATCGAAAATTTGCCGACGCTATTGCTTCCAGCGGAAATGTCTTCCTTCCCTTCTTCCTGTCGCAACGATCCAAAGAGCCGGAATCAAGCCAGGATGATATTCTGCGAAAATCCGGTCTGACCATCACGGGTGTGCCGCCGGCTATTCCTAAACAGTACCAATCCCTGCTGCCGCCCATCCTATCGTTGACTACTGCGGTTCGGGGACTAGGTAACGTGGAGAGTTCCCCGGATACCGATGGCGTCTTTCGCCGTCTGCCCCTGGTCGTCCGTTTTAGAGACCGCTGGCTGCCAACATTAGCCTTTGCGGCCTTTAAGCAGATGCAGGAACCAGGTCCCTGGAAATTTGATAATGGGGATCTGGTCCACGGTTACCTGCGGATTCCGCTGGACCGAAACGGCAATCTGCTGCTCAAATTTCGAGGTCCCAGCCGGAGTCATACCCGGTATAGCGCCGCTAATGTCATCCAGTCGGAAGCTCGCTGCCGCCATGGCCTTTCCCCGATATACCCCCCGTTCGATTTTACAGGTAAATGGGTTCTATTGGGCACGACGGCTCCGGGTCTTCTGGATCTCAAGCCATCTCCCCTGGCTCCGGTTTATCCTGGGGTGGAGCTGCATGCCACCCTCTTGGACAATCTGCTGCAGGAAGACTTTTTGAGAGTTGTTCCCTCCTGGATCCTCTGGACCTGGAGCTTGATCCTGATGAGTGGCATCACCGTGTCGATCCTGTTTGCCAACCGGCTCGCCGTTATCCTGTCTTCCCTGCTGTTTTTCGCCCTCCTGCATATTTCTCTGAGTGCGATGCTTTTCTGGCAGAGCTGGTTGCTGCCGCCGGTCTTGCCCGCCGCGGCCCTGGGTCTGGCCTCGGTGCTGAGCGCCGCTTTTAGCTACGCCACCGAGGGCCGCCAGAAACAGGCTATTCGGACAATGTTTTCTCATTATCTGTCCGAAGGAGTTATCAACCACCTGTTGCAGCATCCGGAAAAATTGAAATTAGGAGGCGAGCGCCGCCGTCTGACCCTGTTTTTCTCCGATCTGGCAGGGTTTACCACCTTATCCGAACGTCTGGCGCCGGAGGTGGTGGTTACTATCCTGAATGAATATCTTTCCCGGATGACCGATATTATCCTGGAGGAGCAAGGGGTAGTGGATAAATTTGAAGGCGACGCCATCATGGCTTTCTGGGGGGCGCCGCTGTTTCAGGAAGACCACGCCCGGCGAGCCTGCCGGGCCGCCCTGCGCCAACAGGCGGTGCTGAGAACCCTGAACCAGCGTTTCAGTGAAAAAGGTTGGCCACAACTCCACTGCCGTATCGGTCTGCACACCGGGGAGGCCGTGGTGGGCAACCTCGGTTCCCGCAAACGCTTCGACTACACGGTTATCGGCGATACAGTCAATCTGGCCTCTCGCCTGGAAGGTTTGAACAAATTTTTCGGCAGTACTATCCTGGCCAGTGAAAGTACGGTCCAGGAGTGTCAGGGAAGCATTGAGTTCCTGGAGATCGACCTGGTCGCGGTCAAAGGCCGGAAGACACCGGTGCGGGTCTTTGAACCCCTGGCTCTCAAAGAGGAATTGACCATCTCCCAGGCGAGGGTCCAGGCCGCCTTTGACGAAGGTCTAAAGCTCTACCGCCGAGGCCATTTTGAACAAGCCGCGCTGTCTTTTGAACTGTCCTTGAAATACTGGCCGGAACATGGACCCAGTCAGACATTCCGACGGCGCTGCCAGGAATGGTTGAACAAACCGCCGGCTGCCGACTGGGATGCAGTCTTTCGCCCGGATAAAAAATAAGGTACTACATCAGCAGCACCGGCCGGCTTATTCGTAGGGACGAATCTGGTATTTGTCCCAAGCAGGTGCAGGAATCAGACTCGAGACCTAAAACCAAGAGGCGGTCAATCGGGATCGGAAACGCATCTGCTTTCGACTTGTGTCGGAGCCGGTTTTTGTGGTAGAGATTATGGCAGAGGCCATTCTTTGGAAAACACCAGCAAACCGGGAAAATTATCTGGCGGCAATTTGCCGGCTCCGATGTGTTTAACTTGGAACTCGAAACTTATTTTCTGACCGGAAACCGCAATGTGAGGTACCGGTCCTGTTTTCACTCTTCAAAATCTGATGGTGCTAATTCGCACAGGAGGCGGTGGCGTGCTACGGATTAATCTTGTAAAAGAAATGGTGCCCAAACTGGTGGTATGGGGTATAGCGCTCTGGTTGGCATCCAGTGGCATCGGCTACGCCCAAACCTATAAAATAACGCAATCCAGGCAGGAGATCTTTTCATCGCCGGATTTTGCCAGCCCCTCGGTGGTCACTGCCCCCGAAGGAGCCGAATTAATGGTTATTCAGCAGGCCGGGGAATGGTACCAGGTGGAGTATCAGGGTAAAAAAGGCTGGGTGCATCAGCAGGCCTTTCCGAGCAGCAGAAAGTTCGATCTAACAACGATTCTTCGGGGCCGAGCCGTCCAAGAAACCAAAACTGACGAGGTAGCCCTGGCCAGCAAGGGTTTCACTCCCGAGGTCGAGGCAGGTTATCGCCAGAAGCATCCGACGTTGAATTATGCCCTGGTTGATGAGGTGGAAAAGTTTGGGGTCACGCCCAATAGACTCCAGGCTTTTATCAAGGAAGGGGGATTACAGCCATGAAACGAGGCTTCGGTAAGATGGTTGGCCTAGTGCTAACGTCCCTCTGTCTCTACGGCTGCGCCCAAGTCATTGCCTCCATTCCCGGCGTACCCGAGAGCATCAAACCGGCGGCGGATATCGCCGAGAAAGCCGGGGTTAAGGCCCTCGAGGCCTCCCGGGAAATCAGTGATTCGGAGGAATATTACCTCGGCCGCGCCGTAGCCGCCCGCATCCTGTCGCGCTATCCCCTGTATAAGAATCAAGTATTAACCGCCTACGTCAATGAGGTGGGACAGACCGTGGCCCGTAAATCCATCCGGCCTCAGACTTATAAGGGCTATCACTTTGCAGTGCTGGATAGTCAGGAAGCCAACTCCTTCGCCTGTCCGGGAGGGATCATCTTCATTACTAGAGGGATGATCAAGGCCTGTGCCAACGAAGATCAATTGGCTGCAGTGCTGGCCCATGAGGTAGGGCACATTGCCAATCGGGACGGCATCGCTTCCATCAGCCAGGCGCGCTGGACCGAAGTGGCCACTACCATCGGCACTGAGGCCGCCAAACAATACGGCGGCAGTCTGGGACAGATGGTCAGCCTCTTTGAAGGCTCCATCGACGACGTTTTCAAAACCGTGATTGTCAACGGCTACAGCCGTACCGCCGAGGAGAATGCCGACCGGGAAGGAGTGGAAACCCTCAAACGGGCCGGTTATAATCCTCAGGCTATGGTGGCCATCCTTACGGCCATGAGCACCAAAGGGGGAACTGGTGGCATCCTGGGCACTCATCCGGACGTTAAAGACCGGTTGGCTAATATCAAATTCATTGCCCAAGCAGCCCATACCCGGATGGAACCGGCCCGCAGCAAGCGGTTTAAGGCTTTGAAACTCTAACGTGGTTTGAGGTTTTGAGAGAGGGCTAGGGCTGGCGGATTCTCTATGAAGGCCATTCTTGCAGGAGCGTCCGCACAGCATGAAAACTCCTTCCCAGCAGCACAGGATTTCCAGCCTATGCAACAGTTATTATTTAACTGCGGCGGGAGGCGCTTCGCTTTCCGCCCTACTTTCCTTAGTAACAACCGGAACCAGAAACTTAATTTTCTTTACAGTGAGGATACTTGGCCCCGAGGTGTTTCTTAAGCCGACCCCGAGGTGCAATAGGCTGAACCCCCAAAATTCCGCATGACTATCCCTGGCGCCGCGATCAAAATTTTTCCGACCAGCGCTGCTCTACAGGACTTTCTACTGGCCCAGTCGCCCGGAGCTTTAATCATTGTGCCCCATATGCGGCTGGCGTACCAAGTCTGGCGGCGACAGCGTCTGGCGGCGAGGGCTGCGGGTCGTTTGGCCTGGGAACCTCTGGCCATGACTACCCTTTCGGGTTGGTGGCATCAGCTTTGCCAACAGCTCTGGTTGCCGGTGCAGCCGGCCTCCTATCTGCAACGGATGTCCTGCTGGCTACAGGCAATGGCGGCTGCGCCTCCCCCTGAAGGCGTTGAAGCTGATTTGGCCTGGGCCGCCGCCCTGGATGAAGCACTGGATCTGATCGAGCGGTATCAGATTCCTCCGGCCGCCGGAGCCTACGGGGAATCCGCCCTCATCGCCTGGCGTCGGCCTGTGATTCGAGAGTTCTTGGACCTCCTGAGGCAGAAAGGCTCTATCACCCCCGCCGCCCTGCCGTCCTACCTGCTCCAGGCCCTCCAATCGGGCAGTCTCAGTTGGCCGGAAAAAATCCTGTTGGTGGGCATGGAAACTCCCGCTCCGGTTGAGCAGGAGTGGCTGACTGCCGTAGCACGGAAGTGTCCTCTCATACAGCTAATCCTGGTAGGTCGAGAGGATACGGCCAGGTACGCAATCACCCTGCCGGACCGGCGTCAGGAGATGGATTGGGTGGCTGCCAAGGTCTTGGAACTGGCCGATCAGGAGCAGATACCACTGCACCGCCTAGCCGTTACTGCTCCCAATCTTACCGAGTATCTTCCGGAACTGCGGCGTATCTGGCGGGAATTATTAGGGCCGGGCATGACCCCGGAAGGCTGTTGGTGTAATTTTTCTTTGGGAGATTGCCTGGCCGAGACCCAGATTTTTCACGCTGCCCTGCTGCCCCTGCGCTTTAGGACCTATGGTGAGCTCCGGGAGGACCTGGCCGCCTGGCTGCTCTCGCCCTATTACCAGGAATTCAGTCCTCAGCAGGCCGCGATCCTGCAATGGGACCTGATCTGGCGCCGGTCCAGAATCGCCTATGATTGGCCGGCTCTCCGCCGGGCGGCGTCTGAGGCTGACCGGACGGGATTGGAACCGGCGTTGTTGTCCCGGCTCGATAGGATCATTTCGTGTCTGCCATTGGACCCTGCTCCCGCCGGTATTTGGACTAAACGTCTGCAAGCTGTCTGGGAACAGTCGGGGTTTCCCGGGAGGCTATCGCCGTTAGAGGAACGATCGTATCAGCATCTACAGGAACTCCTCAGGGATCTGACCGCCTTGGAAGGCAGTTCTGAGTTGAGCGGGTCCACCTTGATCGAGTGGCTGAACCTCGGGGCGCGACAGATTGATCTGCCCGGCGAGGGCACTCAGGAAGCCGGAGTCCAGATTTTGGGTCTGCTGGAGCTTCGGGGCCTGGATTTCGACGCTGTCTTCTGTATGGGCCTCAATATGGGGGTTTTCCCGCCGCCGCCCCGCCCCTTGCCGCTGCTCACGGCCTCGGAGCGGGTCCTAGTCTTGGGGGGAACTTACCAGGGCCAACAGCAGTTTGCAGAGCAGGCCTACAGAAACCTGCAGGCCGTCGCTCCCCGTCTGATCTGCACGCGCCCCTTGGTGCAGCAGGAGGAGGAACAAACCCCCAGCTTTTTAATCGATCAGACCTGGCGGCAGGAAACCTGCTCTCCCCTGAGTCGGCCCCATCCGGCCTGGCTGCGCTCCCCGGCAGTCCGGGTAGTTTTTCAGGCCCCCGCAAGTGGGGGAGCCATTCTGAACAAGGAGTTGACGTCTGTTAAACTGCCGTCTGAGATCTCCCTTTCGGCCCTCATGACAGCGCTTGCCTGTCCCTGCCAGTTTTATTTTTCCGTACTTTTAGGCCTGCAGGAATTGCCCGAAATCGACTCCGGACTGCCGCCACCGGAGCGCGGCAGCGCCCTGCATCAAGTCCTGGAGAGGTTTACCCGCCGGTTTTCTCAGGCCATTCAAGAATCCGATCACTGGAACGAGGCTGCGGCATTAAACTGCCTCCAGATAGTCATGGAAGAATTCCAGTCCTGGGCGAAGGCCGACCCCCACTGGCAGGCTGAGTTAGAGCGCTGGCTGGCCCCGGAGGGGGGGGTGCTACGGGAATGGCTCCAGCAAGAGCGGCAGCACTATGAGAACGGCTGGCGCTGGCTGGTAATGGAAGCCCCTTTTGCCGGGCTGCGGCTGCCTGACTGGCCCGGCTCGATACGCGGCCGTATCGACCGGATAGACTGGCATAAGGAACAGGGCTTGATGCTCTGGGATTATAAAAGCGGTAATGTTCCGAAACAGAGAGACCTTGAAGAAGATCGAAGTCAGTTTCAATTGCCGGGCTACCTTCTGGCGGTGCAGCATGGCCTCATCCCGACCCTCCCGCGGCAACAGGCCCGGGCCGGGATCATCGGTTTGAAGTCCAGCCGCCAGGACCATCTCAGGTTTGAGGATTATGGTCTGTCAGCCGGGGATTGGCGACGGCTGCTGAGCCTGAAATTGGCTGCAGTTGCCAAAGTAGGCAAGAAAGTGCAACAGGGAGATTTCCGTCCTGACCCTTCACTGCCCCCGCCCGGGAAAGGCAACTCCTGTACCTACTGCCCTTTTCATCTCCTATGCGGCTATCGGCCTGAGGATGTAGCGGAGGAGGACGAATGACCGCCATGGCGCCGGTGGATCAGCGTGACCGTGAGTTAGCGGTTAATCCTTCATACAGTGTTCATGTCGAAGCACCGGCCGGGTCCGGCAAAACCACCGTGTTGTTAAAACGGTATCTCACCCTGTTGGCCAGAGTGGAGGAGCCGGAAGAAGTTCTGGCTCTGACCTTCACCCGCAAAGCCGCCGGGGAGCTTCGGGCCCGTATCCAACAGCAACTGCAGGGTGGAACTGAGCAACCGAGCGACGTCGCACCTTCTCAACATGCCGTCGAGCTGCGGGAGTTGGCCCAGACCGTCAGCCACCAGCAGGCAGATAAAAAAAACGGTTACTTTGAACGCCTGCAGATTTCCACTTTTCATAGTTTCTGCGCCCAACTGCTGCGACTGGCCCCCCACAACGCCAACCTGCCCCCAGACTTCCAATTGATAGAAGACCGGGAGGCAGATTGGCTTAAAAAAGAAGCCATTGAGCTCATGCGCCGACGGCTGGCCACCCTTCCAGCCAGCGATCCGGTCCGCCAAACCCTGGTGCGGCGGTTGGTGCGGCTAAACAATGACTGGCCCCGCCTGGCCGCCGAACTCCGTGAGTTGCTGTCTCGTCGGGAAGTATTGGGGGATTTCATCGCCCTGGCGCGAGAAAGCCGCGACCCGGAAGCATATAAAGCCATCTTGCTGAATCATCTGATTGAAATCTGGCAGCCCGAACTCGATCACCTGCAGAAGGAATTTTTAGGTTGCGAACTCGGTCGCAACTGGTCGGCTTTTTACCGCTATCTGGCCGATGCCGGAGCCGGCTTGGCCGACGACTTGCCGGAATCCATCCCAGAGGCTCAGGTATCGGCCTTGCCCGATTGGGGGAAAATCGCCAGGGGCCTTTTAACCAAAGAAGGCTCATGCTACCGCACCTTTCCGGCGAGATCAGGTTTCCCAAAAAAAATGCGGGAAAGCGTCTGGGGCGGGTTGCTCCAAAATCTGCCGGAGACGTTGGTGCCGCAGCTCCGCCGGTTGAAGGAGCAGCCCTCGATTCTCTTGCAGCCGGATGAAGTCCCCGCCGTGCAAGACCTTATCATCCTTCTGAATCAGGCGTTAACTGCGTATGAGGAGCTCTGCCAGACCCGGCGGGTGTTGGATTTCAGCGCCTTGGAACAGGCCGCCCTCAACTTACTGTCGGATAAGAATATTCCTGATCTGCTCTGGCGCCTGGACCGCCGCCTGTCCCATCTGCTGGTGGATGAATTCCAGGATACCAGCGCCAGGCAGATGGAGTTGCTGTGCCGCCTGCTTACAGGTTGGAGTGGAGACCTCGGCCGCAGTCTCATGGTGGTAGGCGATCCCAAGCAGTCCATCTATGGATGGCGGCAGGCCAGAGTGGAGCTCTTTTTCCAGACGCGCCGGCAAAAACGGCTGCCCTGTCCCGAAGCGCCGCCATTCACAACCCTCACCCTGAGCACCAATTTCCGATCTACCAGCACGCTGATCCAATGGGTGAATAACGTGTTCGGCCAGACTATCATGAAAGCCGGTGAAAGGAATGGGGTAGAATTTTCAGAGGCTGTAGCCAAACCTGACGCCAAGCAGGGCGACCCGCCGCAACTGGCCCTATTCACTGCCGCTGACCGAAGTTTGGGGCGCAAACAGGAGGCCAACTGGCTGGCCCGGCAGGTCAGTCTGAAGGTGAAGAACATAGCTGCAGGAGAGAGCATCGGCATCCTGCTCTTTACCCGGCGCCAGCTTCCCGCCTATCTTCTGGCCTGCCAGAATGCCGGGCTAAGTCTGCGGGTGCGGGAAGGATTGGCGTTATACGACAGTCTGGCGGTGCAGCATCTCCACAATGCGGTTACTGCCTTGGTGCATCCGCATGATGACATTGCCTGGGCGGGATTGCTTCAGGGCTTCGCCGGGCCGCAGCCGCTCGGTTTCTTGGCTCAAGTGGCGGATTATCAGGAAGAATTCTGGTCAAAGAAGTTAGAGGCCTGTGCCGTCTCGAACGACTGCCCCGCGGAAGTGCGGCAATGGTGGCGAGTCTGCGCCGAGGCCGGAAAGATGGTAGGGCGGGCGCCGCTGCACGAGATTTTGGCGGAGTGGCTGTCGACAGCAGGCGGCTGGGAGCGGATCGCCGCCTGGGAGGGGGCTGCCGGAGTGGCCAATGCCAGAGTCTATCTGGACCTCCTGGCGACTGCCGCGTCGTGTACGCCAGAGGCTACCCTGGCCCGGCTCACCGATCTCTTGACCCAGGCTTTCCAGCCGGCGGATCCCCGGGCGAAGGACTCACCAGTGGAGGTGCTCACCGTACATGCCGCCAAGGGGCTGGAATTTGACCATGTTTTTCTGCCTTCGGGCGATTGGCAGCCACTTTTGACCGGGAAAAGCGATACACCGTTCCTGATGGAGGAAACATCGTCTGCCGGCGGGGCCGTTATCGCCTTAAACTGCGCCTATGCCGGTAAAGAACAGAGCCTGCTTTACCACACCTTGCGGGATCTGGCCAAACAACGCCTGCTGAGCGAGGCTCGCCGGTTATTCTACGTGGCCGTCACCCGGGCCAAGAAATCTCTTCAGATATCGGGGGTGATCAAAACCGATAAGGCCGGAAATTGTCAGTTTCCAGCCAACAGCCCCCTCGGCTGGCTGCGGCAGCATTACCCTGACGGCGAACTATATCCCGGCCAAAAATCAATATGGCAACCGCCGCCCCTGCCGGTGTCGGTTTTTCAGGAAATCTCTGAACTGCTGCTCCCCACCGGAGAGACCAAGACACCGCCATTGCCCTATGATCTTCAACCCGAGCTTTTACCCTACAAAATGCAGTTTCCCTCCCAGCTCTCTGGTTCGGAGGCAAACAATGATTCAGATCAGAGTAACCGGTTTACGTCTGATGAGGATACCGCTGGTGAAGAAATTACCCTGGCCCGACTGCGAGGGGAGATTATCCATCGGTTGTTGGAAACTCTTTCCCGGGGGGTACCCCTGCCCGAACCCGCCGCCGTGGCCTCGGTTCTGCGGTCGGCAGGTGTTTCGGCAGAATACGCCCTGGACTTGGCAGACGAGATGCTGGCTGAAGTCAAGGCCTGCCGGGATGACCCGTTCCTGGCGCCGCTGCTTGATGCAAATCTGCCGGTAGTCCGAAGCGAATGGCTGGTGGAAGCCTGGCAGGACTCTGCCACCATCCGCCGGGGACGGCTAGACCGGTTGGTGTTTGACGGCTACCAGTGGTGGCTTCTGGATTACAAGACCTCGCGTCCCCCCGTCGGCATAGATTGGGAAACATTTCTTGCTTCTGAGACCGACGCATACCGTCCCCAATTGCTGGCCTACCGAGAGCTGGCGGCTCGCTTTTTCCAGCTTGCCTCCCCGGAAATGATCCAACCTGTCCTTTACTTCACTGCCAACCGCCGACATATCTTTCTTTAACGGGCTCCAAGTTGCCGAATATAGCACTTGCCAAAAGTCTGACCGATTGAGATTGAGGGCGGCTATCGTAGAAGTGGGTCTGAGATCCACACCTACAAAAAAACAACAATATTAGGGGTTAGGGTAGGATTGTTCTTCATCTTTTCCTCAACACGCCTAACTGGTACTTATTTTAACCGGAAACCGGAAACTGGACACAGCAGAAACCAAAAACGGTAAGATATTGACAGCTAGTCGAAAAAACAGTACATGTTTAACTTATTCAGTTTGAGGGAGCGACTCATGGTTGATAAAGCAAAGTTTATCTGGTTGGACGGCAAATTTATCCCTTGGGATCAGGCCCAGGTTCACATTCTGACTCACACCCTGCATTATGGATTGGGTGTTTTCGAGGGGGTCCGCGCCTATCAGTGCGCCAATGGGCGGACGGCTATCTTCCGGTTGCCGGAACATACCCGGCGATTATTTGATTCGGCCCATATCCTGCAGATGGAAATTCCATTTTCGGAGGATGACATCAACCAGGCCTGTATTGAGGCCTTGCGCCAAAATGATCAAAAAGAGGCATACCTACGCCCCCTGATTTTTATCGGCGATGGTGCTATGGGTCTGCACCCCCAAAATAATCCTATCCGAGTCGCCGTTATTACCTGGGTCTGGGGGGCATATCTGGGCGACGAAGGTCTGCTCTCCGGTATCCGCCTCAAAACCTCCTCTTTCACCCGCCACCATGTGAATGTTATGATGACCAGCGCCAAAGGCGTGGGCAATTATGTCAATTCCATTCTGGCGAAACGTGAGGTCACCAAAGCCGGTTATGATGAAGCCCTGCTGCTGGATACGGCTGGCTACGTGGCAGAGGCATCCGGAGAAAACATCTTTATGGTTAAAAACGGGATCATTAAGACCCCGCCGTCAACCTCTATCTTGCCGGGCATCACTCGCGATTGCGTGATTGTAATCGCCAAGGATTTAGGTATTCCAATTCAGGAAGCGCGCTTTTCGAGGGACGATCTCTATATCGCCGACGAAGCTTTCCTATCCGGCACTGCCGCCGAAATCACTCCGGTTCGCGAGCTTGACGACCGTCGTATCGGCACCGGCAAGCCTGGTCCTATTACCAAAAAAATTCAGGAAACCTATTTCGATGCGGTCCATGGGAAAAAACCCCGCTACGATTCATGGCTGACCTACGTTTAGCCTGCTGTCAGGTCATCTTGTTAAGCATGTTTTCGGTAGAAACCGAACTGACTCAGATATATCCCTGCTAGCGCAGATCGCGGATTTGCGCTAGCACGAGACCACATGCCGCCTGCCCGGATTGTAGACGATAAATTCTATGCCCAATGCCAGGAATGCGGCGTCTGGCAGGAAGTGTTCCCGGTGGTTGCGCAGGTAGATACCTATTTTGAGTTCTGGCAGGCTCAGTTCCTGTGCTGCGGCAGGCAACAATCCGCCTGGTTTACCATCGAAAAGGTAGATGATGAAGTTCATTAAGGAACGATGTGCCTTGGCCGGAATTACTTTTAGTTTTCCCCTTCCTCTGCCGGAATTAGTCACCAACCACATTCCGCTCCCTTTGCTCATCTTTGCCGTTAAAGCAGTGTGACTCCGAAGTACCGCTCGCCGCTCCTAAAACTGCCAGCGCACCCCGGCATAGACGGAGTGGGCGGTGGAGTTGCCGCGGCCCACTTCGGCGTTGTAGTTGACCCCAATCTGGACGTTTTTACGGGTCACGAGATCCACCTTGGCGCCCACCACGGCAAAATCCCGTTGGGCGGCGTCGGTCCGGAAGGCAAAGGTAGTACCCGCCTGGCTCAGGCTGGCGTTGAGCCCCCGGCTGCCGTTGGCAAACTCATGCTGGTAGCTGGCATAGACCTGGGGCACCAGGGTGAACGCAGCCCGCTTCACCGGGGCGGCCACCTTCAGGCCGACGCCGGTCTGCAGCGAGTCGGCGCTCTGGCCTCCCACCTGCAGATTCAGGGCCCCGGCGCCGCTCTCCTGATAGCTATCAATCCACAGGCCGGAATAGGCCAGGGAAGCCATCGGGGTAATGATGAGGTTTTTGGCTTTGACGTCGTAGCCCGCCTCGCCATAAGCGTTGAGCTGGTGCCCGGTGGGCGAGCTCTTGGCGGTGCGCTGCAGGCCGCCGAAGGCAAGATTTCGTTCCAGGTCGAAGAGGTTCAAGGCGTATCCGAGGGAGCCATACGTATACCAGGACCGGCCGAGATAAGCGGCATAGGCCGTCAGCGGCCAGGTGTTGGTGGCGACGTTGCCGCCGGAACCCTTGAAATCGGCGTCGCTGTGGCTGTAGCCGGTGGCCAGGCCGAGCACCAGGTTGTCTCCCAGCCAACAGTCGGCCCCGGTCGTAAAGCCCGCCATATTAAAATTGTAGCCCGTCTGGTTCAGCGAGGATTGCTGCGACCCGAGGACCAAAGAGGGGTAGAGATAGAAGCCCCAGGGTTTTTCGGCGGCTGTTCCTGGCCTTGGCGTCAGCAGCCCGGCCAAACTGGCGGAGTTATAGGCCAGCATCAGACCCTGGAGGCTGGAATAGTTAAGTCTCAAAGCCCCGAATCCATCGGCTGCTGGTCCGCCCCCGCGGGGACCGAAGCGCAGATCGGTGAGGCGCTGCGCCTGCTGCCGCATCTGGAAGGAGGCCCCGGTGAGGGCCAGGTTGGACAGGGCCGCGCTCTTTTCGGCGGAGACCTGTTGAAAGGCCTGCCGCACGCCGGTGTTGTCGGGGAGATAATCAATGGTGTGCAGGACCGTATCCAGATCGCCGGTGGTGACGCCGGCCAGCCGGTTGAGCATCGCTCCAATGGCCGCCTGGTTGGCATTCAGGCCCAGGCCAGCATGGGTGTAATTCCTCTGCACGGCAAGATCCATGCTGTTGGCGCAGTAACGCGGCTGCCAGAAGAGGGTCGGGCTGATCTGTTGGTTCGACACGCCCTGGAATACTCCCTGCACGCCGCCGCTGGCGGTGATGATCCCGGGGAAAACCTGGTTGCCCCGGGGGCAGTAGCCGTCCAGCAGGGTGAACCCCACCATACTATCGGCAGCCACGGTAAGCGTCCCCGGGGTGCCGGTGACTGCCAGGCGGTCATAATCGCCGGCCGAGGCGATCTCCATTGCCAGCCGGCCGCCGGCGTTTTTGACCAGCGCCCCCTGAATGGTCAGGGTGCCCACGGAATTGCCCGGCCGGATCAAACCGCTGCTCTCAATATGGCCGACCACGAGGCCGCCCCCGGTAAACTCCCCGCCCTGGGCAATAGTAAGTTTGTCGAACTCCAGTTCGGCGCTCTTCTGTTTGATGAAATGGCCCCCGGGCAGGACTTGAGGTTCGTCGCCCTGCAGCCGGCCGCCGTCTAATTTATATACGCCGTAACAGGTCTGGTTTAAGCCAATTATCAGATTACCGGTCACCCGGTTGGTGCCTCCAGATTGAGTGAATACCCCAGCGGCATAATCAAACTCATTGGCAATACGGATGTTATCGGCGTTGACTTGGCCATCTTGAAGTGTGAAACTTGCTTCCAACCCTGTGTCGGATGCTATTAAGATGTCGCCGTTCACGGTGTTGGTGCCGCCTGATTGAGTAAAATTAACCGGCCCGAAATCCATTCTTAGGCCTTTGGTCACCAGCTCCCCTTTTTCCAGTTGGTATAGAGGAGGCTGACCATAGTCTCCGCAAGGTTTCATAATGAGGCAGCCGTCAATGGTCTGTTTTCCGTCCGCCAGCTTAAAGGTGCCGTTGTACTCCCAAGTCAGATCCCCATGGGAAGATAAGGTGCCGTAATTGGTAAAGTTGCAAGGCGAATAGGGGCTGACAGGATTGATACTGAGAAGGTTCCCAGCCGAGGTGATGGTGCCGTAATTTTCTATATTTGTGTTGTTGTTAGTATTGATGGACAGGGCCACGGAGTTTGGGTCCTTCCCGCTGGCGGGGCCCACAACCAGGCTGGCGTTTTCAGCCACCGTAAAGTTCACCGGGCTTTGCACTATATGACCCTCGGCGTAGGCCAAAATCCCCCTGGCACTGTTTCCCAGGACTTCGACGGCGCCGTTGACATTGACGGTGACGCTGCCAACGGTGCCCCTGCCAGCCTCACTCTGGGCCAGGATGCCTATCGAGTCGGCCCCGGTTAGCTTCATGGTCCCCGCTTGGGTGACCGTGACGTCGCCGCTGTCGCCGTAAGCGCCGGCGCTGCCGCCCTGGCCCTGGCTCATATTCAAGCCGCCGCCGCCCCCCAGGCTCTGGGCGGCGATGCCGATGCAGGCCTGGCCGCCGGCGTCGATGTTCCCGGAGCTGGTGACGGTGACGTTTTTCCCGCTGCCCTGGCTGCTGTTGCCCCAGGAGGTCAAGCCGCCGCTGAAGGGTGTGGGGGCTTCACTGGAGGTGTGGCTCACCAGGCCGCCGCCGCCCCCGATGCTTTGGGCCAGCAGGCCGCAGGCCGCGATGCTGTTATTGAGGTTGATGGCACCGGTGCTGGTGACGGTCACTTCGCCCCCGTCGCCAGAAGCATTTTTATCGCCGCCGAAGTGAATGGCAGCCCCTTTCGCCACCGTGCTGCCGAGGCCGCCGCCGGCGCCGAGGCTCTGGGCCACGAGGCCGTGAGCCCCCGCCCCGGACACCGTGACGTGGCTGCTGTTGGTGAGGCTCACCGCGCCGCCCGAGCCGCCGGCATTATTTCCTCCCAGGGTGAGGCTGCCGGTGGCGCCGGCGTTATCGGGGGCCGTCACCCAGCCGAGGCCGCCGCCGCCCCCGATGCTCTGGGCCGCCACACCGATGGCGCCTTTGCCCGCGGTGGTGATGTTGGTCCCCGTGGTCTTGACCTGCACCGGGCCGGCGTCGCCGTGCGCCTGGTTCTCGGCCCCCAGGGTGACGTCGCCGCTTTGCGGGGCGCCGGCGGCAAGATCAGCGCCGGCGAACCCGCCCCCGGCGCCGATGCTCTGGGCCAGGAGGCCCGGGGAATTATCATTGTGGGTGGTGATGCTGCTGCTGCTCTGCACCGTCACCGCCTGGCCGCTGCCGCTGACGCCGTTTTTGCCGCCGCAGTGGATGGGGAAAGGAATATACCCTGCCTGGCTGAAGCAAAACCCGGCGGTGCCGCCGCCGGCGCCGATGCTCTGGGCCAGGAGGCCCGGCGCCTGTTTCCCGGCGGTCTCGATCAGCTTTCCGGTATCAGTAATGGTGATGGAGCCGCCCTGACCGCCTTGACCATTGTCAGCCCCGATGCCGATCCCTAGCCCTGCGAGACTCAATTCCCCGGCCACGCTGACCCCGGCGTTGCCGCCGCCGCCGCCGACGCTCTGCGCCTGGAGGCCCGGGGCGTGATCCCCCTGAGTCTTAATGCTGCTGCCGCTGCTGATCTGCATCTCCCCGCCGTCGCTGCCGCTGCCGGCTGATCCTCCCAGGGTCACACCCAGGGTACTTAAAGAAACCGCGCCGGACACGCTGAGGCCGCCGCCGCCCCCGCCGCCGCCAACGCTCTGGCCGATGATGCCCGCGGACCGGTCTCCCAGGGTGCTGATCTGGCCGGTGCCGTAATTGATGGTCACCTTACTGCCCTGTCCGCCGTCGCCACCCTGGGCCCCTAAAGAGAAGTTCACATTACCTACAATTGACAAATTCCCAATGACACTGAGGCCGCCGTCGCCGCCGCCGCCGCCCACGCTCTGGGCCATGACGCCGGTGGAGTCATCCCCCTGGGTATTAACGCTGCTGGCGCTGGCGAGGTTTACCGTGCCGGCGCCGCCGCCGCTGCCGCCTGAGCTCCCCAGGCTCACCGCCACATCACCTGCGGAGGAAACATCGCCGATGACGCTGAAGCCGCCGCTGCCGCCGCCGCCGCCCACGCTCTGGGCTGTGATGCCCACCGAACGGTTCCCGGCGGTCTCAATCAGCTTGCCGGTATCAGTTACGGTAATGGAGCCGCCCTGGCCGCCATCACCGCCCGTACCGCCGACGCCGACCTCCATCCCTCCTACATCTGCTGCGCCGACGACTATGAAGCCGCCGCTGCTGCCGCCGCCGCCGGCGCTCTGGGCTGTGATGCCGGGGGAGTCATCCCCCTGGGTCTTGATGCTGCTGCTGCCGCTGCTGATCTGCACCCCGCCGCCGTCGCTGCCGTCGCCGGCTGAACCACCCACGCTGGCGCCCAGGGATCCTATAACAGAAAGGTCGCCGATGATGCTGAAGCCGCCGCTGCCGCCCCCGCCCCCCACACTCCGGGCGTCAATTCCCGCCGACCGGTCTCCCAGGGTGCTGATCTGGCCGCTGCCCTGACTGATGCTCACCTCGCCGCCCTTGCCGCTGCCGCCGCCCTTGCCTCCCATCGATACATCCAAATCGATGCCGCTGGACACCCCGGCGACGAGACTAAAACCGCCGCTGCCGCCCCCGCCCCCGAGGCTGAGGGCCTGGATGCCGGGGGAATCATGGCCATGGATCCCGGCTTGGTCCGACCAGCCGGTGGCGATGCTGCTGCTGCTCTGCACCGTCACCGCCCCGGCATCGGCCCCGGCGCCGCCGTCGCCCCCCATGCTTAAGGAGAGGTCCCCGCCGATGAGCTGAGGACTTAGGTCCACCCCGGCGGCCACGCTGAAGCCGCCGCTGCCGCCCCCGCCCCCAATGCTGTGGGCCGCAATGCCCCAGGAACGATCCCCCAGGGTGCGAATGGCAGCCCCGGTGCTGGTGACGCTTACCTCCCCGGCGGTGTTGCCCTCCCCACCCTGGGCGCCGAAGGATAACGCCAGGCTGCCGTTCTTCTTCTCCTTACTGAGATTAAACACCCCAGCCACGGTGTAGCCGCCGCTGCCGCCGCCGCCGCCGATGCTTTGCGCCAGGATGCCGGAGCTGTCATTGCCCGAGACAAAATTCTGCTCCTGAGTGGCGCCGGTGCTGATGGCGCCGGCGCAGGTGACGGTCGCTCCCCCGGAGCCGCCGCCGCTGCCGCCGCTGCCGCCCAGAGCCAGGGAAACGGCCAGGCCGGAGTCTTTGCCGCTGTAGTTAAAGCTGCCGCTATAGGAGCCGCCGCCGCTGCCGCCGCCGCCGCCCACGCTCTGGGCATGAATGCCCGCAGCCGAGTTGCCGCGGGTGGCAATCTCAGAGCCATGGCTCTCCACCGTCACCAGCCCCGCGGCGTCGCCGCTGCCGCCGCTGCCCCCCTTGACCACGCTCAAGGCGCCGAGCACCAGTTTGGTGGGCTGGGTCTTAATACTGAGCCCCACCGCCAGACCGCCGTCACCACCGCCGCCGCCGACGCTTTGGGCCAGGATGCCGCTGGCGTTCTCTCCCTGAGTGGTAATGCCGCTGTCACTGGTCACCGACACCTCATCGGCGGCGCCCCCAGCCCCCCCGGCCCCGCCGAAGACGAAATTCATCTGTGGGAACCAGCCCTCCTGGGAGGTAACGCCGAGTTGCATGGCATTGCCGCCTTTGCCGCCGCCCCCGCCGATGCTCTGGGCCGCAATGCCATGGGAGTTATGGCCGCTGGTGGCAATGGTTTTTTGGGTGACCCCCGCGGCCACATGATCATTGACGGTGACCGGGCCGGCATCGCCGCCGCCCCCCCCGGCGGACCCTTGGGCTCCCAATTTAAACTGAAAGCCTTGTTCCCCGAAACCCACCTGGCCTCGCAGCTTGAAGCTGCCCTTGCCGCCGCCGCCTCCCACGCTCTGGGCCAACAACCCTTCCGCGGCATCGCCCTGAGTGGAGACATCGCTCTGGTTTTCCAGGCTGACTTCTCCCCCGTCGCCAGCCCCGCCGCCCACGTTCCCCAGGGTCAGACCGGGAACCTTGGCGAATCCGAAAGCAAAAGCGGTCGGTCCCAAGGATAACGCGCCGCTGAAACTGGCATCGCCCCCGCCGCCGCCCTGGCTCCGGGCTTCCACCCCGGCGGCGCCGTCGCCGGCCGTGCTGATGGTGGGGCCCAACGATTTGACGGCCACCTGACTGCCGTGGCTTCCCGTCCCGCCGGAGCCCCCCACGGCCACCCCGAGATCCAGCGATTTGCCGCTATAGGTAAAATCCCCGGTGACGCTGAAACCGCCGTCACCGCCGCCGCCCCCCAGGCTCTGGGCCAGAATCCCCTGGGATCCGGCCCCGCTGGTGGTGATGGCGCTGTGGCTCTCCACACTCACCGGGCCTCCCATGTTGCCATCTCCACCCTGGCCGCCCAGGGAAAAACTCAGCGAGGCGTTCTTGCTGAACCCGGCGGCGATGCTGTAACCGGCGCTGCCGCCGCCGCCCCCGGTGCTGGCCGCCTTAATCCCCTGGGCATGGTCCCCGGCCGTGGTGATGGCGCCGACGTTGCTGGTGACGTCAACCTCGCCGCCGGAATTCCCCTGGCCGCCGTTGCCGCCCAAACTGACATTTGCCGTAAAACTGGGGTATTCCGGGGTACCGGTGACCACAGAGCCGCTGATGCTGAAGCCGCCGGCGCCGCCCCCGCCGCCCACGCTCTGGGCGCCGATGGCCGGTGAGTTTTGCCCCTGGGTGCTGATGGCGTCGCCGCTCAGCGTTGCCTGCACCTGGCCGCCGCTGCCGCCGCCGCCACCCGAGCCGCCCAAGCTGACGCTGGCGCCGAAGAGGCCGCTGATATTGCCGGCCACGCTGAAGCCGCCGGCGCCGCCGCCGCCGCCCACACTCTGGGCCGACACTCCCCAGGCGTTATCCCCGGCCGTGCTGAGATCGCCGGCGCTGTTGACGGTTACCTGGCCGCCGTGGCCCCCGTCCCCGCCGGCGCCCCCCAAACTGACGGCCGCCGAGCCCACAGACACGCCCCCCGAGACGTTGAAGCCGCCGGTGCCGCCGCCGCCGCCCACGCTCTGGGCCAAAAGGGCATGGGCATTATTGCCTGTGGTAGTGATGGCGCTGCCGCTGTCAACTTGCACCGGCCCCCCGGCGCCCCCGCTGCCTCCCTGACCTCCTAAACCCACTGTGGCCGAGATGCCGCCCGCATTGGCTGCCACATCGAAGCCGCCGCTGCCGCCGCCGCCCCCGGTGCTCTGGGCCAGGATGCCCAGGGAATTGTTCCCGGCCGTGGTGATGGCTTTGTCAGCAGTTGTAATTACAACAACCTCACCGCCGCTGCCGCCGCTGCCGCCGCTGCCCCCCAACCCCACCGACACCTGCCAGCCGGGGCCCACGTTGCCGGCCACGCCGAAGCCGCCGCTGCCGCCGCCGCCCCCGGTGCTCTGGGCCAGGATGCCGTCGGCATTGGCACCCAGGGTGTTGATGTTTGCGGCACTCGACACATTAACATCGTTGCCGGCGCCGCCGCCGCCGGCGCTGCCGCCGAGGGCCACGGTGGTGGTTAAGAAATCACCTATGGCTCCGGCCACGGCGTAGCCGCCGCTGCCGCCCCCGCCCCCGATGCTTTGCGCTTCCACCCCGTGGGAGGCATGCCCGGTGGTGGTCAATGAGCTCCCCAGGTCACAGTTGACCGTGACCGGGCCGGCGTTGCCGCCTTTGTCTGCCTTGCCGCCGATGGCCACGCCGGCCCAAAACCCGGCCCCCACTGAGTTGCCGCCGCTGCCGCCGCCGCCCCCCGTGCTCTTGGCCAGGACGGCGCTGGCGTTGTCCTGGCTAGTGGCTAGATTCCCGGCGCTGGTGACGCTCACCGCCCCGCCGTCGCCGCCGCCGGCGCCGCCGCCGCCGATGGACACCATCCCCACCGCCTGGGTGCCGCAGCCGCCGCCGCCGCCGATGCTCTCGGCATAAATGGCATTGGAGCAGGCCGTGATATCGGCTTGATTGGTGATCTGCACCTGGCCCGCTTTTCCGCCGATACTGCTGCTGCCGCCGATGGCCACCAGCCCGTCCACGCTGCTTTGGGCCTTGCCGCCGCCGCCCCCGATGCTTTGGGCAAAGATGCCGCGGGATTTACTGTAGGCCCACAAGGCGCCGGTATTGTTAATGATGATATCGCCCCCAAAGCCGCCGGCCTCGCCCTGTCCCCCAATGGCCACCAGGCCATGGGCGGCCCCGGCGCTGCCGCCGCCGCCGCCGATGCTTTCCGCATGGATGGCATCAGAATCAGCTTCTCCAGTGGTCCGAATCGCTCCCGAGTTGGTTACCGTCACGGTGTTGCCATCCCCGCCGCTGTTGCCGTCACCCCCGTAGCCCACGATACCGTGCCCCAGCCCCCCGCTGCCGCCGAAGCCGCCGACGCTCTGGGCATAAATGCCATACGCCTCTATATCATTAATTATTATGTCACCCGCGTTGGTCACGGTCACCGGACCTCCGCCGCCGCCGCCCTGGCCGCAGCCGCCCTTGCCATGGGCGCCGCCGCCGGCCCCCCCGGCGCCGCCGGTGCCTCCCTTGCTCTGGGCAAAAATGCCATGGGCGCCCTGCCCCGTCGTCGTAATGACGCCGCCTTCCCCATTGATGACAGTGACTGCCCCCGCGTCACCCCCTTTGCCGCCGTCGCCGCCCGTTTTGTTCACCCAGAAAGCATCGCCGCCGCCGCCGCCGTCGCCCCCGCCGCTGGAGGCGTAAATTCCTATTTGCTGATCGGGTTGGGTGGTAATCCTATAGAGGTTTTTTATCTGCACACTGTTGCCCGGTCCGCCGTCCCCCCCCTTGCCGCCGTCGCCGTTCACAAAATCACCGTGGGTGCCGCCGCCCCCCTGGCCCCCGAGGCTCTCCCCATAGATGCCGATGGCGTAGTGGGCGTCTATATCCTTGCTGGAGGATAAAAACCCGTCTGGGCTGACGCTGCTCACCTTATCGGGGGTTCCTCCGGTTTGGCCGGGGCCGCCAGTGCCCCCCTGGTAATATTCCGAAACCACCGCGATGGGCGTCGCCATGGCCAGCGGCGCCCCCAGGGCCAGAAAAACCGCCGCCAGGCAGCCCATTAGCCGCTCCGCCGGCCACCGGCCCCGCGCCTGGCGGCCCACCCGCCTTTTCCGGCCCGGCGCTGCCGCCCAAGCCTGAAGATCTGCTGCCGTATTCCCTTTAAACCTAGCCTCTCCCTGTTCTTGTGAAAGATCCTGGGACAGCATAACTTCCTCCCCCAAATTAAGTGGTGAGTTAACTTCTTTACGGCATCTTATGAACTTTTCTTGAGCGGAATGTGTCAATGGTTTTGAGACACCCTAATGCAGAAATTACTGTAGCAGCTCTTCGCTCAGAACCTCCTTTTTAGGTGGGTTGATCCAGACGGCCTTCGGCAACGGCAAGGCGACTGGCGGTTTACGGACAAAGCGCTCCGGGTGAGCGGCATGAGCGGCGTTCAGGACCTGTTGGCGGGCGTCAATCACCGCGGCGGCATGGCCGTAATGGACCATTTGCGGGGTCAATAAGGCGATGCCGTGGTGGCGATGTTCGGTGTTATACCAGGGGAAAAACTGCCGGCAAAACTCCCGGCTGTCCTGGATAGAGCCAGAGCGGGCCGGAAACTCCGGGCGGTATTTCAGGGTCTTGAACTGGCTTTCCGAAAAAGGGTTATCATTGGAGACGTGGGGGCGGCTATGGGTTTTCGTCACCCCTAGGTCGGCCAGCAGAAACGCCACGGGTTTGGATTTCATTGACGGTCCCCGGTCGGCATGGATGGTGAGTTGTCCGGGCATGATGCCCTGTTTCTCACAAGTGGCGGAGATCAGGCGTGTGGCCAGGACGGTGCTTTCCCGGTGAGCCACCATCCAGCCCACTACATAGCGGCTGAAGATGTCCAGGATGACGTAGAGGTAAAAATAGGTCCATTTGACTGGGCCTAAGAGTTTGGTGATATCCCAGGACCAGACCTGGTTGGGGGCTTCTGCCAACAACTCGGGCTTCTGGTAATGGGGGTGGCGGAGCTGGCGCCGCCGCCGATGCTTTGGGCCAGGATGGCCGCAGCGTTATGGCCGCTGGTGGTGATTTCAGCCCCTGAATCCAGGGAGACTGTGTTGGCATTGCCGCCTGACCCTCCCGTTCCCCCGAGACCCATGCTAAAAGAAAATTTGCCGATGCTGGCAGCAACGTCAAAACCGCCGGTGCCACCTCCTCCGCCGACGCTCTGGGCCAGGAGGCCGGAGGAATTATTGCCACTGGTTTTAATGGTGTTGCCCGCCTGGGATACCACATTAACCGTTCCGCCGTCACCGCCGCTGCCGCCTTTACCGCCGATGGCCACCGCCGCCGAGAGGCCGTCACTGCCAGCCGCGGCCACGCTGAAGCCGCCGTTGCCGCCGCCGCCCCCCAGGCTTTGAGCCAGGATGGCGCTGGCGTTGTCTTCCGAACTCGAGAGAGCACCAGTGCTCTTGACGATCACCACCCCACCATCGCCACCGCCGCCGCCCTTGCCGCCGATGGCGACTGCTCCGACAGCAAGACTGCCGTCACCGCCGCCGCCGCCCACGCTCTGGGCCAAAATGGCATTAGCAGTGGCGTTAATATATCCTTCATTGGTTACCTCAACCTTGCCCCCGCGACTGGTGGAACTGCTGTCGCCGCCGATGGCCACCAACCCGGCCACCAGACTGGCGCTGCCGCCGCCGCCGCCGATGCTCTGGGCGTAAATGCCATGGGAACTGGCTCCCAGGGCATCCAGCCCGCCGCCGCTGACTAAATTCATGACGGTCACATCGCCGCCATAACCGCCGGCACTGCCCTGGCCCCCCAACGCCACCAGACCGTAGCCGGACCCGGCGCTGCCGCCGCCGCCGGCGCCCTGGGCCCGGATGGCATCGGAGCCTTTGCCCTTGGTGCTGATACTTGCCTGATTGATCACCCCCACGTAGTAGCCATCGCCGCCGCTGCCCCCTTCCCCGGCGAAGCCGCCGATGCTCTGGGCCAAGATGCCATGGGCCTCATCTCCCGCCGTCTGGATGGTTTGATAGTTGCCCACCGCGACCTGACCGCCGCGGCCGGCGCTATTGCCGCAACCGCCCTCACCCCAGAGGCCGCCGCCGCTGCCTCCGGCTCCGCCATGACCTCCCAAACTTTGAGCAAAAATGCCATGCGCCCCCGCCCCCGAGATAGTGATGCGGCCATTGTCCTTGTTTTGGATATCGACATCACCGGCAATGCCGCCAGACCCACCGTTGCCGCCTTCGGCATAAATAGCAAAAGCGTCGCCCCCGCTGCCGCCATCGCCGGCGCGACTCGTTCCGTACAATCCCATGGCCTTGGCACCACTGGTAGCGATGCTGTAGTAGTTTCGGATCCATACCGTTCCACCATTGGCGCCATTGCCGCCATTGCCACCATCGGCATACCATTCGGCGGTAGCAGAGCCGCCACCGCCGCCGTTGCCGCCGATGCTCTCCCCATAAACGCCGATGGCATCTTGCGCCTCAATGGGACCTGTCGACGACAGAATATTATTGGGGCTGACACTGCTTACCCGGGGGCCCGCGGCTCCGAGTCCGCCATTGCCTCCATGACACCACCACAAACCTACACTATTCTCACCATGTTCACCTTCGGCGCCCTGTTGAATCTCCTGCACAATGGCCGGAATACTATCCGCCACAGCCAGCGAAGGCTGTCCACCCAAAGAAAACGCCAGTATTAAGGCAACTAAGTTCCAAAATCTAGTATGATGATGTTCTTCATCCCCACCCAGTCGACCTCGTTTCGATATTTCTTTTTCGGATATAAAGGCTGGTGCTGCGGCCTTGACAGAATTTTTACTCGTAGGTTTTGGGCTATGAAGACATCGGGTGTTGCGGCGCATGTTCTCTCCCCAAAAGTGTGATTGAACTGATTGATCCGGTACCACATACCTCTAGATTTCGATCTCAAGGGTTTCCGGCTGTTCTTGAACGGGGGCTCACAGCAACCGAGAGCTAATAATTACCTGGTAACGGCGTGGTTTCACTTCCTGGCCGACCAGGCTTTCAGGCGGCGACCCGAAAACAGCGCACCCTCTCCGGCCACCGCAAGCGAAACAGATAACGGCGGCTCGATCTCCAGGTGACACAATGTTGTTCGAATTTCAGTATAACTGCGGGAAGGTCTTCGATTTCTATCAGTTGTTTCAAGACCCCTCATTTCACTAAGGTGTCATGCTGAGTGCTGCGAAGATTCTCACGTTTTTAAAGACTTGAGACTGTTCGGTGTGCTCAGGGCGACAGATAAAATCGGTTTTGAAATAACTGATAGTTTTGCTTATACGCCATTCTTTGTAAAAGGTCAAACAGTTATTACAAATAATCAGGTTTCACCAGCATACTTGTGTTTATGAGACAATATGTATAGCAGATCGATCCGAACGTTTATTGTGAGACCAGGACACATTCTAATCCGGATAATTTGTTTGAATAAAAACAGCCCTGTGGAACAGGCTTTCCGGCTTGAGTAAAAAAACAGCCGGTTTTTCCGATCAGATTTGTTGCCATAAACTTCCAGTTCCAAGAAGCAGGTAGATTATGTATTATGATATATTTATCGTATTCAAAAGGGACAGGGACTTATGAAAAAACGGCCTTATATAAAAACAGTGAGCCGTGAGCCGTGAGCAGCAAAAACTTTATTGTGAGCAGCCGCCACGATTCTGTTTTTATGCTTCGTTGTGTTCGGCAGAACATGAGCACTTATATAAAAACAGGTTTTAGGTAAGTGGTAAAAGGTAAGAGGTAATGACTCCTGGCAATCCGTTGGAAGTCGACTGTTTTTATGCTTCGTTGTGTTCGGGAGAACATGTGAACTTATGAAAAAACGGCCTAGAAAAAGTATGCTAGGTATTTTGGGGGTATTCCTGCCGGCTTTTTTAGGATTGAACTTTCCTGCCACGGCCAAATCCGATCTAGCGATCATTGAACAGAGAGCAAACCACTCAAGCGGCAGCCAACAAATAAGGACAGCCTATCAACCGGGCGGAAATCAAACCCACCCCATCACCTGCCGCAATGGTGACGCCGTGGTGGAATTCAGGCATACTTCCTCAAGCGTCTCGGAAAATCCGGGTACTGCCGTAGTTGAGGTCAAACTAACGCATCCGGTCGACAAAACGGTGACCATCGAATACGCTGCGGCTGGCGGCACCGCGAGCCGTATTGCCGAAGGCACAGGAAAGGACTATGATCTACCGGCTGGCACCCTGGTTTTTGAACCGGGGGAAACCACTAAAACTATTCCACTGACTATTATCCATGACGAGGTCAATGAACTGGACGAGACGGTGGAAATTGTCCTTAATAATCCTAAGAACGCTGCTTTGAGCGGGAAAAAGACCCACACCCTGACGATTCTCGATGCTAACCGAAAAGTTTTGGCCAATGTCAAAGATTATGGGGCCAAGGGGGATGGGATCGCAATAGATAAGCATGCCGTACAATTAGCTATTGATAAAGTGAAGAATGAGGGAGGAGGTTGTGTTTTCTTTCCTAAAGGTGTCTATTTAGTTTACAACTTGAGAATTATTCCTGGTATAACTTTTGTGGGGGAAGGCCGTACAAATACAATTGTCAAACGTCCTGACCATATGGAGATATTAGAAGGTTCAAAATATACGTCAAATACAATGTTTAATTCATATGAAAGTGGATATCAGTATTCTGCTGATATAGATTCTGAGCCGATAATATTTAAAAATATAACGATTGATGGCAATAGTAATAATCAACCATTATGTAATAATTATTCACAGGAGCACGCATTTACGATTTATTTAAGAGCCGATAGTAAGCGACGTGGCAGGATTAATTTTATTATAGAAGATTGCGATATTATTGATACAGTAACAGATGGAATTACAATTGATAGGAATGTAAAAGCTACTATATATAATTGTATTTTCCGTAACTGTTTTCGAGGATCGATTACCTGGAATGGCGGTTATACTGACACCTATATCAAGAATGTTGATTGTTATGGGGTGCAGGCTGATTTCAGGGATAGAAATAATCCCTTAGGGTGGTATGTTCCGGCTATATCAGCCTTTCATATGGAAATGAGTAGAAAGGCCTTAGGTTATGACGGGAGTGGAGAAGGCAACCTGCAAAGGGTTAAGGCCTTGAAGGTGAACTTGAGCGCCGGAGGATTCTGGATCACCGCCTCCTACGGTTCTCGTATAAAATTTTACGGCGACAGTCTAACGATAAACGGCTCTTTTCATGCCCAAGGTCCGGCCTGCGAGCTTGAATTGAAAAATTCGAACATACATAATCTTAACCGAAGATTTTATGAATCATACATTAACAATACCGGGATTTTCAAATTTAGTAGGTGTAATTTTCTCGGACAGGCTACTTCATTGTCTCAGAAAGAGTTGTGCATATTTAAAATATTGCCTTGGCCGGGAGTAAACGGAGTGTTCACTTTTGACAATTGTATTTTTAGGGGGGATGCTACCTTAGCCGGTTTTTCAGGACCGAAAAAAGGTATTATCATAGGAGGGACAAAAGTTTCAGCCTCAAACAGCTTAAATTTTTTAAATAATTGTAAAGTATCTTCAAAATATCTAGATTATGCAATCTATGGGGGGGATATCTATCATCCTGCCATCAGTCATGTTCGATTAATCGATTTTGAGGCCGAAATAAATTCCAAGGGTTATCTGTTGGGTTTAAATTCAAATACTAATCAGACTGATGAAGCCAATGATATCGGTTTAGATAATGTTACATTTAATTGTCGCTATCTTGCGTGGAATTACCCAAACAGGCATGACAAACTTTGTAACAAGAATATGATTATGAAGTGTAATAACAATTATATATCCGCCGGAAATGATTTTGCTGCGGTTAATTTTTCCGGCTCAAGGATAATTCAAGGTAGTATCTTGGGACCGAATACGCCAGGTATTATCGGTGATATTTTTAAAACGGGTAATTGTCAATATCTCTGCACTGGTACAGGTTTTTATTCTAATCAATTAAACAGGCAAATTCGTGCTGTTTGGGTTAAAGATAAGGAAGGGAGATAAGGAAAGAAAAAGAATCAGAAGATGAGTACAAATGGCATGATCACATGGCGTAACACTTCAGTTGCTTGGGTCGAATACAAGATTCGCCCCTACAGACGGGTCTGTCGATGCTGTGGTGCTGTAGGGTGGGCACCGCCAACCATGTTCCTGATCTATTATCTCAGATAGCTGAAGTATTACCACATGGCTAATAACAGCCTCACTTTATTTTTGAAACGATCCAACCCCTAATGATTAACAGATCTTCTTTGGGGTAAGCAGTAAATTTATTATTCAATTTGATTTTATCAATATCAGCAATATTCCCTTTCATAATTTCGGTGCTGAGAATATTCCACCCGGTTTTATTATGTATATTTGAGTAATCAGACATTCTCAACCGATTCTGATAATGAAGTGAATTGTTATATATTTTCCAATAGTTGTCAGAGTATTGCAGAAAGTTGAACGGCGCAATATTTTTATCAGTCAGCGAATAATGATCTATCATATTAATATTATGAATCATAATGCTCGTGTCACTTGCCATATTTCTCAATGTATTAAAGATATCAGATATAACCTGGAGCGGAATATGTTGTAAAACGTCGTTGCTCACGATTAAATCAACTCTGCCGAGTGATCCCGCCCACCGGCAGACATCGGCAATGACAACCTTAATATTCAATCGTTGCAGCAACTGCCTTGGATCGGTAACATTTTTTTGCATCGCTAAGCTCTGCAGTCTCGCAATTCGGGTCTCATCTTTTATGGGTAGAAGTTTACTTAACTGCCCTCGTTCAGCCCAGTCAGAAAAGAAAACCAATACTTCTTTTAGAGATTCAGGACGCAGGTGATTGACGATATCGATAGTGAAGATTTCCTCAGCTCCACAGAGATACAAACCTATGGGAATGATCGGATGCCAACCGGTACCAAGTTCAAGCACATTAAAAGATTTTCGCGGCTGTTTGCCGTATTTCCCATAATCATGATAAAAGTGCTGGCATTCGGTCAATTTGCGAGCAAAATACGCTTCCTGTAAATTAAGTCCTTTGGTAACATATCTTTGACAATAATAGTTAATCGATTCGCTGTAGGGTAGGTAAGAAATAACTTTTTGCAGAAATGCTTTGATTATCCAGGTAGGCATCAACTCTTAGGCCTCGCCGTTAATGACGCGTTGACTTATTTCGTTCATATTGAGACTTTCCATGCCGTATTCAGATTTTAATATATTATAATGTTGTAAGATATTATCTAATATGATGAGATTCTGTTCAGTATGTTGGCCAAAATTGTGAGGGTGCCACCATAAATGGTAAATTAAGCTATTTTTAGCCGCATATGTCATGTCTGATAGTATACGATGTATTTTCATTGCCAAGAGCCAGCTCGGTTCTTTGGCATAAGGCTTAAGTAATCTGCTGGCTGGTATAGCAATAGGGTATTTATTGGGTTCATAAGTCATAAAGTTTGAATTATACCCTGTGATATTAATATAATTATCTAACAACCTTATTCCCCTAATAAGCAATGAATCACTGTTCGTATCCCTTTCCAGGTAAATCCAATTATCTTGGTTCTGTCTATATGACATTATGCCGAATTCGGCACATATAGGAAGATAATTGGTATTTATCTGGTTTTTAGGAAATATAATGCTTTTGATCTGTATGTCATATTTTCTGGCGATATTCATGGCCACTGCCAGATCGTCCCGAAACATATCACTATCCTGGCTTTCTTCCAGACAATAGTAATGGGACAAGGTATGGGTCCCAATCTCCTGGTGATTAGTTGAGGCAATTTGTTTAATCAAAGATGGGGCAAAATGAAAAGGGTCTTCTTTTTCGTTACAACCAATATTAGTGATATTGCGATATGAAGATAAACGATAATTTTTGTATTGGGGTATTCTATTAGGAAGGCTATTAAGAAGTTCATCTTTTGTTTCAAAAAATAAAAACCCTACAGTTGCCCAGGTAGCATGAATATCATTTTCGATAAAAATATTTAAGATTTTGGGGATGGCGGAGCGGGTATTCAAGAGAATATTTTTACTTTCTTCCAGGGATAGTCGATGTTGTACCCCCCAATATAATTCGAAATCTAATGATATAATAAAACAACTTTTTTTTAACTTAATATCCATTTTTATCTCAATTACTTATGATTTATTTTGAGATTCTAATTTCGATATATTACAGGTGACTGCTAAAATTAAAGATAATAATACCCAAAATGGCCTAAAACGTATGCCGTAGTGTGTCATATTATAAAATGATAGAGCAATATAAATAAATAGACTGTCTTTAAATGTTATAGAATACATTAACATCTTAATAATCCATAAAAGAAACAGTGATATTCCAATAATTCCATAGTATTTTAATATTGCTCCAAAGGTATTATGGAATTCACCGGTAGCTATGCTGTTTTTTGATTTTATGACAAATTGTTTTCCACCTGTTTCATATCCTCCCAGACCTCCTGTGCCAAATATAAATTGGGGAGTTGTCATCCCTTTAAATTGTCCCGAGAATCTTTCCTGCAAGGCATAGGTCACTGCTCCGTCTTGATACTTACGTGTCTCTCTACCTTTTAATTGATTATCAATTAAGTCTGGTTTTATTAATAGCAAAGCAGTTGATAAGATTGAGATAATAATAATACTATAAAATATCTCTCTCCTTTTAATATTTTTAATTAACCAGATATCTAAAATAAATATTCCAAATATTGCAGATCGTGATAGTGATAGTATAATTAATATATGTGCACTCAGTATAAATAATACATTTAAAATAATATATAATAAATTAAAATTTTTTTTCCTATTGCAGTATTCGTAAAGCAAAATAGTAAAAGACATTACAATAAGGGCGTAATATCCAAGTTGGTTAGGATTATTAAAAGATAATGAGTTGCGAACACCCTCTTCATAATTACCTTTGATTAAAAAGCACATAATAATTGATAATAATATGCCAATATAGATATATTTGAGATTATTATTATATATTAAATTATCAAATAATATAGTATAAATGTAAAATATAACAATGCCTTGTAAAAATTGTGCAATTATAAAAAAATAATATCTATCAGGACTTATTAATGAATAACCTAAATTCACTAATATGGACCATATAACAAATGGAATATAAAAATATATTGCTATCAATAATTTTGTATTTGATCCTTTTATATAGAATACCAATAGACAGGCGTTAATAAATATTGGTATATCAACTAGCTGGAATCCGCCAGATGAAAAGGCATAAACCGGAAGCAATGCCATGGTTAGTAATACCATGATATTGAACACGAATTTATTATAATACTCTTCATTAATCGATATAGAGGAGTAATATTTTGACAAGATATTATGTCTGTGTTTCACTGCCATTTTTAAAACCGTAACAACTCAGCGTGTTGAGAAAAAGATGAAAAACAACCCCACCCTAACCCTTCCCGTAAACGGGGAGGAAACTTTTCTCTCGTTTACGGGGGGATAAAGGGGTGGGGTGTCGGACCATTCCAGAAGGCGGGATGCGCTCCGCTCTCCCGTCCTACAACAATGCACCACCGGTAGGCTCTTTCGTATGGGTGAATCTTGTATTCACCCCACTTGTATTAGCCCCAAACAACTGAAGTGTTACCTATTTCATTCACCAAGTAATAATCATAAACATTAATAATTACGACAATAATATATCCATTGTTGATCTTTCATGACCCTACTATCAGATGTGTTCACCGGCGTCATATGTTTCCAAAAAAGATTATGTCCTAATAAAGCAGTTATCAGATAATAGATAAATCTCCCCCCGGCCAGTAGTGGAAAAGATAACAGCCAATTGATCGGCATGGTACATTCTTTCCGATTATCCCAACGCATTTTAAAGTTAAACCAAAGAGACAACGCTAACTTTCTGATATTTATCACTTCAGGATCATAATAAGCATAGAGCGGTAAATGGACATTTGCAAATTTGGTCTGGTGATAGGCTCTAAAAAATAATTCCCGGTCTTGGGCGCGTGAATATTCTTCACGATATTTAAACTTTTTCATCCATGCGGCCCGTGCCATGATAGTTGGATGAAAAACCGGAGATTCGGGATTAAGACGATTCATCAGAATATTATTATCACAATCAGGTATTATATATTTCCCTAATATAGTTCCATTCTTATCAATTATATATAAATCTGAACCTACTACGTCGACATCAGGATTGGACTCTAAAAAATTAATTAATAATTCCAATCTATCCGGCATATTAATGTCGTCGGCATCGCATCGAGCAATATAATCACCTCTGGCGGCCTCAATGGCAACATTTAATGATCTTGCCAATTTCATATTTATCTTGTTTTTAATCAAAATAATCCGAGAATCACCAAAAGACTCTATGATTTGAGCCGTTTGGTCTTGAGAGCCGTCATCGACAATAATAATTTCATAATTTTTGTACGTCTGATTTATAGTTGATCTGATGATCGTACTGATAGTATTTTCTGCATTGTAAGCTGGTAATATTATTGACACTAATGGTTCCATCATTATCCTCTTAGAAATATAAATATCAATGTATTTCAGATGTATTATACCAATAAAAATATAACTTTATCTGTTTATGTATATAGATACCAGCTCACGAACACTGTAGTTAATATCAAATCTGCTATTTTCAAGAATATTCAAAGATTCTTCTCTCGTTATCATTGCCGGGGTTTCAATGAAATTCAATATTTCCCTGCACCATTGGGAAATTGGTTTGGATAATGACAAGCGTTTTATCAGGGGTGCTACCACGTCTATATCTGGTGGGATAACATCTGAGATGATACATGGTACTCCCGCAGCATGAGCTTCTAAAATAACTCTACCGAAGCCTTCCCATTTAGATGGGAATAAGAACACATCCATTGCAAATAGAAGATCGGGAATATCAGGTCGGACTCCGGTAAAGGTGAAATTACCTTTAATCTTTAAAACGGAAACCTTTTTTTCTATTTGGGGTCGCAACGGTCCATCTCCAATGCACAAAAAATGCATTTCCGGTCTTTCCTGTAATATCCTATCAGCCAAATTAATAATAAAGTCATGGTTCTTGGCCTCGACAAAACGGCCGACATGACCAATTACCGGAACATTGACTGGAATCTTTAGAGCATTTCTAATTATTTGCTTATCCTGCAGATTTTTGAATACTTGAAAATCAATGCCTGTGTTCAAGATCCTGCTATAATTTGTGTTAGACAATCTACTTTCAAACAGCCCCAGAGCTGCGGCTTGAGTGGTTGCCTGAAGATGGGTGGCATATCTCTTCGTCAGATATAACATTAACTTATTATATAACCGCCTCTGATAATTAGCAGATCTGCCGTCAGAAGTGCTGCTGCTCCGAACAATTCTCATTGGAATTTTTGCAAGGTATGCCAAAAACATTACAAAGCCGCTAAATCGATTCACATGGGAATGAATGATGTCGTAAGGACCATATTTCTTGATAATATTCTTGAAGTTGAGGGCATATTGCCATGGTCTATCTGGCCTTAAACAAGGAATGATTCGAATTCCCAGAGATTGTAATTCGTTATTATATTCGCAGGCGGCAATCGTGTGCACAAGTAAATCAATTCTAAATATGTTTAAATCAATCCTTCTAAATACTTGCATTAACCACGTTTCAACGCCGCCTCTATTCATCGAATCAACTACGTGGAGAATTTTGATAGGAAATCTTTCTTTTGTTACCATCGTGGCATAAATTATTTTTTTAATGCATGATACATAATTAAACTTTTTAAGGGTATTTCAACTGCAAACCCCAGACAGGCGGCCCAAGCAGCTCCTAATAAACCGAATTTTTTAATTAATACGAATGAGGCAATACAAATCGTAAATACTGATATTAGAGTAAGGGGAACCTGTATGCGAAAATATCTTACCGCCGACATGGCGTATCCGAGAAAAGATGAGACGTAATAGATTCCGCCAGCTAACATCACCCAGACCAAAACACCCTGATAGGAGGCATACTCTTGACCGAAAAAAAGCTTTAGAATCTCCCAACCGAACAATGCAGCAACCAGAATTCCGCCAACGCCCAGTAGGAGGCCGATGAGCACGAGCTTAAGTAAGAATTTTATGAATTCCCCGTACAGTTCTGATCCATAATATTTTGCCATCCGGGGGTATGCGGCACTTCCCAGGGCTGTTACTACCATGGTGCCCATGGCCATGATCGAACTGATTGCTGCATAGATACCTAGAGCTCTTTCACCCAAATGATTTTCAATGAAAAAACGAGGAATATTTGTTTTCAATGAGATTAACATCATAACGAATCCCAGGGGCAGGGATAGCCAAATTAAACGTCCCAATACGTTGGCATCAAAACCTGTTTTTATCATCCTTGGCCAATTAAATTGTTCATTATTTCTTGTTTCACTATATGTGATAGAATTCTCTAAAAATAATCTGCCACTGGGAATATCATAAGTCACCAGAATCAAAGCCCATATTACTACTAATCCTATCACCCCAAATAACATCTGGCCCGTTATTAAAATACCTAAAAAAAGGGCAATAACAGACAATGGACCCTTAATCATCATCGAAATTGAAAGCCGATCCATCCGTTCGTGCTTTTGGAGTAATCCAAAGTATACATCACTAATTGATTCTATTATCTTAGCTATACCTATTGTAATAATTATTAGCTGTGTTTCAATTTTATAATTAGCATATATACTTATAGCGACAATAACAATAAGTGCAATGAAACCACTTATAAGCCGCAAACATAAATAATTACCAAAACTATATTCATTAGTTGTATCTGTTCCAAGGACAACCCGAAGTTGTAAATTTGTAAACATGACTACTGGTGTAGAAATAGCTAATCCTAATGCGAATTGTCCTACAACGTCCGGGGACTTCATTTTCGCTATCACTACCAACATAACCCATTGGCAGCCGGCATAAACTATATTACCGAATAAAATATATAAGAAGTTTATTCGTAAAGGTAGTTCGGATAGAAAATGGCTCTTATTCGTATTGCTTGCAACCCCCGATTTATAGCGACGGCAACATAATAGTATTCTGGATAGGACATTGTCTTTCATACTCGAGTTCTGTAATAGTTAAGATTATCAGGTATGCGTTTTACCCGAATGATTTGCTGGCAACGCCCAGACCTCCAGGTCTGGCGAGAAAAATATTGTTCAATCCTGGAGGTCTGAAGGGATGACAAAAAAGCCATTTTGCCAGAACTTCGTCTTATTGGTGAAAATCTGATGTGAAAGAATGAAGGTCAGTTTTCCTTTAAAGCCGTTAAGCCCTCGCCTGAACGCCGGTATGCATTGGCGCATTCAGGGCATTTCGCCGTGTCTCCCTCAAACTTCAGGGTTTTCCCGCACTTGCAGGCCCAACCGATCTGCCTGGCTGGCACCCCCACCACGATGGCATAGTCTGGGACATCCGTCTTTACCACCGCTCCGGCGCCCACTAGACAATATTTGCCGAGGGTAGTGCCACAAACCACGGTGGCATTGGCGCCGATAGTGGCTCCCTTTTTTACCAGGGTGTCCAGGAATTCACTTTTCCTCTCAATAAAAGCTCTCGGATTATAGACATTCGTAAAGACGCAGGATGGCCCGCAAAAAACCTCCTCCTCCAAGTGTACGCCTTTATAAAGAGAGACATTGTTTTGGATTTTGCATCTAGCCCCCAGACTTACCTGTGGACCGATGACTACATTCTGACCAATAGTGCAGTTTTCACCAATTCGGGAATCCTTCAGCACATGGGAAAAGTGCCATATTTTAGTACCCTTGCCGATCTGTACGCCGTCGTCGATAAAAGAACTTTCATGCACAAAGTAGGATCGGGCAGGTTCCACGGCGGCAGGTTTGATGAGGGTTAAATCTTTCTCTGCAATCTCGAGTATCTTTAGTACTCTGAGTCCCTCTGCCCCGTCCGTCTTTGGTTTCTTTCTCGTTAAGACACATTCGATAAAATGTTGCATTTCGGCTTTGAGTGGTTCGGCCTTCTCCAGAGAGACGGGTTCGTGCTCCGCCTTTTCCGCCACCGGGATTTTGCCTTCTTTCCACTGGATCTTGTGGTGATATAATTTCAGTTTTTCCTCACTTACATCATCAAACACCGCCATAGCTTTGGAACCGACCACCACGAGTTTTTGTTCCTTGAAGGGATGGAGCCAATTGACAAAAATATGTCCTTTGACACCGTTATTAAAATCCATAGTTGTCAGCGTGGTGTCATAGATTCCCTGGCTCACATAGGCCCCGCCAAAAGCTGATACCCTAACCGGCTCCTCTTCCAGCAGCATGAGAATAACCGAGATATCGTGGGGGGCGAAACTCCATAAGATATTTTCCTCAGTTCTTAGTTTGCCGATGCTGAGCCGGTTGGAGTAGATATATTGGAGTTTGCCAAGTTCACCGGCGGCGATGAGTTCTTTAAGCCTAGATACAGCCGGATGATATTGCAGGATATGCCCAACCATGAGAATCCGCTGGTTTTTCTGGGCCAGGTGGACGAGTTCCTCTCCCTCCTTAACGGTGAGGGCCAGGGGTTTTTCTACAAAAACATCTTTACCGGCATTGAGAGCTAGTTTGGTAAGCTCGAAATGCTTTGCCGCCGGCGCCGCTATAGCAATCGCCCGTATCTCTGGGTTCTGCAGCAAATCGCCAAATGACTGGGTATACTCGACCTGAGAGAACTGCTTTCTTCTTTGGGCTATAGTTTCCGGATCGGAATCACAAGCGGTATGAAGGGCACCCAGGTCATAAAGATTGCGGAGAATATTTTTCCCCCAATATCCAAGTCCTATTAAACCGATGCATTTTTCTTGAGTTGTCATAGCGGATTCCTTTGAAACGGATAATTCCTTCCTTTCTCTTAAGCCTTGATTACCTTGTCCGAAGGTATCTTTATAAGATTTCTGGTATCCACAATCAATTGAGAGTGCGCTACCAAAAAACCAGGGTCATAGACAGAATGATCAGTAGTAATTACGACACAGTCATATGCCTGGAGGTTGTCGGGAGTGAGTTCGATGGAACGGGTATTAAATTTATACCTTCGAGTTACCGGGACCACGGGAATGTAGGGATCATTATAATCCACTCTCGCTCCACGGGCTCCTAAAAGTTCGATGATTTTGAAAGCAGGAGTTTCCCGAGCGTCATCAACGTCCTTTTTATAAGCTATGCCGAGGACCAAAATTTTGGCTCCTTTCATTGGCTTGCCACAATCGTTGAGGGCTACCATGACCCGTTCAACGACAAAATATGGCATATTGATATTAATATCGCCGGCTAATTCGATGAACCTGGTGCTAAAATCATACTGTCTGGCTTTCCAGGTCAGGTAAAAGGGATCGATGGGAATACAGTGCCCGCCCAATCCCGGTCCGGGATAAAAGGCCTGAAAACCGAACGGCTTGGTTTTGGAAGCCTCGATGACCTCGAAGATATCTATCCCCATGCGCAGGCAGAGCATTTTTAATTCATTTACCAAGGCGATATTAACCGCCCGATAGGTATTCTCTAAAATCTTGCTCAGTTCCGCCGCTCTTGTAGAAGAAACTGGCACCACTCGGTCAATTATCTGATTATACAGAGCCACCCCGTGTTTTAGACAGTCATGAGTGATGCCCCCCACCACTTTTGGGATAGTTCGAACTTCAAATTGGGTATTACCCGGATCTTCCCGTTCCGGGGAATAAACCAGATAATAATCCTCGCCTACTCGGTATTTATCGGGCAACATGGGCAACATGACTTCATCCGTGGTGCCGGGATAGGTGGTAGATTCCAATGAAATAAGTTGACCAGGACGCATGGCTGCAGCGATAAGTTTCGTTGTATTTACCACATAGGTTAAATCAGGTTCCCGATTGGCGTCCAGCGGGGTAGGGACACAGATCAGTAAAATATCAGGTTCACCTAAACGCCGCATGTCAGCCGTTGCTTCAAACTGCGTCTGTCCACTGCGGCTTTGACGTAATTTCGCAATCCCCGTACCGGGAATATGTTTGATATAGGATTCTCCCTGATTGAGCATTTCCACTTTACGCGGGTCCAGATCAAAGCCAAGTATCCTGAATCCCACTTCACCGAAGCGCAAAACTAAAGGCAGTCCCACGTAACCCAGACCGATAACCCCGACAAAAGCTTGTTTCTGAGAAATCTTTTTGAGCAATTCCATTCTTTAGGCTCCTAAGGTTTATAGCGAGTCAGCAATCCTTACGTTCGCTGTCCAATAGGCTTAAACCGACAACCGGATGATATCCGTGAGGATATCCTTAGGATAAATAATATTTCTTATACCAATCGATAAATTTCCTGATGCCAACCTCGATAGGGGTTTGAGGTTTAAAACCCACGGCCTGCATCAGGTCATCGATATCAGCATACGTTGCCGGTACATCCCCCGGTTGCATAGGCAACATATTTTTTACTGCTTTTTTACCCAGGGCGTCCTCAATGACATTGATAAAATACATGAGTTCCACCGGATTGTTATTGCCGATATTATATAATTTGTATGGGGCGTAACTGCTGGCAGGATCAGGGTTATCACCCCGCCACCGCGGATTCGGCTCCGGCAGGTGGTCCAAGACCCTCCTGACCCCCTCCCCAATATCGTCTATATAGGTGAAATCTCGCTGCATTTTGCCGTAATTAAAGACATCGAGGGGCGTCCCTGATAAGATTGCCCGGGTAAAAAGAAAGAGGGCCATATCCGGTCGTCCCCACGGACCGTAAACCGTAAAGAATCTGAGGCCGGTAGTTGGCAGGCCATACAGACTGGCATAGGTATGCGCCATCAATTCATTCGCTTTTTTCGTAGCAGCGTAGAGAGACATGGGGTGATCGACATTCTGATGCACTGAAAAAGGCATATTGGTATTGGCCCCATAAACGGAGCTGGAGGAGGCAAAGACGAGATGCTTCACCTGTTGGTGACGACACCCTTCCAGGATATTTAAAAACCCAAAGACATTGCTTTCGACGTAGGCATAAGGATTGGCCAGGGAATATCTTACACCAGCCTGCGCCGCCAGATTAACCACCATATCAAATCGGTGTCGGGCAAAGAGGTCGGCCATTCCTCGTTTATCAGCCAGGTCTAATTTGATAAATTCAAAATTGCCTCTCTCAATCATCTTTAATCGGTCGATTTTTAATTGCGGATCATAGTAATCATTCAGATTATCGATACCAATGATTTGATCACCCTGTTGCACAAGTCTTTGCGCCAGATGTGCTCCGATGAAGCCAGCCGCGCCGGTTATCAATATTTTTCTCATATTTCCTTGACCGCGGTTCCCACTCAGACGTAATTCGAGGGTATGTTAATGTTGAGGAGGTGAATAGTTTTTAATAAGAATTTTAAATTTATCTATCAGGTTCTCTGCATCCCCTCGACGGACAATGCATTGAATATCATCTAAATGCCTCTCCCACACATCTTTTGACTCTACCGATCCGATGGCATAATCGATGAGTGGGTGATGCGAGGGTTGAGAAAGCTCTCCCTCGTTAAAGAGCTCCTCATACATTTTTTCTCCCTCCCGCAGACCGGTATATTTTATGGCAATATCTTTTCCGGGGGTTTTGCCAGCCAATAAGATAAGTTTTTCCGCCAGCTCCCGGATTTTCACCGGGCGGCCCATTTTGAGGACAAAGATATCTCCGCCCTTGCCCATATAGGCAGCCTGCAGGACAAGTTGCACCGCTTCCGGAATGGTCATGAAAAATCTTTCAATCTCCGGATGGGTGACATACAAAGGACCACCCTGGGCCAACTGGGTTTTAAAGATCGGAATAACGCTGCCAGCACTCCCGAGGACGTTACCAAACCTGGTAATGATAAACTTCGTGGTGTCACTATTCCCATTGCAGGCCCGGACATACTGTTCGGCTAAATGTTTACTGGCTCCCATAGCACTGGTAGGATTGACGGCTTTATCAGTGGAGATCATGACAAAATATTCTGTCCCGGTTTTCAGGGCAGCATTCACTAGATTGCGGGTGCCTAAAATATTATTATAGGCTGCTTCTATCGGACAGCGCTCCATTAAGGGCACGTGCTTATATGCGGCGGCATGAAAGATTATCTCCGGCTGGTACTTCTGCAATAACAGATTCAATCCCGGTGCATCGTTAATGCTGGCAATCAGGGCTTCGATGGCGGTATCAGGATAACGCCGTTTTAAGGCCAGTTCGGTTTCATACAGGCTATTTTCGTTGCGTTCCACCATGAGTAGTAGCTTGGGCTGGAATTGTGCCAGTTGACGGCATAACTCTGATCCGATAGAACCTCCGGCACCGGTGATCAGGACACTTCTTTGATGAATGAAGTCCCGCACCTGATCTCGTTCAATGTAGATGGGCGGACGGGGCAGAAGATCCTCCAACTCTATATCACGGACGTCCGCCATCCGGAAACGTCCGCCGATAACTTCGCTTAAAGAAGGAATTTTTTTGAACCGCACCTGCGACCGTTTGCATTCTTCGATAATATCACTAAGCTGATCCTCAGGAGCATCCGGCCAGGCAAAGATAATTTCCTGCACCATACTCTTTTCCACGGCGCGCGCAATCTGCGGGATTCCTCCTACAATGGGTACGTCGTAAACCCGATAGCCCCTCATCTTGATGTTCGGATCGATCACCGCCACTGGCAGATACTCACCACCATGGGCCAGCATCTCCCGAATGATGGGTTCTGTCTCCATTACCGGACCTACCAACATCACCCGCTTGGTATTGGAACTTCCGTCCGAGAGTCGATATCGCTCCCGAAAATGCCGTGCCGCAAAGCGGGCCCCACCGCTGAGAAAGACAAGCAGCATACAGTTTAAGGCAAATATCGAGCGCGGCGTGTACCCTAAGTAGGGACTAAGAAAAAAATCCAAAACCACCAGAGTGAGCATACTCATCAGGGAGGCACGTAAGATATTCTGCAGGTCGGCAAAACTCACATATCGCCAGAGACCACGGAAAAGGTCATGATAAAGAAAAAAACCCACCTGGACAACGAGCACCACCGGCATGGTCCGTATCATGATTGCCATATAGGCTTCCGGTATCAGACCTTCAAAACGTAAGTAATAGGATGCCCAGTAGGCCAGACAAAATATGGCAAGATTGAATAATATTACTGCTGCATATTTGTATGGTAATATTATTGCTAACAATTTATCTGTTATTCTATTTCGAACTATTAATTTCATTTCATTACATACTTTTACATTAAAATGTGGTAACATTATTCTCAAGCATTCAATTAGCAGGCTTTAATAGTTCCATCAGAGACCGAATATTAATCAATCTAATATTGTCGCGCAAATTACCTTAATATTGATCACAAGCAAAAGCAGTTTTCTGCGAGTTAAATAATATCTCCAATTTAATCAGGGATATATTGATTTAGAATTGGTATTAAACTATTGGCAAATGCCGTTAGTCTCTGCTGAGCTTGATCAGTATTACCATGGATGGGTATTGTTAACCGAATCAGAGAGCCATCGGTGCGCCGGCGGAGCAGGCCATCGTAAGCCATGAAAAATTTATTCAGGGTTTCGTCTACCAACCACCGTCCTCGTTGCATAAACCAGTAGTAGACCAACAACTTGGTGCCTAAGCGGTCAGTTACCATCCAGTTGACCGGTTTTCCGGGTGCGATTTCAATGACCTTAGCCTGTGCTATCCGCCATCCGCTGGCCGTGAAGCATCCTTTGGGAGAATGAACGAAACCACCGGCTTTTTTTTGGGTTTCATAGTAGGCAATCCAAAGCGTAATGAGGTCACCCTCCGGGTCGGAAAATTCTGCATAGAGGTGAGCATGCGATTTGGTTAGCGCTACCATAGCAGGATCGATATAGGCGTGGTGACCCTGCCAGGTATCGATGTTCATGGGAAAATTTTCAAACCCCTTTTTCAACGGATAATTGGGAGCATGCGAGGCGCGTTGGGCTACCGGAGTACAGAGGAGAATTACCCCCACTGCAGCAGCCGTATAAGACCACAGCGGCAAAGATTTTTTTGGCGGAGGCTGAATCTTATCCTCCTCGGGAGCCTGTTTAACCGAGGGAGGACTCAGCCGATTTAGCAGATAATTTACGACAGCAAGCATCACGAAGCAAAAAAGAAAAATGAGCCAGCCGGAAAAGGCATGCCAGAAACCTTCTACCAGAGCGGGAAAGATTCCCATTCCAGCAACCCGGAGACCATTGGCAAAAATAGTAGCCGGGATCAAGACAATCAGCAAGACCAGAACCTTCCAAGGCTTTCTCTGGTAAAAATAGCAATAGATAACTCCTAGGGCCAGCAAGGCCAGGATATAGCGCAGACCGCTGCAAGCATCGACAATCTGCATCTGGCGTAACCCAAGATCAATAATATTTCCCTGCCGCAAAACGGGGATGCCGATCAGATGGAGAAAAAATGCCGCTAATTGTGAAGAAATCAACTGCAGAGGTAGGGTAAGTTTATTCGTTATCAGCTCGGGCAGCGGAATCATCAATAACAACAACAAAAGCGGAAATATGAGCAGACGCAGTAATCTCCAGCCCCCCACCAGCAGTAAAATCCCGCCGAGGCACACCACGAACGAGACCCGCGGGACATAAAGGTCTGCCGCCAGTTCCCCGATGATGCTCAGGCCTATCCCGGCCACAATAATTGCCAGACCCCACCAGGATGGTCTCCAGGAGGTTCCCCGGATACGCGGCCATTTCTGATATACCAGATAAGCGCTCACCAAGGGAAGCAGGAGTCCGTAGGAATAATCATCATTGTGAAATAAATATAAAAACATTCGGGACAGAATTGGCCAGTAAAACCAAATGGTAATCGCACCAAGGATTGCCAATGAGGAGAGAGGGTATACCGCAGAGCTTTTATTATTCTGCATACATGGCTACCTTAAAATGAGAAGAGTGGTTTTGTCTGATAATGCGCGCTGGCACGCCCACCGCGGTGCAATGCGCCGGGATATCATCTATAACTACGGCGCCGGCGCCGATGGTAGCGTAGGCACCAATTGTTTTGCCA
This sequence comes from Desulfobacca acetoxidans DSM 11109, assembly GCF_000195295.1. Classification (NCBI taxonomy): domain Bacteria; kingdom Pseudomonadati; phylum Thermodesulfobacteriota; class Desulfobaccia; order Desulfobaccales; family Desulfobaccaceae; genus Desulfobacca; species Desulfobacca acetoxidans. Next base: position 304,661 of record NC_015388.1, read on the forward strand.
GGAATGATGATCGCCCCGGTCCCGATAAATGCGCCTTCCTCAATAGTGACATGGCCCGCTAGGTTGCAGCCGGGGGATATTTGGGCATAACTGTGAATGATATTATCGTGATCTATGGTGGCGCCGGTATTAAGAATAACATAATCTCCCAAAAGGGTTCCGGTATTAATGATAACCCCAGGGGCAATGAAATTTCCCATCCCCATCTGGATCCGGGGGGAGATGACGGTTAAAGGGTGGATAGCATTGATAGGACCGTGATTGCAATGTTGCTGCACCATACTGGCAATCTTTTTCCGATCGTGATTATTGCCGATAGCCACAAAATATTCCAAGGACTTATCTGCTAAAATGGGCGCAGAATCGGAAATCCGCCCGAAAATCGGGTAACCGTGCAGGAAAACGCCCTGTAAATTCGGATCATCATCAAAAAAACCTAAAACATCCCTGCCGGCGGCCTCCAATATTTCCAGGCAGACCCGGGCATGTCCCGAAGCCCCGATGATAAGTACTTTACTCATAATTCCTGGTGAACCCTGAATTATTGAGGAAAGCGATATAAGGGGAAAAAGACATCATGGCCCTGAAATTCTCCGGACGGAAAGCGAAGCTTGCATAGATAGTTATAATCATCAGAACGGTGAATGACACCAGATATACAATATTTTGTTTTTTTTGAAGAAAAAGATGACTTGAAGCAGGACAGGCTATCATTGGGTTGATATCCCCCCCCCAAATGAAGATATTTAAACCCCTGCTGCTTGGCCCAGAGAGCAACTTCATAGAGCAGTAGATTATTGCCAGCCAACTGCCTCATCTCAAACAATGAACCTGATAAAAAATAGTGAATATAGCTTCGACAAAATATAAAAATAGCTGAATTAATAATGTTATTTTTATAATATGCATGAAATAATGCATTGTTATTGTTCAATAATCTTCTTAAAGAATTAAACCAATTCTCAGAAAATTTATAATATTTGTGAGCTTTTAATCGATACATGGTCTTAATATATAATTCATAAAAATTTTTTAAATTGTCATAATTATCATCTTTTACAATTTTGATATTATTATTTATTGCCTTTCTAATTTTATTTCTACAAGTTGGTTCAAAATCTTTCCATATTGTATTGCTGTCGTTAGTTAAGTCAATGGTAACCGTTTCCCGTGATTGGGTTATTTTAATGTCTTGAGGCGCATATAATGCATTGTTTATGATTGGATGAAATCTGATAAATTCTGAAACGATATGTTGACTCTGGCAGTAATTGTTAAAATAATTAGCAAATATTTCCATATTTACATTACTACTATTGCGCAGATACCCTCCGTAGCCATACGGCGAAGCTATGTCAAAGTAATCGGCGATTGTGGTGTGAAAATTGTCGAGTTCTCCAATAGGCCGCTTCAAAAATGGGTAGATCGCCAGGTCCGACTCTGATTGATGGTAAACAAATAAATACGGCTTGCCATCACCGTGCAATTCAAAGAGGTGGGCGTATTCAGGGAAGAAAAAGATATCTATATCCTCAAAGGAATCGCATATTGTCTGCCATTTTTGTCTTTCCAGAGGATTGTCGTACGCTAATATTTCCCAGTACGGCATTTGGTTCATTCGAGGATTGCTCGGCTTATTTTGATTACTTCAAAAACCATCGCTTGGGTCATATGCGAAAACAAAGGCAAAGCCAAACCTGAAGCCGCCGCCGCCTCAGTCACCGGCAACTTCCCCCGGTAGAATTGCCCCATCGTCTGATAGACCTTCTGCAGATGCAGGGCGGGAAAGAAATATTTTTTGGCCTGAATCTGATGCTCTTTGAGATATTGATAGACTTCATCCCGACTGTGTTTGGCCTCCTGACCGTCTATAAAGATGGTAAAGTAGTTACCGGAGGATTGATACCCTTCCGGGGTTTCTTGAAACCTTACTCCTTTCAGCCCCTTGAGACCTTCCCGGTAGATCTGCATTAATTCTTGGCGACGTGATATCAGATGCTCTCGGTGGGCAAAGTTATAATAGGCGACAATAGCATCGACTTCCGGGACACGGGCAGAAAGTCCCAGCCAAGCGATATCTTCGGCATCCGGAGTCTTCCCATAATCCCGCATCTGCCGGAGAGTTTGGGCTAATTCGGCATTAGATGTAGTAACCAGTCCTCCCTCCATGGCGCTGATTACCTTAGTAGGACTCATAGAAAAAATCTCCGCTTCGCCAAAACTGCCGGCATATCGCCAGACGCCGTTGCGGTCAAGATATCTGGACCCCAAACCCTGAGCAGAGTCATAGACCAGGTGTACGCCATGCTCCCTAGCAATCTCTGCAAAGGCTTCATAATCAGGGGGGCAGCCAAAGACATTCACCGGCATAAGCACCGACGTCCGGGGAGTGATAGCCTGCACCGCCTTTTCCGGGTCCAAGGTGTAGGCACCCGGGCTTATATCGGCAAAGACTGGGATCAGATTATTCCAGACCGCCGCATGAGCCGTCGCTGTCCATGTGAAGGCCGGCATAATAGCTTCTCCCTCTACTTCCAAAGCTCGCAGCACCAACATTAAGCCTGCGGTGCACGATTGCATCATAATAACGTGGGGAATTTCCAGTTGTCGCTCAACCTCCGCCTCCAAACGCCGGGTAAACTGACCGGTAGTTACCTGTCCGCTCTCCCAAGCCTGGCGAAAATCTCTGATGACGGCGTCCCAGTTCATAAGAGTCGGTTTAACAATAGGAATCATCATATTCTTCTTTTCGGCAAAGCTCGTTCTTAAAACCAATGATTATTAAAGTCGGCAAACCTGGCAGGGAAGAAAAATGCTGCACGGAAAATATGGCCTCGTTCAGGTCGCTGGCACTCTTGAAGGTCGAAAGTCATAGTTAATGCCGTCTGGTCCATAAAGACCTTCGCGGCGAATAACGGTTCCAATAGTACGGCCCAAAATCTGGACATCTAATTTCAGAGACCAGTTGTCTACATACCAGATATCCAACTTAATCCGCTCCTCCCAAGGAATGGCGTTGCGCCCGTTAATTTGCGCCCAACCGGTAATCCCTGGCTTCATTGCCAAACGCCTCCGCTGGAATGCATCGTAGGCTACAACCTGATAACGTAAAGTGGGACGCGGACCGATAATGCTCATTTCACCCCTTACAACATTGAAAAGTTGGGGAAGCTCATCCAGGCTGGTGTTACGCAAAATTTTACCTACCGCAGTAATACGGTCGTCATCTACCGCTATATTCAAACCCAGGCCTTTACTGGCGGCATTATCAACCATAGTGCGGAATTTATAGGAAGTAAAAGGTTTACCGTTTTTCCCGATCCGCTCCTGGCGGAAAAAAGCGGGACCGGCACTGTCAATTTTTATAATTCCGGCAATGATCCAAAAAATTGGACTTAAGAGAATGAGAGCACCCCAAGACAGGCAGAAGTCGATGAAATTTTTGATTCTCACAATATCTTTAACTCGGGCGAGAATTGATGATAATTAAAGATAAAAATGGGCAATTTCGACGATCTCGCGATGACGTGCTTAAGGTTTCTTCCACCATCGCCCCCACCAGGGTGTGGGTTTTTCCTGAACCGGTTCGCACTCCGCTACTTCTAATGTGTTTGGCGGCGCTGCAATTGGCTCGGAGGATGGCAGTTCTGGCGCCCCTGGCTCCGTTCTGGCGAAGAATTGAGTTATAAGCGGAATCAAATGATTATTGATCTCCAATACCAGTCCTTCCAATCGGGTCAGCCGACCGGCTAAATCAGTGAGCTCAGATGACAAACGCTGACTGTTTCCCCCGGTCAACTCCCCTCCCTGAGTTGGGGGGGAACTCCCATCGTCCGTCGCCCTTCTACACCCTTCTTCATCCTCTCCTTCGAGGGTTCCTCCCTGTGAAGCCACCACAGTATCGATGAATTCGGCATCAAGTTCCTGCCGGCTCTCGGCAAATCCGGCTACTAAAGCCAGATCGCACCAAGCATTGATGCGTCTCGGCACCCCTCGGGTGTATTCGTAAATCCGATCAAGCGCCGCCTCGGTAAATATGCTGCTGCCGCCCGCCCGATGGATGCGAAATTTAATATATTCCCGAGTCTCAAGCCGTTCGAGGGGCCGCAGGTGATAGTGAACAGCAATCCGCTGAGCCAGTTGGCGGAGGCTGGGGTGCTTGAGCTTGTCCCGCAATCCGGGTTGGCCAACTAAAATAACCTGCAGGAGAGGGTCCTTACCGGTCTGCAGATTTGACAAGAGACGCAATTCCTCCAAGGCTTCGGGTCCCAGATTCTGGGCCTCATCTACCAACAGTACCACATGCTCGCGCCGGGCATAGGCTGAAACCAGAAATTGATTAAAAGCGGCCAACCGGGCGGCTCGACTGCTAAACCTGCCGCGCACTTCAAATTCCTGCAATAACAATTCCAGGAGATCCTCAGCTCCCACCGAAGTCTGATAAAGAACCCCCAGTCTATGGTTACCGCTATAATTTTTGAGCAAAGACTTGATCAGGGTTGTTTTGCCTGCGCCGATCTCTCCGGTAAGCACGACAAATCCTACCTTTTGGCTAATCCCGTATTCCAAGTAAGCCTTGGCCAGCTTATGCTGGGGGCTGAGATAAAGGTAGTCAGGGTCGGGAATCAGATTGAACGGGCGTTCGCTTAATCCATAAAAAGCTTCATACATAATAACACTATCCGAAAATTCTAAATTTGGATTTCTTGGGCTCTCTTGATTGATAATAGTCGTAGTAACTTCCCTGATCTTTTTTCTTAACTTTATTCAAAACTAGGCCTAACAGGTTAAAGTCTTTTAGCATCTCAATTCCTTGTTCTATCTGGTCGCATCTGGTGCGCCCCGCTTCCACTACCATAACTATGCAGTCCATCAGCGGCGCAAAAGCCAAGGCGTCAGCATACGACAATAAGGGTGGTAGATCAAACAGTACATAACGATCTTCATAACAGTGCTTCAATTCTTGCACCAGATCCACCATCTGCGGCGATTTAATAAGTTCGGCAGCGTCACCTGTAGCCCTGCCCGCCGGTAAGACTACCATTTTATCAATACCTTCAGGGTGAATCAATAATTCAGGAATAGGAATTCCGTCTTTAAGATAATCTACCAGTCCTCTTCGAGGTGAGAGTCCCAGGTATCTATGTATGGTAGGATTTCTAAGATCAGTATCAACAAGTAATACTGTCTTATCGATTTCTTGGGCGATACTGATAGCTATATTGAGAGTAGTTAACGTTTTCCCTTCATTTAATTGCGGACTGGTAAACATAATTGTATTATAATTATTCTTTTTTGTTTTATGGATAATATGTGTCCGCAATAACTTATATTCCTCGGTAATATCAGGAAATTCATCTCCTACTATTATATAATTTTTAGCTAATAATTTCATATCAACCGGATATGTTTTGGTTGTCGTATAGCAAATATCTTTAACCGGTCCGGCATAACCCACAGACCCTGCTACCGGCAGAGGCTTCCGGGAATTTTCAGCCCAAGGAGCTTTTATATCCTCTTCCACCTTAGGTTTATCCTTCTGGCGCGCCGCCTGAGCCCGTTCCAAAGCTTTATCGATAAAACTCAAGGTTTACCCCCCTGCAAAATGGAAATGCCTATATATCCTAATCCGATTAATTTGCCGGTAAATCCAGATCTCCGAGTCTGGCGAGAAAAATATCGGTCAGACCAAGAGGTCTGACTTACCGGATCTTCCATTATAATGCTCATTACCTGTCCGTCACCCGCGAACCCTGCGGATAGGCTGGCGGCAATTTGCCGGCTCCAATCCGTTTAACCCGGAACTCAAAACTTATTTTCCTACTAGATAGATTTGTTTGCCAGTCTCAGCAGGCGAGCTGTTACTACCCAGAGGTCCATATAAAAGAAATGTAAAAAAACAATAACAAGTAGTAAGGATAAACCACTGGCCGCCAGAATAATCCAACGGCGCTTTTTTATTAAGTTAACTTCCTCGGTGTGTTGCATGCTGCTTATGGTGCCTAATATCGGTAATTCGGTCAGCCAAGCCAACTCATCAGCGTCCTTCACCGATTGATCGAGCTGATCGGTCGCTATTACTAAGCCGACGCCAGCAGCGAGACCCAATAATAATCCAACCGCCATGATAAGGATGCGATTGGGCGAAACCGGTTTTTCCGGGAAACTGGCGGGATCAATAAGAGTGAACTTTTCGGCTTTCTGGTGTTCTTCCATGCCTTCGGCGATGCGGGCGGTTAAAAGTTTATTCATGACCTCCTGGTATTTATTATGGGAGTTTTGATAGTCCCGCATCAGGGCTATATATTCCTGCTCGATTTTAGGGGTCGCCTCCAATCGTTCCCGATAGATTTTAACTTTTTCGCGTAGATCAGCCTGTTGCTTTTTTAGCATGGCAATTTCATTATCCGCCGCCTGGATATTGGCGTTGATACCGATATAGGAGGGATTATTGGGATTCAAGATAGGTCTGGCAGGTACTTCAGCCACATCTTTTTCTTGCTCTAATTGAGCGATAGTTTTCTGAAGTTTCTTGATTTCAGGATGTTCAGCAGTTAATTTACCTTGTTTTTCAGCTAACTCCAACTGCAAAGCCGCCAGTTTTTGCCTTTTCACCGAAGCACCGCCTCCCTGGGCGCCTACCAATTTCTCCAATTCGACAATCTCACGTCTGATTTTTCTGACATCAGGATGATCTTCAGCATGATTGGCCAGGGCTGACTGCAGCATCACCCTTAACATATAGAGCCGGGCCTTCGGATCCATAACTGACTCTTGCCCTACAATCGGCAGGTCAGGATTGATGGTGGCTAATTGCCCTTCCAAATACGTTTTACGATCCACGATTGCCCGGAGTTGATTGTCGATCTGTTTGATCTCATTTTCCAGCCGTTCGGCCTGAGAGAGGTTATGCGCTTTTAATTCTGGAAGGGTATGTTCATGTTTTCCTTTAAAATCTGAAACTTTATTTCCGATGCTAGATAATTGCTCTTCAAGTTGTCTTAGCTCAGCTTCAAGAAATTTTGTCGTGGTTTCAGCTTTTTCCTGCCGATCCTTGAGGTTCTGCTCCAGATAAAGAGAGGCCAAGTTTCCCGCAACCTTCTGTACGACAGCAGGATTCTGTCCCCGATAAGCGATGGTAAAGGCAATCGTCATACTATCTTTGCCGGAACGTTTGCCTTTCTGCCCCAAATCTGCGCTTATGGTATCTATAGCAATATCATTGCGCATCTTATCGATTATTTCTTCTTGAGTAAATTTTTCCCGAAGATTTTGATAGAGATTCATCTGTTTGATGATCTCCCAAAGTTTAGTCCGAGACAAAATCTGTTGAGTAATGCTTTGAATACGCTCGTCAGCAAAACCTGTTACAGTTGTCCGAACCAAATCTGGCGGAATCTGTTGCTCTTCGATTAAGATGGTTGAGCTTGATTCATAGATTGTAGGCAATAAATACGCTATCAAGAAACTAATAAAAAATATTAAAATTACTGATAAAAATAAGTATAATATTTTTCTCTTAAATAAATAAATATAATAATGGAAATTTTTCGGTTTATTCATATTAAACGACCTTTAGACCTATAGTAATACTTCAGCTATCTGAGATTAGATCAAGGAATGGTGGGCGGTGCTTTCCCTACATTTAAAAACTTCGATTTCTCGATAATTGCCATTACCTGTAGGTCACCCGCAAAGCATGAAAATCATCTGCCGGTGCCACCGGCTTCCAGCCTGTGCAGAAATCATTTTCTTATTAACTCAAAACTCGGAATTTTTTTTCTGACTAACAACCGGAAACTTGTTTTGGGTAATTTAATATTGAGCATGAATCGGATACGTATAATTGAGAGATAGCCAAATACTATGCACTGGAAGGTTATAATCTGAATTGCCGCTAACGCTTCTATAAGCAAAACCGTACGAAGTGTTAAGAATTAGTCTTTCGGTTATGTTATATTTTAATCCCGGTCTTATGCCAATATACTGAGAATTGTAATTACTTCCAGGGTCATCGAGGGTTGAGGTATGAAAGTAGGGTCTGAGAGTACCGGTTAGTTTCTCAGTGAATCTCTGATTAATGAATACATCAAAATTATTGTATTGCGATAAGTTGCCGTAAGCTGAAGCCGATTCGCTCCGACTATAGCTCAGTGTCAGATCGCCGGTCTGCCAACGGCCAGTAGTAGAGAGAGTAAAAAAAGGGGAGAAACTCGAACTCCTGCGAGTTGCTTGCTTGAAAGTAATGAACCCGGATTCATCGTCAAAACTCAACACCCCAGTGCTGCTTTTCATCTTAGTGTAATTAGCACCCCCTAATAACGTAGCATCCCAGTTTTCAGAAAATTTTCGATTAAAACCCACCTGCACTCCCAAACTGCTGATTGTATCATTCGTGTCATATTCGGTAAAGTTTCCTATAAGCACTTCTTTAAGCGTAGTTTTTTCATCCCATAAATAGTCAAAATTCAAGAATACCCCATGACGCCGGAAGTCGCGATACTGCGGATCCTCGTATTCTACCATATTAAAATTATACCCCAGCGAGGAAGAGAGCCTTTCCGTAATAGAATAAGTAAACCCCGGATTAAATGAATAGGAATTCCTCAGACTGCGATTAAGCATCGTGCCGGAGGCGATAAGTTCTTCCGTAAGCGTCGAATCACTGATAAAGGAAGCCCCCAGGTTCAGGCGGATACGTTCCCACGCCTGGTGTCTGGCGTCAATCAGGTATCTCTGATTAATCTTATCTAAATGGGAATAAGTTATATAATGCATTCCGGTTATTCCCACCATTCCTTTTAGTTGGGTCAATTCAGTATTATAGCTAAAACTGACATTTGGCGTGGCCGACAAGATATAATCTTTCAACCTGGATCGGGGAGAAGCATTAAGATTGCTGTTATACTCTCCCTTGGTTTCAATATCAGCCAACACTGCCCAATCGGCCGCGGTTCCTGATGTTATCTCCCCTAACACCAAGAAAAGTGCGCACAAACAAAAGAAACCCGTTCTCCCCTTGGCCATGGATTCTCCCCTTTTATGGCACCACTACCACATCCCCCGGTAGTAAAGTAATGTTTTGACCTAAAAGCTGTCCCCTTGACACTTCTTTATAATTAAAAGGGTAAACCTGATCTTGACCACCTTCTTTGCGGAGAACCACAATCGAGCTGGGCGAAGCAAATGGCGTCAATCCCCCCGCCATAGCAATCGCCTGCAAGACCGTGGTTGGCCTGCCGACTAAAAATTCCCCCGGCTTATTTACCTTTCCGGTCACATAAAATTTGTAATGTTGCGTTTTGAGTAAAATTACTGTTACAGAAGCGTCTGTGACAAATTTCTCCAACCGCTTCGAGATATCATCCTGTAATTCCTTAACCGTCTTCCCGGCTGCGGGGATTTCACCAATCAAGGGATAAGACATCTTACCGTCTGGCCGCACTATCAACTGTTTGGTCAGATCAGGCTCCTTCCAAACGGAAATTTCTACAATATCTTCCGGCCCTAACTGATACTTCTCCTGATCCGGGGCAGCTACCTCCGCCGCCGCCGCTTCAGCTTCGACAATCGGACTCGTCCGGGGAGTACAACCAAAAAAGCAAAACGTTATGAGCATAATACCCAAAATAAACTCTTTGCGACATTTTTTCATAACTTATCCCCTTTAGCAAAACTAACCTTGAAAAATAATTAAAGTCAAGATGAAAATCCATGGCCTGATTTTGATTGATTTCCTCTTATTTGATGCAAAATATAAGCCAAGATGCGCTTTCCCCGACCTCTGGACCTCATCCGACCTTTACCGGACCAGAATGGCCAGATTATTCCGAGATTTTTCTAGTTCGGAATAATTCCGCCACCGATCAAGGTCGCCCTCCTGCAGAATCTTCTTTCGGTTTGTGCGCAGTTCAATGTTCATAATAATTGACATTTGATTCAATAAATTGAACTAAAAAAGATTATTAAGCCTATATCCCCAATATTGGACTATAAATGTTCCATAAAATTGTCTTTTCAGATGATCATAATGTCTCTGATTATAACCTATGTTTAGTATCGCAAACATAGCTTATCGATAACACTCCGGTTGTTTGGGGCAAATACCAGATTCCCCCTTACGGATGGACCTGTCAGTACTGAAGGGCTGTAGGGTGGGCACTACCCGCCATTCCTCGATTTATTCTCTCCGATAGCCGAAGTATTACGGCTGTCGATGTCTCTGCCTCGTCCGATGCGGTCATCTGCTTAAGGCCGCAATGATCTCGCGACAAAAGGCTGGCAGGTCCTCCGGCTTCCGTGAGGTGATCAGGTTACCATCCACCACTACTGCCGCATCGTAAAAATGCGCCCCGGCATGGACCAGATCGTCTTTAATGGCAAAAAAGGCGGTCAGTTTTTTTCCTGCCACGATATTGGCACTGGCCAACATCCAGCCGCCATGGCAGATGGCAGCCACTAGTTTCCCCTGTTCCCCCATGTCTCTGACCAGTTTTACCATGGACGGATAGCGTCGCATGATATCCGGCGCATATCCCCCCGGAATGATTACACCATCAAAATCGTCGGCCTTAACCTGATCGGCAAACAGGTCCACCTTCACCGGATAACCTAATTTGCTGGTGTGTTCTCCGGCACTCCCGGAGCCGACCACTACCACGGTGGCGCCTTCCTCCTGCAATCTCAGCAAAGGATACCAGATTTCCAGCTCCTGATATAAATTCTCAGCTAGCATTGCCACTTTCTTTCCTTGCAGCCGCATAGCTTGCCTCCCTTTATCAATAACTTAAACAATTGACCGGAAATTTTTTCAACCCCTTGACGCGGCATCATGGTCTTAGTTCTGAGAGAGAAGAGAAATCCTTCCCTTCCAAAGCCTTTCTAATATAATTTTCAATTTACAGGATATTCATTAGAACTGTGCGATTTTTCGAATAGCTCGGCTGATGCGGAAGACATCCGGCAGGAAATGCTCTTCTAATTTCAGCAACGGCGGAATCGTATCAAAACCCGTTACCCTCTCCAGGGGCGCGGCCAGGGACAGGAATGCCTTTTCATTGATTCGGGCAATAATCTCCGCCGCCATGCCACAGGTGCGGCAGGCTTCATGAACTATTACTCCACACCCGGTTTTTTTGATTGATTGCACGATGGTATCGTCATCCAGAGGTGAAATGCTTCTGAGGTCGATAACCTCCACAGCGATCCCTTCCGGCTCCACCAGTTCCGCCGCCCGCATTACCTCCCGAACCATTGCCCCCCAGGCCACTGCCGTCACGCTTTTACCTGAGCGGATGATGTTTGCTGTTCCCAAAGGCACGGTATATTCTCCCTCGGGCACTTCTTGCCGTATAGCCCGATAAATCCGCTTCGGCTCGAGAAACATTACCGGGTCAGGGTCGCGCAATGCCGAAATCAGCAGCCCTTTGGCATCATAAGGATTGGATGGTATGACCACTTTGATACCGGGAATATGGGCCAAGATTGATTCGATACTCTCGGAATGATGTTCTGGTGCATGAATGCCTGCCCCATACGGCATACGCACCACCAGCGGTACTGTATGCCGCCCCCGCGTACGGTTTCGGTATCGGCTGATATGGCAGATTATCTGATCTAGGGCGGGAGGCAGAAAACCCATAAATTGAATTTCCACTACCGGTTTGAGGCCTCCCAGGGCCAGACCGAGAGCCGTACCGACGATTCCCGCTTCCGCTAGCGGGGTATCAATCACTCTATTCACCCCGAATTGAGACTGTAAACCGTCGGTAACCCGAAAGACCCCGCCCAACCGGCCCACATCCTCACCCAACACAATAATGCGCTCATCCCGACCCATTTCTTCGGCTAAGGCGAGGTTGATCGCTTCCACCAGATTGAGCTTAGCCACGATCGAACTCCCTTTGCGCGGCCAGAATGCGATGGTAGTATTCTTTTTGCCAGGTCAAATAGGGTGGCATCTGGGAATAATGGAAATCAAACAGGTCATCGGGATTGAGCGAGATCATTGCCTCTGCTTCCCGAGCTTCCCCTCTTGCCATCTGTTCGTAACCCTCCCGACGTTCTCTCTCAATGTCGTCAGTGATAAGGCCTTTTCTTTCGAGATATATCCTCACCCGCCGTAATGGGTCAAACGGCTCACGTTCTTTCACCTCATCCGGTGTCCGGTATCGGTTCGGATCATCGGCCGTGGTATGTGGACCCAACCTATACGTCTGAGCCTCGATCAGGATCGGTCCGCCACCTTCCCTAGCCCTCGACACCGCCGCCTGAGTTGCGGCATATACCGCCAACAGGTCATTGCCATCAACCATTAGGCCTGGGAAACCGTAGCCGATGGCCTTTTGTGCCAGGGTCGGGGTTGCCGTCTGTTGCGAGCGCGGCACCGAGATCGAATATTGGTTATTTTGGCAGAAAAATACATTGGGGGTGAAAAAAACACCGGCAAAATTCATCGCTTCATGGAAGTCGCCTTTGGAAGTAGCGCCGTCACCGAAATAAATCAGGTTGACGGCGCGCTCCCCTTTCAACTTGGCCGCCCATGCCAGACCTACTCCGTGCAGCGTCTGCGTGCTCACCGGCGCACAGATGGGCAGCACATTGACTCCTTCCGGGAAATGGCTGCCCCACTCGCTTCCCATCCAATACAGATAGATTAACTTTAGGGGAACGCCTCTTAAGATCATAGCCCCCGTTTCTCGAAATGACGGGGTCAGCCAGTCTCCTGTCTCCAGGGCCGCCGCGCTGCCGATGTTTGCCGCCTCTTGTCCCAAGGTCGGCGGATAGGTGCCCATGCGGCCAGCTCGCTGCAGCGTCAACGCCTGCTGATCGGCTGCTCGCAACATCACCATCTTATCATACAACTCGAGCACCATCTCATCCGTAAGTACCGCCGGACGCAGTTCTTCCCCGATGAGGTTACCTTCTTCATCTAAGATCTCTACCCGTTTGCCGGAAAGTGGGTTAAAATCTTCCAGATTCATGATGCCTTCCCGCCTGTGGCCCACTGTCGCAGCGCCTCATAAGAAACCGTCCCGCACAGCCATTGCCTCGTGCGGGTGTTGTAGAAAAACGGCACCCCACCGCAAAACCCCTGATCATATGACTTCAAAAGCGTTGCATTGGCTTGATTGTGCCAGACTTCCAATCGGGTTACGGAAACGCCCAATTCCTCCTCCAGACGTTCGATGAGCGGCTCTAGCGTTTTACAATGGACGCATTCAGTACCGAAAAATTCCAATAAATGAGAAACCTGCATGCCTGATTCTCCTCAGTCCATCGAGTTCCTCAGCAGAAGCCTCAGACCGATTGATATTGAAGAAAAATAATCGCTGCGGATAGACCAAAAAGTATATGGATAATCACCAAAACCGAAACAAAGTACGCTCAAGTTGGCTGAACCCACTTCTCAATACAGTCCTGTCCTCAACGGGAGGCAGAACTTTGGTTATTATATACATTATAATATTAGGAAAGAATACTATAGAGTTAAGTTTTTTAATTTGCAGTTTGAATGGAAAGGCAACTTATGTATAACTCATCTTCTACAGCCATTATATAATTAAAAGATTTAAGCCTTTAAAATTTTAAGGCAATATTTCAACCGGCAATCTCGCCGTTTTCGGGGACCGGGGTTTCTACAATGAATGGCTGAGTTTGGACCACAGATGAAAGATGGCCTGGGTGTGTATCTGGGAGATGCGGGATTCGGTATAACCCATGATCTCACCGATCTCCTTCATGGTCAATTCTTCGTAATAATACAGTGAGATCAATAGCTTTTCTTTATCAGGCAGGTCTTCCAGGGCTCTCATCAACAGATCCCGCAGCTCGGCAAAATGGACCGAGATAAAAGGGCTCCGGGAGGATTCGTCCTGGAGAATTTCATAGAGTTCAGCCTCCGAAAATTCATTCAGGTTCCGGCGCACGGCATCAATATCCAGTAAAGAGACCCCCTTGGTTTCATCTATCAGGTGGTAGAATTCTTCCATAGAGAGACCCATACTGTGGGCAACCTCTTCCGCTTCGGCTGGCCGCCCCAATTCTTTTTCCAATTTGGTATAGGCTTTTTCCAATTGACTGGTCTTCTTGCGGATTGACCGCGGGATCCAATCCAGGGCACGCAGTTCATCCAGGATAGCGCCCTTGATGCGAAATTCAGCATACGTTTTGAAGCTGATATTTTTTTGGGGATCAAATTTTTTAATGGCATCCAGGAGACCGATCATGCCGGAACTGATCAGGTCATCGAGGGAGATGTGAGACGGCAACCGCAGGGCGAGGCGGGCGGCGATATATTTTATCATGGGAGCATACTGCAGAACCAGACGTTCATGCGTTTCAGGATCAATCTTCTCTGGCCAGTCAATGACTACAGGAGAGTTGTCATTCAGTTCAGCGTTGTTGGCCCTCATACCGGACTCCTTGACTGAGTTTACTGGTGCGGGCTGTGGGTTAACCTTTGCCAGCAGAACTTGATATTGCCATCCGTGGCAGTGTCGGGTTCCTGCAGCACCAGGGTGCGAGCTAGGTTGCTGAAGGCAAGGCTGGCAGGAGAGGTAGAAAAAATATCCACTGCCGCCTTTTGAAGACTGATAGACCGAGGCATGGCTTCGTCACGCGGAATGAAGCCGAGATAATCGATAATAACGGAACCGCTTAGGAAGCGATCGACTACCTTGCTGAGTTGATCGTACGTACGTTGGGCTTCTCCAGGATGGGTGATTTTATTAAACAGCAGTTTAAAACGTTTTTCTGAGTACTTAGTTGCCAGGACTTTGATGAGGGCGTAGGCATCAACCACAGAAGTGGGTTCATGGTCGGCAACCACGATGCGCTCCTGGGCGCCGAGATTGAAGTACAAGACATTTGCGGAGATGCCAGCGCCGGTGTCAACGAGGAGATAGTCGAAGTTTTCGGAGAGATTGTCCAACTCGCCCAAAAGAAATAATTTCTGGGCCTGATTTAATTCGGCAGATTCCATCACTCCAGAGGCGGCAGGAAGAATCTGCATGCCCTCCGGGCCCGCCATGATAACTTCAGCGAGGGTCTTATGCCCGGAAAAAACATCGGCAATGGTGTAAAGGGGAGTTAGTCCCAGAAGGATATCAAGGTTGGCCAGACCCAGATCAGCATCCAAGAGCAGCACCCGTTGGCCAAGACGGGTTAAAGCAAGCCCCAGGTTGACGACTATACTGGATTTTCCCACCCCTCCCTTACCGCTCGTAACGGCGATAACCCGACAGACAGGCCTAGGTTTGAGCCGAGTATTTCCCTTCGGCCATCTTACCTCATGCTCCATCAGCAGCGCCGCCTCGCGATTCATCTCTCCACCTCGTTTATAAGCATCTGAGAATTACTGCTTGATACAATGTGAAAGCAATCTGCATGCCAAGATTAATAAATTACTTATTACTTTGATATTGTTTAAAAAGATGTGCAATAAGGTAAGAAATAAGCCTGATAAGAATATTTGAAACGTCAATATTATCAAATAAACGTCAAAAATATGACTATGGAGAAAGCCATGACTCTATGAACAGACAAGAGCCATGCTTAGCATTGGCCATCTCCATAAAATTAAAAGTTATTTTGGGCAAGAGGCCGCCAAGCGGGCTAATCAGCAGGATAAAGGGCAGGGATCAGGAACTGATTAAGGCGTCAAGATATTGACGGAAGAGGTTGAGAGATACAGCATAAGGGGAATACTGGCCGATCAATACCCGCTCACCGTTGCTAATTGAGAATTTCATCTCTTTCAGCAAGTTTGGCCACTGCTACCTCTTTGATCACAGCTTCTTCGCCTTGAAGCAGGCGCTCTACAACAGGCAGCAGTTGGAGGGCGGTGGCGACATTGGGACGTAGGACAAAGTCCGCCCCCGCAGCATATAACTCCAGAGCCTGGGAATTGCTTGTGCCGGTGACGATAATTCTGGCATTGGGAGCAACCGTGCGTATTTCACTAATGAGTTTCAGGTTGCTGGTTCCCACGAGGATGTCATCGGTAATGGTGGAAATGGCAATTTTGGCATGTTCCAAGCCAGCGTGGTGCAAGGTCTGCAGATTGCTGATGTCGCCATAAAACACTTTAACCTGGCGGGCTGCTAACCTGCGGTATACTCTAGGATTAAAGTCCACTACCACCAGTTTATTCTTTAATTCCGGCTTGATTTCTTCTATTTCGGCTAGGAAAGCACTGGCTACCCGAAAAAAGCCGAGCAGGGCGATTTCTTTCGGCTCCTCCAGGGTTGATTCTTCCATCTGGCCGCGCATGGCCTTGAATCCCAGAGCTACCGCCACCTTACCTAACGCATTCTGCAGGTTGTTGCTGTATTTGATCATGTACGTAGAGGCAATGGAGGTGATGACGAAGACAAAAATAATCAGGGTCACGATGTCTTGACCGATGTGGTGGTACTCCGGCTTCTTGCCGATAACTACGATCACCAGGGCGAATTCGCTGAGTTGGGAAAGATTGATGGAAGTGAGCAGGCTTATCCGATTGCCGTTTTTCAGCCCGTAAAGAACGGGAAAAATAGAAAGAAAGCGGGTGACCACCAAGAACCCGGATAACAGCAGGGCGATGCCCACTAATCCCAATTTGTCCAAGGGATTGGGGATTACCATTCCCAAACCGACAAAAAAGAGGGTAATAAAAAAATCCCGGATATTAATGATCTTACCGATGATATCCAGGTTATAAGGAAAGGTCGAAATGGCCACCCCGGCGATGAGAGCCCCCATTTCCATGGACATACCTAAATCGCTGGCCAAGCCGACAATAAAAAAACACCACCCAAGTGAGGCTACCAGCACCAGTTCCGGCAGTTTGGCGATTTTCCGGAAGATGAGCCGGAGGACATATTTACTGGCCAAAAAGGTAATACCCACCAGGAAAGCGCCTTTGGCAAAGGACCAGAGGACTACCAAGATTTGCGGATCCGCCAAATTTGGCTGTAGCCCGAGAATCACAATGGCCCATAGATCCTGAAAGATTAACACTCCGATAGTTAGCCGGCCAGCCAAGGTATCGAGTTCGAATTTTTCGTAGAGCAGTTTAACCACAATGGTAGTGCTGCTGATAGCCAAACAGGCGGCCAGGTAGAGAAGGTCATAGCGGCCGCCCACTATTTTGACTCCAAGGATTTCATATTCCTGAGGGGTGGCAACCTGAAAAGTAAAACCCAAGAGGAAGAGAAACCCCAACCCCATCGCAACGCAGATAATGAACTGAGAGCAACCTGTAAGAATGAGTGACTTACCGGATTCCCTGATCTTTTTCAGGTTCAGCTCCAGGCCGATCATAAACAGCAACAGAATCAGGCCGATTTCGGCGATGGTGGCGATATCATCTTTATCCTGCACCAGGGCGAACCCGATTCGCGGCCCGATGATCACGCCGGCAGCAATATATGCCAGAATCAATGGTTGCTTGAGTACCGTAAAGAGATAAGCCATGACCGTGGCGGCTAAAATACTGACCCCAATGTTTGATAAAAGACCATAGTCGGTCTGGCTTTCGCTTGCCCAGAGAACTGCGGGATGCAGCAGGATAAGACCGATAACCAGAAGGCTGGCTGACGTCAAAGGGGTCTTTAACCGAGGACGGGGGAATATATTTCTCATGTTGAATCGGTATGGCAACTTCACTGAACCTCCAGGGTTACCTTGTTAAAACCTAATTATCCACTTTTGTTATGGCTTATCGAAAGCGGTCAAAAACAAAGCTGTAGCCATCGGTTACAGGAATAGAGGTAATCTGCTACCAGTAGGAATAATATTGCTAATTTATTTTGATTATTTGAATATTTTGTCTTAACAGGTTGATGCTGTCAACTAACTAGTGCCCATCCGGAAACTGCGGCGGTGCCCTTTGCAGCGCAAACGGAAATACGGAAATCTTGTTTGTTGCGGTGTTACCCCGCTACAAGGGATTACCCCAAAAAATCAAGGACGTTCCGGATGGAGACTAACTAGGAGTTTTGTTGGAGCGATCAATCTCTGGAGCCACGCCAGCAAGATATTGCATCCGCTACGAAAGCCGGAATCTGATATCTTTTATAACGGTCTCACCTAATTGCTGCTGCATTGTGGTCAATACCCTGGATTTTAAAAAATGCAATTCCTGCATCAAGGGATTGGAGGTCACTTCGATCCAAAGGGTTTTATTCCTGAAATCGACTAACCTGGCGTGCTGGCGGAGGTTTTCTCCCACCGTCTCCTCCCAGACCTGGCGCAAACGAACCTGCAGGGCGAGCATGGGGAGATCTTTAGGCTTGAGTATCTTTTTCAAGACGTCTTTAATAAGCGCCGGTTCACGGTCAATCGAGCGTTTTGACATAGTTCTAAGCTCTTTCCCACACCTGTTAGCCCAATGCCGGGGATAAAAAAACGAGTCTCTGTCCCAGGCAGGCACACTGGTCTGTCCCTAGCGGGAAGATTTGTGACCGTATATTGGAATGCCAAAGCATACCTTTACGTGTTGTTTTCCCAAAATTGACAATCATCCCGAAAAGCTGAAGACTTTTATAAAAACAGTGGGCAGTGGGCGGTAAGCAGAAAAAACACTATTGTGAGCAGCAGCCACGGTTCTGTCTTCATATTTCGCTGTGATCACCAGAACATGACAATTTATATGTTACCAAACGGTCCGCGAAATAGTCGATATATTTTCCCCAGGTCTCAGTATTTCAGATTTTCACCCGCCAGACGGCACCCTGGGGGGTGTCTTCCAGGAGGACGCCTGCTTCAGCTAACTGCTGTCGGATGGCGTCGGCTTTGGTGAAGTCTCTCTGTTTGCGGGCCTCGGCTCTGGCGGCGATCAACCGTTCGATTTCTGAGGGAGGTATGGTCAGGGCATCGGTTTTTTGGCGTAGGTTCTGCAGCATCGTCTGGGGGTCCTGCTGGAGCAGGTTAAGGATGCCGCCCAATACGGTCAGCTCCCGGCGTGTCCAGGCCAACGCGCTCATATCGGCATTGCCGGAGGGGTTATGTTCTACGATCCGGTTGAGCAGGCGAACCGCATCAAAAAGAACCCCCAAGGCCTGGGCGGTATTAAAATCATCGTCCATAGCCTCCAGAAAGCGGGAGCGAATGGTTAAGAGGCGTGACTGCTCCTCGGAGTCAAGGCCTGAAAGGGAGAAAGCGCCGGAAATAGCCTCAGGCGCAGCGATCGGACCGGTCGTCTGGTCCAACCGGGCCAGGGTGCTGTAGAGGCGCTCCAAGGCATTTTCGGCTTCGGCCAAGGCCTGGTCCGAGAAGTCCAGGGGACTGCGATAGTGGTTTTGAATGAGGAAGAAGCGGACAACTTCAGGGTGGAACTTGGCCAAGACCTCCCGAATAGTAAAAAAATTGCCCAAGGATTTAGACATCTTTTCCTGGTTGACGGTGACCATGCCGTTGTGGAGCCAATAGCGGGCCAACGGTTTGCCATGGGCCGCCTCCGATTGGGCGATTTCATTCTCATGGTGGGGGAAGATGAGATCGGCGCCGCCGCCGTGGATATCGAAAGTTTCACCTAAATAGTGCCGGCTCATGGCGGAACATTCGATGTGCCAGCCAGGACGGCCGGGTCCCCAGGGACTGTCCCAGGCCGGTTCGCCCGGTTTGCTGGCCTTCCAAAGCGCAAAATCAAAGGGGTTGTCTTTCTGAATATTGACGTCCACCCTGGCTCCGGCCAGCATATCATCCAGACTGCGACCGGAAAGCTTACCGTAGCCGGGGAATTTGGCTACCGGGAAATAGACATCGCCGTTCCGTTGATAGGCAAGGCCCTGATCCTCCAGGACTTGAATAAATCCGATGATCTCGTCGATGTGGTCTGTCGCCTTCGGTTCAATGTCGGCTGGCGCCACCCCCAGGGCGGCCATATCCCGCTGAAAAGAGGCGATGTAGGTTTCAGCCACCGTTTTCCAGGAAGTATGTTCCCGCTCGGCCCGTTGAATAATCTTGTCATCGATATCAGTGAAATTTCGCACCCAGGATACTTTGTTGCCCAAGAAACGCAGATAGCGGACAATGACGTCGAAGACGACGGCGGAGCGGGCATGACCGATGTGACAGTCATCATAGACGGTGACCCCACAGGCGTAAATCTGGACTATGCCAGGTTTCAAAGGTATAAAGGCTTCTTTGCGTCTGCTCAGGGTATTATAGACCTGCACGGGGGGAACGTCCTCCTACAGTCAAACTAACTTTAAGCTTACGATAAAACATCATTACCAAGAAAAAGAAGTTTCGAGTTTCAAGTTATAAGTTTCAAGCTAATAAAAAAATCTCCACAGCCTGTAGGCCTGTGCCACCGGCAGACGATTTTCATGGGTTCGGGTGCTTTTTAAAGGATGACAATCGTTAGAAAACCTTGCCTTGAAACGGCAAAGGGGGCGGAATCTTCACCCCCCTCGTCTGCTCAGCGGCGATACCTGAACATCCAACAACAGTTCCAATGCAAATATGGTGCAGTCCCGATTTATTTCTTCTTCTTTCGGGTCCTGGGTTTTTTGGCCTTTTTGGCCCCGCTTTCTTCCACTGCAACTTCGGCAGCAACAGGTTCTTCCTGAACCGCGGGGGCGGCACTAACCTCCGGCAACTCTACGGTTTCTTCCACCACGATAACTTCTGCCGCCGACTCCGGCTCCGGTTCAATCGCGGCAACGATGGGCTCTTCTATAACCAAGGTCTCAGCGACAACTTCCGGTTCTCTAAAAGTTTCCTCTGAGGCCAAGGGTTCAGCGGTGATAACCGCCGGCGCCGGTTCGACGTCGATAACCTCAGGTTCCGGTTCAGCAGCGGCAACTTCGGGCGGAGGCGGAGGTGGACCTGGCCGCTCCAATACGTAGACCCGTTTGCTTTCAGGCAATTTACTCAGATCAGCATAGCAATATGGACAACTCTGGGATTGCATCTCCACTCTCGCCTGACATTGCGGACAGACCACTACCAACCCCATGTGAACTCTCCTTTTACCTAGACTAATTAAATCTGAATCTATAACAAAGAAATACTTATTTTTCAAGTCTTTTTGAGGAATAATTTCAGCGCGGGATCATAGACTGGTTTACATGCTTCAATTTCTCATTTTGAAATTACCCGAGTCTACATTTTTCTCGGTTTTTCATAATGAGAAAAGAATTTCAAAAAAGGATGCCGGAAAAAACTTCGATAAAAATAAATTCAGCAATTTCAATATGATTATCATCGGGAGGTCCGAGAAAAATTGGCAGGCCTTTTGCAGTCTGTAGTGTCGGTTATTGCCGCCGTGAATCGCGGTGATGCATGTGGAAAAAACTAAAACTGTTTAACCGGGAGGTAGTATACCTGCCATGCGAACTGCAGCTTCAACCTTGCCTCTGCATCCTACCGGCCGCCACCGGGCCGAACGGCGAGGATTCAATCTGAAAAAAATGCAGGTGGTGGATTTAACCCTGAAAATTTTAGTGCCGGCCATGTTGCTGGTATTTTTTATGATCTCGCTCCACTACGGATCTCTGGACGGCTATTTGCAGCTTTTGAGCCGCCGGAGCTATGCGGCCTTTATTCCAGCTTTGGGGGCTGCCTATACCTTGGCGTTGCTCCTTTTTCAGATTGTCCGTACCGTGTTATGGGGGTTATATAGACCATACGCCCTGCCGGCAGGCGAACTGCCGAAGGTAACGGTCATTATCCCGGCCTATAATGAAGGGGAGATGGTAGAGAAGGCCATCTCCGCCGTGGTTGCCTCGGACTATCCGCACGACAAACTTGAGGTCATATGTATTGATGACGGTTCCAAGGATGACACCTGGCACTATATCCAACGGGCCGCCGGGCGGTTTCCCCACCTGATCAAGGCCGTCCAGTTCCCGCACAACCGGGGCAAAAAAGCCGGACTTTACGCCGGCTTCACCCAGGGCCAGGGTGAAATCTTCGTAACCATTGATTCCGACAGCGTCATTTCTCATGATACCTTGCGCCAGGTGGTGGCGCCGATGATGCAGGATGCCAAGGTCGGCGCCGTGGCCGGCAATGTCAAGGTCTATAATCGCCATCAGAGCCTTTTAGGCAAGATGCTGGCTGTCAGGTTTGTCTTATCGTTCGACTTTCTGCGGGCCTCCCAGTCCCGTTATGGTGGAGTGACCTGCACCCCCGGCGCCCTGTCCGCCTATCGGCGGGCAGCGGTGCTTCCCCACGTCGATGCCTGGTTAAACCAAACCTTCCTGGGGGCACCCTGCCAACATTCTGAAGACCGGGCCTTAACCAACTTTGTGCTGCGGGCAGGTTACTACAGCGTCTATCAGCGCACCGCCATTGTCCATACCTTGGTCCCGGAAACCTATACGGGTCTGTGCAAAATGTATCTGCGTTGGGAGCGGGGCAATGTAAGGGAATCCTTCGTGCAGTTGGGTTATCTGTTTACCAACTACCGGAAAAAGGACCGGCTGCTGCCCATCGTGGATTTTTTTATGACCCAGATCGAGTTTCCTCTGACCTACCTTTTCCTGGGACTGCTGCTCGGCTCCATCGTGGTCTATCCCCTGGTCTTTATCAAGTTTTTAGCGGCCTTAGGGGTAATCTCCGCTATCTACATGATCTATTATCTGGTCCTGGAGAAGGACTTAGACTTTATTTACGGCGTAATTTACAGTTACTATGCATTTTTCTTCCTCCAATGGATTTATCCTTACGCCTTCCTGACTGTGCGTAACCGCCATTGGCTAACAAGATAGGACTCCACTACACCTCCAGCCGGGCCGCCTTCGGGCGGCCTTTTTTTTACTGTCAGGTACGGATCTCTGGTCGAATCAATGATGTTAACCCTTTTTTTTCCGACATAGTTTAGAAAACCGGGGCTGCTAGAAATAGTCTTCGGGTCGGTTAATCTAATGGTATCCCGATTGTGCTTCTCTTCAGGCCTAAAAAGCCGTTGACCCTGGCGGTTATTCTTGTTAAATTTCGTACATGGCGGCTTGGGGAAGAATGGCGGGCAGACGGCGCGCCAGAGATTTTTCGAATACCACCGGGTGATTGATATGTTTTTATGCGGCTGGTTTTCCAGTGGCCGAGGACAGGGTTCCATTGATCTGCTTAAGACGGCGCATCAAAAGATGCTCTCAGGTTTTATTCCCGGCCGTATAGCCTATGTCTTTTGCGACCGAGCCCCGAATGAAACCCCGGCTGCGACCCGCTTTGCCGAGGTAGTGGAATCTTTAAACCTTCCTCTGGTGATTCATTCTTCTCGGGAATTACGGGAGAAAATACGCCTCCATGATCCCGAGGTGGAGGAGGCCCGTTTAGCCTTTGACCATCGGATTATCGAGCTGCTGAGCGGATACGAAGTCCGGGTGGTGGTCCTGGCCGGCTATATGTTGGTTTTAAGCCCATTTCTCTGCCAGCGGTTGCTTTGCCTCAACCTCCATCCGGCTGTGCCGGGAGGTCCGACCGGTACTTGGCGGCAGGTGATGTGGCGGCTTATCGAAACAGAGGCATCGGAGGCCGGGGCCATGATGCATCTGGTCTCCCCGGAGTTGGACAAAGGACCGCCGGTAACATACTTCCACTTCTCATTGAGAGGTCCTCATTTTGATCCGCTATGGGAATCTTACCGCAATAAGCGGCGCCGGGCTTCGTTTAGCGACATTCGCAGCCGCGAAGGCGTGCAGGAGCCGCTCTTTGCCCGCCTGCGGGCCGAAGAGCTGCGCCGCGAGTTCCCCCTGATTTTTTTGACCTTGCAGAACCTGGCGACGGGCCGCCTGGTACTCACGCCCATGGGGGTAAAAACCGGAGATCGTCTCGTACCGGGAGGATTCGACATCACCGATCAGATAGAGGCTTATTTAACGCCAAGGGGTTAATTAACTTACTCAAAGTGCAGCGACAGTTGTGAGTCCTATTATGGCTACGGATCATCAATCCAAACAGATAGTAACGGAATGAATAGCGCCAAAACTACAACGGATTATTTAGACGCAGTCGTTCAGGAGTTAAAGGCCGTCGATCTTTTCGGCTGGGAAGTGTGTCGGGTCAGGGAAACAAGCAACCAGCTTTACCTGATTTTTGACCAGGCACAGTCACAGCGCCGGGTAGAAGCGGAGAAGATTTACGTTCAGATTTACTTAAAAATAGAGCAGGATGGGAAAGATTTGCTGGGTGAATCAGGGTGGACGGTCAATCCTGGAGACGATCCGGCCGCAGGTCTGGCCCAGACCTTGGAACGGGCGCCGCTGGCGTTAAACCCGCTTTTTCATCTGCCCGGTCCCGGTCAACCGTATCAGAGGCTCAACCTGACCGACGATTACCTTTGGGAGCAGCCGCAGGAGGTCCTTTGGCGCGTGCGGGACGATTTAAATCAGGCAGTGAAGGGAATATCCGATGTTTGCCTGGCCTCGTCGGAAATTTATGCCAATCAGCGGGAGCTGGACTTCCGGAACCACACCGGTCTCGAGGGATCTTATAAGGCCACTGAATTGAAGACCCAATTTGCCCTGCTGGCGGCGGCGGAGGGCCAGGAGGCGGAAAGCCTGGGATTGCGTCAGGTGCGAAACTATCAGGATTTGCAGATCAGCGACATGGTGCGGCATTACGCCCGCTATGCCCTGGAAAATGCCGTGGCCGAGCCCCCGCCCAGCGGTGCCTACCCGGTGGTCTTTGGGGAAGAGGCCCTGGACGCCCTGTTCAACCATCTAAGCGCCCACGCCAGTGCTCAAGCGGTTTTT
Source organism: Desulfobacca acetoxidans DSM 11109 (assembly GCF_000195295.1). Lineage (NCBI taxonomy): Bacteria > Pseudomonadati > Thermodesulfobacteriota > Desulfobaccia > Desulfobaccales > Desulfobaccaceae > Desulfobacca > Desulfobacca acetoxidans. The sequence goes on from NC_015388.1 coordinate 329,350, forward strand.
CAGGGCTGGTCGCGCTTCCAAACCGGTAAGCCGGTGATCTCCAATCCCCGAGGCGACCTGCTGACCCTGACAAGTGATCCGTGGCTGCCCGGCGGCATGAAATCCCGTCCTTTTGATGACCAGGGACTGGCTCTAAGCCCGGTGACCTTTATTGCGGACAATATCTTCCAACAGCCTCTGGCGGACCAACGCTATGCAACATATCTACAAGTTTCCCCTACGGGTTCACTTACCAACCTGCGGGTTGCTCCGGGGCGCGCCACCCTGGCGGAGATGCTCGAACGGGGGAAGGTGCTGCATCTACTGCGATTTTCCACTCTCGAGCCCAATCCGGTGACCGGAGCCCTCTCCGGAGAAATTCGCACCGGCTACCTCCGGCACCGCGGTGAGGCCCTGCCTATCAAAGGCGGTTCTGTCAGCGGGCTCCTGGACGAGGCCTTCCGCTATGTCACCCTTTCGCGGGAAACTGAGCAACGGGAGGCCTATTGGGGTCCGGTGGGGGTGCGCTTTGAGGAGATGAATCTTGCCGGCTCCTAGATTAAGGCTTCCGGTTTGGCCGGCAATCCGGGCGGCGATGGCAATGGCCCTGGTCGGCTGGTTGGTCCTTGCATCACCATCAGGTGGCCTTGCGGCTGCCGGCACCCTGGAGACTGCGGATCGTCTCCTGATGGCCCCGGATTTAAACAAACAGAAGGTCCTGCAGGCGTTCTCCACTTACGAAAGTCTGCTGCCAGTAGGGGGGGCCGAGCGATTACCCATATTGATAAGGCTGGCCCGGACCGCATTCCTCATCGGAGAGTTTGGCGAAAAGGGACAGCGCCGCCTTTATTACGAACAAGGGCGCGAATACGCCGAAGCGATCATGCAGGAATATCCGGATAGTGTTGCCGGGCCTTACTGGCTGGGAATGCACCTGGCCGGTCTGGCAGATGTAAACCGGCTGCGGGGTGTTCGGCTGCTCCCCCAGATCATAACGGCCCTCGAACGCGCCCTAGCTATGGATCAGACCTACGATCAAGCCGGAGCTTATCGCGTCCTCGGGCGGATTTATTATGAAGCCCCAAGACCCCCGATCTCGGTCGGGAATATCAAAAAGTCATTTGAGTACTTATCCCGGGCGGCGCAGATAGCCCCGGCCAATTCCACCAACCACCTGTATCTGGCAGAAACCATGATAAAGCTGGGACAGAAAGAAGAGGCAGGACAAGAGTTGAACCGGGTACTGACAGTTAATCAAAACGCTGATGGGCCATACGGGTTGATGGCAGACCAGCGCCAAGCCAGGGAGCTATTGAAAAAACATGGGTTCAAGGGCGAGGCGCAAAGTGTCGATTGAGAGAGCAGGGCCTTATGGCCTTTTTCTGGTCTTGATGGTTACAGGTGCCAAGCCGGTTCGAGCACCAGAATGCAAGAGAGGTTGAGATGTTTGTCTTTTCTAATTTCATCAAGGCGTTAGCATCTATTTTTGATATTGTTTTAAGCATATACATGTGGCTGATCATCGGTCGGGCCATTATCTCCTGGGTCACCCCTGATCCTTTTAACCCGATTGTCCGATTCCTGTACAACGTCACCGAACCGGTGCTCGGCTTTTTCCGGCGTCGCCTGCCTCTGGTATATGGGGGCCTGGACCTGGCGCCGTTGCTGGTCTTAATCGTCATCGTTTTTCTACAAAGATTCCTGGTTACTACACTGTATGAGTGGGCCATGAGAATCAGTATGGATGGTTGAGAGGGTATATGAGTCAGATAGAGAGCATGAACCCGGCGGAGATTCGCCAACAGCAGTTCTCCAAGAAGTGGCGGGGTCTGGCACCTCTGGAGGTGAAGGCCTTTCTCGATAAAACTGCCGATGCCATGGCGGTGCTTCTCCAGGAAAACGAATCCTTGCGCCGGAATCTGGACCGCCAGCAGGGAGAGTTGGGAGAGTTTAAAAGGAGAGAACAGCTCCTCAAAGATACCCTGATCAACGCCCAACAGGTTATTGAGGCCATGAAGGGGAACGCCCAAAAGGAAGGCGAGATGATTATTCACGAAGCCGAACTGAAGGCGGAGAAGATACTGCATGAGGCATTTTCCCGGCAGGCCAAGCTAAAAAATGAGCTGGAGGACCTAAAACGCCTGAAAGTCACTTTTAGTACCCAGCTCCGGGGGATATTGGCAAGCCATCAGCGTCTGCTGGAAGAACACGAGGCCACAGGAGGCCAGACCGTCGAGGTCTAAAGCGTAGAGGAGGATGGTCAATCAACCTGAGCAACCTGCCGAACCTTGTTCTCAGCCTGGTAAGGCGATCTTGGAGTGGCTGCTTCCTACCCGCACGGGGTATTTCCTTAGAATTCACGTAGTCCCGGGCGCGGCCAGCAACCAGATTATGGGACCGCACGGCGACCGGCTCAAGATTCGCATCGCCGCAGCTCCGGAAAAGGGGGCGGCAAACAAGGAACTGCTCAATTATCTGGCCAAGTGCCTGGGTTTACCCAAAAACCGGCTTCATCTGAAAAGCGGTGCCCAGGACCGGGTCAAGGTCGTCGAGGTTGTCGGTCTAGCGCCAGAGGTGCAGGAGCGACTTCAGGCCTTATGGCCGTCGGTTTCCTCCTGAAGCATCCTCTTAAGCGCGCATCACTTGGTTGAACTTAATCTGAAGGTCTGACTCGACTTTTAGGCCACAGAGCCTTGACAATCGCCTGCAGGGGATAAATATTCATAGCATGGGAAGTGTTAGTCAGAAAATAAGTTTCGAGTTTCGAGTTAATGAGGATAAGAACTCCGGCGCAGAATATAAAGTCTGTCGTATAAATTTTTTCTTATCGACCGTGTTAAACCTAAGCGGTGGCCATGGGTTGCCCTATTCCATTATCGATAATTTAACGGCAACTTACTCCTAGGGCAGGCCGCGCCCGCCGTCTTTAAGAGCACTGTTTTCATATAATTGATGGCAATTTCATAGATTTTGCCATAATCTTCAACAGACAGGGAATCACTCTAAAAGAATTCAGCAGCTTGGGTAAATTACGCTCTATCTCGGGACCGTAGAGGTCGGTTGAGCAAAGTTACCTGGAATTCTCTGATACCTGTGTTTCAACCGGGAGTGTCATTTCACTTCCATGATCATCGATACTATGCGGGGAAGAAACAGGGGTTGAAACTGGCATGGGGGAAATAGAAGATTATTATCAAGTATTGGGCATTGATCGGGAGGCCGATCAGGAAGAGATTAAACGGGCCTACCGCCGCTTGGCCTTGCAATATCATCCAGACCGTAATCCCGGCGACAAAAGAGCGGAAGAGCGATTTAAGGTGGCGGCCGAGGCTTACGAAGTCCTCCGGGACCCGCAGAAGCGAGGTCTGTATAATCAATTCGGCCGCGCTGGGCTGAATGGAATGCAGTTCGGCGGGTTTGACAATATTGACAGCATATTCGCCAACTTCGGCGATATCTTCGATGAATTTTTCGGTTTTCACCGGCGTCCCCGACCGCAGCCCCAGAGTCAACCTGGAAAAGATTTGCTCTATCAGCTAGAGATCGATTTTAAAGACGCCGTCTTCGGCTTGGAGACGAGTATCGAGGTCGATAGATTATCGGCCTGTTCGCAGTGCCAAGGTCTTGGAATAAAGCCCGGGAGCAGACAATGGACCTGCCCGGTTTGTCAGGGATACGGGGCCGTCAGCCGGGTGGAGGGATGGTTGCGCATCAATACCACCTGCCCCCATTGTTCCGGTTCCGGTGTTATAGAAGGTGATCCCTGCCCAGACTGCCAGGGGCAGGGCCTGCAGAAACAGAAGAGGAAAGTACACCTGAAGATTCCCCCCGGAGTGGATGAGGGGACCAGACTACGCCTGCGGGGTGAGGGTGAAGCTGGCAGGCGGGGGGGACCTTCCGGTGATCTCTACCTTGATTTAAAAATAACTCCCCATCCGCTATTTGAGCGCCATGGCCACGATATCACCCACCGGGCCAAGCTCTCTTTTATAGAAGCAGCCCTTGGAACCGAAATCGATGTCCCGACCTTGACCGGCTCTAGCCGAATAACCGTTCCTGCCGGAACCCAGACGGGCACTCGCTTTATCATCTACGGTGAGGGTGTGCCAATACTGCGCGGCAACGGGCGCGGCAACCTCATTGTCGAACTGGAGCTTCAGACCCCTACCGACCTAACCCCCAAGCAGGAAGAATTATTAAGAAAATTTTTGACGGCACGGCAGGGGAAAAAACTCCTTAAGAAAAGCTCCCGTCGGGAAGAAGCGGCGGCCAGCAAATCACTCTAGAGCCGCAAGTTCCGGGTGTTAGGAGGGTTTCCGGTTTCTGGACGGGAGAAAGTGAAATCTTTAATCTTTATTGGTAAATCACCCATAAACTATAAAATTATCATTTGTAGGGGCACATCTTTGCCTGTAATCTTGCCGCGCCTCCAACCCTGATTTTCAAAGTCCTTAACGTCGTTCAACACTCTCCAGGCTTTTAATCCGGTCCCGGAGTTCTGCCGCCCGTTCAAATTCCAGTTTTTTTGCTGCTGCCTGCATTTCTTTTTTCAACCGCGCCAAATGGCGGGGAATATCCTGGGGCAGGAGATAGGGGGCCGGTTCCTCTTGCGCCGCTGCTACAGTGACGTAATCCTTTTCGTAGACCGAAGCCAGGATATCCTGAATACCTTTTTGGATGGTAGTGGGGGTAATGCCATGCTGGCGATTATAGGCCCGCTGGCGCTGGCGGCGGCGTTGGGTTTCCTTTAGGGCGGCCTGCATTGATGGGGTGACGCGGTCGGCGTAGAGGAAGACTTCCCCGTTGACATGGCGCGCCGCCCGGCCGCAGGTTTGGATTAGCGACCGCTCCGAACGCAGGAATCCCTCTTTATCGGCGTCTAAAATTGCCACTAGGGAGACCTCCGGCAGGTCCAGCCCCTCCCTGAGGAGGTTGATGCCGATGAGAACTTCAAAGACTCCCAGGCGCAGATCCCGAATAATCTCCATGCGTTCGAGAGTGGTGATGTCGGAATGCAGATAGCGGACCTTAAGGCCGAGATTCTGGTAGTATTCCGTTAAATCTTCAGCCAGCCGCTTGGTCAGGGTAGTCACCAGGACGCGTTCCTGCCGACCCAGGCGGATTCGGATTTCTCCGAGGAGATCATCCACCTGATTGGTCGCGGGTTTTACCGTGATTTTGGGGTCTATCAGACCGGTGGGCCGGACGATCTGCTCGACTACCCGGCCTTGGGCCTTTTCCAGTTCGTATGGTCCGGGAGTAGCGGAAACATAAATCACCTGCTGCACCCGGCCCTCAAATTCTGAAAAATTCAGCGGTCGGTTATCCAATGCTGAGGGGAGGCGAAAACCATATTCCACCAGGGTTTCTTTGCGGGAGCGATCGCCGTTGTACATCCCCCGCAACTGAGGCACGGAGATATGGCTTTCATCGATCACCACCAGTGATTTCCGGGGAAGATAGTCCAGCAAGGTCGGCGGCGCCTCTCCTGGTTGGCGACCGGTAAGATGACGCGAATAGTTTTCAATGCCATGACAGAAGCCCATCTCCCGAAGCATCTCCAGATCGAAGCGGGTCCTCTCCCAGAGGCGCTGCGCCTCCAATAACTTACCCTGGTTTTTAAACCAGGCCAGACGCTCGTGTAATTCCGCCTCGATAGCCACCAGGGCCTCCTGGCGGCGGGAATCCGGAGTAACGTAGTGACTTGCCGGATAAATAGCAATTTTTTCCAATTTTTTCTGGCTTTGGCGCCGTAGCGGATCAATTTCCTGGATGGATTCAACTACATCTCCCCAGAAATCGATACGGATGGCCCGATCCTCCTCATAGGCGGGAAAAATCTCCAAACGGTCGCCCCGCGCCCGAAAGACGCCCCGGTGGAAATCGATATCGTTGCGTTCATACAAGATCTCCACCAGCTTGGCTTGTACTTCCTCACGGCTTTTGATCATGCCGGCTTCGAGATAGAGCAGCATTCCCTGATAGGCTTCGGGTGCCCCCAGACCGTAGATACAGGAAACGCTGGCGACAATAATCACATCCTGGCGATCCAACAGCGAACGGGTGGCGGAATGCCGCATGCGGTCAATGGCTTCGTTGATGGAAGAATCTTTTTCAATGTAGAGATCGGCCTGAGGGATATAGGCCTCGGGTTGATAATAGTCATAGTAACTGACGAAATACTCTACGGCGTTATGGGGAAAAAACTCCCTGAATTCGCCGTAAAGCTGTGCCGCCAGGGTTTTGTTCGGGGCCAACACCAGTGTTGGGAGATTTACTTGGGCAATGACATTGGCTACGGTAAAGGTTTTGCCTGAACCGGTAACGCCCAAAAGCACCTGATGAGCAGTTCCGGTCTTGATCCCGGCCGCCAATTGCCGGATAGCCTGGGGCTGGTCCCCCTGCGGCTGGAAGGGGGAAACTAGTTGGAAGGAGTCGGGCATATTTTCACCATAAGAATTTTCTACAAAAATAGCAAGTTCTCTTCTCGTATTGAGAAGGATTTAACCTACGGCAGTATAACTCTTCCGGTTGCGGCATACTTCTGAATTGGTCCCAAACGCACCGCGACGGGGGGAAAATACCCCGCTGAGGTATCGGCCTGACGGCATATCCTAATAATCTTGGGGGCAATTGATAAAAAACCTTTTGTACTATTGCTTTTTATTCAAATAATTATTATATTGAAAAGTTCATTTGAATAAATTTTTCATGGTGCCGTTTTAGGGGTTGCTAAAACTGCTGATTACCCCGCCAGCGAGACAGATATCGACAGGTAAATTAGCATATTTAAATTATTCGACAAAAATACTTTAAATTCTAACCATTGGGTAATGATTTAAGGATAATAAATAAATAAGCGATAATACTCTGACCAAATTCATTTATATGGCAAGGTTATTGCATATAATTTCATTAATTGATAAGGAGGTAGTTTAATGCCCGCTTACGAATACAAATGCATCCACTGTGGCAAGGAAGAGGTCCGGATCGGCGGTTTGGATGACGATACGGCGCTGTGCATCGAGTGTGGTAATCTGATGCTGCGGCTCAATGAAGACATTTTCTGGCCCTACTTTGAGAAGGAATGTGAAGCGGCGCCTATTTCAGAAAAGAAGCGGACAGGATGAAGAGTTTCTGATTCCTATGGGCCTGGACGTTAACGATTGCTGCACAACAATTTGGTATTAGCGGTGTCCCAGAGAACGATGCCGGTTAAACCGGTAATTGAATCCATTTTTTGATGGGATGACAGTATTGTTTTACCCCCTCCCCTGTCTGTCAAACCATGAAACAGAAAGTGATAATACCCGGCTGGCCGAGCCGGGAGAAAACGTAGAGTTATCCCCTTGCCCAAGACCGGCCTGAGTACAACTTAATCTGCTGATATACCTAAGATATTCACCGATAGAGCAAAGGCGGCGCTGCTGATTTCCGGGCGGCGACTTCTCCGATGACGTAAGCGGTTTCCTTCAGAGCATGCAGACGTTGTAAGATATCGGTAACGTATTCCTCCCTGACAATTATCACCATCCCGATGCCATTATTGAATACCCGCCACATCTCTTCGACTGGGATGTCGCCCTGTTGTTGCAGAAAGTCGAAGATAGCCGGTCGACTCCACTGTTGCCGATGGATGATAGCCTGACAGGTTTGCGGCAGAATACGGGGGATGTTGTCGGTCAAACCGCCGCCGGTGATGTGAGCCAGACCGGAAAGGGGAAAATCTCTGAGGAGATTGAGGACAGTGTCCACGTAAATTTTGGTGGGCTCCAGTAGTTCTTCGCCCAGCGGACGGCCCAAGGCAGGAATATGATCTGCAAGATCATAGTGCTGCTGTTCGAAAAGGATATGGCGAACCAGCGAGAAGCCGTTCGCATGGAGACCGCTGGCCGCAATACCGATAATCCGGTCGCCCACGGCGATTTCCGAACCGTCAATAATATGGTTGCGTTCCACAACGCCCACGATAAATCCGGCCAGATCATAATCCTGGAGCTGGTAGACTCCCGGCATTTCGGCGGTTTCTCCCCCAATAAGCGAGCAGCGGGCCTGCAGGCAGCCTTGGGTGAGGCCGGCGACGATCTCGGTAGCGATGTCTTGCCGCAATCGTCCCATGGCCAGATAATCCAAGAAAAATAGAGGGGTGGCACCATGTACAATAATGTCATTAGCGCACATGGCCACCAGATCTATCCCGATAGTGTCATGTTTATTCATGGCGATGGCGATCTTCAGTTTGGTGCCAACACCATCGGTAGAGGAAACCAGCACCGGGTCCTGGTATTTATGGAGATTTAGGTGAAAGAAGCCGCCGAAACCACCGATATCCCCCAGCACGCCGCTTCGATAGGTTGTCTTTACCATTGCCCGGATTTTTTGCAAAAATGTATCTGCTCCGGCGATATCTACTCCTGCATCGCGATAGGTCGCCGCCATGCTTCTCTCCCCTGAAGACGAACAGTATTTCAAAAAATAACATTGCCAGACCGCTAGAGTCAACCTTTCAGTGGGATCAACACCTAAGACAAAAATGGATAACTAGGTAAATAATCGCTGAATGGAAGAACCCTGACACCGGGGGCAGTTCTGGGAGGTGGTGGAATCGTTGTTATTACTCCAGGTATGGTCGCAATCTTGACAGACGAAGCGACGTTCGGCTACCCGGTAGTCCCCGCCAGCAATTTTAATGGCTTTGCCATGAACCAAGGCATCGGCAACGGCCCCATGGGCTTTGGCGAGCATACGGGTAACGGTCGGTCGCGAAACATTCATTTCTTGGGCGACTTCTTCCTGACTAAGGCCCAGAAAATCTGACAGCCGAAGCGCCTCCAATTCATCGACGCTAATAACAACCTGCTCCAAACTGCGCATGGGGACGCCTTGCGGTTTGAAAAACGTTACCCCTGGTTCAAATCCAACCCAACGGCATTTGCGTGGACGCGCCATCTGATTATTTCAACCTTCTATTCTCGTTGCCGTTTATTTTGAGGATCACAAGTTCGTTAACAAATAGCCGGTAATCAGAATCTTTTATAGGTTATGAGTGATTGAGAAAGAATGACACGTTGTCGGAAAAAACCAGGCTTGCCACAAAAATGAAAAGTTCATTTTCCTGGGTTCACCTTGTATAATGGTTTTACGTATTGCAGGTCGCACACTAAACGCGGCAAGCCCATTGAGGTTAAAAGGTATTGCCAAACCGGTTCCTACTGTTGCCTGAGCGTCGCGACGGGTCTAAAAATCTTATCAATACACAATTCTTCGCTGGGCTCGGAATGGCACCTTTGTAAGATATGGCTCTTGAGATAGCTTCCAGTATTTTATTTGAAATACAATTTTATCAGATTTTTTGATAAATACGCACTATTAATTTTTATTCTCTTGATTTATGAAGGGGCTTTGCTATGGTTTCTGACAATTTTCCCCGCCAGGTGGAGGAAGCGGCGGCGTTCCTGCGGCAAGAATTAGCCCAGGAGCCTGCTATCGGCATTATTTTGGGAACTGGCGCCGGGGGATTAGGAGCTGATCTAAAACGCAGTAAATCCATCCCCTACGAAGCGATTCCACATTTCCCTCGATCTTCGGCGCCCAGTCATGCCGGAAAGCTGATCTGTGGTGTCCTGGAAGGGAAAACTGTGCTAATGTTTCAAGGGCGATTTCATGCCTATGAGGGATATACCCTGCGTCAGGTGTCTTTCCCGGTGCGCGTATTGGCGGCCCTAAAGGCCTCCCATCTTATTCTGACAAATGCCGCCGGGGGCTTGAACCCATTGTTTCAGGCGGGTGATTTGATGCTTATTCGTGACCACATAAACCTTTTGGGAAACAATCCTCTGACAGGCGAAAACGTGGATGAGTGGGGTCCCCGTTTTCCGGATATGAGCCAGGTCTATGACCCGCAATTGGGCGAATTGGCCGAGCAGACGGCCCTCGAACTTGGCATCCGTCTACGACAGGGAGTGTATGTGGCGGTTAAGGGCCCTAGTTTAGAAACCCCGGCAGAAACGCGTTTCCTGCGCTTCATTGGCGCCGACGCGGTGGGCATGTCTACCGTAGCCGAGGCCATCACCGCTGCGCATGCCGGTCTGCGCCTGTTAGGGGTTTCCGTTATCAGTAATGTCAACCGGCCTGACGCTATGGCGGTTATTGCAATCGAAGAGGTGATCAACATGGTACAGCGGGCCGAACCTCGCTTGTCCGCCCTGCTCAAAGGGATTGTAGCTAAACTGCCGGATTGAAGCGAAGGCCGCCTTCTCTCAAGAGGATTTTCAGATATGACAAAGCCTTGGGGACAAATGCTCATGGTTGGCATTCCGGGCCTCCACCTGGATGAAGTTGCCCGAACTCTCATCCGTGATCTGCAGGTAGGGGGAATTATCCTTTTTAAACGCAACATCTCCCATCCTCAGCAGGTAGCCGAGCTCATCGACGCCTGCCAGCAGACGGCGCTGGCCGCCAGCGGGTATCCCCTCCTGGTGGCGGTAGACCAGGAAGGAGGGCCGGTACAGCGGTTTCGGCACCCCTGGCTGGAGACTCCTTCAGCTCGTCAAATGGGCGCCGCCGGAGATCTGGCCGCGATAGAACATAGCGCTCAACGTGTTGCTCAAGAGCTGCAGTTGATGGGTGTCAACGTCAACCTGGCACCGGTATTAGACGTCGCCCGGAATCCGGATTGCCCCTTGTGGGAACGTTCTTATAGTGCTGATCCCGAGGCAGTGGTGCGTTGCGGTCTGGCTGCAGTCAGAGGATACCTGGCTGGAGGGGTTTTGCCGGTAGTCAAACACTTCCCTGGACTGGGCGCTACCAGACTTGACTCGCATCTTGATCTGCCCACGGTCGAAGGCGGAACCGATGCCGGAAATGAAGATCTCTTCCCGTTTCGGGAGGCGATCACCGCTGGCATTCCGGCGGTGATGTGTGCCCATTTGCTCGTCCCCTCCTGGGACAGCAATCTACCGACTTCTCTATCGCCGGTAGCAGTCACACGCATCCTGCGGCAGCATCTAAAGTTCTTCGGCCTGATTTTTTCCGATGATCTGGAAATGGGGGCTATCACGAGAAAATGGCCGGTGCCCGAGGCGGCGCGGCGAGCCGTAGCCGCTGGCATTGATATTATCCTAATCTGCGAACAGATCGAAAACGTCAAAAAAACCCTAGCCGCTCTCTCTCAATCGCCAGAACTGGAGTCTCGTTTACGGTCTGCTTGGCAGCGAATACAGCAGTATAAGAAGACTCTGCCCCAGCTACGGCTTAATCTTGAGGCCATCCAGGCTCGCTTTGCGTCCGGGCACTAGCGCCACAGCGGGACCGGACGGGGCCACCTGATTGTACCTCAAAGGCAGTAATGACATTGGAAATGAGATTTACGGAGAAAAATTTTAAGGCCGGGAGGGGGTAACCCGGCCTTGGGGAGAAAGGAGAAAACGGTGTATATATATATTTTTTTAAGGGGGAACCTTTTTCACTATATAATGCACTTTATATGCCATTATCATAAATAGGCTTAATAATATTATATGTATATGAATTAATTGATAAATGCTAAATAACCGGAGTGAACTCTCTTGAAGCGCAGTTCAAAAATTTTTACCATTTTTATGCAGTTATTGTTCATTTAACTATATCATTTTGATAATCTTAAGATTATTTTGATACAAAATTCTAGTCGGTAAAAAAAGAAATTTAAACTATTGGAACCGAGCCTTGGCAGAAGTCCTATCACCCGGCTCCGTGGTGGGCAGGTTGATTAACCAGGCATGGCTGGTTGGGCAATGCCAGCCTTGTCGGCGAAGCAGGAGTTCTGCCAATCTCCCATCAGGAGAATCTCAATGTCTGGACCAAAGATGCCTTTACGGTCGCTGCAGAATCGGCTGATCTGGTTTTTTCTCTTTATCATGCTTATCGGTTTGGGCGCAGGCTATTACTTTAGCAGTCCTCTCTACACCATGGTGGGGTTATTGGGGATGGGAGTGGTGATTGGCGGCCTTTTGCGCTTAGTGTTGGACTATCGCCAACTCAGCAAGCGACGGTGATGAAACGGAAACCGATCAAAAATGTCGCCGGACACATTTAACTTACGAGGGACAGGTACAAAAAGTAGATTTTCAGGAACAGGGCATACCTTCGACGATACGCCGGTCTGTGCAACACGGCATAGATGTAGCCGAGAATCTCTTCGGGCTCGTAATGGTGGAGGTATTTCTGATTGTTAACTTGGCGTAACCCTGGCGCAAAATCCTCACTCCGGTTTTTACCGCTGAGGGGATCGGCCAAAATGCGGAAAAAGCTTAACGCGGGAATTTTTGCTTTTGACTCTAGGGTAATTATAAAATTCTTACCAAGGTCCGATGCCGCCACAAGACAGCAAAATCCTTGAAGCATCGGCCTGGTCATGGTAGACTGGATGCAGATTGTTAAGCAGAAGAGCGGAAATGGAAGCTAAAAAACGATTGATATTCCCTTTAGATGCGCCCGACGGCAAGCAGGCCCGGCAGTTGATCCGGCTGTTGCAGAATGAAGTTGGATTGTTCAAGGTCGGACTGGAGCTGTTTGTTGCGGAAGGGCCGCAGTTTTTTCGGACTATGGCGGCGGAGGCTGGAACCGATTTTTTCCTGGACCTGAAATTTCACGATATCCCCGAGACCATGAGCCGTGCCCTTAAAAACCTGTTTTCGGGGGTAGCCTTGACCACAATCCATTGTGATCAGGGGGCCCGGTTGCTGCGAGCGGTGCAAGAGACGCAGGATCGCGGAATCAACGTATTAGGCGTCACTGTCTTAACCAGTATCGATGGCAAGGACCTGCTGGCCGCCGGTATTGATCCGAGGTATGCCAATCCCCCTCGGGAGCTTGTCTTGTTGCGGGCGGGTCTGGCCAAGGCTGCCGGATGCAGTGGAGTGGTCTGTTCGGGCCAGGAGGCGCAAGTAGTAAAGGAGAGATTCGGCTCCGATTTTATCGTCGTCTGTCCGGGCATCCGGCCGGAGTGGTCTGTTGCCCCGGAAGATGATCAGAAAAGAATCATGACGCCGTCTGAGGCTATCAAGGCCGGCGCCGATTATATCGTCGTAGGACGGCCCATTCGCCTGGCTGCCGACTCGGTAGCTGCGGCCCGGATGGTAGTGGCGGAGATAGCTGCGGCATTGCAATAATCAGAGTTACAGCCCCCCTAAGTAACCTCTGCCGAAAGGTCTTTTTCAACCTGGGGCAGGCCTGACAATAAAAAAACAGCGCTTAGGCTCAGGGCCACCAGAGCTAGCGCTACCCCCCATTGCAATCCGGCCAAATCCGCCAGCCAGCCGATCAGAAAGGGTGACGGGACATCTCCGATCAGGTGAATGACGATGATATTGCAGGCAACGGCGATGGCTCGGCGAGTCGGACCGGCGACGCTGACAATGAGCGTGGTCAGTAGCGCCGGGTTCAGGAATAAAAGGAAGATGGCCGCAAACAGGCCGATCTGATAGGCTGTTGAATTAGTGGCAAAGATAGCCAAAACCCCGAACGGCAGGGCCAGGGCCACTCCCAACCCTGATACCCACAGATGTGCCCTCCGGCTGTATCGAAAGAGCCAGTCTCCTCCCCAACCGCCCGCCAACGTTCCCAGCCCCCCGGCCACGGTGGTGGCCAGAGCCATCAGCAGGTTGGCCTCCTTCAGGGTCAAACCCTTGGTTACCTCCAGGAACCGGGGCATCCAGAAAGCCAGTCCCCCCAAGGCGAAGGTAAGAAAGCCATAGCCGGTAGTCACCCGGACAAAGGTAGGGATGCGCCACAAGCCCACGACGGCCCGCCAATTCAAGATCTGTTTCTCATGTTGAGCTGCGGCTGCTGCCGGAAGCTGATGACGCGGCAGGGTGTAGACCAGGCTCGCCATCAGCAATCCTGGCAGACCGGCCAGCAGAAAGCTCCAGCGCCAGCCCCAGGCACTTCCCACCAGACCGCCAAAAAAGTAGGCTAGTGCCGCCCCTACCGGAATCGTGGCGTAGAATATGCCTAACACTCGGCCTCGTTTGGCTAACGGTAATATATCGGCCAGGTAGGCGGGAGCCAGGGTGCCGAAGGAGGCCTCTCCCAACCCCACCAGACCCCGGGCTGCTATTAGACCGGGATAGGTGGTGATCCAGAAGGGCAGGCTCGTGGCCAGGCTCCAGACCGCAGCGCCCAAGGCCATGAATTTGCGCCGACCCCAACGGTCTCCCAGATAGCCGAAAACCGGGGCGGAAATCAAATAAACCAAAAAAAAGGCGCTACCCAAAAAGCCGTAGGCTTTATCAGATAAACCGAAGTCATGTTTGAGCAGGGTATTAACCGCGGCTACAATATAACGGTCAAAATAGTCCAATAAGTTCAGGGTGGTGAGTACGAAGACGACCCAAAAAATCGGTTTCCGGCTTCTGCTTGGCTGACAGCTTATTTCCATGATTTGTGGGTGCTTTGGCAAGATTGATACATAGTCTGGCGAACAGGGTCCTGACGGGAGACTGAGCGCGAATCCTAAAGCTTCTAAGAGCCCGCAGGTATACGAAATTCGAAACAGCCTTTATTTAAGGGTTCCTATGAGACATTGTCAACTTATTTTAATCCTCATTGGACTAAGAACAGGCGGAAGTTGTATAATGGAAGGAGTAAAATTCCCTTTAGGAGCCGATTAGGGCCAAAGCTTTTAGAGCAGAATTATTCCGGCAGACAGGCTTTGGGTGGACGGCATAATGAACGGCAGGGTCTCCTAATATCCATAAGCTACTGGAGCCGCTATGTCTTGGATGAAATAGGGGAAAAAATAATATGTCGGGACAGCGGAGGCAAAGGGCTAATCAATCATTGTTATTTCCTCGGACATGTGCTAAAAATGTAACTATTAAGGTGGGATAACGAAAGCTTGGAGCATGGTGAACCAGCTTTGGAAAAGAGGTCTTGATATACCTATCTATTGAATAATTTTGGATATCATCCCTCTGATGGTAGCTGTTATGATTTATTAAGCACCGGCAAACCATGAAAATTATCTGGCGATGGCCCAGGCTCCCAGCCTGTGCAGCAGTCTTTTTCTTATTAACTTGAAACTCGAAACTCAAAACCCGAACCCATCGTTGGCATAAAAGAGATGTATTATTTCTTGATCCTGTTGGCGGCCGCCTATCTCATAGGGTCAATTCCTTTCGGTCTGGTGGTGGCCAGGCTGATGGGGGGGCCTGATCCGAGGGAGTCCGGAAGCCGCAATATCGGGGCTGCCAATGTTTACCGGCTACTAGGCCGCAATGCCGGGGCCTTTACCCTCTTTGGCGACATTATGAAGGGAACAGTGCCCGTCTTTTTAGCCCGCTGCGGCCTACCCGGTCTGGACGGCTGGCATGAGGCGGCGGTGGCGGCAGTGGGATTGGCGGCGGTTTGCGGCCACATCTGGCCCTTGTATCTGCGGTTCAGCGGGGGCAAGGCCGTGGCCACAAGTTTCGGAGTACTGCTGGTGATCAGTCCCTTGGCGGCGGCGACGCTCGCGGGTCTGTACGGGTTGGCCTTCAAAAGGTGGCGAACCTCGTCAGTAGCATCCCTGATCGCAGCCTGGATGGCGCCTCTGGCAGTGGGGCTGCTTGGCAATCCTAAGGTCTATCTCCTCTTAAGCGGTATTCTCTCAGGATTGATCCTGTGGCGGCATCAGGAAAATATTATCCGGTTATGCCGGGGGGAGGAACCGGAATTAGCGGCCGGAGAGTTGCGTTCACCCCCCCCTGGGACATCTGAACAGGATGGCTGAATAATTCATGTTCCCAAATGTATCATGGAAACGAGGATGACACCGGTAAGTTGGGAATAGAGGATAAAACCGTTAACTTTTAACTTCAAACCTTAAATTCGCTCAGCCAGGTTGCGGTGAGGAGGATACTATGTTAATCCGGGAATGGATGGCGACCGATGTGTTGACGGTGGATGAAAACACCTCCATGATGAAGGCGTTGCACCTGATGAAAGAGAATAAAATCCGCCGACTGCCGGTAATGTCGCATGGCAAGTTAGTCGGCATCATCTCCGACCGTGACCTGAAGGAAGCCTCGCCTTCTAAAGCCACGACCTTGGATGTCCACGAGCTCTATTACCTTTTGGCAGAGATCAAAATTAAAGAGATCATGACTAAAAATCCCATTACCATACAACCGGACGAAACTATTGAACGGGCTGCAGTGGTGATGCTGGAGAACAAAGTCTCAGGACTACCGGTGGTCAACGGGAAATCTGAGTTGGTTGGGATCGTTACCCAGTCTGATATCTTTCGGGCCTTCGTCAATATCACCGGCATCTATAGAGGTGGGGTGCAGTTCGCCTTCTCTCTGGATGACCGCCCCGGCTCCATCAAAGAAGTAGCCGATACAGTGCGGGAGCATGGCGGCCGCATCGTCAGCATCCTCAGTTCTACGGATATGGCGGTCGAGGGAACCCGCAACGTTTACATCCGCATCAGGAACCTGCCGCAGGAGGATTTAGAAAACCTTGAAAAGACACTGCGCCAGAAATTTCGAGTCATCTATATGGTCAAAGACATCCTGAAAACAGTCTAGTACGGTTCT
The DNA here is from genome assembly GCF_000195295.1 of Desulfobacca acetoxidans DSM 11109. NCBI lineage: Bacteria > Pseudomonadati > Thermodesulfobacteriota > Desulfobaccia > Desulfobaccales > Desulfobaccaceae > Desulfobacca > Desulfobacca acetoxidans. Next base: position 345,888 of record NC_015388.1, read on the forward strand.
GCTTGCAACTTCTTTCAGGTTTCCGGTTTCCGGTTGTTAGAAAAAGAATAAGTTCTGCCCAGGTTAGGAAGCCTGTGCTACCGATAAACCATTTTTATGGTTTGTGGCTGGCCGATAGGTAATGAACACCAGAAGGGAAAAAGTTAACCTTTTAAAGAACTTTAATGGAGTAAGGATATGTTGCTACCGGAAGATGAGCTTAAAACCCGGACTGCGGCGCGCGCCAAAGCCTGGTGTATCATCTGCTTTGGCGTGGGTTTATTGCTGACCAACTATCCCCTGTTACAGATTTTCAATCAACCTCAGTTCGTGGGCGGGATACCATTGCTGGTGGTATATCTCCTGAGCATCTGGCTCCTGGGAGTGGTGGTTTTATACCTGCTCATGCGAATTCTGTCCAAGTCTCTCGATTGAACCTAAGGTTGCCGGTCTAATGAGTGAGCTTCTGGTAGCCTTTTTGGCGTTCGGGTATCTTCTGCTCTTGTTCGCCATCGCCTATTATGGCGACCGACGCCGGACTCAGGGCCGTAGTCTCATCGCCAATCCCTATATCTACACCCTATCCCTGGCGGTGTATTGCACCTCCTGGACCTTTTACGGTTCTGTAGGTAAGGCTGCCAACGAAGGATTGACCTTCCTTCCCATCTATATCGGTCCTACCCTGTTTGCTTTCCTCTGGTGGTTCATTGTCCGCAAGCTGATCCGCATCTGTAAGGCCAATCGCATAACCACCATGGCCGATTTTCTCACCCTGCGCTATGGGCGTGGCATTATGATGGGGGCAGTGGTGACGGTGTGGCTCATCCTGGCCGACATGCCGTATATCGGCCTGCAATTGAAAGCAATCTCCACCACATTTGACATTTTAGTAAACGCCCACCACCCGCAGATGGCCAACCTGCCCTTTTATGTCGACAATGCCTTCTATGTCGCCCTAATCCTGGCGGCCTTCGGCTCCATGTTTGGCGCCAGGCATCTGGACCCGGGAGAACGCCACGAAGGTTTGGTGGCGGCGGTGGCCTTCGAATCCCTGGTGAAATTGTTGGCCCTCATTGCCGTGGGTGTGCTCGTAAGTTTTGTATTATTTCCCGGCTTGGGCGAGATCTTTCGGCAAACCCAGAACCGTCCGGATTTGAAGGCATTATTCTTATTAAACAGCATCCCTCAGAACTCCTATGGACTGATCCTGGTGGAGACGGTGTTGGCCATGGGCGCCATCATCTTCCTCCCCCGGCAGTTTCACATGGCAGTGGTGGAAAACACTAACGAAAAACATCTCTTGACCGCGGCCTGGCTACTGCCGTTGTATCTCCTGCTCATCAATGTGTTTGTCTTGCCGTTGGCCTGCGGCGGACTCTTGTTAGGCTTCCCGCCGGAGCAGGGAGATACCTTTGTCCTGCGGTTGCCTCTGTCCGGCGGCCATCATTGGCTGGCCCTGGCGGCCTTTATCGGCGGCCTGTCGGCAGCGACTGCCATGGTGATGGTAGTCTCAATAACATTGAGCACCATGCTGCTTAACAGCCTCATCATGCCGCTGTTGGCAACCTTCTGGCGCGGCCGGGATTGGTCCGGGTGGCTGCTGCCTATCAAGCGTCTGGGAATCTTCCTGGTCATCCTCCTCGGCTACATCAGCTATCGGACAATCGGACCCGTAACTATGCTGGTGGAGATGGGCTTGATTGCCTTTGCCGGAGTGGCGCAATTGGCGCCGGCTATTTTTGGGGCGATGTATTGGCGGCGGGCTACACGATGGGGGGCCAATGTCGGCCTGACTGCCGGGTTTGCCTTATGGGCCTACACGCTGCTCTTTCCCTATCTCATCCATGCCGGTTGGTTTCCCGAGAAGATTTTAACGGATGGACCGTGGGGAATCGGCCTCCTGCGTCCAACAGCGCTGTTGGCCCTCACTGATTTTCATCCCCTGTCTCATGCCTTTTTCTGGTCGATGCTGTTTAACCTCGGTTTTTTTGTTGGGGTTTCACTTCTGACGACCCCCACCGCCGATGAAGAGGAACAGGCGAAGCGGTATGTGGATGTCTTCGGTCTCACACCGGAGCTAGGTTTGGAACCGCGAGCCGCCAACCTGCCAGAAGCCCCGCAATTTGTGTCTTTGGCGGCGAAATTCGTGGGAGAGGGAAAAGCGCAGGAGGCTTTACAGCAGTACCTGCAAGAAAACAATCTGGAGTTGGGCGTCCCGTGGAGCGATGCGGAAAAACTGAAGTTGAGGGATTTCACTGAGCGTCTTATCGGCGGCTCAGTAGGACCAGCCGCTGCTCGGGTGGTAGTTGACGGCTACCTGGCGTCTCGGGGCTCCCGATTGGACGGGGTCTTCGATTTAGTAGGCGAGGTCTCGCACTCTCTCGAGGAAAGCCGGGAGGCTTTAAAACAACGGGTAAACGAGCTTTCAATAATTAATGAAGCAGCCCAACACTCTACCTCCTCTCTCAGCCTGCCCCAGATTTTGGAAAGCATTCTCCGGCTTTTGCACGATAAAATCGGAGTGGAGCAGAGCTCCATCCGTTTGTTGGACGAAGATGGAGTGCTCCGGTTGGAAAGCCACTTGGGTCCCCCCGTCCTGCCAACACATGAATTAGACATGGCGCCGGACATGTCCACTTTAGTGGGCCAGTGTTTGCTTACCCGCAATCTCATTTCCATACCTGATGCTACTCAGATGCCCAAAGATTCGGCTTCAGGTCTCCACTTTGCGGAGATGCAGGCGAGCTTTATCCTGGTGCCGCTGGCCACGGAGTCTCAGGTACTCGGGGTATTGTCTGCCGCCTCTAGCCACAAGCGGTTTTTTCCGCCGGAGCAGTTGGATTTCTTCAGATCTCTGGCCAACCAGGTCAGTCTGGCTATCCACAATGCCCGCCTGTACGAGAAGCTGATCCGTTTCAGCAAAGAATTGGAAACCAAAGTAGCAGAGCGTACCCTGGAGCTGAAAAATAAATCTCTGGAACTGGGCGAAGCCAACCGGGCGTTGAAGGAGCTAGATCGGCTTAAAACCGAATTTCTGGCCAATGTCTCCCATGAGCTGCGCACCCCACTCAACTCTATCCTTGGATATACCCAGCTACTGTTGGATGGAGTGGACGGGGCCATTAATGAAGATCAACAGAAGAGCCTGCTGCGGGTGGAAAAGGCCAGCAACCGGTTGCTGCAATTGATTAACGATGTCCTTGACTTATCTAAACTCAGGGCTGGCCGCCTGGAACTCAACGCCCAAAAGGAAGATCTGCATGAAATCCTGAGTGAGGCCCTCCAGGTTGTAGAACCCCTGGCACGTGCTAAAGAGATCAGCCTCAAGGTGGAAGAATCAGAAGTGCCACCGGTAATCGTAGACCGGGACAAGATTATTCAAGTACTTTTAAATCTGTTGAGTAATGCGGTTAAATTCACCGATTCGCATGGCCTCATTACTATTAACCTGAACACCGTTTCTTTGCCTGAGAGCCACGGGCTGATAAAAGATTATGCTGCCGTCCGCATTAGCGACACCGGTATTGGCATTAAAGAAGATGACCTGCAGAATATCTTTCAAGAATTTGTCCAGATAGACAGCTCCGCCACCCGGCGGCACGGCGGCACCGGTTTGGGGCTGCCCATCAGCCGTCATCTGGTGGAAATGCACGGCGGGCGTATCTGGGTAGAGAGCGAATACGGTAAGGGCTCGACATTTACCTTCATTCTTCCTCTCCCGACGCCGAAATCCGAAGCGGCAATACCTTCTGAAGAGGTTTTGGGAGGGCGTCAAGTCCTGGGACTTACCCGGAGGGGTGGGCTGATCCATGTATTACGGGACACCCTCTCCTCCCTCGGATTTGTCTTCCAAACCGAACCGATGGTGGATACCGTCCTGCAGGAGGCCGGTAGAAACCGCCCCGCAGCTATCGTGCTTGATATGCTGGGAAAAGGAATGCTGCTAGGAGAGACCCTGCGTCAGCTAAGGACCTATAAAGATACGAGGACTGTACCAATCCTGCCGGTTGCCTTCTCGGATGATGGCAGGTCGGGGCTGGTTCTGGGACCGGTAGAATTTCTTAAACAGCCTTTTACTGCCGAAGAGTTCAGTCAATCTTTGAAGGGTCTGGATTCCTGGATTACGTATAAGGAGGCCTTAGTCATCGATGCCGACCCGGAGGCTGGCGCCAGGTGGTCTACGTTTCTGGCAGAAGAGGGATTTGAAACCACTACCGCTACCGGCGGAGAAGAAGGCATCCGCCATTTAGAGAATCTTCTGCCCGGATTAATCGTATTGAGTCTTAATCTTCCACCCAGTGATTCGGTGCGGGTAACAGCTTTTGTCCGTTCTCAAGGAGAGATGCTGACTGTACCGTTGTTTTTTTTACTCCCGATTGATTTGGGTCCGACCAGCGAGCTGATTCTACAGGAACAGTTTCGACAGACCCTAAATACCAACAAATTTCCGTTGGCAAATTTTATCAGACAACTGAAGCGTTATTTCTCCCACATAGCCACCGAGACAGGCTGAAAAAGAGAATTTCGGTTTATTCAACGCAATGCAGTCAGCGCTTGCACAGCGCAGAAAAATTTTGGTATGTTGAGAGGGAAAAGACGTCTTATTGAAAGCTTTCCCAAAATCTCGTATCGCAGTTTAAAAATAAGTTTTGAGTTCCGAATTGAACTCATCGGAGTCGGCAAATCACCGGCAGCCAATTCCCCTGGAAAATAACTTTTACACGGTCTAGAAAGCCTGTCCTACCGGCAGATGATTTCATGGTTTGTGGGTAATTTTGAAAGCATGACAATTACAAACGACTGGAAGCCGGAAAGAAAAAACAGATTGATGAAGAAAAAAATTCTGATTGCGGATGATAACCCTGATAATGTGGAATTATTGCGGAAACGCTTAAGTGCCCAGGGGTATCAGATTGCCGCGGCCTTTGATGGCGAAGAAGCCCTGCAAGCAGTGTTAAAAGAAAATCCCGATCTGCTCATCCTCGATATTATGATGCCAAAACTGGACGGCTACGAGGTTCTGCGGCGTCTCAAAAAACAGGATGAATACCGGAATCTGCCAGTAATCCTGCTGACTGCCAAAAAAGAGATTCCTGACAAGCTAAAAGGGCTGGACATTGGTGCCGACGACTACATTACCAAGCCCTTTAATCCCCAAGAACTCCTGGCGCGGGTACGGTCTCTGATGGCCCTGCGAGAAGAGCAGGAGCGTAGGGCGCAGGATGAGCGCTTGTCCGCCCTCGATCAGATGGTGGAGGGTGTAGCCCACGAGATTCGCAATCCGGTGACCGCCATCGGGGGATTTGCCCGCCGTCTCTATGAACGACTTCCGAACGGGACCCAGGAGAAACAGTATGCCGAGGTTATTGTCAACGAATCCAAGCGCTTGGAGCAGATGGTGCGGCAGATCGTCGAAGCTACGGTGATCTCTATTCCCAGTCTGCGTAAACGTGACATCAATGAAGTTATTGTCGAAGCCCTGGCCGCCTGTCAGGAAAAGCTGAATGAAAGCCAGGTAACCGCCAAACTTGAACTGGCAGAGGATCTGCCTCCTCTCATCATGGACGCCGGGAATATGAGGCGGGTGATTGCCCACTTGATCTCCAATGCGGTTAATGCTATGCCTTCTGGCGGGACCCTGACAATAATTTCGGCGCGACGCAATCACTACGGGCAGATACAGGTATCAGATACCGGGGTCGGCATTCCTTCCAAAATCCTGCCCCATATTTTCGATCCTTTCTTCACTACCAAAAGCTCCGGTCCCGGATTGGGCCTGGCTATGGTACACAAGATTATCAAACAACACGGCGGTCAGATTTCGGTGGAGACGGAACCGAATAAGGGTACCACCTTCTCTATCCTGCTGCCTCTGAAAGAAGAAGTGACGGCGATTTAAAGGGAAATATTTACGCATAAAATTAGCGGCGTGGACCCTGCTCATCACAAACTTACATCAGATACCGATGGCCTAGCAACTGATGCAGAACCGACAAGGGCAGCCCGGCTTGGCTAAGAAATTTTAGGCGGTTGACCAAAGAGAGAAATTTTGAGGAGTTGAGTATGAGGCAAGGTTTTTTGACCCTGGGATTGGTACTGAGTCTGACCTTGATCTGTCTGTTAGCGGTTGCCGGGCAAGCTGCCGAAACACCGGTGGCCTTCGTCAGTTTACAGTATGATCTCATCCGCAATGGTTTTGATACGGACTATATCAAGAAGGTTTTTAAAGATGAGCGGACAGAATTTTTGCCTGCAGTAGTTACCAAGATCGCCTATCTAAAAAAGGAGAAGAAGGCGGATTATGCGCATTTTCTGCGCCCGGCGGTAGTAGAAAAGGGACGCCGCTTCCTGGCGGCGGAAAATACTACCTTAACCCGCGCCGTAAGCGACTTCGGTGTTGCTAAGGAAGTCATCGTCGCCATCTTGACGGTGGAAAGCGATCTGGGACAGATCACCGGTAAGTATCCGGTTTTTAATGTCTTTGCCTCCCTGGCGGTAATGGATACACCCGAAGTCATCAACGACCTGTCGTTGAACCGTAGGCTGACCGGCCGCCTGCAGAAAAAAGCGGCCTGGGGCAGATCAGAATTGTGTGCCTTTCTCACCTATTGTCGGCAGAACCGCATCGATCCCTTGACCGTAAAAGGTTCGTGGGCCGGGGCCTTTGGGTTTTCTCAATTCCTGCCTTCCAGCCTGCTGCGCTGTGGTCGGGATGGCAACCAAGACGGCTGTATCAATCTCTTCTGCTATGAAGATGCCATCTTTAGCATCGCCAATTATCTTAAGAAGTCTGGTTTTCGGCTGGATCAGCGTTCTACCTGGAGCAGAGCCATCCACGCCTACAATCATTCGGACGCCTATGTCGACACGGTCCTGACACTGGCTCAATGGTATTAAAAAACCGGAAAGAGCGAAGAGGATTTTTAGGGACGGCTTGGGGGCGTCGATCGACGGGGAAGGAAATTGGATCAGCATAACGTTCAGGTAGGGATTGTCTTAGGGAGCGCTTCAGACTGGCCGGAGGTTGAACCGGCGGTGCAGTTGCTCCACAACTGGGGAATTACTTATGAGGTGATCGTGGCTTCGGCACATCGCTCCCCGGTTCGGGTGCAGACCTATGCCAGCCAGGCAGCCGGGCGGGGGTTGCAGGTGATTATTGCCGTAGCCGGAGCTGCGGCGCACCTGGCAGGGGTATTGGCCTCAGAAACCATCCTGCCGGTGATCGGGGTGCCGATTGCTTCTTCGGCATTGCACGGGATGGATAGCCTATTGGCCACGGTGCAGATGCCGGCGGGAACACCGGTGGCTACGATGGCCCTGGGGGCAGCCGGCGCTCAAAATGCGGCCATCTTCGCAGTGCAGATTCTAGCCCGTCAGGACCCCGCGCTGCAAGCGCGGCTCACACATTATAAGCAGGAACTAGCTGGCAAGGTGGAGGAATCCTCCTTGCACTTACAGGATAAAATTGCCCACCTTAAGAAGACCGTTTAATGGCCCGAAAGCGGCCAACAGCAGTTTAGGGATGCCCTCCAACCGGTTCAGGTTGCCCAACCGGATGGTGGAATTGACGGTGGACCTGGCGGCGCTGCAATACAATTTTCGTCAATTGCGACAGTATTGCGGCCAAAAGGTGAAAATCCTGGCCGTTATCAAAGCCGACGCCTACGGCCACGGACTGTTGCCTGTGGCCCAGGTCTTGGCGCCGGCGGGGGCGGATTATTTCGGCGTGGCTTACTGTTCTGAGGGCGTCAGTTTGCGGCAGGCCGGGATAACCCTGCCGATTCTGCTGCTCATGGGGGTGCTGCCGGAAGAAGCGGCCGAGGCCGTGGCGCATGATCTGGAGGTAACCCTCTTTTGCCGGGAAATGGCTGCGGCCCTGGCGGCCCAGGCTCGGCAGCAGAGTAAAAAAGTTAAGGTACACGTCAAAATCGACACCGGCATGGGCCGTTTGGGACTCCTGCCGACGGAATTGATGCCCTTTTTAGAATCGTTGGGCGAGTTCCCCGAATTGGAGCTGGCGGGCCTGATTTCGCATTTTGCTGCCTCTGACTGCTGCGACCGCTCCTATACGCACCAGCAGCTAGCTGATTTTGAGAGGCTATTGAAGGGGGTGCGAGGACGCGGATGGGCTGTGCCGGCCAGTCATATCGCCAACAGCGCTGCGGTCCTGCATGTCCACCAGGCCCACTTGAATATGGTGCGGGCCGGCATCACGCTGTATGGCTCGCCGCCTTCCCTGGAAACTCCTTCGCCGATACCGCTCAAACCGGTAATGAGTCTGCGCACCCGCGTCCTGCAACTCCAGGAATTGCCGCCCGGTTGCAGCATCAGCTATGGCCGTACCTATTTCACTGATAAACCTAGTCTAATTGCGGCTCTGCCGGTGGGTTACTGTAATGGCTACAGTCGTCTGATGTCAAACCGAGGTTGCGTGCTGCTGCATGGCCAACGCGCCCCCATACGCGGCAGGGTCTGTATGAACCTGACCATGGTCGATGTCACCGAAATTCCAGGGGTCAAAAAGGGCGATATGGCCACTTTGCTGGGTGAGGATGGCTCTGACCGGCTCACCGGCGACGATCTGGCAGCTTGGGCCGAAACCATCAGCTATGAGATTTATTGCATGATGGGAAACAGCAATTATCGCAGATATATCGGCAACTAGAGGTTTGAGCTGCGGAATTGGGGTATTGATAAGTATTCCGGCCGATATGCCTATCAGCTCGGTTTGCACGATAGTATCCTGCTAGGCCGGCTCGGAACTAATAACTGGAATTTATTATTATAACAGGATGAAGAGATGACAGGAGAAAAAGACTTAAAGCAGGAACCGTTAATCTGTCTGATCTGCGCCTGGCGTAAGGACTGCTTAAAAAAGTATTCTTTCACCGGCGGACAGTGTTTGGACTTTTCTCGGGATGTTACCGTAAAGTTGCCGGGAGAATCGGAAAAACCGGAGCAGAAAACTGCGTAAGGCCCCCGCAGGAACCTGAGAAAATCGGCTTTTATCCCCTCTGCCATCCCGAGTGGCCCATTGAATCTTAAAAGTCATCATGTTTAAAAATCACAATGAAATATGAACCCAGAACTATGGCAGTTAAACATCAGCGGCGGCCATGGGCCGCCCTATCCCATTATCGATAATTTATTGGCAATTTACTCATAGGGCGGGCCGCGCCCGCCGTCTTTAAGAGCACTCTTTTCATACAAATCGGCATGTTCTGAGGAACACAACGAAATATGAAAACAGAACCTTGGCGGCTGCTCTTAATAATGCTTTTTTTGCTCACTGCTCACCGCCCACTGTTTTCATCTAAGGATTATACCGGACGGATTGTTGGTAGGCGATTTACCTTATGCGGCCAGAATTAAAAAATACGATACTGAATGCCTTCAAAAAACTTGCACCGGGCAGATTGTTAGATATTCCCTGTGGTTCGGCATGGCTTGGCTGCGCCTTGAATAATGACGCCTGGGAATATTATGGCGCCGACCTTTTCTCCCATCCTGCAACGCCTAATTTTCAAAGGGTAAATTTAGATCAGAATATCCCATATGAAGATGGTTTCTTTGATTATGTGGTTTGTTTCGAGGGATTAGAACATCTGGAAAATTACCACCATGCCTTAAGAGAATTTTATCGTATATTACGTGGAGGAGGAAAATTATTTATATCAATGCCAAATATACTAAATATTAAAAGTAGAAAGAGGTACTATTACTATGGAACGTTTTATGGCTTCCCTCACTTAATAAAAATGCCGGAATATGGCGAGCATTTACACATTACACCAATAAATCCGTCATACCTCATATCATTTGCTCAATTCTACGGATTTAACTTAGATAAGATTTATGACATTCCAATAAATAAAAAAATGTATCGTTTTCTGATCAGTTGCTTTATAATTAAGAGTTATATATACTTAAAATGCCTTTTGAAACCGTATCCGATGAAAAAATTTTTAGTACCTCTCGTGTCAATAAATCTATTGTTAAACGACAATTTGTTATTTTCATTTCAAAAACCACTGCAGGTTGATTGTGTTGGTAAGTAACACTTCGCTATCCTGAGAGAAATACCGATCTTGGCGAAATTTTCTTTTATCCTCCCCCTTGTTCATTTCACAAGAGGTTCATGAAATCGGAAGGTATTTGCTGAACTTATGAGCATGAAAAAACGTGTGGCCGCATTGATCATGCAGGCCCTAGAAACATTAAAATCACAAGCCCTATTGGATATTTTGGAGACGCCTTCCTTTCAGGTGGACGTTCCCAAGCTAGCCGAGCACGGGGATTTTGCCACCAATGCCGCCCTGTTGTTGGCCAAGTCAGTTCGGCGGGCGCCGCGCCGGGTAGCTGAACTGATTCGGGATAATCTTAATCCGCCGCCAGGCATGTTGGCCCGGGTCGAGATCGCCGGACCGGGTTTTATCAATTTTTTTCTGGAAGGAACCTATTGGCTGCAGGTTTTGGATGATATTGCGTCTGCGGGTGGCACTTACGGCCAGAGCACCATGGGCGCCGGTAAGAGCGTTCAGGTGGAGTTTGTCAGCGCTAATCCTACCGGCCCGTTGCACGTCGGGCATGGTCGGGGAGCGGCCCTGGGAGATGCCCTGGCCAACATTCTTAGCGCTACAGGACACCGGGTAGAGCGAGAATATTACATCAACGATATCGGTTTGCAGATGCAAACCCTGGGGCTTTCCCTGTTACTGCGGGTCAAGGAGCTGCAAGGAGAACCGGTTTCCTTCCCGGAAAACTGCTATCAGGGTGATTATATTAAAGTTCTGGCTCGGCAGTATCTGGAGCAGCATGGTCCGATATCTCTAGAAGAACCTGATGCTGCCGCTTTGGAAGCTGGCGGTCGCTATGCCGGAGAGGCCATCCTGGCGGGCATTCGGCAGGATCTGGCCGATTTCGGGGTTCATTTTGATCACTGGTTTTCTGAAACGCGCCTTTTCCAGGACCACGATCTGGACCATGCCTTTGCTGCCTTGCAAGAGCGCGGCTATCTCTACGAAGCTGATGGGGCCTTATGGTTTAAAGCCACCGCCTTCGGTGACGAGAAGGACCGTGTGGTGCGTCGGCAGAATGGCGCCACAACCTATTTTGCCTCTGACATAGGCTACCATTGGCAAAAGTTTCAGCGGGGTTTCCACCAGGTCATCGATATCTGGGGGGCCGATCATCACGGCTATGTTCCCAGACTGAAAGCAGTTGTCCAGGCGTTGGGAATCCCGGCGGAGCGTTTAACGATCCTGCTAGTACAATTGGTAAGTTTGCTGCGGGAGGGCGAACCGGTAGCCATGACTACCCGCGGTGGGACTTTTGTCACCCTGCGGGAGGTCATGGATGAAGTCGGCAAGGATGCGGCCCGCTTCATCTTTCTCAGTCGCCGGGCCGATGCCCACCTCGAGTTCGATCTGGAACTGGCCAAACAGCAGAGCAATGAAAATCCGGTTTATTACGTTCAATACGCCCATGCCCGTCTGGCCTCAGTCTTTCGCCTGGCCCAGGAAAAAGGCCTTGCCGGGGAAGCTGATCAGTCGGCTAATCTGACCCGTTTGACCCTGCCGGAGGAGATAACCCTGCTGAAATTGTTAGCCACGTACCCGGAGGTGGTGGAAGCCGCCGCCTTCCACCTCGAGCCGCACCGAATTACGTATTTCCTCACTGAACTTGCAGGACAGCTGCATGGTTATTATTACAGACATCGTTTCATTTCCGATGATGCTGACCTCAGCAGAGCTCGCCTGCGGCTGGTTCGGGGCATCAAAACCATCCTGGCGCATGGGTTAGGACTCCTGGGGGTGGAAGCGCCGGAAAACATGTAGACCTGTCAGCCCGGCTATGGGGGGCGGGGAAGACGTTCTGGAGCGAAAAGATTGACTCGGACTGTCGTTCAAAACCTGGTTCAATAACCTTACAAGGAGGGAAGGACGTGGCACAGCAAGAAAAAAAAGCCAAGGAGAAGAAACAGGTGACCTTTACCATAAGCGGTGCCAAACTGTTAGGGTATGGTCTGGGCTTCACGTTCATGCTGCTCTGGGTCTTCGCTTTGGGGGTTATGGTTGGCAGGGGAGATGTCAACCGGCTGTTCCAGCGTTGGGGTCTGACCAAGACCGATCTGGCGGCTCGATTAGGAGCACCTACCGTTGATCCAACACCCGCTGCTCTAGTTCCGCCCTCAGGACTAGTATCAGAGTCAGGCCAGAAGGCAGGAGAGTTGGCGGATTCCAAACCTTCTACCGAAATCAAAACGGCGCTCCCCCCTCCTCAGGCCTCGTCCGAGGTCGTGAATAAGCCCCAGGATCTTCCGGCCAGATCACGTGTAGAGGTCGATAAAAAGCCGGAGAACGGCAATAAAACTGAGGCCAAAGGACGTAAAGGCTCAAACCCGGAAAAGCCGGTGACCGGCTCCTCTATCGCATCTAAGCTTAGTTTTCAGAACCGACTAGATTCCACCTCCCATAAACCGGCCAAAACGGCAAAGAAAAAAGAGTCGGGGGTGACAACGGCCTCGATGACCCCGACACTTAAAACCGAAGCAAAGGCAAATATTGAGGCGGCTAAGAAGAAAGCCGCCGCCTACCAGGTCAAAGTAGCCTATTTCCACAACGCCCAGGATGCCCAGAAAGCATTAGCCGATCTGAAGAAGAAGGGTTTTGCAGTCAGCCTCCAGCAGGGCAAAGATAAAAACGGCACAGCATATATCATTAGATCCAACCGTCTGACCTCTAAGACCGAAGCGGAAAAAATGTCCAAAAAATTCAAGCAGGCTAAATTTAGCGGTCAGATCGAGGAACTTAAACAATAGGAACCGGCTTCGGTTAAAGCGGTCTCGGATCGGCCATTGGTTTTCGCAAAATAATTGCCATACTTAAAAAGCGTCCACCAACTATGGAAATAAGCTAACGTCGATTTTATGGCTCCAATCCGTTCAACTTGAAACTTATTTTCTGGTAAATGTCCGGTTTCTCCGACGCCCCTGGCTTATTCAAGTCAGGGGTTGGTCTTTACGGAGAAGTCAGGTTTCTCAAAAGATACTGTGGTCCTACGCCCTTCAAAAACCAGTTATCCTGACGTATCCGATGAATTCAATTGACTCTTGGCTGGCTTATTGATAAATTCTCAAAAAGAAAAAATTTTCCCCCAAGAAGTGATATCAGGATTGATCGCTGTACTAGACTATGAAGCTGGCAATCTGGCTAGTGTCATTCGTTCTCTTATTGCCTTAGAAGCCCAGGCAACCGTTATCCGGAATCCGGCAGGAGTAGAACAGGCCGATAGGGTCATCTTTCCCGGCGTTGGTGCTGCGGGCCAGGCCATGGCCAATATCCGACGTTTCGGCCTGGATCAGGCCTTGCGTCATGCCTATGAGACGGGGAAACCGATTCTGGGTATTTGCCTGGGCGCTCAGATAATTTTGCATCACAGCGCCGAAAACGACACCCCATGTTTGGGTCTACTGCCGGGAGAGGTCCGTCGGTTGATCCCGCCCGCTCTTGATCCCATGGGGAGACGCCTCAAAATCCCTCATATGGGATGGAATCAGGTGCGTTTTCTCAGGCGTCATCCTCTTTTTGTCGGACTGCCGGAAGGGGCGGAATTTTATTTTGTCCATAGTTATTATCCCTCGCCAGCCGATGCCAGCCAGGTGTTGGGGATTACCGATTACGGTCAGGAATTTCCTAGCGTCATCGGGTATAAAAATTTAGTCGCCACCCAGTTCCACCCCGAAAAAAGCGGGCGCTTCGGGTTGCTGCTTCTTAAAAATTTCCTGGCCTGGGATGGGCGCGATGCTGAGTAAACGTATTATCCCCTGTTTAGATGTTCGGGGCGGAAGGACCACCAAGGGGATCAAGTTTAAAGACAATGTCGATATCGGCGATCCGGTGCAGATGGCACGGTTTTACTATGAACAGGGCGCCGATGAGATTGTCTTTTATGATATCACCGCCTCCAGTGACCGCCGTAATATCATGATTGACGTAGTCCGCCGGGTGGCCAGGGAGATTTTTATCCCATTCTCGGTGGGCGGCGGTATTCGAACCTTGGAGGACATGCGGGAGGCGCTGCTGGCCGGCGCTGAAAAAGTGAGCGTCAACTCGGCTGCAGTGCAGAATCCGCGGATTATTGCCGAAGGTGCCAGGGCTTTTGGCAGTCAGTGCATCGTCTTGGGCATGGATGTCAAGCAGGTGCTGCCTTCGGCAGATATACCCTCCGGTTACGAGATAGTCATTAACGGTGGCCGGACCCGTATGAGCCTAGACGCTCTGTGGTGGGCGCAAGAGGCGGTACGTTTGGGCGCCGGAGAAATCTGCCTTAATTCAATCGACGCCGACGGCACTCAGACAGGGTATGAATTGAATCTTACCAGGCTTATCTCGACGGCCGTGTCCGTTCCGGTTATCGCCTCAGGCGGCGCCGGAATGCCTGAACATCTGTACGACGTTCTGACTATCGGCCAGGCGGATGCGGCCTTGATCGCTTCTATAGTGCATTACGGCGACTACTCCATCGGCGATATCAAAGACTATTTACAACAACGAGGGATAAAAATGCGGTTGCTCTGGTGAGGTGCTTTCATCCTGATGCTTTTGGTCAGCCCTGATTGACACTGCACTGGATAATTTCTTCAATAATAACTACTTATGAAAGATTCCAAGAACATCATAGACCTTGACGAAAGTGAGGTCATAGAGGAATATACCGAACCCGAACCGTTGTTGTTCGAAGATGAGGGTAAGTCTGAACTGCCAGAGCCAGGGTTGGTGGAAGTTGACGCCCTTCAGCGCTACATGGGTGAAATCAACCGATATCCTCTGCTCCAGCCAGAAGAAGAAAAGCGACTCGCCACTCTCTATCATGAAACCGCCGACCAGGATGCCGCCTATACCCTGATCACCTCCAATCTGCGCCTGGTAGTGAAAATCGCTCTTGATTTCCAGAAGTTCTGGATGCGCAATCTTCTTGATCTCATCCAGGAGGGCAATATCGGTCTCATGCAGGCCATAAAAAAATTCGATCCCTACCGAGGCATCAAACTCTCTTATTATGCTTCCTTTTGGATCAAGGCCTATATTCTAAAATTTATTATGGATAACTGGAAACTGGTCAAGATCGGCACTACCCAGGCGCAACGCAAACTTTTCTTTAGTCTCAAAAAAGAAAAGGAACGATTGCGGGCCCAAGGCTACGAGGCCGATCCCAAATTGATCTCTACCCGGTTAAATGTCAAAGAAGCTGAAGTCATTGAAATGGATCAGAGATTGGGAAGCTGGGAGTTTTCCCTGGACGCACCTCTGAAAAGCGATTCGGAAGAATTGCACATCAACTTTTTAACTTCCGGGGAGACTGCGGCGGATGAGCACCTGGCCCGCGAGGAGATGAAGGACATTTTCCTGATGCGCCTGGCCGAATTCCGCAACACGCTCAAGGATAACGAACGAGATATTCTGGACCTGCGACTTCTGGCCGAGCATCCTCTCACTCTGCAGGAAATTGGCGCCAGACATAATATTTCCCGGGAACGGGTGCGACAGATAGAAGAGCGGTTGCTCAAAAAACTGCGACAATTCATGCATAATGAAATCCCAGATTTTCAAAGCTATCAAACTCTAGTAAACGAACCATATTAGTTATCTATTTCCCCATGCCTCTCCAAGTTAACCAACCAACAGTGCCGACGATGTGTGACCACCACTACAGTCCCACTATACAGTCTTTCAAGTGTCTCCTTCTCATACTTGCTACGGCGCTCGTGATGTCCGGCTGCCAATCGCTTCCCCCTGCAGATTCAGCCCGGATTCCTGGCAAGATTGACCGTCTTCCCCCGACAATCCAGTCTCCCAAAGAGGCTTATAAACACTATCTCAATGCCCAGTACTATCTATTTACCGGCAACTTGGAAGATGCCCTGCGGTCTTATGAAGCGGCCATTCAATGCGATCCCAAGAGCGCCCAATTGGAAATCGAAATGGCCGCCTTGCTGATCCGAAAGGGAGATATCAAAGAGGCCCTGGCGCACCTGGAAAAAGCCATCAGCCTCGATCCTAACCATCTCGAAGCCCACCAACTGCTGGCCGGGCTGCATACCGGCATGAATCAGCTTAGAGAAGCCACAACGGAATATGAGAAGATTATCACTCTGGATCCGGCCAATGAGGAAGCCGTTATTTTCCTGGCCACGCTGCACGCCCAACAGGGGAATTGCGCCAAGGCGGTCAACCTGCTGAAAAATCTGATCAAGAAAAATCCCGATCAATTCATCGCTCTCTTTTATTTAGGAAAATGCTACATTGAATTGGGGCAGTTAACCGCAGCCAAAAAAGAATTCCAGCAGGCTCTCCATAAACAACCCGAATTCCTCCCCGCCATGTTGGAATTGGGGTTTGTCTATGAGTTGGAAAAACGCTACTCCCAGGCCAAGACGATGTATCGTCGGATCTTGCGGCATGATCCTGACAATCAGCGGGCCTGGGCCAGTCTGGGCCGACTCTACCTCCTCAACGATCAGTATACCGAAGCGTTGCAGGCCTTCGGTGAAATAAAGCGGATCAGCAAAAACGAACCTGAAACCGCTTTGAGAATCGGCCTGCTTTTTTTTGAACAGAAATATTTTGACGACGCCATCAGGGAATTTCGAGAAGTCTTGATCAGCCGTAAAGGACCGGATCAGGCCCGCTTTTTCTTGGCCGCCGCTTTAGAGGAAAAAGGCGATCTGGTTGCGGCCATGCGGGAATATGAGCAGATCAGCCGCCAATCCGAAAGTTATATCCCCGCCCGCCTCAGAATGGCCTACATCCTCGGGCGCCAGAAAAAAATTTCTCAAGGCATCAAGATTATTAAAGACTCCCTGGTCCTATTCCCTAAAAATGGCGACTTGTACCTCACCCTGGCGGCTTTCTATGAGGAGGAACAGGAATATGTCAAGGCAATTGAGACTCTGAACCAGGCTCTGGAAAATACGGTCAATCCCTCAGAAGTCTATTTTCGGCTAGCCGTGGTCTATGATAAGAAAAAAGAGAATGCCGAAAGCCAACGCCTCATCAAGAAGGTGCTGGAACTAGAGCCCAATAACGCCGAAGCCCTTAATTTCCTGGGTTATATGTATGCCTGCCAGGGCGCTAATCTGGACGAAGCCGAAAGGTTGATCCAAACCGCTTTGGCTATCAAGCCTGACGCCGGCTATATTATCGACAGTCTTGGCTGGGTTTACTATAAAAAAGGTCTGTATGACCAAGCCGTTCTCATCCTTGAGAAGGCCCATCAGCAGATGCCCCAGGACGGTACTATAGCTGAACATTTAGGCGACGCCTATATGAAAAAATCTCGTTTCCGGGATGCCCTGCGTTTGTATAAGAAGGCCCTTACTCTGGAAAACGCCAACATTCCCGATCTGCAAAAAAAGATCAAAACAACCGAAGAATTGCTGCACGGCTTGTCTCTATGAACTTCCAAACGAGATTGTATCCGGGCCTCGCCCTCGGTCTGATTCTCATCTGTCTCTCTGCCTGTGCCCGCCTGCCGATAGCGCCCCCGGGAGAGCGCCCGGTGGTGAGTTCGGCCTCGGACCTCATGCATCAATTGGAAGCGAAAGCCAACGCTGTGCAAAGCCTCCAGGCCAAAGGCCGGGTCTCGGTAATCTCTCCGCAGAAAAACTACAACGGCAACGCTCTGTTCGCGGTATTTAAACCATCCCTGCTGCGAGTGGATGTCTTAAATTTCTGGGGCCAACCGGCAGTGGCCTTTATTAGCACCGAGCAAGAGATCAAGTTCATGGTTTATCCGGAAAGCAAGCTGTATCGCGGCCCGGCCACATCGGCTAATTTGAGCCGGTTCATACCGCTGCCCATCTCCCTCCACGACTTCATGGCTATCCTGACCGGCCGCGTCGCCTTTGAGCGTTACGATAAGCCGACTCTTGCGATAATCGGTCAGTCGGAGGCATACTTTTTGGAATTATCTTCCCGGGATGAGAGAGGGCGGTTACAGTTAACCATCGAAGCCCAAGAGCTCAATATTACTTCCGCCCGCTGGCTTGATCTTCAGGGCCGGGAATTCATGCAGGCTCAATTTAGTGATTTTATCACCCGGGGTGGGATATCCGGCCCCCAACAGATTCAATTGGCCTCCGGCGACGGTCTGAGGCAGATGCGGCTGCGCTATCGGGAATTGACTTATAACGTCCCTTTCTCAGACGAAACCCTGATTTTACCAGTCTCCGGAGATATCCAAGAACTACCCTTTCCACAATGAAACTTCTGGTGGATCAGACGTTGGGAAGCCTGGCCAAATGGTTGCGGATCATGGGCTTTGACGTGGAACAGATCAGATTACAGCCACAGAAGCTGCATACCTTGCCAACGTCAGTTAAAGATACTTACCTATTGAGTCGACAGACCGGTTTCCAGAGCAAAACGCCTCGAACTGACTTGATTATCGTGGCATCTGACCGAACCGAGGACCAATTAGAGGAAGTCTGCCGCCGCTTGCCGGCATTGCTGACCGATTGGACGCCTCTTACCCGCTGTAGCCATTGCAACCAGCTCCTGTTGCCTCTTTCAGTCGAAGCTGCCCGGGATCGGGTTCCGGATTATGTCCTGAGAGAGCACCGGGTATTTTTTGAGTGTCCGGGGTGCCACCGGGTTTTTTGGGAGGGGAGTCACCAGCGCCGTATTCGGCGGCGGCTCCAAGAACTCAAAGAAAGACTTGCTAAACCCTGAAATTGCCTCGCAGAATGATTCCTCAGGGAACCCTGAATCACCCGTAATCCGTGAAAAGTTGATTGGCGATCCGTCAGCTTTTATCTGCCCAGGCCAATAAACCTTTGGCACCAAGAACTTCTTATTCCAGAGGAAATTAACTATGGCAAACTATAGCGAACTGGCCGGAAAACTAGTCCGGCTGATCTTTTTATATGGGAAGAATTTCCCCGTCAACTGTAGTCGCCGACTGTGGCTGATGGTTAAATCCGGCGGGCTCTGGTGCCAGAAACGCCGGCTGGCCAAACAATACCGTCGTCTGGGAGAAAGTGTCTTTCTCCAACTGGAGGCCGGGGAGGTTAACCCTCTGCTCCAGGAAGAGGTAAAGGACCAAATTGCCGCTCTCCAGACACTTCAGGCAAATATTCTGATCCGACGGGAAGCCCAGGCGCAGATCCGGGAGCGGATCAGAGCTACTTCATACCGACTGCCCCAGCCGTGGGCAGCTTCGGAATCGAAATCGGCACCGGTCACAGAGACTCAGACCGAATTCGCGCCAAAACCTGAAAATCAGGGTGATTGATTATCGGATTATTGGAGGTGTGTGGCTAAACGGTCTGGCCCGGTTGACCTGCAAATTAACCCGCGGGTATTAACTTCTGGCAAACAAGGAACTAAATTCGCCTTGTTTAATCAGCTAGTTAAAGACATTGTCATTTGCGTTTCAAATCGAATTTGGCACAAGGAGGATAACCATGCAATGCCGTCTCTTACAGCTATCCCCCATCGTCCTTATCGTCTGGATATTAATCTCCTGGCTGTTCTCTTCCCCGGCTGCTGCCCAACCCCAGCTTTTCACCGATGATGTCTTTACCCCGCTCTCTCTCGGGTATGAGGCCCTACGGTCCGGCAATAATGAAGCGGCCCGGATGCAATTTGAAAAAGCCATCAAAATCGATCGTTATAATCCTTATGCCCTTAATAACCTTGCTGTCCTGATGGAGCGGGAGGGTAAACTGAAGGAAGCCATGGCCTATCTGCTCGAAGCCGAGACTTATGCCGCAGAGTACCTGAATAAACCCGATGAAATCTGCGACATCGGCGGATTGTGTCTGGCAGTAAACCCGGCGGGCAAAAAAAGTCAGAAAAGTAGCATTGCTCCGCTAATCCATGGGAATATCAATCTATTGCGGATCAAGATCGGGAAAGACAAAAGCGGCGGGTAGCAAAAAGTATCAGGACTATTTTCCATTCAGGCGTTTATAAAGCTGAGGCTGAAATCCCTCTCCTTAAAGGCCTGGAAGAGCCGGTCTATGACCGCATCGCTGGACAGGGCGAGGTCCAGTTGCCGGGAGAAGGCCAGCAGATTGCCGACCGATTCGAGGATTTCTTCGGTTTCCATGAGCGAATACTTGACCAATCGAGCCCGCACCATATCTCCCACCGCCTGAGACTTGAAACCCAGGTCGCTGAGGATCAGGCTGAGCAGTCGGGCCCGGCGCTCCCGGCGCTCGATGTTGGCGGCGCCACCTTTGAATTGGAAGCTGATATAATTTTCGTTCGTTTCGGAGGAGACATAGGCGTCCAGAATGCCGAAGTGGTAGCCCAATCTGGAGTTAAAATTTAAGTACGTGTCAGTGATAATGGCAAAGCTCTTGCCTCCCAAATCGGTATCGGCCTTGTTCATATCGTACAGGGTATTGGCGAATACCGACATAAAGCCCTTAAAATCTACGGAAACCTGCCCGGCCCACCTGATCTGTGGATGGTGAAAGCCCCGTAACACTGCCAGGAAGGGCCGGGAAGTGATGTCGCTCTCCTCCACCACAGACTTGCCTTTGACCGCCAGCCCCCCTCCAAGGTCCAGGATAAACAGGTTTAGGGGCAGATCGCTCTTGAGTCGGCAGACACCACTGGATTTAACGGATTGTTCCACATCCAGGGCGAACATGGCATCCATCGCCTTCTCATGGCAGAAGCGGGTAATGTCGTGCAAGGTCTGACAGTGGTTAGGATTAAAATCCGCACCGGTCGGGTCAAGCAGATTCAGCGGCGTGGTTTTTTTCAGAATCTGCCTAAGCTTCTGGAATATCGGGTCGCCTCGCAGGATATCTTCCTTGCGGCTGCGGCGCTCTCGCGTTAATAATTCCGGCAGTACACCAGGGTAGACCCGCGCTGCGTCGGCGTCAACAGTCACCATTTGACCTTGTTGCAAAGTGCGCAGGGCTCCTCCCACCTCCACCAGGGTGGGCACTCGAAATTCCCGCGCTATGATAGTCATATGGTCTGTGGGGCTACCTACCTCGGTGATAATAGCGGCAATACGGTTCATGACCAGAACCAGGCGGGCGGAAGGTTGGCGGGCCACCACCACGACACCGGAAGGGATATCGGCAATTTCCTCTTCCCGCCGCACAATATAAACCGGACCGGCGGCGACGCCGCCTACGGCGCGGATACCGAACCGCAACAGCGGGGGGATGGGCTCCCAGGTAGAGACCTCTCTTTCCTCGGCCTTGTCGGAAAATGCCGCCGCCATGACCCGCAACGGTCGAGATTGGAGGATAACTATGGAACCATTCTGATCCGTGGCCCACTCAATGTCCTGAGGTCTCCCAAAATGTTTTTCTAGCTGCAGAGCCATTGCCGCCAGTTCTTTGATCTGCCGATCGTTCAGACAGGGCGCCTGGGCCTGATCCGGCGGCAGGACGATCTCCTCTACCCCTGGGCCCTCCTGACAGCGCAGGGCCTTGCCCTTGGTAGCAATGCGCCGCTGACACACCGGCAGTGTGCTCTCCCGTCCGACCTCATAAATATCGGGCGAGACCGTCCCATCCACTGCAAATTTTCCCAGGCCCCAGACCGCTGAGATAATTATACGATTACCGTAAGGCGCCTGGGGGTCCACGGTGAACATGACACCACTGGCCTGCGCCGGGATCATCTCCAGGCAACCCACTGCCATGGGAAGTTCATTGAGGGAGAATCTCTGATATTTCCAATAGAAGATAGCCCGTGAGGTAAACTTGCTGGCCACTACGGCCCGGTAGTGATCGATCAAGTCTGCCGGATCGACGTGGAGCAGGGTGGCAAACTGGCCGGCAAAAGAAAACTCTTCATCTTCCCCTACTGCACTGGAGCGCACCGAAATATACCTACTTCCCAAGGAAGGAACCGCTTTTCGGATGGTTGCGGCTAGGTCGACGGGGACGTCCGCCTGCAGCACCGATTCCTGCAGTTCCCGGCTAACCCGTTCGAGACCCGCCAGGTCGGTTATATCGGTATCCGATAATTTCTCCTGCAACACCTTGGACAGGCTGGAGCCTTCCAGGAACCTTTGATAAGCCGCCGCCGTGATAGCAAAGCCTGAAGGAACCGGAAGATGCAGGCGATTGCGGATTTCTCCTAAATTCGCCATCTTGCCGCCGCAGCTGGCAGCCATCTCATGGTTGATCTCAGATATCGGCAGGATATAGGGAGTGGCTGGGATACTCGGAACGGCAGTGAGATCCTGGCTGATAACCGCCTGAATCTTCTGATGCACCAGTACTAACTCCTGGTAGCGGTTCTGGGTCAGTTGATTGAGGGCGCTGATGATCTCTCTGACATAATTTCCTAAGAGGTCGACCTGGGTTTTCAGATAGCCGGTGTCAAACAGGTAGTTGCCGCTAAGCTTTTCCTCCATATCCGCCATGGTGGCCAGAGCCAGGTTGTTATTGTCCAACAAGCGGCGGAAATAATTGAATTTCTCTTGCAGGTGGACCTGATCGTCTTCTGCTTCTTTCAGAAATCGGCGGAAAAATTTAAACATATAAAGCTGGTCGGGTTCTAGGAATGTCCCTTGAGGGCCTTGAGCTCTTTTTGCATCTTGCGCCACTCCAGAGCGCGCTTCAAGGTGATGAGAATGGCTTCCTGCCGGAATGGCTTGGTAATATAGTCATAAGCCCCCTTTTGGATGGCTTCCTCTGCTGTTTCTATCGTGCCGTAGGCGGTGATCATTATGATGGGCAATGTCGGGTCCATTTTTTTCACCGTATCGATAAGATCCATGCCATCCAACAGGGGCATCTTGAGGTCGGTGATGAGCAGGTCAAATAGCTCTTCCTGGAGAAGTTTGGACACTTCCAGAGGATTATTGGTGGTCACTACTTCGTAGCTGGTTTTTCCCGTAATGATGGCCTTGAGCAGCCGGAGCATATTGGGTTCGTCATCTACGACCAGAATTCTCTCAGGCATGTCCTCCTCCTCATCGATGCGCGAACATCATAATTGAGTATTTGTTAGTGATACTCGTTAACTGCTGATAGCCGGAAGCCGGTTTCGAGCTTAAGGGGCTTCTGGATTCGACACGACTGACCGGTCTTCGAGGCTGCCTAATTCGCTCGGGGAGGCCAGCGGCAGTTGAACCGTAAAAGAGGTCCCATGTTTACCAGGATAATCTTCCACCGGATAGCTGACAAAACTAATGTTGCCACCAAATTTGGTGATAATGCCATAACACATGGATAGTCCCAGGCCGGTGCCTTCACCAACTTTTTTGGTGGTGAAGAAGGGATCGAAGATCTTGGGCTGATCTTTCTTTGGAATCCCCCTGCCCGTGTCGGAGAATTCGATCATGACCTTCTGACGGTCATGGGTTAAAGCGGTCTTGACCTTGAGGAGGCCGCCGCCTTTCATGGCTGCTACGGCGTTGTTGATCAGGTTGATAAACACCTGTTGCAGTTCCTGCGGATCACCCTTTACCTGGGGTAACCCAGGTTGAAAGTTGGTTTCGAGACGGATCTTTTTGGTAAGTAGGGTATTTTTCACCACCTGAATCATTTTGTCTAAAGTATTATTGATATCGGTGACAATCTCGATACGCTCCGGGGTCCGGGCAAAGGTCATGAGATTCTCTACAATTTTTTTACATTTGAGACCTTCTTCTTCAATTATTTTCAAGGTTTCGTGGAGATCCGGCATCTGTTCCGTCTGTTCCAGCAGAATTTCACTAAACCCTAAGATAACCGAGATCGGATTGTTGATTTCATGGGCTACTCCGGCAGCCAGGGTGCCGATGGATGCAAGCTTTTCCATGTTAATGAGACGGTCCTCCATAGTTTTCCGACCGGTAACATCCCGGGAAATGATCTCATAGGCGTAGACCTGGCCGAATTCATCTTTCAATCCAACAATGCTGGTGGAAAACCAGAATTCCCGGTCGCCGATGCTCACCTGGTGGCGTTTGCTGCGTGACCTCCCCGTATTCCGGATCTCCTGTATCCACTCCATATGAAAATCAGCGGATTTGTCGGACATTACTTCATAGAAAGTGCGACCGATAAAATCTTCAGGAAGGACACATGTGTCTCCAGAAACCTCCTGGGTTGGCGGGGTACCGATCGACTGTCGGTGAGAAAGAAAATTGGCGGCAAAGCGATTAATGGAAAGGATGCGGCCCTCATTATCGACCGTATAGATCAGGTCTGTAGCGTTTTCCACCAGGCCTTTATAGCGCGCTTCAGACTTTTGCAG
Organism: Desulfobacca acetoxidans DSM 11109; assembly: GCF_000195295.1. Taxonomy (NCBI): domain Bacteria; kingdom Pseudomonadati; phylum Thermodesulfobacteriota; class Desulfobaccia; order Desulfobaccales; family Desulfobaccaceae; genus Desulfobacca; species Desulfobacca acetoxidans. The sequence continues at coordinate 370,091 of NC_015388.1, forward strand.
TTCCTTCCTCTGGATTTCTACTTCTTTTTGCAGGGAGCCCGTGAACTGGCGTTCAAAGCGATAATTAATCATAAACATGGCGCCGAAGAGGACGAAAATACCGATAATAATCTGGAGAAAAAACTGCCGCTTATATACCGAGTGGATGGCGCCTTCCACTTCTCCGGCAGCGGCAACGACGGCTACGGACCAGAAATAAGGGTCTTGGTGATGGGTAATGACGTCCTGCCCAATTAACTTAACCGGGGCATAGGCGATGAGTTTTTTAATTTCCCCGCCAGCCTGGCCTTTATGCCAGCCGGAGATATATTCCCCCCACCCTTCCTGGCCGGCCAGCATTTTTTGGCGTTGGATTTGATTGATGGCGTCAAATGAAATAGCCGGCATCCGGGCTTTGCGCACCTCAAAGGCATTCTTGCCGATAAAGTCCCGTTCGGGGTGGTATAAAAAAATCTCCTGACTATCCATAATCCAGCCATAGCCAGTTTTACCGCTCTGAATATCCCTGGTGAATTTTTTGGCCAGATAGTGCGCATCAATGAAAAAAGTCAGAACCCCGGCAGGATCGCCAGAGGGATGCGGATGACTTTCATCCACGGATTCCTCATACGTGGGCACGGCCATGATCATAATAAGGCGGCCAACATAATTAGGCAGTTGTGTCTGCACCGGAGCTACAAAGATATGTCCCTTATTTTGAGGGGCGAGAGCCCACTTCAGGTATGGCTTGGCCTGAAAAGACCCGGTAACGATATGTTCCACCCCTCGTTCATCCACCGAGTAGGCCCGGGTCCCGTCTTTATTGACCCGGCGAATCTCTATCACTCCTTCCTCACGAACGCTGGAGAGAGTTACCCGCATACGGTTGGCCCAAGTCAGGTGCTCCAGATACTGGATGGAGGGGGATAGATTTAGGGTGCTGAGTTCTCGTTTCAGGAAGTTGATGTCCTGTTCCAACAGACTGGCGGTGTGCCTGGCCAGAATCAACTGCTGTTGATTGAAATCCTCTTTGATGATACGACGCATCTGGTCGGCGGAGATATAGCCCAGATACAGTCCGACACCCAAGAGAAAGACGGTAACTATCAGCATCGCAATGAGGGCATATCTTGAGGAAAGAAAGCTAAAGCGTCTCATGCCAGGCATCCTAGGTTACATTGCACTCACCTGCTTTTGTAGCCACTGCAATTCCTTATGGTCATCAATGCTACTCCCCCATATAAAAAATCATCTGTAGGGTCGGGTGCATCTTCTTTTATCGATAAAATGCCTTTTCGGTCGGATAAATTGTTATTTTTGCGTCATCTCACGCCATTTCTAAGTTGCTCGGCGTCCCAATAACAGGAGAAGTCCCAGGGCCAGTATGGCATAGGCCACTAAAGAGCCATATTTTTGTACGGCTATATCAGTGCCGGTCCATACCCGCCGCCGCCTGGCCGATCGCCGATTGAAATTGACCACCAGCAGGAGAATCATGCCGATAAGTGCCAGCAGTGACCCTAAATGTGCATGTTCCATGATGTGCCCTTAAATAAACTTTAGACAGAAATTTCAGTAATTTTTTTCTTTTATTGTAAAGCCTCACCGCAGCGTCTTCAATAAAAATCGCTGTTTTCGCAAGTTTGGCTTTTATAAAAACAGTGAGCCGTGGGCGGTGGGCGGTGAGCAGCCGCCATGGTCTGTTTTCATATTTCGCTGTGATCACCAGAACATGCCAATTTATATACCAAGTATACCCATACGACCGCAAAAGGCAAGGCATGGCGCAATATTCCAGGATGGGGATGGAAATCGGATTTTTTGTGATATATTTGCAGGTCAAAAATATCTTGGTAAAGTATACTCTCTTATTAAGATAAAATGAATTCAGGGGGGTTAATCATGTCTAAAGCAGCGGCAGGAGCCAAAGTTGCCCTGGAGAATCTTATTGCCGGTAATCAGCGTTTTTGCCAGAATATGCGAGCGCCGCGTGAATTTAGCATCCGGCGGGAAAAGTTAACCAAGGGTCAGAAGCCCATGGCAGCAGTATTGGGTTGTTCCGATTCCCGAGTTTCGCCTGAGCTTCTTTTCGACATGAATCTCGGAGAAATTTTCGTGGTCCGCACCGCTGGCCAGGTGCTGGATTCGGTTTCCCTGGCCAGCATCGAATACGCCGTAGAACATCTGGAGGTTCCTCTGCTGATGGTATTGGGACATGAACATTGCGGCGCCGTCAATGCCGCCATCGCGCATGAGGGCCAGTTGCACGGGCGCGTCGGCCAATTGTTGGGTAAGATTACGCCTTCGATTGCCCAGGCGCGGGAACTCCAACCTGCTCCGGAGGATTTTGCCGAAACCGTGACTGATCTGAATATTTATGCCATCGCCCGGCAACTTTTTGACCAAAGTGATATTGTTCGACTCTTCGTTTTAGATGGTAAGGTGCGCCTGGTTTTGGCCAAATATCTCCTCAATTCTGGGGAGGTAAAGATGCTTGAGGCCAATTACCGGCCGGCGGATAATCTTTAAGACAAGAGGAAACTGCATGAGAAAATTATTCGGCACCGACGGCATTCGTGGGGTAGCCAACGAATACCCCATGACTGCCGACGTAGCCCTCAAACTTGGCAATGTTATCGCCTATGTAGTAAAGAACGGGGCGAGACGGCACCGCATCGTGGTGGGCAAAGACACGCGGCTCTCTGGTTATATCCTGGAATACGCCATAACCGCTGGCATCTGCTCTATGGGGGTGGACGTCATGTTAGTTGGACCTATGCCAACCCCGGGCATTGCTTTTATCACCAGTTCGATGCGGGCCGATGCCGGCGTCGTGATCTCTGCCTCCCATAACCCTTATCAAGACAACGGCATCAAGTTTTTCTCTCATGAGGGTCTTAAGCTGCCGGATGAGATGGAGGTTCGCATGGAGGAGTTGATGCTCAACCCGGAGTTGGGCAGCCACTGCCCCACGGCCACTGGTGTTGGCCAGGCCTTGCGGATAGATGATGCCTCCGGCCGCTATAACTCGTATTTAAAGAGCACCCTGCCAAAAAATCTGGACTTCAAAGGTTTCAAGATCGTCCTTGATTGCGCCCACGGCGCCGCATACAAAGTTGCCCCGGCGGTGTTGCAGGAACTGGGTGCCGAGGTCATTCCCTTCGGCGTCAGGCCCAATGGCAAGAACATCAACCGACAGTGCGGCTCCACCTATCCGGCGACCATTCAATCTCTGGTACGGCGGCACGATGCCGATATCGGCATCGCCCTGGACGGCGACGGCGACCGGGTGATCTGCGTCGACCATCAGGGCAACATCGTCGATGGTGACCATATTATGGCTATCTGCAGTCATCACCTGCATGAGAAAGGCGACTTGCGCAAAAAAACCCTGGTGGCCACGGTGATGAGCAATATGGGGCTGGAGATTGCTCTCAAAAAGATGGGCTGCCGTTTGATCCGAACCCAGGTAGGCGACCGTTACGTCATCGAACGGATGCTCCAAGGCGGCTATAATTTGGGGGGTGAACAATCAGGACACATTATCTTTTGGGACCACAGCACCACCGGCGACGGGACCCTGAGCGCCCTCCAACTGCTGGCCATTATGCATTCTACGGGCAGATCCTTGGCCGACCTGGCCAAGATTATGGAGGTCTATCCCCAAGCCCTGCTCAACGTTAGGGTGCGGGAGAAAAAAGACCTGAGCCAAATCCCACCTATATATCAGGGTATTCGCGCCGCTGAAGAAAAACTCGGCGATCGGGGGCGACTGCTTATCCGTTACTCCGGTACCGAAGCGAAGCTGCGGGTCATGTGCGAGGGGGAAGACCCTGAGGAAGTGGAAGCCATTGCTCAGGAGATCGCCGATCTGATCGAAACTCATTTAGGGATTGAGGATTGAGTTCAGTCGGCCGAGCCCCTTTTTTCCAATTCCAGAACGTTGCCGAGGGAGGTTTACACGGTGCTCATAGTCATGGACGTCGGCAATACCAATACGGTAATTGGTGTCTATCGCGATCATAAACTCATCAGCGACTGGCGCATCCGCACTGAGAAAGAGACCACTGCGGACGAATACGGCGTATTGTTGCGCAATCTGTTCCAGTCCCAAAATCTGACCCTGCAACCGGGGATGGATCTGGCCATCTCCTGCGTCGTACCCCCGATGATCAATACCTTGGAGAAATTCTCCCGCCGTTACCTGCAGGTCAAGCCCCTCATGGTAGGACCGGGCATCAAGACCGGCATGCCCATTTATTATGATAATCCCAAGGAGGTAGGGGCCGACCGCATCGTCAACGCCGTGGCCGCCTATGAACAGGTCAAAGCCGCGGCCATCGTCGTAGATTTCGGTACAGCCACTACTTTCGACGTCGTCTCTACCCTGGGCGAATATCTGGGCGGCCTTATTGCTCCGGGCGTCATGATTTCCTGCGAGGCATTGTTTCAGCGGGCTTCCAAACTCCCCCGGGTGGAAATCTTTAGTAAACCGAAGCACGTCATCGCCAAAGATACTATCAGCAGTATGAATGCCGGCATCATTTACGGTTACGCCGGTCTCGTGGACGGCATCGTGCGCCGCATCAAAGAGGCGCTGGCGGAACCGGTAAAGGTTATTGCTACCGGCGGTCTCGCCTGTCTCATCGCCTCTGAAGCCCAGAGCATTGATCTGGTGGATGAATATCTCACCCTGGAGGGACTGCGGATTATTTATTACCGAAACCGCGGGAGGAAGGAAGGTGGTTGAACGATACAGCCGGATGCCGGTGCCGGTGCAAGCCAAACGGTCGCTTTTCAATGCCCGAGGTAGGCTTTTTGCACCAGCGGATTGCCCAAGAGCTGACGGCTGTCGCCGGATAGAATGATCTCCCCGGTTTCAAGCACATAACCGCGATGGGCAATTTTTAGGGACATATAAGCGTTTTGCTCTACGAGAAGTATGGTAGTCCCTTGGCGATTGATCTCGCTGATGATCTTGAAGATTTCTTTGACCAGGAAAGGCGCCAGCCCCATGGAAGGTTCATCCAGAAGCAGGAGCTGGCCGCGGCGCATCAGGGCGCGACCGACGGCAAGCATCTGCTGCTCGCCCCCTGACAGGGTGCCTCCCCATTGGCAGCGGCGCTCCGCCAGGCGAGGGAAAAGGGTGAGGACCCGGTCCAGATCCGAGGCGACCTGGTTGTCCCGGCGGCCGTAGGCGGCCAGACGCAGGTTTTCGAGCACCGTCAGGTTCCCGAAGACGCCCCGGCCCTCGGGAACATGGGCGATGCCGTTCTGGGCAATCTGATGCGCCGACCACTTGCTTAGGTCCTGGCCAGCAAAGTACCTGCCGCCGCTGGTTATGGGCTGCAAACCGGAGATGGCCCGCAAAATGGTTGATTTACCGGCACCATTAGCCCCGATCAGGGTGACAATTTCTCCCGAAGCAATGGAAAAAGAAACCCCTCGTACAGCCTGGATATGGTCATAGGCCACCCAGAGGTCGTCGATTTCCAGCAGCATGGTCACGCTTCATTTCTCCTTTCCCAGGTAGGCTTCCAAAACTTTGGGATGGGTCTGGGCCTCTTGCGGGGGGCCGACAAAGATCGTGTCGCCAAAATCCAACACGAGTACCTGCTGACACAGATTCAGGACCACGCCCATGTGATGTTCTATAAGCAGGATAGTGAGCTCGAATTCGCGCCACAGCTTCCGCAGCAGTTCTATCAGGGCAACGGTCTCCGCCTGGTTCATTCCTGCCGCCGGTTCGTCCAACAGCAGCAGTTTGGGCCGGCTGATCAGGGCCCGCGCCATTTCCAACCGACGCTGCTCGCCATACGGCAGTTGCCGAGCCGGGGTCTGGGCATAGCGCGCTAGGCCAAAGCGTTCCAGCATTTCCATGGCTTGAACGATAAATTGACGCTCCTGGCGGTTGAAGGCTGGCGTCCGGCCGATGGTTTGGAGGAAAGAGTAAGGATATTGGGCCGAGGCCCCCAGCCGGACGTTGTCCAAGACACTCAAGTCTTTAAAAAGACGGATATTCTGAAACGTGCGCCCCATGCCCGCGGCCATGATGCGGTAGCCGGGCCAACCGGTGATCTCCCGCCCGGCAAAGCAGATACGTCCCGTTGTGGGGGGGTAGACCCCGGTAATAAGGTTGAAGATGGTGGTTTTACCGGCGCCGTTGGGACCGATGAGTCCCATTAGACCGCCATTTTCTAGATAAAGGGAAAAGTCGGCTACCGCCTGCAGGCCGCCGAATCGGTGAGAGAGTTCGGTGATCTCTAAAAGTGGCACGTGGCAACCCGATTTTTTAACCCGAGTAAGAAATTGATTGACTCGCTGCCATCCCTAAAGGCGGTCCGGCAACCGGCCCGAATCATCCCTGCTCTGCTGCCGGCCTGATCCACTTTGACTCCTTGAGTCCCATGATCCCGGTAGGCCGAAAAATCATGAGCAACACCAACAACAACGGCCCCAACACCCAACGCCATAATTCCAATGGCCGGAGCACCTCCATGAGTAGGGTGTAGAGAGCGGCACCCAACACCGATCCGGTTAGAGAACCAACACCTCCTAAATACACCATGACCAACATATCAGTAGATTTAAGAATAGAGAAACTACGGGGATTGATAAACTGCAACAGGTGGGCATATAACCCACCGGCCACCCCGGCGAAAAAGGCGGATAAACAGAAGGCATAGATCTTCAGACGCGGCGTATTGACGCCGACCAGATTGGCGGCCAGTTCATCCTCCCGGATGGCCAACACACCTCGGCCGAAATTGGAATAAATAAAATTCCGCAGCACCAAAAGAGTAATCAATACCCAAAAAACCACCCAGGTTAGATCGGTGAGCCGGGCCATACCCAGATAGCCCCGGGGTCCCCCGACGGCGTCGATATTCTCCAGGACGCTCTTGACTATCATATTAAAGGCCAGGGTGACGATGGCCAGATAATCCCCACGGGTACGAAATGAAGGGAAGGCGATGACCAGCCCCGCCAAAGCGGCGGCTAGGCCACCGATGACCAAGACCAACGGGAAGATGAGCGGCCCCCAGGCGGTGGGAAACACCGCCACCGTCAGCAATGAGGCTACATAAGCCCCGATGGCCATGAATCCGGCGTGGCCTACCGAAAACTCTCCCATATAACCATTCACCAGGTTGAGGCTGAGAGTGAGAATAATATTGATTCCTACATACATCAAAACCTGCTGAATATAAAGGTTGAGCAAAGTTCCCGCCGACAAGATCCAGGCCAGGAGGATCAGCGCCAAGGAAAGGAGGAATAGTTTCAAGGGCGTGGGTTTCATATGGTAAAGTCGGAAGTTTCGTCTTTTGAATAGCTATACTATCTTGACACAAGAGATAGATAATAAGCAAATATAACATCTCTCCAATTGACTGACCCCCATCTGGTTGGAAGTTGACCGCTCCCCATAAGGCAAATTACCTTTACTTTTATAAAAACAGTGGGCAGTGGGCAGTGAGCAGGAAAAAAATTATTGTGAGCAGCCGCCACGGTTCTGTTTTTATATTTCGTTGTGATCATCAGAACATGACAACTTATAAAAAAGAGAGGGAATCCGATGGCTTTTCACCGTCTTTCCATCTCAATGGAGGATTTTGACGTCAAAAATCTCTTGCGTATTTTCGAACAGATGATACATAATAGCTTGAGCATTTTATCACTTGACAGTGTAAAAGACAATTTTAATCATTTTTGCGCAGTTACTCATGGACGCTTGGCCTATTGAGAGAGAACGCACAGCAAGGTTAAGGTAAGGTTTAACGTGGCGGATATCGAACGGCCTTTGAATGAGACACTGGAGTAACAACCGGATACCGCTTGTTTTCAGACTTTGAATAGAGAACCAGGAATGTATCAATGACGTATACTTAATCTTTACCGTTGTCGACTCACGGCCAGGCCGGCAGGCAGGCAGGCAAGGCGAAGGCGGACAAAGAAAAAGGAGGTCTATGCATCTTCATACATGCAGATTGTCAGGTAGTTGTGCGGTTCTGGTTGAGCCAACGCCGGCTCAAGGTGTGGATTCTCCTCAGCGTCTAGCCAATACCCACCGGTCATGGGTGACGGTGTAGTCGAAGGGAGAGACCACACTTAATGCAAGCCCCCAATCCGGAGCGGAAATAGACATCCCCCGGTTATTTTGAAGGCGGGGAAAGGTTTGCAGCCGGCATCAGATGGGGAAAGACGGTAAGATAAAGAACTGCCTCAACATTGGAAGAACTCCCCCTAGGGGCGCCAGGCCCTGGCGCCCGGACGGTGGCGCCGGTTTTCGGCAATGATCGAACTGCGCCAGCCTTTGACACCGGATTTCACTTCAACAATCCGGATTTACGACAAGAACCTTACAAGTAAGATCGGGTACAGATGCAAGAAAAGAAAAGAACGAGCAACAAGGTGCTAGTGGTCGGAGGAGGTATAGGCGGCATCAAAGCCTCACTGGATCTGGCGGAAGCCAACCGTGAGGTCGTTTTGATCGATAAGGCCTTCTCCATAGGCGGGATATCGATTCAACTTGACCGAACCTTTCCCACCAACAACTGCGATTTTTGCACCCTGTCTCCCCATCTCGCCGAAAGCGGTCGCCAGCTACACATTGATCTTATGACCGCGACCCAGTTGACGAATCTGGAAGGGGAGGCAGGCCGTTTCAAAGCCACCCTCACGACAGCACCCCGATACATTGATACTGAAAAGTGTACGGCCTGCGGTGAGTGCTACCGGAAATTTCCTGAGTGTGTACGATTTACCCCTGGTTTGGACCATCGGGCTCCGACCTGCATGCGCTATCCCAAGACTACACCAGATGCCTTTTCCATTGATATGGAGAAGTGTACGAACAAAGATGAGTTGGTCAAGGTCTGCCCAGCCGGAGCGATCATCCTGGACGATGGCCCTAAAACCCAGGAAATTGAAGTTGGTTCGGTGATTCTGGCATTAGGCGCCGAGGTCTATGTTCCCAGCGATCTAGGCGGGTATGGCTATGGAATCTATCCCAACGTTGTCACCAACCTGGAATATGAGCGGATTCTGTCCGCCTTCGGCCCGACCAAAGGCGAATTGCTCCGCCCCTCGGACGGTAAGAAACCCCAGAAAATTGCCTGGATCCAATGTATCGGGTCTCGCGGGATGCAGAAAAACGCTGTTCCTTATTGTTCGAGCGCCTGTTGTATGTATGCCTTGAAGGAGGCGATCGTTACCAAAGAGCGCTTCCAGAATGACATCGAGACAACCATCTTTTATATGGATATGCGGACCTTTGGCAAGGATTACGAACTCTACCTGCAGAGGGCCAAAAATGATTTAGGCATCCGCCTGGTACGTTGCCGCCCGCATTCCCTCCAGCCGGTTGAGGAGGAATGTCAGTATACCGGAGAGATTGAAATCCGCTATCTCTCCGATACGGATTCCAAGTTGGTGGTGGAAAACTATGACCTGGTAGTCCTTACCACCGGTTTCCGGATTGCACCGGAGGTGAAGGAACTGGGCCAGCAGCTTGGCATCGATCTGAACGAATACGGCTATGCCCAAACCGGCGGGTTTGATCCAGTGGCCACGAGCCGGCCGGGGATTTATGTTTGCGGCATTTTTCAGAGTCCCAAGGATATCCCGGGGACCTTGGTGGAAGCCAGTGCCGCAAGTCTCAAGGCGGCCGGGGATCTTACGCCGCTTCGTACCACTTCCGACTGGCAGGCGGAGCTGCCTCCTGAGCGCGACGTTTCGGGGGAAAGCCTGAAGATCGGGGTTTTTGTCTGCGATTGCGGCTTCAATATCGGAAGCGTGGTTGATGTCAATGAGATTGTGCAACAGGCTGCCAAGCTGTCGGATGTGGTCGTTTCCGAGGTAATAGGTCAAGGCTGCAGCCGGGAATCTCTGGAGCGTATCCAGCAGGTTATAAAAGATAAAGGCCTCAACCGGGTTGTGGTCGGCGCCTGTTCGCCCAGAACACATGAACCCATCTTTCAGGACACGATCCGCAAGGCGGGTCTGAACAAATACCTTGTGGAGATTGTCAACCTCAGGGATCAAGATACTTGGGTGCATGCCGACCGTCCCAAGGACGCCACCCAAAAAGCGCACGAATTGATGCGAATGGGCGTCTCAGCGGTACGTTTTTCCCGCCCCTTGCAGGAATACACCCTGCCGATGAACAAAGACGTCCTGGTGGTCGGCGGCGGCGTCTCGGGTATGACAGCGGCGCTGAGTCTGGCGGACATGGGCTATAAGGTTCACCTGGTAGAGCGCTCTGCGGAGCTCGGCGGCGTAGCCAAAACCCTTCGCAAAACTATAGAAGGGGACGACGTCCGGGCCTTTATGAGCGATCTCATCAAGAGAACCGAACAGCACCGCGGCATCCAGGTTCTTAAACAGGCGACGGTGGTGGATCATTCTGGTGTAGCTGGAATGTTTAAGACAGGGATTCAGGTTGGACCCGAAAAGGCCTATAAGGAGATCGAGCACGGAGTGGGCATCCTGGCTACAGGCGCCATCCCAAACCGGCCGAAGGAATACCTGTTAGGTCAAAGCAAGGCCGTCGTGACACAACTCGATCTGCAGGACGTCCTGGCGGAGACCCCGGAAGTGGCCAAAAGTTGGCGCAACGTCGTCATGATTCAGTGCGTCGGCTCTCGCGTGCCGGAAAATCCGAACTGCTCGCGCATCTGCTGCCAGGCGGCGGTCAAGAACGCCCTCAGGCTGCGTGAACTCAACCCAGAACTGCCGATTATGATTCTCTATCGCGATATGCGCACCTATGGTTTCCATGAGGACTATTATCGGAAGGCGCGCGAACAGGGCGTTCTTTTCGCAACCTATAAATTGGAAGACAAACCCGTAGCGACCCCTGACGGCGACCAGGTCACGGTTGTTTTTACAGACCCTATACTGGGGCAAAAAGTGCAGGTGAAGGCCGATTGTCTGGCGTTGAGCACCGGGTTTATGGCTGACAAGGAGACCACGACTAGTCTGGGCCGGATATTTAATCTTCCCGGTACTTCAGATGGCTATTTTCTCGAAGAGCATGTCAAGCTAAGACCGATTGATCTGCCAAATCCGGGCTTCTTTGTGGCTGGAACAGCTCATTCGCCTAAACTTGTCTGTGAGAGTATCGCTCAGGCTCAGGCTGCGGCAGGACGGGCGATGACCTTCCTGGCCGGTGATACGATCAACCTGCCGGCCGCCGTGGCTCAGGTAGACGGGGAGATTTGCGCCGCCTGTCTCATCTGCGTACGGGCCTGCCCCTTCGACGTGCCGTTTATCAATGATAAGGGCTATTCGGAGATCGATCCGGCCAAATGCCACGGATGTGGTGTTTGTGCCGCGGAATGCCCGGCCAAAGCGATTCAGCTCATGCAATTTGAGGATGACCAGATTGCGGCGAAATTGGACGGTCTTCTGGAAAGGATGTGCTGATGGAGAACTTTGAACCTGTAATTGTTGCTTTTTGTTGCCATTATTGCGCCTATACCGCCGCGGACATGGCGGGTAGTATGAGGATCTCGTATCCGCCTAACGTCAAAATCATTCGAGTTCCCTGTTCCGGCAAGGTCGATGTCATTCACCTGATGAAGGCCATCGAAAAAGGCGCCGACGGGGTGTATATTGCCGGCTGTTTAGAGGGAGACTGCCATTTTAGGAACGGCAACGTGAAGGCTAAGCGGCGTCTAGCCCATGTCAGAAAAATCTTGGATGATATCGGCATCGGCGGCGAGCGCGTCGAAATGTTCGAGATGTCGGCGGGCATGGGTGATCGTTTTGCTCAGGTTGCCACTGATTTTACTGAAAAGATCAGGAAACTCGGACCCAATCCCGCCAAAGTGGCGCGTGCGGCATAACACCTGGCTGCAGGCTGACCCAGAAGGAAAAGGAGAGTAAGCAAACATGATTACTGCTGAACGAAAACCGATGGCGGAACTCATCGAATGCGTCAAGCCGTTTCGCCGCATTTTGCTGGCTGGATGCAATGAGTGCGTCACGGTGTGCGCCGCTGGAGGCCGCAAGGAGGTAGGAATTCTCGCCTCGGCCCTCAAGATGCACTTCCAGAAGGAAAATCATCCCATTGAAATCAAAGAAATCACTTTAGAGAGACAGTGCGACCCCGAATACGTGGAGCAACTAGCCCCGCTCATCGAAGAGGTCGACGTCGTGCTCTCCATGGCCTGCGGCTGCGGTGTGCAGGAGGTGGCGCGGCGTTTTAGCCATATGCCCGTTTTCCCTGCAGTGAACACCAAGTTCATGGGCGCGTCCGAGGCGCCCGGCCTGTGGGCCGAACGGTGTAAGGGATGCGGCGACTGTGTCCTGGGATACACAGGGGGAATCTGTCCTATCAGCCGCTGTTCCAAGCAGTTGCTCAATGGTCCCTGTGGCGGCTCAACCAATGGCAAATGCGAAATTAATCCCGATGTTGACTGCGCCTGGCAGCTCATCTGGGATAGGCTGAAGGCTTTGGGCAAGACTGAACTCTATGAAGAGAACTTACCTGCCAAGGACTGGCGTTCCGGGGGCGGCGGAGGACCTCGAAAGATTTTTAGAGAGGATTTGGCATCATGAAGACGGATAGCACACTGGAAAAGATTTTGGCATCGGGAAAGCTGGCTGTTACTTCCGAGTGTGGGCCGCCTCGTGGGGCCCTGCCGGAGAAAGTGCGCGAAAAGGCTAATCTGCTCAAGGGCTACGTCGACGCCGTCAACGTCACGGACAACCAGACCGCCATGGTTAGGATGTCCAGCCTTTCCGCCTGTATTCTCTTAAAGCAACTCGGACTCAACCCCATTTTGCAGATGGTCACCCGGGATCGAAACCGTCTGGCAATGCAGAGCGATATCCTCGGCGCCTACGCCCACGGGATCGATAACATGCTCTGCCTCTCTGGCGATCATACGTCCTTCGGTGATCATCCCATGGCCGCCTGTGTCCATGACATCGATTCGATTCAATTGATCAACATGGTCAAGAACATGCGGGATGAAGGGAAGTTTCAGGGCGGCGAGAAGATCGACGGTCCGCCCAAGATGTTCATCGGCGCCGCGGCCAACCCTTTCGCCGACCCCTTCGAACTGCGCGTCGCCCGCCTTGCCAAAAAGGTCAAGGCCGGCGTCGAATTTATCCAGACCCAATGTATCTTTAATCTGGATAAATTCGAGAAGTGGATGGAAGGCGTCCGTGACCGGGGTCTGGATGAGAAGGTCTATATCCTGGCCGGTATTACCCCGATGAAATCGGTCGGCATGGCCAAATACATGAAGAACAAGGTTCCCGGCATGGATGTGCCCGATGATGTCGTCAAGCGCATGGCCGGGGTTCCCAAAGAAAAACAGGCTGAAGAGGGCATCAAGATCTGCGTCGAAAGCATTCAGCGCCTTAAAGAAGTTAAAGGCGTCAAAGGCTTCCACATCATGGCTATCGAGTGGGAGCAGAAGGTTCCCGAGATTGTCGAAAAGGCGGGTCTGTTGCCGCGGCCCTAAATAGTTTCAGGTCTGAGGAAACATACCCTTAATTAATTCCCCTCACCTCAAGAGCGTCGTAAACTGAAGTGAGGGGATTTTTTTATCTCAGACAGGGCAGGTGATTACGCCGATTAAACCTTTTCAAATGTCGGCCGCCCCAAGATGCCGGTTGGCTTGAATACCAGGAGAATTAGCAGCATTGAAAAAGCAACGCAGTCGCGGTAGGTGGAGGAAGCCAGTAGCACCGGAGTGAATATTTCTACCGCACCCAAGAGAAAGCCCCCCAGCATGGCTCCCCGGATATTACCGATGCCGCCGACTACGGCGGAAATGAAGGCCCACCAACCGATGCGAATCCCCATATAGGGATCAAGCACGGGATATGCCAGACCATAGAGCAGCCCCCCAGCTCCGGCGATAGCTGAACCGATGGCAAACGTCAGGGAGATCACCCGATTCACCGGAACTCCCATAAGGGGCGCAACCTGGCAATCATAGGAAATGGCCCGCATGGCCATGCCGGTCATAGTGTGTCGGACCACCCAGTCCAACAGGAGCATGAGCCCGATAGCCACGATGATGATCAAGATCTGGATATTGGTAAACGATATCCCGGCCCAGGAAAGTTGTTGCACCGGAATAATGGCCGGAATCTGCCGAGGTTCGGGACCGATGGTGGCCAAGGTGAAGTTTTCCAGGAAAAGCCCTACACCGAGGGCGGTAATGACTGCCGAAACGCGTGGGGCCTGTCTCAAGGGACGATAGGCCAGGCGTTCGATGGCAACTCCCAAAACAGCCGTCAAGGTCATGGAGAACAGGAGGGCACCAAGAAAGACAAACATCGCCGGGAACGTCAGGTTTAATCCCAATAGAAAACAGGCGGCCCACATGGCCAGATAGGCGCCCACCATGAAGATATCACCATGGGCGAAATTGATCATGGTGAGGATACCATATACCATAGAGTAGCCCAAGGCGATCAGGGCGTAAACGCTTCCCAATTGCAGGGCGTTGAGGAGGTATTGGAGTGCTAGAGCCATCCTGCCTAATTACCTAACGCGATGCAACAAGCGTCTGCCATCTTTCGAGTATGATGGAGATCATGGCTGCACGGTGGCAAAATACTTGAATTGCCCGTCACGAATCTGCAGAATAACGGCGCTCTTGATGGGATCGCCACTGCCTCTAAAGGTCATCCTGCCGGTGACGCCTTCGTATTCCGTAATCTGTGCTAGGGCATCCCGCACCTTGCCCCGATCAAGCGAACCGGCTTGAATGATAGCCTGGCAAAGCAGCAGACCGGCGTCATAAGTCAACGCTGCAACGTCGTCAGGTTTTTTCCCGTAGCATGTCTCATATTCACTGATGAATTTCTGCGCTCTGGGGGAGGCTAGGTCAGGTGCGTAGTGCGTACTGAAATATGCCCCTTCCAACTCCTGACCACCAAGTTTGAGCAACTCCTGGCTGCCCCAGGAATCTGAGCCGATGATGTCGCCAATTAGTCCTTGGTTGCGGGCCTGCTTCACCTGGAGAGGTACCTCATTGTAATAGTTGGGCAGAAACAACAATTGAGGATTAGTCGCCTTAATAGTAGTAAGCTGGGAAGAGAAATCTTTATCGCCCGTAGTGTAGGAAGCGAAGGCAACGACCTTGCCGCCGTCGGCCTCAAAAAACTTCTTAAAAAATTCAGCAATACCCTTGTTATATTCGCTGGCCACATCATACAGTACCGCCGCGGTGCCGACCCGGAGTTTTTGGCGGGCGAACTTGGCCATTACCTGTCCTTGAAAATCATCAATGAAGCACGCCCGAAAAATGAACTTTTTGCCTTCGGTAGTCTTGGGATTGGTAGACCAGGGGCTGATCATGATGACGCCGTTGTCCTCACAGATGCGGGCGGCGGGGATGGCATTGCCGGAGGCGTTGGGACCGATGATGGCCAAGACATTATTCTGATTGATCAACTTCTGAGCCGCGGCGGCGGCGGACTCCGCCTTGTCTTCGTTGTCTTCGATAAATAATCGTACCGGAAGGGCTTTATTACCTACCTTGAGGCCGCCCCCCTGATTAATCTGGGCCGCCAAATACTCGGCCGCCTTTTTGCAAGAATCACCCACCGTCGGCTTGCTGCCAGTCAGCTCAGCATTTATCCCGAGACGTACTTCCGGCTCGGTCCTGGTGCTGCAACCGCAACATATTAGACTAAAGACCAACCAAACAAGGCACATAAACGGCCACTTGCCCCTTTGCATACCCTGAGCACCCCTTTCCTTGATGTGTTAGGTGCCGCCGTCTTTGCCACACTCCCACCTACGGAGCCAAGCAAAGAAAGGCGGGCGGATACATCCGGCCTCTTGATACCGGCAATCTAACAGAAAACCGCTAAAACCGTCAACGTGAAAAAGTTCGGCGGTTGGATTGGTTATTTAATCCAGGACTCAGGACTTTCGGTTAGTTTATGATTATCCGGTTCGGTCATACTCATCTAACTGAAATGCTATTTATCTGGTAAATAATGCGAACCGAATGAACAGCGTTGGGGTTTACTGCAAGGAGGCTAATACAGCTAAACGTTTACTTTTGATGTAGGGATACAAATAAACCTCTGGTGAGGGAAGCACATAAGACATTGATTTATCGGCTCGGCACTAAAAGTTTTGAATAATATTCTTTAAGAAATTATTTTACAGTCTGAAAGATTTCTTGACATAGTTTAATAAGTTAGGTATAAAGCGATAATATTATATAGTTAAGTGATTATAAGGGTTGAGTAGTAAATATTTCAAAAAATCTTAATAATTATTAGAAATATAACTTACAAAAAGGAGAAGGGATCATGGCAACTGAGTTGCTGAAAATGACGGCTCAAATTATTACCTCGCATGCATCTATCAGTGAGTTATCTTCCCAAGAGTTAATAAGCGAGATAAAGTCAGTTTATAACACTCTGGCAGAATTGGCCGGGGAAGCGGCTACAGCCCCTAGCCCTGAAGTAACTCCTACTGAAACTAAAGGAATGACAGGTCTTAAACCAGCTATTCCGGTTGAAGAATCATTGCAGGATGACTATATCGTCTGTTTAGAATGTGGTCAGAAGTTCAAGACCCTCAAGGCGCATCTGAGACGGGCGCATCAGATGACACCGGCAGACTACTATGAGCGGTTTGGCCTGGATGCTAAAAAATATCCCTTGGTGTCTCGCAACTATTCCGAGCAACGTCGACAGTTGGCCAAAGAAAAAGGCCTGGGAGACTTCCGGCGGAGTAAAAAGGTCTAATCGGCATTATCCCGTTCTTTCCATATCAAAAGTCATCATGTTCTGAGGAACACAACGAAGCATGAAAACAGGACCGCGGCAGTAGCTCACAATAATGCTTTATCTGCTCACTGCCCACTGCTTTCATACAAATTTTTTTCTCATCGACCATGTTAAACATCAGCGGCGGCCATGGGCCGCCCTATCCCATTATCGATAATTTATCGGCAATTTACTCATTGGGCGGGCCGCGCCTGCCGTCTTTAAGTGCTGCAAGGAAGACTCTTCTTCGCACATTTGTGGCTTGAAATTCTGGTCACTCGGGGTATAAAAATAAAACAACCATAGGCCGAGAACCTGAAAAGCTGATGAGCAGGTTGGCACCCAGGAATGGCAGCTATTAATCGGGCAGCGATCCCGATTGCCGCGATTTTTTCATTGACGGAATATTCATAAGACATTATGCGACTGAGCATTAATTGGCTAAAAGATTTTGTCGAGGTGGCCGTCCCCCCGGAAGAGCTGGCGGATCGATTGACGTTGGCGGGGCTGGAGGTCGAGGCGGTGGAAATTCCAGACGTGCGTTTTGTTGGCGTGATGGTCGGCCGGGTCGAGCAGGTGGCGGCGCATCCGCAGGCCGACCGTCTTAAACTGGCCGATGTTTTTGATGGCCGGCGGCGTTATCGGGTAGTTTGCGGCGCTCCCAATGTCCAAGCCGGGGGGTTATATCCCTTTGCTCCGGTAGGAGCCGTATTGGCTGATGGGAAGCCTTTAAAGGCCGTCAAATTGCGGGGTATTCTTTCTGAGGGCATGCTTTTGGCAGAAGATGAGTTAGGCCTTTCAGATGACCACTCCGGACTGATGGAACTGCCCTCTGACCTTACCGTTGGTTCTGATCTGGTCGAGGCCCTGAGCCTCAGAGATATGGTATTGGAAGTAGCTATCACCCCCAACCGTCCGGACTGTTTGAGCGTCCTGGGGCTGGCCCGCGAGGTATCGGCGTTACTGGATGTTCCATTGCGTCTGCCGTCCGTGGAATTACAACCCGACACCGAATCCATCCAGCGTTGGGCTGCAGTGGATATTGAGGATCCGGAGAACTGTCCCCGCTACACCGCCCGTATGGTGGTTGATCTACAAGTCCGGCCCTCGCCTTTCTGGCTGCGTCGGCGGCTACAGGTCAGCGGCTTCCGGGCCATTAATAATCTGGTAGATGTCACCAACTATGTCTTGCTGGAATACGGGCAGCCGCTGCATGCCTTCGATTTCGACTGTTTGCAGGGAGGTCGCATTATTGTTCGCCGACCTCGAACCGAAGAAACCAGATTCACCACCCTGGACGGGCAGGACCGACCTCTGGCTTGGGAAACTCTCCTAATCTGCGATGCGGCGGTACCTGTGGCTATCGCCGGGGTTATGGGCGGCCAGGCTTCGGAAGTGACCGGTGATACCCGCCGGGTATTGATTGAGAGTGCCTACTTCAACCCTCCATCCATCCGTCGGGCCTCTAAAAGATTGGGATTGTCCAGCGAATCCTCCTATCGTTTTGAACGAGGCATAGATCCGGAGACCCTCCTGCCGGCGCTGGACCGAGCGGCTCAATTAATGGCAGAGTTTGGGGGCGGCAGAATTTTACATGGACTTATCGATGTCTGTCCCCGACCTATCTCTCGACCCCGCTTGCGGCTCCGCCTCGGGCGCACCAGCGCGGTTTTAGGAACGCCGCTGGACAAACCGCTGGTCAGCGATATTCTGCGCCGGTTGCAGATGCCGCCGATTACGGAGGATGCGGATGCATTAACCGTGCAGGTGCCATCGTATCGCGGTGACCTGACCCGTGAGGTCGACCTCATCGAAGAGGTGGCGCGGTTGCACGGCTATGACAAGATTCCGGTGACGCTCCCCCGGTTGGCTATGTCAGCCGCACGCCCCCCCAAAGAAGCCCGCCTGCGGGAAAAGGCCAGGGAATTGCTTTTAGGGATGGGGTTTTTCGAGGTCATTAATTACGCCTTTCAGCCGGATCGTCTTACAACCCTTCTAGAAGGCGAGGATCCTGATCGGTCCTTTGTGAAAGTGGCCAATCCCATCAGTGAAGAACAGGCGGTCATGCGCCGGTCGCTGATCCCTGGTCTGCTGCAGAACATGCGGCTTAACGCTGCCCATTTCATTAAAGATGTTAAGATCTTCGAGATCGGCAAGACTTTCTGGCCATGCTCCGGCGGAAAGCTGCCGGATGAACCTTTGATGCTGGCCGGCCTGCTGACCGGAGCCCGCACCACCCCGGCCTGGAACCTGGCGGAGACCGCGCTCGATTACTATGACGTAAAAGGCGTCGTGGAAAATTTATTAGCCGGACTGTTGGTTAACCCGGTCAATTTCAAACCGGCATCAGTTTCCTTCCTGTGTCCCGGCGCCTTAATACAATCCGGGGAGACTGTCTTGGGCTGGTTTGGAGAGATTCATCCAGACATTGCCGAACAGTTTGATTTGAAACCGCGGGCGTATGTATTTCAACTAGATTTTGTCCTTGTGACTGCCGCGGCCAAGGAATGTGCTCACTTCACGCCGCTGCCGCGCTATCCGGCGGTTTATCGGGACCTGGCGGTGACTCTGGCGGCTTCTTGGCCGTCCGATCAGGTTACCGAAGCCATTTATGCCTTGGGACATCCTTGGTTGGTTGAAGCCCAGCTCTTTGATGTTTATGCCGGCCCACCGGTTCCTCCGGGCGAGCGCAGCCTGGCCTTCCACCTTCATTACCGGGACCCGGAGCGCACCCTTACTGATGAGGTGGTCGACCCCTGGCACGAGGCCGTCATCCAAGGGCTGCAGGAGAAATTTGGCGCCAAACTCCGGACTTGAAGATCATGCAAGCTGGAGATTGTCAATGCCTCAAGACATCGGCGCCAAAAAAATTATTTCGCATCGGCGAGGTGAGCCAACTCACCGGTGTCAATCCTCATATATTGCGGTACTGGGAGTCAGAATTGCAGATTCTGACGCCCAACCGCCGTCTCTCCAAACAGCGCCTGTACCGCCAAGCGGATATTGACCTGATCCTGGAAATCAAACATCTTCTGGAAGAGGAAAGATACACTCTTCAGGGGGTAAAGCAGCATCTGAGCCAGAAACATCTCAAAAGTGGTAATGCCGCTGTTGCCAAGACCTCGAAAGCAATGCCGCTTCCCTCTAATGATGCCCTCTATGCATGTATGCAAGATATTAAGGAGGAACTAAAGTCTATCCGGGATCTGCTGACTGATTGACCAGGAAACGGCGGCTGCCGTTTCGCCGCCTCACCTGATCCCTTCCTCCAAGAAAGTAGAGCGGCTTATAGGAACAAGTATGGGTTCCGGCAGGTGCGATACGTCTACCGGGTCTGCCAGATATGATAAAAATCAATAAGAAATTACAGTTAGCCATTATCTTCCTGGCGGGTCTGGTCCTGTTGCTTCTCTGGATGCAAGGGACGTTCCGCTCCCGGGTGGGTCCGGGAACCGTGTCAGTTCCGGTTGCGGAGATGACAGGTCAACTCTATACGGTTGCTTTCCGAACCGTGCTGGATTGGCGGGAAGCTCCCGGTATTGTTGCCTCCAAAGAGCAGCCCCAGGTGTCCAGCCAAATCCTCGGGCGGATCCTCGAAGTGCGGGTCGCCTCCGGGGACCGGGTGAACGCCGGTCAGGTGCTGGCTATCATTGATGATGCCGAAGTGCGCAGCCGTTTGGGCCAGGCCCGGGATCATCTATCCGCTATGCAGGCCCAATACCGTCAGGCGCAGTCTGATTTCCACCGGTTCAAGAACCTCGTTGGACGCAAGGTCGTCCCGGTTCGGGAATTCGACGCCGTCAAAGCCCGTTTTGAGACTATCCGGGCCCAGGTCCAGCAGGCCATACAGGCGATAAACGAAGCCCAGGCTAATTTTCGCTATGCCACGGTAGTCTCGCCCGCCGCAGGTCTGGTGGCGGAAAAAATGGTCGACGTGGGTGATCTGGCCACCCCCGGAAGGCCGTTGTTTACCATCTATGATCCCCAGCAGATGCGTTTGGAAGCCCAGGTGGGCGAGCAGTATAGCCAGGTATTGCAACCAGGCGCCTCAACCAGGATCTCCATTCCCAGCCTGAACCTGGAGCTTCCTACTGCAATAGATGAAGTTGTTCCCCAGGCGGCCAGTTCCAGCCGCACTTTTCTTGTTAAGGCAACTCTGCCGGTTCAGCCCGATCTGCGTCCAGGCATGTTCGGTCGACTCTATTTCGACGGTCGGCAGCGCCAAGCCCTCCTCATCCCGACAACGGCAGTACGGGATATCGGCCAGTTAGAAATGGTACAGGTGGCTCAGACGGACGGGGTGCGGCTGCGGCAGGTAAAAACCGGCAAACGCTATGGGGCGGAAGTGGAAATTCTTTCCGGCCTCCAAGCCGGGGAACAAATTGTGTTATCCTTCCCCGAAAAGTAATAATTTTATTGGGATGACCCTGCAGTCATAAACACCTATGACCTCCGCCCCGCGCACAATGAGTTTCACTGCCAGAATTGTCAAGGCCTTTCTGACCTCCAAGCTGCCCCTTATCTTCATCTTGATCTCCCTACTGGCCGGCTTTGCCGCCCTCTATGCTACTCCTCGCGAAGAGGAGCCCCAGATCGTGGTGCCGATGGCGGACATTCTCATCCAGTTTCCCGGAGCCAGCGCGGCAGAAGTGGAAAATCTGGTCACCATCAATCTGGAAAAAAAATTGTGGGAAATCGACGGGGTGGAATATATCTACTCCGCCTCCCGACCGGGGGGGGCGGTAGTGACGGTCAGGTTCTATGTCGGCCAGGACAGGGAAAACAGCCTCATTAAACTCTATAATAAAGTCTGGTCTAACATCGATCAGGCACCGTCCGGGGTCACGAATTGGATCATCAAGCCGGTAGAGATCGACGATGTTCCGCTAGTCACTTTCACCCTCTACAGTGATCAGGCTTCGGATATGGAGCTGCGGCGGGTGGCCGATGAGATCCTGCACCGGCTGCAGAGCATCCCCGAAACCGGCCGTTCCTACGTGGTGGGCGGACGTAAACGGGAACTCCGGGTGCTCCTCGATCCGGTGCGTCTGGCTTTTCGCCAAGTCTCTACCCTGGAGGTCATGCATGCCCTGAAAGGGGCTAATGTCAATCTGGCAGCAGGAAGCTTCAATCTCACCAACCGGGAGATGCTCCTGGAGGCCGGACCGTTCCTCCGCAATGCTGAGGAGCTGGGGGCGATCCAGGTCGGCCGACAGCAAGACCGTCCGGTTTATCTGCGAGATGTAAGCCAGGTACTCGACGGCCCTGGAGAGGTTAATACTTATACGCGACTGGGTTTTGGTCCGATGGCCGCCCATGACGCGCATCTGATAAATGATCCGACGGCAGTTGCCGGACGCCCCTACCAGGCGGTGACCCTCGGCATCGCCAAACGCAAGGGGGCCAACGCCGTCTGGGTAGCCGAAGGACTCCAGCAAAAGATTGCTGAACTCGAAAAGACGGTCATTCCGGCTAATATCAAGGTATTGGTCACCCGTGATTACGGCAAGACCGCCGATGAAAAAGTCAATGAACTGGTGAAGCACCTTGTCATCGCCATCGTCAGTATCGTTGCCCTGCTGACCGTGGCCTTGGGGTGGCGGGAGGCCCTCATCGTCGCCCTGGCGGTGCCCATGACTCTGGCCATGACACTTTTAGGCAACTATCTGGTGGGCTTCACCATCAACCGGGTAACCCTCTTTGCCCTGATTCTGTCCTTGGGTTTGTTAGTTGACGACCCCATTGTGGATGTAGAAAATATCCACCGCCACTTTAAGCTGAGGCGGGAACCACCTCTGGATGCCACCCTGACTGCAGTGGATGAAGTAAGACCGCCTACTATTCTGGCCACCTTTACGGTCATTGTGTCGTTTCTACCCCTATTTTTTGTCACCGGGATGATGGGACCTTATATGCGGCCCATGCCGTACAACGTTCCGCTGGCCATGATCATGTCGTTAGTGGTAGCCTTCACCGTCACCCCGTGGGCTGCCTATCACCTGCTGCGACGAGAGGCCGAGACGCCGGCTGAACCTTTTGTTTTGCAGGACAGCGGCATCTATAAAATCTATCGCCGGATTCTGACGCCTTTCTTAGAAAGCCGCCACAAAACCTTTGTGCTCTTGGGCGGCCTTGCCCTGGCCCTGTTGCTCTGCCTATTAGTCGTGTTGCTGCAATGGATTCCCATGAAGATGCTGCCCTTTGACAACAAAAATGAGCTGTTGCTCGTGGTAGATATGCCAGCCGGGACCTCGCTGGAAGAAACCGATCGGGTGGTCAGGGAAATAGAGATATTTCTCAGTTCAGTCAATGAGATTCGAGATTTCGAGTCGTACGTCGGACATACCTCCCCCATCGATTTCAACGGCATGGTACGCCACTATTACTTACGGCAGTATCCCTATCAGGCCGATATCCGCATCAACCTGCTGGACAAAGAGGAGCGCCATTGGCAGAGCCACGAAATCGCCCTGCGGCTGCGCCCGGAGATCGAAGCCATCGGCCGCCGCCTGGGGGCCAACCTAAAAATCGTCGAGGTTCCTCCAGGTCCGCCGGTGCTCTCCACCCTGGTCGCCGAAGTCTACGGTCCGGTGGGGGAAAGTTATACCTCTCAGATCCAAGCAGCCAAACGGGTCCGGACTTTGATGGAGCAGACCGACAAGGTGGTGGACGTCGATGATACGGTAGAGGCCGATCAGATTAAATATCGCTTTGTCGCCGACAAACTCAAGGCCGCCCTGCACGGCGTTTCCACCCAGGATATTGTCCAGACTGTCCGGACCCTCATAGGCGGTGAGACCCCCGGCATAGCGCACCAGGCATCAGAGCGAACCCCCTTGGAGATCACGGTGCGACTGCCCCGTGCTGGGCGCGCCCATCCGGATGACTTGCACCTCATCCGGCTGAAAGGGGCAGATGGTTCTTTAATACCGCTCACTGAATTGGGCCACCTGGAAAAAACCCTCGAAGACAAGACCATTTATCGCAAAAACCTGGAACGGGTGGTCTTCGTCACTGCCGAAATGGCCGGCCGGCCACCGGTAGAAGCCATCTTTGATCTGGAGGCCAAGCTTAAGAAACAACCATTTCCGGAAGGCTACCGAGTAGTCTGGTCCGGCGAGGGGGAATGGAAGATTACCGTAGACGTCTTCCGTGACCTGGGATTGGCCTTTCTGGGCGCCCTGGTGATGATCTATATCCTGTTGGTGCATGAAACCCAGTCTTTCGGCATGCCTCTGGTAATCATGGTGGCCATCCCGCTGACCCTGATCGGCATCGTTCCCGGCTTCCTGCTGCTCAATCTGCTAGGAGCGGCGCCCATTCACGGTTATCCCAACTCCATCTTCTTCACCGCTACCGGCATGATCGGCATGATCGCCCTGGCGGGAATAGTGGTGCGTAACTCCATCATCCTCATCGACTTTATCCACCTGCGCCTGAGAGAGGGATTGCCTTTGGAAGAGGCAGTTGTCGAATCAGGGGCTGTTCGCCTCATGCCTATACTGCTCACCGCCGGTGCCGCCATGTTCGGCTCCTGGGTCATCACCCTTGACCCGGTCTTCTCCGGACTGGCCTGGGCCTTCATCTTCGGCATCTTTGCCTCCACCCTCTTTACCCTGATCCTGATTCCAGTGATCTATTTCCTGATTTATGCTCCCAAATCGAACGGGTCTTGACCGGCCCGTTAAAAGTGCTTATTGATAAATTAAGTCGCTCTGGGAAGCACGATCCTCATAGGTGCTCTCGCTTATCCTGAAAACCTTCCAGGTAAGAGGTTCCCATGGCCCGCCGAGTTGCCATTGATGAAGATGCCTGTATTTTTTGCGGAACCTGCGCTGATATCTGCCCTGAAGTCTTTGCCCTCAATGTAGCAAAACAAAAGTCAGAGGTGCTAAAACCCGAAGACGGTCCGGTCGATCTGATTCAGGAGGCTATTGATTCCTGTCCTGCCCAAGCCATCCATTGGGAAGAATAATTAAAGGACTTAGAAATTAATTTCCGGGAAAAGGAGAATGAACCATGGGCTTTACACCAGCCGCAGTCAGAGAAAAAATAATGGAAATGTATCCTGAACTCGATGAAAACAAGATTATTGTCAGCCTGGAGTTCGATGTTGCCAAAGATGCCTATATCGTCAAATTCAAGAAAGACCGGCACGAAATGACCACCCATCTGGAGAAAAAAGACGCTGAAGATTGCCTGCGCAATATCAAGTGCGTCTATTTAGGGGCTCAAGTAGGCCAGTTTATTAAAAACTTTCAGATGGCTTAAGGAACCTGGGCTACTTTGCCGCCGCCCGGTCCCATTCTATGACCTGCTATGGCCACATTTGAGGACACTGCAACCATCATCGCCTCCGGGTTTCGAAAAACCGGTTTGACCGATGAACTTATCGCCGGTTTTCAGGGGGTCGTATACCAGTATTACCAGGAGCATGGCCGCGTACTGCCATGGCGCCGGACAAGCGATCCCTATCACATACTCGTCTCCGAAATCATGTTGCAGCAGACTCAGGTGGAGCGGGTGCTCACCAAATACGAGCTTTTTCTTGCCCGGTTTCCCAACTTTGAAGACCTGTCGCGGACCTCACTGCGGGAAATTTTGAAGGTCTGGCAGGGACTGGGATATAACCGGCGGGCCAAGGCCCTGCAGGCGATAGCCCGGCAGGTGGTGGCGGAGTTTGACGGCCGGTTGCCGGCAGACCGCCACCTCCTGCAAACCTTACCCGGTATCGGACCTGCTACTGCGGGAGCAGTGCTTGCTTTCGCTTTTGAACAGCCGGTAATTTTTCTGGAGACTAATATCCGCCGAGTCTTTTTGCATTTTTTCTACCCGGCCGAGGACAAGACTCCTGATAAGATGCTGCTTCCTCTCATCATTCTCACCCTCGATTCCCAGCGGGTCCGCCACTGGTATTACGCCCTGATGGATTACGGAGCCATGCTGAAAAAGACCGTTCCTAATCCCAACCGTCGCAGCGCCCATTACGCCCGGCAGTCGCCGTTTCGCGGCTCCGATCGGGAAATACGCAGCCAAATTCTACAGATATTTTTAGCCAGGCCAGAATTAACTGAATCCGCTCTCCTGGCGCAGCTTCAGGCCGATCAGAGGAGGAGCTTAAGAATTATCCAGCAATTGGTTAAGGAAGGATTTTTGCTCCGACAAGAAGGCCGATACCGATTGACATCCCGGTAATCCCGGGCTAGATTGACGGTTTCAAAACCCCGAGAAAATCAAGCTTCCGAACGTCGGTATCCGTTTTTATCTTTTTTATGCCAGCCGAACTTAGACCACCGACTCTAAACGGACATACCGAGCCGCCTAGGGCCAGCCAGATTGCGGATTCCTTTGATTTGCCTGACTTACCCCCATATGCTCCGTTCAGATAGACAATCTTAACCCAACAGCATTGACCCTGCCCCCTGCCCTCAAAGGTCAAGGGAGATTAAGGTTGTAATACCAATAAGAGATAAATTATAAGAGAGCGTACTTATCAGCAGAAACCTTAAATCTTATACGCCTCACAAACCTGCCAAGCTCAGTTATTGCCAACCCCGATTTCTGATTTAGATCGGCCTGATCAGGATGAAACCTTATTAACGGCCGAAAGATGGGCTTTATGAAAGAAAGATAATTTTTACCCTTTCCTCCGGGAAATTCGCCTCTGCCTTATTTGTCCGATCTTTCTTGACTTGGCTGGGATTTTCAGAGAAAGATAAGAGGCAAAGGAAAAAACATGATGTCCAAACCCCAGCTTGAATCGATTACAAAGAGCACCCGGCTGCAAAAAAGGATAATGGCTGCCCAGGGGAAGCTTCCCGCCGATCTGGTGCTTCGGGGGGGCCGGGTAGTGGATGTCTTTCGCGGCAGTCTGATCCAAGCCGATGTCGCCCTGTATGATGGCATTATTGTCGGAATAGGAGACTACCAGGGACCGACGCTTGAGGTCGCTGGTCAGATCATCTGTCCGGGATTTATTGACGGCCACCAACATATCGAAAGCACTATGCTCTCACCTCCGGAGTATGCCAAGAGTGTCGTGCCTCGAGGAACCACTGCCGTCATTATCGACCCGCACGAAATTGTCAATGTCCTGGGTGCTCCTGGTCTCGACTACATGTTGAGTTTTCATGACCGGTTGCCCCTTGATCTGTTTATCATGTTGCCCTCCTGCGTTCCGGCCTCGCCGCTGGAGACCAACGGCGCTGATTTTGGCCCGGCTGAGATACGCCGCTACCGGTCTCATCCAGGCGTTCTGGGTCTGGCTGAGGTGATGAACTACCCCGGCACGCTGGCCGGCGCCCCTGAAGTTTTGGAGAAGATCACTCTGTTTACCGGCGGCGTCATCGATGGCCACGCCCCGCTGCTATCCGGTCTGGCTTTGAACGCCTATAAAGTGGCTGGCATCGGCTCGGATCATGAATGCACCGAGCTATCAGAGGCTGAAGAAAAACTGGCGCGGGGCTTTTATCTGATGCTGCGGGAAGGCAGCCAGGCCAAAAACCTGGCCGACCTGCTGCCGGCAATGACTCCTGCCTCCCTGCGCCGGACTATGTTGGTTACTGATGATTGTCATCCCAATGATCTGCTGCAGCGCGGTTATATCGATTATCTTATCAAGAAGGCCGTCACTTTTGGCTGTTCACCCATAAACGCCATCACCATGGTCACCTTGAATCCGGCGGAATATTTCCGTCTGTTGGACCGGGGTGCCGTGGCCCCCGGTTACCGTGCTGATTTGGTGGTGTTAAATGATTTGGTAGACTTTCGGGTCGATAAGGTCTTTAAAAATGGCCAGTTAGTGGCAGAAGGGGGTACCCTTACCGATAGTTCAGTCCTGGTCCCCGCCGAATTTCCTCATTCAGCGATGCATGTGGCGAATTTCTCGCCGCAGGCCCTTGCCCTGCCGGTGACTGGCGAGGTTGTCAAGGTCATTCAGCTCCTGCCAGGCCAGTTGCTCACAGAAAAACTGGTGCTTCCGACCCCCGGGGCCCACGGCCTGGTGCAGTCCGATCCAGAGCAGGATCTCTTAAAATTGGCTGTAGTCGAGCGCCACCGGGGTACCGGCAATGTCGGCCTGGGTCTGGTCCGGGGCTTCGGATTGCAGCGAGGTGCCCTGGCCTCTTCGGTGGCTCACGATTCTCACAATATCATCGTTGTGGGTGCCAATGACCAGGACATGTTCGTCGCGGTTCAGCATCTCATCTCTTGCGGTGGAGGGTTGGTAGTGGCGGTCGACGGGAAGGTCTCCGCAGCCCTCTCACTTCCCATCGCCGGCCTCATGAGTCCGGCGCCACTGCCCCAGGTTGCCGCAGAGCACGCCGCCCTGATCGAAGTTTGCCACAGCCTGGGAGTTGCACTGCCAGACCCCTTTATGGCCTTATCGTTCCTGGCTCTGCCGGTCATCCCGGCTTTGAAGTTGACCGACCGGGGGTTGGTGGACGTGAACCGGTTTCAATTCGTGCCGCTTTTTGGCCCGGATTGACCACTCTGCTTTTCTGGTTACTATTGGCAACTTACAGCTCATGGCAGCTAAGCTCGTTTATGCCGATTCTCGGGGACAGATCTATGATCACCCCGAGTTGCAACTAGCCGGGCGCTGCGGCTCGGGTTTTTACCGGATTCCCGAATCCGAGCTGATGCCTCTGCCGCCTGGCAGCGATCTTTTTGTTTTGCCCGGACGCCTTGCGGTCGGTTATGACCCGCGGCGCCGCCGGTTTCAGACGCTCTCCGAAATCAAGGGACAACCGGGTCCGGGCCTGGCAGTCGCAGCCTTTATGGCCCCGGCGCATACCATGAGTTATTTGGCGGCTTACCAAACCGTTCCGAGGGCCCCGGTGTTGCCGTTATTTGCCTACACCGCGGTGGGCTGGAAGGCAGGGGGGTTTTGGGTAGCCGGGTGGCGCAGCGACCCCGATCCCAGGCAGGATCTGGTCAATTTCGACTGCCAGCAGATTGAAGCGGGGGTACGGAGCAGGCTAGCCAGCCAACCAGACAACCGGTTGCTGCGCCATCTCTCCCACTGTGCCCTGACCTATGGCTGTCCGGCGGCCAAAAATCTCTTCCTGGAACGTTGGGAGGCCCCCCTGCCCACCTCGCCTAGCTGCAATGCCCGTTGTTTGGGCTGTCTGTCACAACAGAAGCGCAGTCCTTTCCCCGCCCCAATGAAAAGAATCCGCTTCATGCCGCGTCCCGAAGAAATCGCCGAGGTCGCCGTTCCTCATCTCGAACAGGCTGAAAACGCCGTGGCCAGTTTCGGTCAGGGCTGCGAGGGCGAACCCCTCCTGCAAGGGTCGACGTTGCAGGAGGCCATCCGGTTGATCCGCCGACAGGTTGCCCGAGGCGTTCTCAACCTCAATACCAACGGCAGCCGTTCCGAAACCGTCGCCCACCTGGTCGCCGCCGGTCTGGATAGCCTGCGGGTGAGTCTCAACAGCGCCAGGCCGACGTATTACTCGGCTTACTATCGACCCCAGGACTATCACTTTACTGAGGTTGTGGCCGCCTTGAAAGCCGCCAAAGCCGGCGGCGCCCGCGTTTCCCTGAATTATCTCATCTTCCCAGGCGTGAGCGATGATCCCGCCGAAGTGTCGGCCCTGGAGGAACTCATTGCCCAGACCCGGATAGACCTCATCCAGCTACGCAACCTCAATATTGATCCGGATTATTATCTCACAGGGATAGGTTTTCAGGCTGAACAGAAACCTCTGGGCATCAGGAGGATGGTGGTGCGCTTGCAGCGCAACTTTCCCCACCTGCGGTTCGGCTATTTTAATCCCGCCTGGTCAAATACGACCGACCACAACGAGAAATAATTGAAATATTGTCACATGCGGCATACAATAGAACATCGCTATGAACCTGAGCGTTCTGAGAGATAAGTCCCTCTAACCACAATAAGGTCGCCCCTATGAGCCTGATCCTAACCGGAGCTGATATTTTACAGGTTTTGGATATTGACTTAGCCCTGCAAACCGCGGCGCAAGCCTTCCTGGCGTATGGCGAGGGGCGGGTCAATATGCCCCCCAAAGTCTACCTGCGGGTTCGCAAAGGGGACTTTCGAGCCATGTACGGTGCCATCACCCTAAATGATGAAGAAGTTTGCGGCCTCAAATGGGTCAATGTCCATCCTGACAATCCGCAACGCGGCCTACCCACGGTAATGGCCAAGATCGTTCTCAATGATCCCGAGAGCGCCCTGGAGCTTGCCGACATGGATGGGACCTATATTACCAATTACCGGACCGGCGCCGCTGGGGGATTGGCCGCCAAGTATTTATCGCGTCCGGAATCCTCTTCCCTGGCTTTGATCGGGGCCGGCGTTCAGGCCCGGATGCAGATTGCCGCAGTCATGAAAGTGCGCCCCATCCGCCAGGTTGCCATCTACAATCGCACCCCGGCCCGAGCCCAGGTCCTGATGGAAGACCTTGCCTCTCGATTTGATGTCCAGGTTATGGTTGCTGAAAATCCTCAGGAAGCAGTGCAGGACAAGGACATTGTGGTTACCGCCACTGCCAGCACTACCCCCCTGGTTCGACGGGAATGGATCAGTCCTGGAACCCACATCAACGCTATCGGTGCCGACGCAGCCGGCAAACAAGAGCTCGATCCGGCGATCCTCACAGAAGCCAAAATCTTTGTCGACGACCTGACTCAGGCGCAGCACTCCGGAGAGATCAATCTCGCCCTGATGCAAGGACTTATTCGCCCCGAGCAGATAGCTGCAGCGCTGGGGCAGGTGGTAGCCGGGAAGAAACCGGGACGGGAAAATTCTCAGGAGATTACTGTATTTGACTCCACCGGACTGATCATTCAAGATCTGGCCTTAGGAAGAGCAGTCCTGCAACGGGCCAAAGAGCGGGGGTTGGGTGAATACAAGGAATTTATCCCCGGATTGCCGCCAAAATGAGGACTGCGGTCACTTATTGTTTTTGGAACGCCGGCTGTTGGCGCAGCGCTGACAGAGGTAACCCCGAGGGGTGATCTGATGAAGCCCCTCCACCACGACAGCCCCGCACTCCTGGCAGATTCCCAATATCTTTGGTATATCCCGGCCCCCGAGATGGCTGCGAGCAACGATCGCCTTTTCACGGGCTCGCCATCGGGACCAAATTTTTCGCCACCACGACAGCATATTGTGAGTATTATCTAATTATGTACGGGATGCAAGCCCTTAAGATTGCAGAGACAACAAATTGTTGGCGTTTAACAACCAGCTTTCTGGACAACTAACTGAAGGCCGTATTTCGGTAGCCCGTCCTAACGATTGCACCCAGGGCACAGCGCCTGCTCAAAAGGAGACCACATGAGACAACACCACATGCACAAGCCTGATCATAGCCATAAAGAGAAAATAGATTACGCCAAGATGGCCATAACCTTAGACCATAATTTCTCTATGGCGGAATTTGTCGGACCTGAAAATGGCTTGCAGGAAAAAGACTTGGAAAACCTGACGCCTCGGTTGGAAGAGATCGATCAACAGATCAAGACCTGGCGGCAAGAGGGCACTATAGGTTTCTTCGACCTGCCCTACCAGGAAGAAACGGCCAAAAAGATTAATAAGCTGGCCAAGAAATTAAAGGAATGGTGCTGGGATCTGTTGGTTTTGGGCATAGGCGGATCTGCTCTCGGAGCCAAGGCCCTGCATCAGGCGCTGTGCCATCCGTCGCATAATTTATTTCCCCCTGCCCGCCGAAGTTACCACTCCCGCCTTTTCGTCGCCGACAACATTGATCCTGACTACCTCTACGGCATATTAGATGCTGTCGAGTTGCGGCGGACAGTAGTTAATGTTATATCCAAATCTGGCAGCACGGCCGAAACGATAGCCCAATTCTTGTTTGTTTATAGCCTATTAAAAGGACGCCTGGGGGCTGACAAGGTTCGGGACCGGATCGTCTTGACTACTGATCCGGAAAAAGGCATGTTGCGCCACTTGGTTCAGAATGAAGGCTTCCCAAGTCTCTCTGTGCCGCCCAATGTTGGCGGCAGGTTTTCGGTACTTGCCGCCGTCGGTCTCTTCCCGGCGGCAATGGTGGGCGTCGATATCGAAGAATTATTAGAGGGAGCCAGGTTCATGGATCAACGCCTGCGGTCGGCCTCCATATCTCAGAATCTGGCTTATCGTTTGGCAGCCTGCTACTATCTCTTCCTAAGCCAAAAGGCTCGGCCGATCCAGGTGATTATGCCGTATGCCGCCGGTCTCACCGGCATAGCAGATTGGTTCTGCCAACTCTGGGGAGAAAGCTTGGGGAAAAAATATGCTCTCGACGGCAGCATTGTCCACGTCGGTCCAACGCCGGTGCGGGCCGTGGGTGTTACCGATCAGCACTCCCAGCTACAGCTTTATATGGAAGGACCACCAGATAAAATCATCACTTTTTTAGAGGTAGACAAATTTCAACACACTTTGGCAATCCCTCGTTTGTATCCCGAGATGGAAGGCATGCATTACTTAGGAGGCCATTCTTTTGCCGAGCTGCTGCAGGCCGAAAAGAAGGCGACGGCCTTTAATCTGATAAAGGCGGGCCGGCCTAATCTGACGCTGCATCTTCCCGAGATCAACCCTTTCACTCTTGGACAATTAATCTACCTCTTTGAGGTGACCGTAGTCGTTCTGGGAAGACTTTTGAATATCAATCCCTTCGACCAGCCCGGGGTTGAGGGTGGCAAACAGACAACCTACGGTCTTATGGGGCGGCAGGGCTTTGAATCTCAACGCCAGGAAGTGGAAAACGCCCCTCCGGTTTTAGATAAGTATGTTCTCTAAAAGTGCATACCTTCATTTCAGGGCGGGAAACAATGTTCCGACGCCTTAAGATCGCCTGGCGGCCGGCCCAGAAAGACCTGGAAACCTTCCGGTTGGTAAAATTTTTTACCCTGACCGGCTTTGTAGTCATCGTGGTCTTCACCGTGCTGCTCACCCTGCTGGTGGCCGATCGTTTGCAGCAGATGGCCCTGAAGAAGAGCGAGGATTATGCCTCACTATTGGCTGCCAATCTTAATCATCAGGTTTTCCAGCAATTCGTTTTGCCGGCAGCAATCCGTTTTCAGGGTCGCATCCAAATCAGCGATCCGGAGCAATACGAATTGCTGGATACCGTAGTGCGCAATACTATCCATGGTTTTCATGTCCAGCAGGTAAACATCTATGACCAGAGGGGGGATTTGGCTTATAGCACCGATTCCATCGAGTTGGGCAAAAATTATCTGACGGTACCGGAGGTAAAACAGTCGCTCGATCATGGTGATAGCAATATCCGTCTAGTTGTTCCCAAAAATATTCTCGTCAGCATGCTTCTCGGCTCCAAGCAGGATAAATATCTCAAGACGTTCAACCCCCTGCGCCTGGAAAGCGTGGAGATCAAGCTGACCCGAGAATTGGGGCCGGTAATCGGGGTGTTTGAAATCACCCAGGATATTTCTCTGGATATGGCGGAAATCGGCAAATTTCAATTAATGCTGATCGCCACCCTGATCGTGCTTATGGGTCTGCTCTTCATGGTGCTCCGCCAGATTGTGAAAAAAGCCGAGTCCATTTTAGAACGGCGGCAGGAGGAGCGAAAAGAGCTTCAGGCACAGTTGGAACTGGCAGAACGATTGGCCGCCTTAGGGGAGATGGTCGCCGGGGTAGCGCATGAAATCCGTAATCCCTTGGGGATAATCAGCTCTACGGCGGAACTGCTGCGGAAAAGGCTGGAGGCCAACCCCAGTGACGGGCGGTTGGCTCAGATCATCGAAGAGGAGGTCAACCGCTTAAATCAAACGGTAACCGAATTTCTCGATTTTGCCAGACCGCGGGAGCCGAACCTGCAGCCAACCGATATTGAAAGGATACTCGAACGTGGACTGGAATTCCTTCAGCCGGAGATTGACCGCAGCCAGATTTCCCTGGAACGACACTACCAGCTCAACGGCCAGGTACTGAAGGCGGATTCGGAACTTCTGTATCGCGCCTTTCTCAACATCTTCATCAATGCCATTCAGGCCATGCCGCAGGGTGGCCGGCTCATTGTGGCGACAGAACCCGGTCCGCAGAACAAAGGCGCCCGGATAATCATCCAGGACTCTGGCGAGGGCATCTCCAGCGAAAATGTTAAGAAGATTTTCAACCCCTTTTTCACCACCAAAGACAAGGGCAGCGGTCTGGGTTTGTCCATTGTCAAAGGAATCGTGGAGAGCCACCAGGGTCAGATTCACATTGAGAGCAACCTCAACTGCGGAGCCAAAGTAATTATCACGCTGCCCGAGCTGGAGGCCTAAGAAGGAGTTACCCCTGCCGCCAGGAGTAGCAGGCTAACCGAAATTTATGTATACATAACTTATTATGGACACAATCTTAGTTGTTGACGACGAAAAAAATTACCTGTTGGTCATGGAGACCCTGTTGGCCGGAGCCGGATATGAAGTCTTCACCGCTGACAGCGGCGAGACTGCCCTGGAACTGACCCGGCGCAATGACCTGGATTTAGTCGTTACTGATATGAAGATGCCCCGCATGAGCGGTATTGAGCTTCTCGAACAGCTCAAGCAGGTATATCCCGACCTGCCCGTCATCATGATGACCGCCTATGGCACCGTCGAAAAGGCGGTGGAGGCCATGAAGAAGGGCGCATTTGATTACATCTTGAAACCTTTTAAGAACGAAGAGATCTTATTAACCATCGCCAAGGCCCTGGAGCTGCGCCACCTCTTAACGGAAAACCGCCGACTCCGACACGATCTGGAGCAACGCCATCGTTTTGATAATATTGTGGGCAACAGTAAGGCCATGCAGAGTATCTTTGCGGTGGTGGAAAAAGTAGCCCAGACCCGGGCCACGGTGCTTATTTCCGGGGAGAGCGGTACCGGCAAAGAACTGATCGCCCGGGCCATCCATCACCGCAGTCCGAGGAATCAGGGTCCCTTTATCTCCGTCAACTGCGGAGCATTGACGGAAACCCTGCTCGAGAGCGAACTCTTCGGCCATGAAAAAGGAGCCTTCACCCATGCCGTAGCTATGCGTAAAGGCCGCTTCGAGCTGGCCGAAGGCGGCACCCTTTTCTTGGATGAAGTTGCTGAAATGTCTCCTGGTTTGCAGGTGAAACTGCTGCGCGTGCTGCAGGAGATGGAGTTCGAACGGGTAGGCGGCAGCCGCACCATCCGGGTTGATGTCAGGGTCGTGGCGGCCTCCAACCGCGACCTGAAGACCGAAGTGGGAGCAGGTAATTTTCGGGAAGACCTCTTTTATCGGCTTAATGTCGTCCACCTGGCCATTCCACCTCTGCGCCAGCGCACCGATGATATTCCGCTTCTCGTGACACATTTCATGCAAAAATTTGCCCGGGTAAACAACAGAGGCGATATCCGGCTGGACCCCGAAGTAATGAAGATCCTGTTGCGCTATCCTTGGCCAGGAAACGTCCGGGAATTGGAAAATGTGATAGAGCGGGCTGTGATTCTTTGCAGCGGCGATACCATCACTATTGCAGATTTGCCCCCCAACGTCGCCGAAGCCCCGGAAACCGAGTTTAATATTGACCTGTTAGTGCCCCAGCACATTCCTCTTCCTGAAGCTCTTGATACAATTGAACAATTAATGATCCGGCGAGCTCTCAACCAGTCCGGCTACGTGCAGGTGCGGGCGGCGGAGTTATTGGGCATTACAAAAAGCCTCCTGCAGTACAAGTTGAAAAAATACCAGATAACCAATTGACGGAGAGGTGGTCATTGATCAATAGCGAGTGTTCGGAATTACCTCAAAACCCCATAATAGCAGGCACAGTATTTCAAGACCGGGCTTTTATAGGTATTTCTGTTGTCCTGGACGACTATTGGGTGGCGACCTCAAAGGCTCACAACAAGGCCTTGAAAATGAATGGGAGTGCTTGGTGAAACTGAAAGATTTTCCGGAAGACCTCCAGCCCCATCTACTTCCCCGCCCCCGGGGCAGGATGGTATACCGTTGTCTGGATTGCGGCGCCGAATTCGGCATTGACCACCTGTTTTATACCTGTCCAAAGTGCCAGGGCCTTTTCTTACTGGTAGATTTAGACGAGGAACAGCTCAAAGAGCATTCGGGAGCCTTCTGGCGCCGGCTCTTCGACTACCGGCGGATGCTCCATGACCCGGCGGTGCAGGGCGCCTTCTGCTTCCATGAACTGATAGCCCCAGTCATTCCTGCCGAAGATATCGTCTATCTGGGGGAATGCCATACCCCCCAGGTGCAGGCCAACTCCCGACTTCAGGAAGAAGTGGGGATGACCGTTTATTTCAAGAACGATGGCCAGAATCCCAGTGCTTCTTTTAAAGACCGGGGCATGGCTGCGGCCTTGAGCTACCTCAATTACCTGATCCGCACCCAAAACCTTACAGGAGTATTGGCCATCTGCGCCTCTACCGGAGACACTTCGGCAGCCGCAGCCCTATACGCCGCTTATTTAGGAGACAAAGTAACCTCAGCAGTGATTCTGCCCTACGGCAAGGTGACACCCCAGCAGCTCTCTCAGCCTCTCGGGGCCGGGGCCCGGGTCTTAGAAATTCCCGGCGTCTTCGATGATTGCATGCGGGTTGTGGAGGCTTTGTCCGAACACTACCATGTAGCCTTGCTCAACTCCAAAAACAGTTGGCGCATCCGGGGACAGGAATCATACGCCTATGAAATAGCGCAATGGTTCGACTATGATCTGGCCCACAAGGTTATCGTAGTCCCTATCGGCAACGCCGGCAACATTACCGCCGTCCTGGAGGGACTGCTCCGGTTTCACGACCTGCAGATAATTGCAGAACTCCCCAAGGTCATTGGGGTGCAGTCGCAGCACGCCAACCCGGTGTTTACCTATTACCTGGAGAGCAATCCCGCGAGACGCGTCTTTACACCCGTGGTGGTGCAGCCCAGCGTCGCCCAGGCGGCCATGATCGGCCGACCGGTGTCCATGCCCCGAGTTATCCGTCTGGCCGCGGAATATACCCGGAGGGCAGGTGAAGGAAGTTTTGCCGTGGTGGAGGTAACCGAGCAGGAAATCATGGACGCCATGCTGCTAGCCAACCGCAACGGCCATATCGCCTGCACCCAGGGGGGGGAATCCCTAGCCGGACTGCAGATGGCGCTTAAGACCGGACTGGTGAAGAAAAACGAAGTGGCCGTGGTAGACGCCACGGCGCACCATTTAAAATTCATCGGTTTTCAACAGATGTACTTCGACAACACCTTTCCGTCGGAGTTCGAGATTATCCCTAAACCGGAATATCAAAACCACCCCCAACTGCTTATTCCCGAATCACCCCCCGGGGAAAGCCCCTGGTCGGAGGCAGAACAGAGGATATTCACCCAGGACATGGTGCGTCAGGTAGCCGCAGTATTGGGCTTGAAACCCAAGTGAGCTATCGCTAGCCGGCGTCTAGCCCGAACTGGCGCCATTCTCACTCTAGAGTGAGGATACCGGCCTTTTTCAAGGCGGCAACCCCTCCCTGTAAACCCACGGCGTTGTCAAACCCCTGGGTCTGCAACTGCCTTAAGGCCTCGTAAGAGCGCATGCCGGCATTGCAGATCAAGATGAGACGCTTATCTCTGGGAACCTCTTTGAAACGGTATTTCAAAGTCTCTTGGGGGATATTAAGCCAACGTTCTGGGAAGCGGGCCACAAAGGGCGCGGCATTAGCCGCTCCCCTGACATCCAGACAGATGACATCGTCCCTGGCTTCCTCCAGGAACAGGCGTTGAAACTCCGTTAGGCTGATGGATTGATTGAAACCGGTCACAAGGTTCTCGGCCGTGTTGGCGACGGTGTTAACAATGTCCAAGGCCGTGGCATAGGGCGGCGAATAGGCTACCTCCAAATGAGCGAGGTCCTCAAGGTTCCCATGCTGCCCCAGGAGCGCCGCAATGCTGTTGACGCGGCCTACCACTGCGTCGCCGTTGGGACTGATCCCCTGAGCCCCCAAAAGGCGTCGGGAGCTGCTGTCCACCACCAACTGCAAGTAGATGAGCTCCTGGGTGGGATAGAAGTGCGCATGATCCTGCTGCACCACCAAAGCCGCCTCAGCCGTCAGACCCTCATTGCGGGCGGTCTCGAGGGTGAGGCCGGTACCCGCAACGCCGAGATCAAAGACTTTCAGGGTAAAGCTGCCTACGATATCAGGAAAGGTGGCGTAACCCCCGGCGATATTAGTGCCAATAACCCGACCTTGCCGGTGCGCCAGGGAAGTTTCGGGGAAGTAGATGGTCTTTCCGGTGAGCAGATGAGGATACTCAATGCAGCCCCCGCCAGCATAAATGTCGGGATCTGATGTCTGCAGCCGCTGATTGACCAACAGCCCCCCATTGGGGGAGGCCAGCAGCCCGGCGGAAACGGCCAATTCTGTCCTGGGTTCCGCCCCTAAGGCGACGATTACCAGGTCCGCCGGCAAACGGTGGGTTGAGGTGATCACCTCCAGAGAATGTTCTCCCGGAGCGGCCAGGATTTCCTGGACCGACTCCTCTAAAAAAACCTGTACTCCCCGACACTGAACCTCATATTGCACCATGCGGGCCAGGGGCACATCCAATAAACCCGGCAATACCTGAGAGCCCGGCTCAACCAACGTGGTCTCCACGCCCCACAAATCGCTCACCGCTGCAGTCATTTCCAATCCGCGGGGGCTGGCGCCGATGATGACCGCTTTAGCCACTTCTCCTTGAGA
Organism: Desulfobacca acetoxidans DSM 11109; assembly: GCF_000195295.1. Taxonomy (NCBI): domain Bacteria; kingdom Pseudomonadati; phylum Thermodesulfobacteriota; class Desulfobaccia; order Desulfobaccales; family Desulfobaccaceae; genus Desulfobacca; species Desulfobacca acetoxidans. The sequence goes on from NC_015388.1 coordinate 408,491, forward strand.
TATGCGCCTCTTCACTGCCTCAGCCTGCATCAGCGTGGCAACACTCACCACTCCGGGCAGTTCGGCTCCGGCGACGTTCAGGGGTTTGGGCCGTCGGCCAGTGGCCAAGACCAGTTTATCATAGGATAATTTCTCCTCCGCACCAGTCTCTACCTGCCGGACCCGGACCTGCTTGGCCTGACGGTCCAAGGCAAGCGCCTGGGTCCTGGTTTTGATCCGCACATCTTTGGCATCTTCAAAGAATTCAGGGCTGCGCACCATTTGAAAACTGGCTGTCATCAACCCCTGAAGTTCCCCTACGTCACCTGAGATATAATACGGGATCCCGCAGGCGGAATAGGCAATCTCCTCCTGCTGATCAATCACGGTTACGTCCCACTCCGGTTTCAGGCGCTTCAACCGGCAGGCGACTTTAGGTCCGAGAACCCCACCGCCGATAATCAGAATCCTTTCGCATGCCATAGATTTTCTCCTCATTATGCTGACGGCTTAACGCCTAAAGTTAGAAAAAACGATTATGCCATTGCTACTCAAACATAAATCATCATGCTAGCGGCAAACCCGGTGTGCCGTCACAGCTTAAAGTAAATACCGGATTCTACCCAGCAGGGAGCATCTGCATTGGGCGGCAAATTGGTCTTAAACCTTTTATGTTGGCCCGGTTTGGCCGACTTCCACCGAAGGTTCATTGTGTCTCATAGTATACTGAGAAGCAAGGAAAACCTCTGGCGGCTTTCAACCCTATTAACTTTCTCCTTAACAGGAGGAATTTTAAGGTGATATTGTTGTCGAAGTTTCTTCAAGAGACGCGTAAGCTTTAGGAGATCGAATAAGCATTTTTTTATCCCTCCAGTTGTTTGGAGCGAATACAAGATTCGCCTCTACGGATGAGCCTGCCGCCGCTGCAGTGTTGTGAGACGGGAAAGCGTAGCACCATATCTGCGCGAACTAAAAAAAGCTTGACATATGTTTTGTCTTCAATATAATGTTTTAGACATAAAACTTTGTTAGGAAAATAAATATGAATAGCCTATCCCTAAGCGAGAGTCTGGAAGATTACCTTGAAGCAATTTTTCATATTGTGCTGGAAAAGCAGGTTGCCCGGGTCAAGGATATCGCCAGCCGCCTGAAGGTGCATAAGTCCTCGGTAACCGCAGCACTGCGGAACCTGGCCGACCGCAAGCTTGTCAACTACGCTCCTTATGACGTGATAACCCTAACCCCGCAGGGAGCTACCCTGGCAAAGGATGTGGTGCGCCGTCATGAAGCCCTGAGCGATTTTTTCGTTAAGGTTTTGACTATTGATAAGACCCTGGCAGAAGAGGCCGCCTGTCGAATGGAGCATGCCATGCCGCGGGTTATTGTAGATCGACTGATCCTCTTCAGCGAGTTCCTGGAAGTTTGCCCACGGGCTGGCAAAAAATGGATTCGCGGTTTTCAGCACTTTTGCGATGACGCCCTGGAACAGCAGAACTGCGAGCGTTGCATCAGTCTGTGCCTAGATGATGTGAAAAAAAAACAGAAACAAGAAGGGGGAATGATGACTCTACCCCTCAGGGAACTAAAACCCGGCCAGAAAGGAAAAATCCTCGCCGTAAAAAATGAAGGTGATCTCGGTAAACGGATCGCAGACATGGGCATAACCCCTGGTACCTTGGTGGAGGTCGAGCGGGTAGCGCCTCTTGGTGACCCCATCGACATCAAGGTCAAGGGATATCACCTGTCTTTGCGCCGGGACGAAGCTACGGGGATAACCGTAGAATTGCACTGAGGTCAGGCGGCTATGAGATGCAAAAGAAGGGCTGGGGTTGCAATAGCGCCGCCTCTGGGGAGGCCTCTGACGCTGGTGCCGGTAGGGCAGCGGGTTCACCTGGTTGCAGTGCAGGCTGGATGTGGACTCCAGGGACACCTTCTGGCCATGGGCTTGATTCCCGGCATCGAGGTGGAGGTTATCCATAAGGCCCCTGCAGATCATGGTCCCATCCTGGTTCGGATCGGCAACAGCCGTCTGGCGCTTGGGTGGTGCATGGCCCAAAAAATATATGTGGAATAATTTTTTTTGGCCTATATGTTTGGTTAATCAAACATAGTCAGATACTTAAAACATAAGGATGGGAACAGGATGGCAAAGGTTACGATAGCCTTGGCTGGCAATCCGAATGCGGGGAAATCCTGCATCTTTAATTATATAACCGGCGCCCGGCAACATGTGGGGAATTATCCGGGTGTGACCGTAGAGAAAAAAGAGGGGCTTTGTACTTGTGGTGAACTGCAGATTCAGGTGGTGGATCTGCCGGGAACCTATAGCCTGACGGCGTACTCCATTGATGAGGTGGTGGCTCGGAATTACATCCTGGAGGAGAAGCCGGATGTGATAGTCAATGTCGCTGATGCTTCCAATCTGGAGCGGAATCTTTATCTCACTACCCAGCTCCGGGAACTCGGGGTTCCTATGGTCCTGGCCCTCAATATGAGCGATGTGGCTCGAAATCAGGGTATCGAAATTGATTGTCAGGCTATCTCCAAGGTCCTGGGCATTCCGGTTGTCCCCACCATCGGGCATAAAGGTGAGGGGATCCGGGAACTGTTGGATGAGGTCGTCACCCTGGCCTCCAATGGGCATCACCCGGCCTCTTTCAGGGTGGAGTATGGCCGTGATCTGGAGCCTGAGCTCGCCGCCATCCAGCAAGTGATTGAGAAACAGGGGAATTCTCTGGCGAATAAATATCCTCCCCGCTGGCTGGCAGTGAAACTGCTGGAAAAAGACGAAGACCTCCGGAAGCAAAAAATCTCGCCGGAGATATTGCGAGCTCTGACTAAAAGTGCCAAAAAGCTCAAGGAGTTATCGGGTAGCCCGCCCGAGATTATGATCGCCGAGGCTCGCTACGGTTATATTGCTGGAATCTGCCAGGAAGCGGTGCGCAGTTCGGTTGAGACCAGGCGGCAGATGTCGGATCGCCTTGACGCCGTCCTGTTGAACCGGGGGCTGGGACTGCCGATCTTTTTGGGCCTCATGTATCTGGTCTTTCAAATGGTCTTTACCCTGGGGGAACCGCCCATGGGGTGGATCGAATCGGCCTTTGAATGGGTTGGCGGAATTGTATCCGGTTGGTGGCCGAAAACCTCGGAGAGCGCCCTCAAATCCCTGTTGGTGGACGGCATCATCGGCGGGGTGGGTGCGGTAATAGTATTCTTGCCCAATATCTTGTTGCTCTTCCTTGCCATCGCCATTCTGGAGGATTCGGGCTATATGGCTCGAGCGGCATTTCTGATGGATCGTATCATGCACAAGATCGGCTTACATGGCAAGAGTTTCATTCCCATGCTGCTCGGCTTCGGTTGCACCGTACCGGCGATCATGGCGACCCGCACCCTCGATAATCGGGCTGATCGGCTCACGACCATCATGGTGGCGCCGCTGATGAGCTGCGGCGCCCGCCTGCCGATTTACGCCCTCATCATACCGGCCTTCTTCCCCGTGGGACTCCAGGGCTGGATGCTGTGGCTCATTTATCTCATCGGCATTGCCCTGGCCGTAGTTAGTGCCCGAATCCTTCGCAGCACCCTGTTCCGGGGTGAGACCGTCCCTTTTGTTATGGAGCTGCCGCCGTATCATCTGCCGACCTTAAAAAGCGTTATCATCCACATGTGGGAACGGGGATCGTTGTACCTGAAGAAGGCCGGTACGATCATCCTGGCGTTGTCGGTGCTGCTGTGGGCCCTGACCAGTTATCCCAAGAAGGAAAAATACGACCAGGATTATCAGGCTATGACCATGCAAACGGAAGAGAACTTCCTGGCAAAGATAAGAGACCTTAATTCAGACCTGGGTCTCGCGGTAAACTCCCCGCTCTTAACGGAGGCCATAGGAGCTGAATTGGCAAAACAGGCCGAACAGGAAAACTATTATGAACATGAAGTCGGCTATGCCCAAGCTCAGGAAAGGTATGACCACCGTCTGCAGGAACTCAAAGAAGGTCAGGGAGGTCCTTTGCTGACAACCTTCTTGGAGATGCGGGAGAAGGTGGATCAGGCACACCAGGAATTCGATCAAACCGTGGCGGAGGCGGGTTTGGAGCAAGGAAGCCCCGAATATGAAGCTACGGAGAAACAGCGGGACGCAAAGTTGGCTGAGGCGGAGAAGGTAAACCCACAGGTATACGCCGCAGTGGCCAAGTTTCGGGAAGATCTGGAGATTCCCTATAAGGAGCGCTTGACCAAGATAAAGCAGGCCCAGGAAGCCGAAGACCTCTCCTATTCCGTAGCCGGTCGCATCGGTCATACTTTAGAGCCGCTCCTCACACCCCTCGGCTTCGATTGGAAGATCGGCACGGCGTTGATAGGTGCCTTCGCTGCCAAAGAGGTGTTCGTGGCCCAGTTGGGAATTGTCTATTCTGTGGGTAAGGCGGAGGAAGGTTCTGAAGCCCTGCGTGACCGGCTGCAGGAGAACTACAGCCCCTTGCAAGCCTTCAGTATCATGTTGTTCTGCCTGATCAGTGCCCCATGCATCGCCACCATCGCAGTAACTCGGCGTGAGACCGGCTCTACCGGTTGGGCCCTCTTCCAGTTGGGGGGTCTCACTCTCCTGGCCTATCTGGTAACCCTGTTCGTCTATCAGGGCGGCAGGCTTCTGGGATTAGGAGGCTGACCATGGCATGGCTCGAAATTCTTCTGATCGCGGCAATAATCGGGGGGGCCCTCTTCACGCTTTACCGCTATTTCTGGCAGAAACAGGGACGTTGTCCGGGATGCAATTCCGAGACCTGTCCCTCAAAACAGATGCATAAAAACTCTTAACCCCTACCATGGAACAGAAAGGAGATATTGGATGAAGAAGTCTTTGGTATTGGTAAGCGCCGTTTTATTTCTGATCATGAGTTTCAGCCTGGCTGGTGCGGCTTCGGTAACGGTAGGCGCAGAGAGTACGATAACCGTGGATGGCACCTCGTATACGCTGGTTAGTGTTCCACCCGACTACAGCGGTCTCATGTGGGAGGTATCAGGTACCGGATATAAGGCCTGCCTCTGCAAAATGACAGCCTTCCGGGCCCTTCAGGCCTTGGGAATTTATCTCTCCAACAACGACCTGCCCAGTGCCCAGATAAACATCACCACCGGCTGGAACACCGATGGCCCCGAGGAGTTGTTTGTAGAAAGTATGCCCTGGGTAGAAGGGGTCAATTTTTCTTACGCTGATCCTATAACCCCTGGCTCCCTTCTGACCCTAACGGATGCCTGGTACGAGTTCTCCTATATGGGTGCCACCTACAAGGTTAGCAGCAGTTATGACAACTACCGATTTTCCCCGGACATCAATCATGCAGGTTACGTCGAGGATTGGGATTTCTTTGATTACCGGACATATTTTCAAACTACGAGCGGATCGGATCCTAAAAAGAATTATTTCAGTACCATCCTCAGGCCGCAGATTGTAGACAATCTCAAGGGAGAAACATGGTTTGAGGTGAGTGCGGTGCCGATTCCCGGAACGGGCTGGCTTCTCGGTTCGAGTCTTCTGGGTCTGGTTGGCATGGGCAGAAGGATAGTCCGGCCCAAGGACCCGGAATAGTTAATCTAACCTGATGGCAGCGTTGTCGAAGGTTTTCCTGCGGGGCAACCCAAAATAGCTGAATATCCTGTACAAGTTAGCGTTTTCAGATAGATCCGGAGCGGAAACCAAGGAAAAACTTTTTCCCCAGGGCTGGTGATAAAATGGATGAAATCGCCATCCCTGGATCGAAGGACATAGAAGGTAAAACACATGACGGTTTTTAAAAGAATCAGAAGGCCCCTGGCGGCAATGGAGGATTTTCTCTGTCCGATCATCGGCACCTGTCTGACTCTCAAAGAACTGCACAAGATAGGCCGGAGGTTTAAGTATGATGGGGAATCCACTCCCTATCAACTTCATACCTGGTTAATCAGGACCGGTAAAAATTCGCCCGCCGTGGGCAAATATCTCCAGAAATATCTGTGCGAAAAATATCGTTCGGTGATGCAACGGTTAGATGAATTTGAAGGAGAGGCATTGCTTTCTGCCTGGATCGCGGCCGTCCAGGAGGGCCAGGTAGCCGGGGCTTTTTGGGCCATTCTTACCCGACTGGACGTTCCGGACGCTATTATAGAGGAAGTTTTCGGGGAAGTCCACATGATGTCCCATCTCCAGGCGGCTGAAGTCCGGACCGAACTCAAGGCCTTTGACTCTCTGCGGCGGGAAAATAACCAAATTATCCAGAAACTGCAAAAAACTCGGTCTATGCTGGAACGGCAGCGCGCCGAAAAAGAGGAACTCCGTCGCCACCTAAGTCAGAAAGAAATTGAACTCCGCCAATTCCGACGTCAGTCAGCACAGATGACCAAGGCTTTGCAAAGTTATGAGAATACAGAGGCCCTGTCTGTACTTAAAAAAGAGCATAGTATGCTGCAAAAAGAGAACAAGGCTCTGCGGACCCAGTTGACTCAAGAACAGGCCCTCAGGAATAGGGCGGAAAGACGTCTGGAAAATCTTAGAGAAAAGATACAAAACCGCCCTTGTCGGCGCTGTCAGATTTCGGAACCTGGCAGTTGCCCGGCCAAATGCCCGGCAGCTTTAGCTGATGATTGCCCCCTGGGCCAAGGTGAGAATTGCCCCAGATTATGTAAGAAAAATATTCTTCTGGTGGGCGGTCTGGAGAAATTGACACCGTATTATCGCGGCATCATTGAAGGAGATTTTGGCGGGGTTTTTTACCGTCATGACGGAGACTTTCGCCAGGGTCATTCCTGCCTTATGAGTATGGTCAAGAAAGCCCATGTCGTCATCTGTCCGGTAGGAATGAGTAGCCATAACGCCTGCTTATGCGTCAAGAAGCTGTGCAAAAGACTCAATAAGCCGTGTGTCATGTTAGCCAAGCCGGGTCTGGGAGCTCTAAAGCAGGCCTTGACGAATATGGTGGAACAAGAAATGTTCCAAAGCGAAGTACAGGGCGAGATATTGCTCCAATAAGGGACTGAGGCGAGGGATTGAAATTAACGATTGATATAAATAGCATATCGTCATAGAGGCGAGGTAAAACATGTCACATGAATTCAGGTTATATCTGCAGGCGTTGGATAGCCATTTGCGGGTGGCTCCTTTGGGCAAACTGACAGGGAGCGGGGTAGAACAGATTTTGGGTGCAGCCCAGGCCGGGCTGCGGGTCTTTCCAGTAGTTGTGGTGGATTTGCAGGGGGCGGAAAATTCGACGGCTGACACTTTGACCCGGCTGGAAGAAGGGCTGCGGCAACTGGTGAGCGAAAAAAAACTGATTTTGGGTCTCGAACCTGAAAAGTGGATTTTGCAAGGATCGCCGCCGGAGAAAATATGCCATTGCTGCAATAATTGCGAGAATTGCCCCTGCCGCTCCCGCACCGGCGAGAAGGCCAAAAAGACAGGGTGACCTCGTATTCTTGAAGATCTCTGTTGGAAAACGATTATAGGCCATCCTTTGATTTTATCGGTGTCATACCAGGGAGGAACTATGCCCGCGTATCTTTACAAATGTGTCAGTTGTCAAGTCGAGGAGATCCGCATAGGGGGGCTGGATGACCATGTGGCTCTCTGCCATGACTGCGGCGACCTGATGCTGCGCCTGGATTATGACCTTTTTGCGCCCTATTTCGAGTCATCGACAGACACCGTAACGTCCTCGCTCCATCAATTGGACGTTTACGACGCACTCGCGAAACAGGGGCTGCAAGAGAAAAAATAAGAGGAGAAAAAGGAGAAAATGACATGTTGTTTGGAAGAACTTGGTTAATCTGGTTTTCTTTGATTTGCGCCTGTTGGCTGAACGTTGGTGGAGTCATCCCGGCTGGCGCCACGGAAGACGAGGTCCGGATAGCTTCGGAATCTGCCAGGGCAGAAGGAGAAACCAGATCTGGGGGGCGTGGAGAAGGCTTTGAGCCAGAAGGGGGAGCAGCAGCCAAAGAGGAAGGGAGCAAGGAAGAGGCAGCAGGAGATGAATGCCCCGCTACCTTCGGACCCATCATCACCGACACCGCCGTTCCCATCGAGAAAGGCAAATTCGCTGTCCAACCTACCTTCGGCCTGAGCTTCATAACTGACAGCTTAACCCAGAGCTGGCGCCGGGTGTCGGCAGGAGGCGATTTTTCGTCTTTCGCCATGGATTGGAAGTTCACCTATGGTCTGTGGAACAACCTCGAGGCCTTCGTGGTGATTCCCTATGCCCACAAATGGGCCAGCAGCGTCAACGAACCGGGTCCCAGTGGGGAACGTGACGCCGACTTCGGGGGCATCGGCGACATCAACCTGACCTTTAAATACTGTTTGCTGGAGGAGACCCACACCCGCCCGACGTTGACCGCCTTATTCGCCATGGATTTCCCTACCGGCCATTTCAAGCGCCTCAATCCCCGATTTCTCGGTACCGATGAAATTGGGGGGGGTACTTGTGCCTTCACCACCGGGTTGAACCTGTCCAAGTATATCAAACCCTTGATAGTGTATGGCAACCTCTGGTATACCATGCGGACTGATTACACCACCGACGATGGCCGGCAAAACCCGCGGGATTTCGTCACCCTCAATCTGGCCGCCGAGTATCCCATCACCGAAAAATGGGTAGCCCTCATGGAGTTAACCAGCTATTGGGACAGTGGACGTTTGATCGGGCACAAAGCCAATACGCCGCCAGGCGCCTTGCTTTCGGTGATGCCGGGAATTGAATACATGGCTACCGAAAAATTCTCCCTGGCCCTCGGTTTAAACATCGACGCGGTAGGGAAAAACGCCGACGCAGCTATAACCCCGTTGCTTTCCATGGTCTACGCTTTTTAAATACCCGCGAGAATGATGCCGGTTATCAGTTTCCGGCTTCTGTTCCCAGGTTCATTGTTTTGGGATATGGTTTTGTCTCCGAGTTATAGAAGCTTTTCCTGGGGATCAAGTAAAAAGGGGGGCAATCTTTGGGTCAGTTCTTGGAGTAAATGTTTTTTCTTTCCCTAAAATATTAAGGCTCCAAGAGCGCGAAGGAGAAACCTGAATAACTAGAAAAAGGAGAAGGAGCGGTACCCCGCCAAGAGTCGCCGCTCCTCCTTACGACCAATCCTTAATGCGAAAAGATCGGCTCTTTTTTTTGTACCATAAACAGGGCCGACACGCAAGCCGAAATGAAAGGAGAGAGCGAATGTGGCATCGGCTCTGGTTAACCGGAGTCATGGCATTCCTATTTTTGATCTCGGGAATACTGTCCCAAACCCAGGCTCAAGAATCCGAGGGAGTGATAAAAGTCATAGAACCGGAAGAAACCCAAGAGGTGGAAACTTCGACTCCTGCTACAGCTAAAAAGGATAAAGTGGAAGACGTAGAGAAGATTGTGGTAACGGCCACCAAAACAGCGCGCAACCCCGATGACGTGCCGGCCAGTATCACGGTGATTACCAAGGAAGATATTAGAAAACAGAACATCCAGACGGTGGACGAGGCCTTGGCTCAGATCCCCGGGACTTTTCAAAAACGTAGCAAAGGCTGGACGGATGCCCACTCTGCGAGTGTAAATCTCCGGGGTTTTCCAGCCGAAAGCCAGAAACGCACCCTGATCTTGCTGGATGGCCAGAATATCTCCAGCGGTTACTCCAATTCCGTGTCCTGGAACAGCATGCCGGTGGAGTATATTGAGCGGATTGAAGTGATCCGGGGTCCCTTCTCCGCCCTTTACGGCGGCAGTGCCATGGGCGGGGTCATCAATATCATTACCAGGACTCCCAAAAAACTGGAGTTCCTGGCCCAGGGCGGCTACAGCACCTATGATTCCTGGACCTACTATCTCGGCGCGGGAGACCGCCTTTGGGATAAGCTGAGCATCCAAGGGGGCTTCAACTATCGCTACACTGCGGGTTATGCCAGCAATCTGGTGCGAAAGACGGCCAGCAGTGGGGCAGCCAGCCCCACCGTCTTAGGATGGAGTCCCACCACGACGACCACCGGCTCCCCCACGAACATTATCGGGGATAACGGCGATAATTACTGGAGTGATTACAACTTAAACGGCAAGGCCAGCTGGGATATCGCTGAGGGCCATAAGGTAACCTTCAACACTCTGGTGAGCTATTCCAACACCGGCTATGACCTGTTCAATTCCTACCTCACCAATACGGCCACCGGCGCCAAAGTAGTTACCGGTACGGTGGGTCTGTTCGGCACAGATACGAAATTCAGCAACCTCCAAGAGGGGGCTTTCTTAAGCAGCAATGTGCGAAACCGCACGCAAGTCTTTAATCTTGCTTCCGAACACAGCCTCACCGAGACCACCAAACTCAAATTTCATGCCGGTCTGCTAAACATGCCGGAAAGCTGGGGCGTCACTCCCAATTCTTCTAGCCCCCAAACTACCTATTATGGCGGCCCGGGGAGCAAGGTCAGCTTTCCCAGCCAGAACTGGGTGGCAGAGTTGCAGGTGGATCAGGCCATCGGCAACAAACATCAGTTAGTGGGCGGCATTTCGTACAACACCGGAAGCGCCAGCAGTGAGACAAACAACCTGGACAATTGGCGGAAACCGGACATGGAGGGCATTTTGACCAAAATGTCGGGGGGGCGGGACCGGAATACCGGTATATTCCTCCAGGACGAAATCGCCTGGCATCCCAAGATCAATACTGTCGCGGGGCTGCGTCTGGATTGGTGGGAAACCTATGGCGGGAGATACATGGCAGCAGCCGGCACTCCCGTGATCGACCTGGGTAGCCGGAGCAAGGTGGCAGTCAGCCCCAAGTTTGCGGTTCTATATCGCCCCTGGCAGTGGATGGCCTGGCGGGCCTCGGTGGGCACCTCCTTCCGGGCCCCCAACATCTATGAATTATACGGCGCCCACCAATCCGCCACCTATGTGTACAAGAACAATCCTGATCTCAAGCCCGAGACCACTCTCTCCTGGGAGATCGGCACCACCTTGAAACCGTTTGAGGGTACGGTCTTTACTAGCACCTATTTCGAGAATTATGTGGATGACCTGATTTACCGGGTTACCGACCCCACCGACCCAACCGGCAGGACCCAGATCATCGAGAATGCCGCCAAAGCCACTATCAGAGGGGTGGAACTGGAGATTAACCAAAAAATCTGCTCCTGGCTGGAGGTGTTCGGCAATACCACCCTGGTGGACGCCCGGATCAATGAGAACCCGTATAATCAGGCCTCGGTGGGCAAGAAGATCACCATGACACCCCGGCAGATGTTCAATTTTGGGGTCACAGCGAATTACTGGAAGTTCCAGGCCAATCTTTCGGGTCGCTATGTTAGCAAACTTTATGCTACGGACAACAACAGCGACGTCGTTAATAATGTCTACGGCTCTTACGATCCCTACTTCACCCTGGACTCCAAGGTGATCTTCTCCCCGGTGAAGTATATGGACGTCTCCTTTTCCGTGAATAATATGCTCAACCGGGAATACTATTCCTATTATCGCACCCCTGGGCAGACGTTTTGGACCCAGGTAACCTTGAAATATTAAGGAAGACTTCGGACAACTGCTGGAATTCATTTATAAACTTCCTTTTCTAGCATTCTAACGGCAGTAAGGTATCTCAACGACTCGAGAATATGAGATGCTTCGCTGCGCTCAGGATGACACTTCAGGCGAAAGTGAGGTTAAAAAATGGCTTTCATCCGGAACAATCTTCGAAACTACTGGGGGTCGGCAAACCCTAAAATTCGACAGAGCGAAGGATCAAGAGATGGATTTAAACATCATTTTGTGGATGGGCGGGATGCTCTTCAGCCTGAGCATTTTTGTGGTGAAGGTAGGCTTTGGCCTGGCTTTGGGCAGGATAAGATGGAAGGCAATAGTTTTGACCCTGTTATTGTATATGGGGATTTTTATCCTGGCCGCGCTTCTTTCCGGCAGCTTAATCAAAATCCTGGAGCCGGTGGTGAGAAAAGGACCCTATCTCCATGCCGCCATGGCCTTGGGGATGATTGCCTGGGGTATCTATGTCATACGCCATTTAACGGGTCAGAATTCGGCGCTCGATGGTCAATCCATCCACCACGGCGCCAAAGGCGAATATTCACCCCAAGTTACGCAGCACTCGGTATGGTTTCTTCTCGTCCCCTGCCCCGTCTGCCTCACGGCTATCACCTTTTCCACCTGGGCAGCCTTAAATGTTATTAAACTACCCCCTTGGCTGGTGGGATTTGGGTTGGGAGCAGTATTTACCATTCTCTCGCTCCTGACCTATTTTTTTGTAAGGCTTTTTACTCTGAATTCAACCTTCTTAAATAAAGGGATTAGTCTCGGCTTCAGCATGATAGTGATCGGTCTTTATTTCCTGACTTCACTATTTCTTCCAGCCCATATTGAGGGGGCCAAGAATATCTACCAATCTTTTGCTACCGAAGGTGGTAATATTGCTCTGAGCGACCACCTCGGGGTATTTCTGCTCCTATTGGGGGCAATATTGGTTAGTTTCTTTACTTATAATAGAAGTGAGGTTGGTTGATGAACATCATGGCTGGTCTGGAAACATTTCTCTATGTCATATCTTCGGCCTTGTTTTATCCGGTGGTAGTGGGTCTTATCCTCCTTACCTTCTGGATCGTGATTTCCTTCGGCAGCTTCTTGCGGGAATATCTGGACCGCAGGCAGGGCGGGTCGAGGAGCTTGCAGCAGTATCGCAGAATGCTTGATCCCCAATTGATAACCCGGTCAGCGAATCTTGATCTGGAGCTGGAGAAGCGGCTCCAGGAGGCTGAACTGGAGCTGATTAAAGGCCTGGATAAGATCAGGTTTGCCATCCGGGTGGGCCCGGCCGTGGGCTTGATGGGAACTTTGATCCCCATGGGCATCTCCCTGGCGGCCCTGGCCCAGGGAGATATGCCGAAAATGGCGGGGAGCATGGTTACCGCTTTTACCGCCACGGTGGTGGGTCTGGCCTGCGGCGTGGCCGCCTATCTGATGTCCCTGGTGCGGGAAAAATGGGTTCGGGCAGACATGCGCGAGATGGAATATCTGACGGAAATGCGCCTCAGGAAGGGAAAAGGCCCGAGGACGGAGGACAAGGGGGAGGGGGATAATGAGCCTCTTAAAAAGACAGCGACGGTTTGACAGATACGACGAACCCCTGGAAGACCCCATTTCCGGCGTGGCCAACCTCTTTGACGCCAGCGTGGCCTTTATCGTCAGCATGATGATCGCCCTGTTCATGGCGTATAACATGCTGGATATGATGAATCCCAAGTCAGAAATGACCATCACCAAAAAGAACGCCGACGGCCAGATGGAGATCATCACCAAAAGCGGCAAGGAAATCAAGGTTAAAAAGGTGACGGATAAGAAGTTGAGCGGCGAAGGCGTCCGTCTGGGAACGGCCTATCAGCTCAAAGACGGGAGAGTGGTGTATGTGCCGGAATGAAAAGGCTGTAGAGGGCAGAAATCCTGGGCTACACACCAAAGTAATCTTTTTTCTGGGATGTATGCTGGGTTGGCTGTTCTGTTCCTCGGGACCGGCTTATGCCGCTAAGCAAAAAGTCACCCTGCTGCTTACCGATGCGCCGACCAAGACCAGCATTGAAGCGGTGAAGGCCATCTATCTAGACTATCCCAATTTAAAGCAACAGGTGGAATTTCATATCTATCCCAGCCTCCGGACCGGCACCCGGAAAAACGACCTGACCCCTGTGAGCGAGTCGAAATTAATATTCATCATGCTCAAAGGTGCCGACCTGGTCAAGGCAGTAAAACCCGAGCTGGAAATGGCGATTAAAAAGGGGGCCAAGGTCTATTGTGTAAGCGGTTCTTATTATGACGAACACGAGGAGATGGGCATCAAGGTCGATAAGCAAATGCTGAATTACTTTAGCGAAGGCGGCCTGGAAAATATGAAGAACATGATTCTTTATGCCCTCAAGAAGGACTGCTCATTTAATGTTTCCTTTAATCCGCCGATAGAATATCCCCACCTGGGCATCTATGACTCCAAAACCAGGAAGATTTTCAGGGACTTTGAGGAATATAAAAAGGCTTATACCGCGTATCGAGCCGGCAATCCCTGGATAGGGGTACATTTTTCTAAATATAACATTGGCTCAGGAGAGAACAAGCACCTTGACGCCGTCATCCGCAACCTGGAAGGCGCGGGTTTCAATGTCTTGCCGGTTTACGGGTCGCTGGCAGAGGCCGTAGAAAAATTCTTCTGCCGGGAGATCGATTCCGTTAACGGCCCTGACTCCGGAAAGGAAGGAGGTCAGGGTAACGACCGCAGCCGGGTGCGGCTGGTTATTGCCCTCGGGATAAAGCACGGCTGGGGGGTAAAGCCTGAAGCCACGATCCCGCTTTTGAGCCGGCTCAATGTCCCCGTGGTCAATGCCATATCACTTCTGGGCCAATCAAGGAAGGAGTGGGAAAAGTCTCCCGCGGGCCTGGATATTTTTTCCAGATCCTTCCAGATAGCCACTCCGGAGATAGTTGGGATGATTCAGCCGACGATTATCGCCTCCAAGGAGAGAAGGATAGATAAAGCTACGGGGTTCGAGTATATCGAGGAAGAACCGATACCGGATCGGATAGAACGGCTTACCGCCCGAGTGAAGGCCTGGGTTAATCTTCAGGATAAACCCAATAAGGATAAGAAGATTGCCCTGGTCTATTACAACTATCCGCCGGGTAAACAGAACATCGGGGCCTCCTACCTCAATGTGCTGCCCGAGAGTCTATGGGAAATACTCCTCCGGCTTAAGTCGGAAGGCTATGATCTCGGGGGGCCGGGTTCAGGAAAGCAGGAGAAAGAGCTTCGCAAGGAGGAACTTTTTCAGGAAATCCAAGATTATGGCCGGAATATCAGCAACTGGGCCCCGGCAGAGATCGATAAACTGGTGAAGGCGGGGGGGAAAACGGTCTTTCCCGGAAAACCCCAGGAGGGTAGTAGCCGGGGACCGGTGCTGATTCCCTTGGCGATTTATAAAAAATGGTTCGCCCAGTTGCCCGAAAGCCTGCAAAATTCCATGATAAAAAGCTGGGGTCCGGTGGAGCAGAGCAACATTATGATTTGGAAGGATACGGACGGTAAGCAATATCTGGTCATACCTGCGGTGCGATACGGCAACCTCCTGTTCACCCCCCAACCGGCCCGTGGCTGGGAACAGGATATTAAAAAAGTTTTTCATGACGTCACTATCCCTCCTCATCATCAATATGTCGCCTTTTATCTCTGGCTGAAACACGGCTTTCAGGCCGATGCCGTAGCCCACATCGGCACACACGGCACCCATGAGTGGCTGCCGGGAAAAGAAGTAGGGTTCACCCGAGAAGACCCGCCGGAGCTTTTGATCCAGGACCTGCCCAATATCTATCCCTACATCGTCGATAATGTGGGGGAAGGACTCCAGGCCAAGCGCCGGGGCATGGCGGTAATCATCGACTATATGACCCCGCCTTTTGATAAAGCCGGGTTGAATAAAGAGCTGAAGGAACTTGCCAGCCTTTTCAGCGATTACGGGGTTGCCAAGGAAAAGAGCCCCCCCTTGGCTGGTACCAAGCTCAAAGAGATTAACGAACTGGCCAAAAAGATGGGGTTGCTCACCGACCTCAAGCTGACGGAGATCAAGACCGAGGACGAGATAGAAGAGGTGGAACATTACCTTAAAGATATTGCGGAAAAACAGACCCCCATGGGGTTGCATACCTTAGGAAAATCACCGGAGGAGAGATATCGCAAAAGTACAGCGGAGGCGATTCTTTCCATTGAGAAAGGGTTAACCGAAGAGGAAAGAAAAAAGAAGCTGGCAGACTTGGAGGACCGGATAAACCGCTCCGGCCCCAGTGAGATGGATGCCTTTACCGCGGCCCTCTCGGGCCAATACATCCCGGCCGCCCAGGGGAACGACCCGATCAGAAATCCCGATTCGTTGCCCACGGGGAAAAATTTTTATTCTTTTGACCCCACCCGGCTTCCTTCGCCAAAGATATATGAGATGGGGGCCAAACTAGCTCGGGAGTTGATCGATGGCTACCAGGCCAGACACGGACAATACCCGGACAAACTCTCCTTTGTCCTCTGGGCTACGGAAACCATCCGGCATGAAGGGGTGATGGAGTCCCAGATTATGTATCTCCTGGGGATTAAGCCCAAGTGGGATGAGCGGGGCCGGGTTGTCGGGGTGGAAGCCATACCCAGAAAGGAGCTGGGCCGGCCCCGGATCGATG
Source organism: Desulfobacca acetoxidans DSM 11109 (assembly GCF_000195295.1). Taxonomy (NCBI): domain Bacteria; kingdom Pseudomonadati; phylum Thermodesulfobacteriota; class Desulfobaccia; order Desulfobaccales; family Desulfobaccaceae; genus Desulfobacca; species Desulfobacca acetoxidans. The sequence goes on from NC_015388.1 coordinate 424,675, forward strand.
TCACCATGGCGCCGTCCGGGCTTTACCGGGACGTTTTCCCCAATCTCATGGACCTGCTTGATCAAGCAGTGACTTTGGCCAAACAGCAAGATGAAGCTGACAACCTGCTCCGGGACAATATCAGGCGCACCCGGCAGATGCTCCTGGAGAAAGGCGTTGCCCTGGAGCTGGCAGAAAGGCTGGCCGCAGTGAGGCTCTTCACCACCCCTCCCGGCGCTTACGGGACCAATCTGGATAAGGCCATTGTCCAATCCAACTCCTGGGACAAGGACGAACAACTGGCGGACATCTATCTTAGACAGATGAGCCATGTATATGGGCAAGGGTTTTGGGGGGACAAAATTGAGAACCTGGATAAGAATACCCGGAAGGCCGAGGATATCAGCCTGACCCTGTTTAAATCCGCCCTGTCCGGTACCAAGATGGCGGTGCACAGCCGGTCCAGCAACCTGATTTGCACCCTGGACAGCGATGATTTCTACGGAGAGCTCGGCGGCATGGCCATGACTATTCGAGCCCTTGATGGCAAGACCCCGGAGACCTATGTCACCAACATGTCCAATCCGGTGAGTCCCAAACAGGAGACCCTGGAAAAAGTGATGGGCACGGAGATGCGGTCACGATACCTCAATCCCAAATGGATCAAGGCGATGATGAAAGAGGGCTATGCCGGGGCCCGGTTCGTCGATAAGGTCATCGAGAATCTCTGGGGCTGGCAGGTGACGGTGCCCGAGGCGGTGGACGCGGCCAAATGGAATGAGATGTATGAGACCTATGTCCTGGATAAAAACGGCCTGGATATCAAAAAGATGTTCAAGGACGCCCAGAATATGTGGGCCTATCAATCCCTGGTGGCCCGGATGCTGGAGACGGTGCGGAAGGGATACTGGCAGCCGGATCAGAAGGTCATTGATACCCTGTCCAAGGAGTATGCCGAGAGCGCCAAAGAAGTGGGCATGGCCTGTTGCGAACACACCTGCAATAATCCTATGCTGTCCGACTTCACCTCCGCAGTGCTGATGTCCGTGCCCGGGATGGAAACCAAGGCAAAAGAATTTAAGCAGGCCCTGGATGCGGTAAAAAATATCCAGCAGCCTTCAAAGGCCTTGAACTCGCAGGCTTCTCCGAATGTTACCAGTCCGTCCGCAGATTCCCAGGCTAAGGGTGCTCAAAAGTCTCCGGATGATAAGACTCCGCCGGCAGATTCCCAGGCGAAGCCTTCTCAAGCCTCTCCTGACGCCAAGAGTCAAAAAGTTGAGGGACTCGAAGTGGAAGAGGTGAACCGAGGCGGGTTTTCAGCTACCCCCATCCCCTATCTGTTCATTGCGGGTTTCATAGTCTTCCTGTTGCTCATCAGGGCAGGCTGGAGAAAGAAGGGCGACCTGAGAAGAAGATAACCAATAATGTTCGGGTGGCTCCAGAAAGATCATGACTTCGCGGCATTTTCATTGTTAGGAGATCAAGATGGATTTAACGAAAAGCATGCTTAACCTGACGGTCGGCGGCAGCACCGGCGTGCTATGGCTGCTGTTAGGGTTAAGTGTCGTTTCGTTGGCGATCGCCATCGACAAGGCTTTGACCTTTTATCGTTACCGCTTCAACCTGGACCGGTTTGTGGCCGAGATTGAACCATTCCTGCAGCAAGGAGACTGGCCACAAATCATTTCCCGGTGTGAGCAGGAATCCGGTCTGGAAGCCCGGATGCTGTTAGCCGCCCTCCGGGAAATTTCCCGGAGCAAGGAGAAAGTCCAACATATCATGGAAGGGGAGCGGCTGCGGGTGGAACTTTATCTAGGGAAGAGACTAGGTTTTCTGGGAACCTTGGGAGCCAATGCACCCTTCATCGGTCTGTTCGGCACTGTCTTAGGGATCATCCACGCCTTCAAAGACTTAGCCCTGGCCGAAGGCGGCGGCGGCCCGGCGGTTATGGCGGGCATCGCCGAGGCCCTGGTCGCCACCGCCGTAGGTCTCCTGGTGGCCATCCCGGCGGTGGTGTTATACAACTTCTTTCATCGCCGCCTCCAAGTGGTGCAGGAGCGCTCCCGGATTCTGGAGCAGCTTCTCCTGGCCCGCCTGGACGAAGAAGCCGGAACCGCCGGGATTTCCATTCCGGATACGGAATATTTCAAGTCCTTCCGAAAAGCCGGGAGATTGGTATGAAAGCCGATATGCGCGGCCCCCTCACCGAAATAAATATGACCCCCTTTGTGGATATTGTTCTGGTCATCCTCATCATCTTTCTCCTGACGGCCACGGTGATGATGCCCCGCACCTTTGCCATCGCTCTGCCCAAGGCCACCCAGGCCGACAGGCTGGAGGGCGTTCCCATTATTATCAGCATCGACCGGGAGGGCAGTATTGCCATCAATGGAGTCAAGCTGGCGCAGGATGGCGACTTTGAGAAGGTCTTTACGGCCCAAAAACAGGGGAAAGAACCTCAGGCCATTATCGCCGCAGATACCGACAACCGCCATGGTCGGCTCATAGAGGTGATCGACCGTCTACGCGGTCTGAAGGTGGAACGCATCGGCATCGAGGTGGAGCAGAAGTAGATTATGGAATGTCATTATCAGGAATGGATAAGCACCTGGAAAACCAAGGATAACTGGACCTGGGCAATTCTAGGCTCTCTATTGGTGCACGGCCTGCTCGTTGCCGGGATGCTGACGTCTTTTATGAGCCACCCTGCCAAAAAGTGCGTGGTGGTGCCGGTGGAAGCCATTGCCCTGGTGCCGGGGCCCAAGGGGGGCGGCGGCGGCCGGCCGGCGGCCGCCACCCGGCCCGAGGCGGTTCCTCCGAAGCCCTCACCGGTATGTCCCCCGGCCAGGCCTCAGGTCAAGCCTAAAACGGTGCTCAAAACCAGACTGGCTCCACCGCCACCGGAACCCACCATGGCGCCGGTGATCCCTACCCCGGCATCGCCTCCTGCCATAACCAGGGGCAAATCATCGCCTGCCACCGTCGCCGCCTGCCAGGCTGGCAGTTCCGGCGCCGCCGTTGGCAGCTCGGTATCTGGCCAGGGAGGCCGAGGAACCGGGGCCGGCGGCGGAGTTGGACCTGGCCGTGGACGAGGCTCCGGACCCGGTTCCGGACCCGGTTCCGCCCTCCAGGGCTATCTGCGGGAAATCCGGCGGCTCCTGGAGAAACAAAAAGAATATCCCCTGATGGCCCGCCGCCGCAATATCCAGGGGATGGTAGTGGTAATGTTTACTATCGCCTCTGGCGGCCAGGTCGATGCATCACAGGTGAGCCGCTCCTCGGGTCATGACCTCTTGGACGAAGCCGCCCGGAACACCGTCCGCCGGGTCGGACGGTTCCCCCCCATCCCCGTCGACCTGAAGCGCCAGAAGTTGACCGTTGCGGTCCCCCTGGCATTTTGTTTGAACAACGAATAGACGGAAATGACTCATGTCCCTGATGGCTCTGGTGCTTAAGTTACCGTAAAAAACTTCGGAGAAGATGATTTTTCCTGAGACCAAACCAAAAACCGGAGGGCGGAAAAGGGCGGCGCCTCCCACCTTCTGTCTTGAATCAACTTAGTTCATAAACCCTTCTGAACATCTTTCACTTTTACCCCCGTCATCCTTGCCCTCTGCTACTCCCTGAATCATCCTATCCTGGCGTCGGATATCATACAATACAACATTTATGTATTATATAATGACATATATGTATACTACATAATTCCCGACCGCAACCTGGAACATCTATAACCCATTAATATATCATTCTATTTAATTTTATAATGAGGTTGGCCCCCGTTTTGCAGAAAAAGTATGACAAAGCTTTTCGGAAGGAGACCAGCATGCGTAAGATCGCCATTTACGGCAAGGGCGGCATCGGCAAGTCCACCACCACTCAGAATACAGTTGCCGGGTTGGCCGAAATGGGCCGCAAAGTCATGGTTGTGGGTTGTGATCCCAAGGCCGACTCCACCCGCCTCCTTTTGGGGGGACTAGCCCAGAGAAGTGTTCTGGACACCCTCAGAGAGGAGGGCGAAGACGTTGATCTGGAGGATATCCGCCGTCTTGGTTTCTCTGGAATCATTTGTGTCGAATCGGGCGGGCCGGAACCCGGTGTGGGTTGCGCCGGCCGCGGGATCATTACTTCTATTAATCTCTTGGAGCAGTTGGGCGCTTATGCCGATAGTGAAAAGTTGGATTACGCCTTCTACGACGTCTTGGGCGATGTGGTCTGCGGTGGTTTCGCTATGCCCATCCGCGAAGGCAAGGCCAAGGAGATTTACATCGTCGTCTCGGGTGAGATGATGGCCATGTACGCGGCTAACAACATCTGCAAAGGTATTGTCAAGTTCGCCGAGGCCGGCGGGGTACGTTTGGGAGGCCTGATCTGCAACAGTCGGAAGGTGGAAAACGAAGAAGAAATGATCCAGGCTTTGGCTGTCAAACTAGGCACCCAAATGATTCACTTCATTCCTCGGGACAACATCGTGCAGCGGGCCGAAATTCATCGGAAAACTGTCATCGATTATGATTCCGGCCATCCTCAGGCTGATGAATACCGGACTTTGGCCAAAAAAATTGAGGCTAATACCATGCACGTCATCCCCAAACCCATGAGTACTGACGAATTGGAAAGCTTGCTTATCGAATACGGGCTGGCCGGTTGATCAAAAGGAAAATGTCCTGGGAAAACATGCTGTCATGATACTCTTACCATTCCCTCTCACTCTTGGGAAGAGGATTAGGGCGAAGGGCAATGTAGCCCTTTATTTTGGCAAAGACCGACACAATTTGGAGAAAGTATAATGATTATGATTAGATCAGTCGTACGGCCCGAAAAAGTGGATGCCGTCCTGGCCGCCTTAATGGAAGCCGGGTTCCCTGCGGTAACCAAAATGTCAGTAGTGGGTCGGGGTAAGCAGCGGGGACTGAAGATCGGAGAGGTCACTTATGACGAAATCCCCAAGGAACTGCTGTTGACAGTGGTAAAGGATCAGGACAAGGATTTTGTCATCAAGACCGTCCTCAAGGCCGCCCGCACCGGCGACAAAGGCGCCTACGGCGACGGCAAAATCTTCGTCTCTCCGGTAGAAGAGGTATACACCATCAGCTCGGGCATCAAGGAATCCGCTTCCGGGGAAATCGAAGAGGTACAGCCATGAAAGAGATCATGGCCATAGTACGCATCAATATGATGAACCAGACCAAAAAGGCCCTGGCCGAGGCCGGCATCTCTTCCATCACCGCCCGGGACGCCCTCGGACGGGGTAAAGGCCTGGTTGATTTAACCCTGCTGGAAGGCGCCGAAAAGGGCTATGAAGAAGCCGTGGTCCAACTGGGACAGACTCAGCGTCTGGTCCCCAAGAGGGTCTTCTTCGTGGTCGTGCCGGACCGGCTGGTGCAGAAAACCGTGAACACGATCATTAAGGTAAATCGATCCGGCAAATCCGGGGATGGCAAGATATTTGTCATGCCGGTCCGGGATGCTGTCCGGGTGCGTACCGGCGAGTCCGGCGACCAGGTTTTGGATGAAGTCTGATAAATCTCGATTTCTCTCTTGAGGAGAATAATCCATGTCCGAAGTTCTGGATACTATAAGCCCTAAACCGTCCGCCCTCCAGCCGATGGCAGTAAAAAAAGAGTTGCTGGAAAGGTATCCCACCAAAGTGGCGCGCAAACGGGCCAGGCAGATCATCATCAACGAGGTGGGACCAGACTGCTCGGTTCCGGAGATTCAGTCTAACGTCAGGACCATTCCTGGAATTATCACCCAGCGGGGCTGTACCTACGCCGGTTGCAAGGGTGTGGTTTTGGGTCCAACCCGAGACATCGTTAACATCACCCACGGTCCCATAGGCTGCGGCTTCTATTCCTGGCTCACCCGCCGGAATCAGACCAAGCCGAACGGCCCCACCGATCACAACTTTATGACCTACTGCTTCTCCACCGACATGCAGGATGAGCAGATCATTTTCGGAGGCGAGAAGAAGCTGCGCCAGGCCATCCAGGAGGCCTATGACATCTTGAAACCCAAGGCCATTGCCATCTTCTCCACCTGCCCGGTAGGTCTGATCGGCGACGATGTGCATGCCGTGGCCCGGGAGATGAAAGAAAAACTCGGGATCAACGTCTTCGCCTTCAGTTGCGAGGGCTACAAGGGCGTCAGCCAGTCTGCCGGCCACCACATCGCCAATAATGGCATCTTCACCCACGTGGTGGGTCTGGACGATACGGTGTCGGAAGGCAAATTCAAGATTAATCTTCTGGGGGAGTACAACATCGGCGGCGACGCCTTTGAGATCGAGCGTCTCTTCAAGGACTGCGGCCTGACGCTTATCTCCACATTCAGCGGTAACTCCAGCTATGATTATTTTACCAACTCTCACACCGCCGACCTCAATCTCATTATGTGTCACCGTTCTATCAACTATGTGGCCGAAATGATGGAGACCAAGTTCGGCATTCCCTGGATCAAGATCAACTTTATCGGGGCGTCGGCTACTGCCAAGTCTCTCAGGAAGATTGCCGCATACTTCGAAGATGCTGAATTGGCGGCCCGGGTAGAGGAAGTCATTGCCCGGGAAATGCCCGCAGTCGAGGAGGTACGGGCCGAGGTCAAGACCAGGTGCGCCGGTAAACGCGCCATGCTCTTCGTAGGCGGCTCCCGGGCGCACCATTACCAGGAGCTCTTCCGGGAGATCGGCATGGAGATTGTCAGCGCCGGCTATGAATTCGCCCACCGAGACGATTATGAAGGCCGGCGGGTGCTGCCCAATATCAAGGTGGATGCCGACAGCCGCAATATTGAGGAACTGCACGTGGAACCGGACCCCAACCGCTACAAGGTCCGGATAAGTCCGGAACAGATAGACCGTCTGGAAAAAACCGGCCTCAGACTCAAGGACTACGACGGTATGATGGCCGAAATGCCCAATGGCACTCTGGTTATCGACGATATCAGCCAGTTCGAGACCGAGAAGCTCATCGAAATCTTCCGGCCGGATATTGTCTGTGCCGGTATTAAAGAAAAGTACGCCATTCAAAAAAGCGGCACTCCCATGAAACAGCTTCACAGCTATGACACTGGCGGACCGTACGCCGCGTTCAAAGGAGCCATCAACTTCTACCGGGAGATCGATCGGATGGTCAACAGCAAGGTCTGGAAATATCTGAAGGCCCCCTGGCAGGAGCACCCGGAATTGGCCGCTACATATGTGTGGGAATAACCCGGTTCCCGGTCTTGGGTAACCCGGATCCTGATTTTAACCGGTTATATCGAACACCGAAGGTTTTTCGATTATTTTTTCCCTTTTCCCCCATACGGGGAGAGGGTCTGGGTGAGGAGTGGCCCGGACAACAATCTGAGTATCAGACGTAAGGATAGCGCCATGTTATTGAGACATACCCCAGATACAGTTGCCGAGCGGACGGCTTTGACCATTAATCCGGCCAAGACCTGCCAGCCCATCGGAGCCATGTACGCCGCTTTGGGAATTAACCGTTGCCTGCCGCATAGTCACGGTTCCCAGGGATGCTGCGCCTACCACCGCAGCACCCTGACCCGGCACTATAAGGAGCCGGTAATGGCGGGAACCAGTTCTTTTACCGAAGGCTCCTCGGTGTTTGGGGGGCAGGCCAATCTGCTTCAGGCCATCAACAATATTTTCGCCATTTATGAACCAGAGGTCATCGCAGTGCACACCACCTGCCTGTCGGAGACCATTGGAGATGATATTACCCAGATCATTGCCAAGGCCAGGGAAGAGAATAAGATCCCCAAAGGGAAATATGTCATCCATGCCAACACCCCGAGCTACGTGGGCTCACATGTCACCGGCTTTGCCAACATGGTCAAGGGCATGGTTGATTATTTTGCCGCCGCTGACGGCCGCAAGGAAAACCGGATTAATATTATCCCCGGTTATGTGGAACCGGCTGACATGGAGGAGATCAAACGGATCGCCAGCGATATGGGGATATCCACTATCATGTTTCCGGATACATCCAATGTGCTTAACGGTCCCCAGACCGGGCGCTATGCCATGTTTCCCGCCGGCGGCGTTACCGTAGCGGATCTGATCCGCACCGGCGGCAGCATGGGAACCGTCGCCCTGGGTCGATTGGCTTCCGGATTAGCCGCTCGAACTTTGGATGCTAAATGTAAGGTACCATGTGAAATCCTGGACCTGCCTATCGGTCTCATGGCCACAGACCGGTTCATCGACACCTTGCGACAGATCGCCGGGGTCTCCGTCCCCGACTCCCTGAACATCGAGCGGGGACGGCTCCTGGACGTCATGACCGACATGCACCAATACTTCTTCGGCCGCACAGCAGCCCTGGCCGGGGACCCGGATCAGTTGATATCGCTGACGGAATTTCTGGTCTCGGTGGATATGTGGCCTATCCATATTGTCACCGGTACGCCCGGGAAAAAGTTCGAGTCTCGGATCAAGGAGATTACCAAAGAGGTCCCCCATCCGGTGAACGTCAAGGCTACCGGCGACCTGTTCCTGTTGCACCAGTGGATTAAGAACGAACCCGTGGACCTGCTCATCGGCAACACCTATATGAAGTATATCGCCCGGGATGAGGATATTCCCCTGGTACGCTTCGGCTTTCCGATCCTGGACCGCATTGGCCACATCTATTTTCCCACCATAGGATACCGGGGTGGTTTGCGTCTTTTGGAAAAAATCCTGGACGCCCTCCTGGACCGCCAGGACCGGGACGCGCCGGAGGAAAGCTTTGAACTGGTAATGTAATGAATGGCGGAACAGGCCGCCTGTCTCCTCACAACAGTACAACTTTTGCATCTTTCCTCCCCCCCTTCCAAGGAAATGGGCTGGGATGGGGGCTGAAAACAAGGGGTCCATAACTATGGAAAAACCGGAATATCATATATTCGTCTGCATGAGTTTTCGCGGCTTGGAGCCGAAGGGCAAGTGCATCCGCAAAAATGCTCAAGAGCTGTTGAGCTATCTGGAGTCTGAGCTGGCCGACCGGGGCATGAACAACGTCATGGTATCAACCACCGGCTGTCTTAAGCTTTGTGATAAAGGTCCTGTTGTGGTGGTGTATCCCAACGGCTATTGGTATGCCGGAGTAGATGGAGAGGGCGCCGTCGACGCCATTCTTGATGCCCTGGAAAATGGTGGTGCAGCGCAGAATTATCTTCTCGCTTGATATGAAAACAGTGGGCAGCGGCCGGTGAGCAGAAAAAAACATTATTGTCAACAACCGCCACGGTTCGGTTTCCATGCTTCGTTGTGTTCCTCAGAACATGATGATCTAGGTTCAAAGTTCGAAAAAATGAACAGGGTGGACACCGCTCTCCAAAATGAAACCGGTTTAAGGCCACAGTGGGTAGTAATCACCCACAAATCTTTCGCTGCAAGAAATCAATGTTTTTAACTCAGCACTCAGAACTCAAGCTGGGAGGATAATTATGGAACCTGCAATCTTTTCCGAAAGGGCCGATCAGATTCACCGCGTGGGGGAACAGCCCTTTCGAATGGCCTGCAACCGAGAAAGCCTGGCCGGTGCCGTCAGTCAGCGGGCCTGTGTCTTCTGTGGATCGCGGGTAGTGCTTTATCCCATTGCCGACGCGCTGCATCTGGTTCACGGTCCCATCGGTTGCGCCGCCTATACCTGGGACATCCGGGGGGCGCTGTCCTCGGGTCCCGAACTGCATCGGCTCAGCTTTTCCACCGATCTTCAGGAAACCGACGTCATCTTCGGCGGGGAAAAGAAGCTTTATCGAGCCCTGGTGGAACTCATCGACCGGCATCATCCGGAAGCCGCCTTTGTCTACTCTACCTGCATTGTCGGGATTATCGGGGACGACCTGGAGGGCATCTGTAAAAAGGTCAGCCGGGAAAAGGGCCTACCGGTTATACCGGTACAATCCGAAGGCTTCAAGGGCAACAAACGGGCCGGCTACCACGCCGCCTGTCAGGCTATCTTCAGACTGGTGGGTACGGGCAGTACCGAGGGCATCTCCCCCCACAGTCTCAACATCTTGGGAGACTTCAATCTGGCCGGTGAAATCTGGATTATCCGGGATTATTTCAAGCGCATGGGTCTGGAAGTGGTCGCCAATATCACCGGAGATGGGCGAGTTGGGGATCTCCAACGGGCCCACGGCGCGGCCTTGAATGTTGTCCAGTGTTCCGGAGCCACCATGGACCTGGCCAAGATGATGCAGCAAAAATATGGTATCCCCTTTATCCGGGTGTCCTACTTCGGGGTGGAAGATATGGCCGAATCTCTCTATAACGTGGCCCGGTTTTTCAAGGAACCGGGAATCATGACCCGTACCCGGGAAGTGGTCCGGGAGGAATTAATCTCTCTCTACCCCCAATTGCAGAAATATCGAAAGGCCCTGTCCGGCAAAAAGGCCGCTATTTATGTGGGCGGCGCCTTCAAGGCCTTTTCTTTGGTCAAAGCCTTTCGGCTGTTGGGTATGCAGGTGGTCCTGGTTGGGTCGCAGACCGGGACCGAAGAGGATTATCGGGAATTGGAAGAAATAACCGACGATGGCACCATCATCGTGGATGACTCCAACCCCCTGGAGCTCACCAGCTTCCTAAAAGAAAAAAAGGTAGATATTTTCGTCGGCGGCGTCAAGGAACGTCCCATCGCCTATAAGCTCGGAGTAGGTTTCTGCGATCACAACCATGAACGCAAAGAACCCCTGGAGGGTTTCATCGGCATGCTCTACTTTGCCCGGGAAGTCTACAATACCGTCATGAGTCCGGTCTGGCGCTTTCTCCCCCGGCGATCGGCAAGCCATTGAACCGACACCTCTAGCACAATGCTCGCTAAGCAAAAAATATCGAGGGTTTCTCTGGCAGGCGTTCCAACCTTTCTTCTCCCCTTTTCCTTCAAGGGAAGGGGGTCAGGATCAGGGTGAGATACCATGAATCCAGCTCGTAAAACTAGTCTGAAGTTGGCCAGGCCGAAGTCAGCCCCCTATGTCTCCACTACCAACGCCTGCAAACTCTGCACCCCCCTGGGTGCCTGTCTGGCATTTCGGGGAGTGGAAAACACTGTTCCCTTCCTGCATGGCTCCCAGGGCTGCGCCACCTACATGCGGCGGTATATCATCAGTCATTTCCGGGAACCCGTGGATATCGCCTCTTCGTCTTTGGGGGAAAAACATGCCATTTACGGCGGCAGTCAAAACTTGAAACAGGGTTTGCAGAACGTCATGAGCAAATATGGCCCGCAACTCATCGGGGTGGCCACCACCTGCCTCACCGAAACCATCGGCGATAATGTGCCTATGTTCGTCAAAGAGTTCCAGGAAGAACACGGCGGCAACGGCCATGAAGCAGCAATGCCCCTGATTGTTACCGTCTCCTCGCCCAGCTATCATGGCACTCACATGGAAGGATTTCACCAGGCTGTACGGGCCCTAATAGACCGGTTGGCCGAACCCGCCGAACGGACCGCCTCCGTGAACCTGCTTCCCGGTTTCGGGTCCCCTGCCGATATCCGCCATATCAAAGAAATTATGACTGACTTCGGCCTAACGGCCATAATTTTGCCTGATATTTCCGAAACCTTGGACGGCCCCATCCTAGCAACGTATGCCAGGATTCCTGCAGGTGGTACTCCGTTGGCAGACATCAAGATTATGAGCGGCTCCCAGGCCACTCTGGAGTTCGGCGCTACTCTCAAAAACCAGGATACCGCCGGAAAACTTCTGGAAACCCGCGGTGGGGGTACACTCTACCAGGTAGGTCAACCGATCGGCCTGCGGGAAACCGACTTTTATTTCGGTCTGCTGGAGGTTCTAGCCGGTCGCCCGACCCCGATAAAGCATGTTCTGGAACGGGGACGTCTGTTAGATGCCCTCGTAGATGGCCATAAGTATGTCTTCGGTAAACGGGCCGTGGTCTATGGCGAAGAAGACCTGGTGGTGGGTCTGACCGCCTTTCTGGCTGAAATCGGGATTCATCCAGTCCTATGTGCCTCGGGGGGCGACAGCGGCTACCTAAAAGAAGCCATAACTGCGGTCACCGCGGACCTGCTGCCGAATCCGCCCCAAATCCGGGGAGGGGTGGATTTTTACGATATTGCCCAGGAAGCCGGGAGCCTGGCCCCGGACCTGATCGTAGGCCACAGCAAGGGCTATCACCTGGCCAGGCGCTGGAAGATCCCATTGATTCGGGTCGGCTTCCCCATCCATGACCGTTTCGGCGGTCACCGTATACTGCACTTGGGGTACCGAGGGGCGCAACAACTGCTGGATCGGATCATTAATGCTATCCTGGCCAAAAAACAGGAGGATTCTCCGGTAGGCTACGGCTATTTATAGGGAAAAGGGAAAAGGATTTTTTACTATTCCCTCTTCCCTTATCCCTCTTCCCTGTATTTAAGGGAACTCGAACCTTAAGGAATAAACCATGTTAGATATCAAGCGTCATCCCTGTTTTAATGTTGCAGTGAAGGGCTGGTGCGGCCGTATGCACCTGCCGGTGGCGCCCAGGTGCAATATCATGTGCAACTACTGCAACCGCAAGTATGACTGTGTCAACGAGAGTCGGCCCGGCGTTACCAGCACCGTCCTCACCCCGCCCCAAGCCGAGGACTACGTTCGGCAGGTCTTGCAGGCCGAACCCCGGATCACCGTGGCCGGCATTGCCGGGCCGGGCGACCCCTTTGCCAATCCCCGGGAAACCTTGGAGACCCTGCGGCGCATTCGACGGCAATTTCCCGATCTGCTTCTGTGCCTGGCCACCAACGGTCTGGGCCTGCCGCCCTTCCTGGATGAACTGGCGGACATCGGCGTCTCGCATGTGTCGGTCACGGTCAATGCCGTGGACCCGGAAATCGGCAGACAGATCTATAGTTGGGTTCGGGACGGCAAGGTGATTTATCGGGGGCTGGCCGGGGCCAAACTGCTCCTCGCACGGCAGATGGCCGTCCTTGAAGGCTTGAAGGCCCGGAATCTGGTGGTCAAAGTCAATACCATCGTTATCCCCGGGATTAATGAAGCCCACGTAGTAGAGGTGGCCAAGGCCATGGCTGATCGGGGAGTTGACATCCTGAATTGTATGCCTCTCTATCCCAATGCGGACACGCCTTTTGCCGACATCCCGGAGCCGACGTCGGCCCGGATGGCCGCAATACAGGCTGAAGCCGGCAAATATCTCCCCCAGATGCGCCATTGCACCCGTTGCCGGGCCGATGCCGTCGGTCTACTGGATCAGGACCGCACCGCAGAACTGCGACCTTGCCTGAGCGCGTCTGCCGGCAAGGCTCCGGATCTTTCCGGACGCCCCTATGTCGCAGTTGGCACTCTTGAAGGAGTCTTAGTAAACCAGCATCTGGGAGAGGTTGGCCGATTCCAGATTTGGGGTCCCGACGGGCAGGGCTTTCACCTGATAGCAGAACGTCCGGCCCCGCCGCCGGGAGGAGGCCTCCAGCGTTGGCAGGCCCTCGCCGAAACCCTGCAGGATTGCCGGGCAGTTCTGGTCAGCGCCATCGGTGACACTCCCCGAGAAGTATTGCGCCAGCAGGGCATCATGCCTGTAGTCATGCAAGGTTTTATTGATCAGGGACTGCAGGTGGTTTACCGGGGCGGGGACCCATCATCCCTGAAAAACCGCCGCCGAGGGGTAGGCGGGGGCTGCAGCGGCAGCGCCTTAAATCCAGGTGGCGGCTGCATGTGACCAGATATGCACTGAAGAATCTAACCTAACGCATTCTATGAGCTTCTTCGCCAGAGGAAAATGTTTTCCTCTAGCCGAAATGCCGCCGGAACTGGAAGGCGCAGATGGCAAAAAGCCCGAAGCCGAGGATGTTGAGGTTTAAAAAGTCCTGCCAGAGGTTGGCCAGACCGGCGCCCTTGAGGAGGATGTTATAGGCGATGTTGAGGTAGTGTTTCAGCGGCGACAGGTAGGTGATAAAGCCCAGCACCGGCGGCATGGCCTCGAGCGGGGTCCAGGAGCCGGACAGGAAGAGAATGGGAGCGATGATCATGATCACCAACAGGATGGTCTGAGGCAGATTCCGGCAAATGGTCGCGATAAACATGCCAAAACCGGTGGCGCAGAAGACATATAGGTTGGTAGCCCCCAGAAACAGCAGCAGGCTGCCCCGCCAGGGAAGATTAAAAACCGGGAAGATGATGAGAAAGAGGCTGGCTAACGAGGCCGTCAGGATGATGGAGGACATCGAAATAATCTTGGCCGACATGATCTCCACCGGATTAATCGGCGTCACCAGCAGTTGCTCAATGGTGCCATACTCTTTTTCCCGCACCATGGCCGCCGCCGGCAACAGGATGGACACCAGGGTGATGACGCTGAACAGTTCGATGAGGCTGGCAAACCATTCGCCCTTTTGATTGGGATTGTACAACACCTGAGGCTTCATTGTCACCTGCGGTTGCAGGTGTTCCTCCTGGGGATTAATCTTCCCCAGACGCTGACCCAACTCCAGGGCAAAAATGTGAGCCATCTGGTCGGCATAGCCCAGAGCCAGCAGTGAGGTATTGGACAGGGTACCGTCGGTAATGGCCTGGACCGAAGCCCGATTTTTTTCCAAAAGGGCCTGGGCAAAGCCGTGGGGAATAACTACCACCAGGGAAACCGCCCCCCGGTTGAGCAGATCCACCATCTCGGCCTCGCTGTGGAGCAGATAATCCACCCGAAAATGGGGCATCCGGAATTTTTCCGCCAACTGCAGGCTCCATTGGGTCCGGTCACGATCAAAGATGGCGGTGGGATAGTTACGAACTTCAATATTGAAGCCGGTGCCGGCCAGGTAGATTTCGAGGGTGAAGACATATAAAACGATGTAGATCAGTGACCGGTCCCGGAAAAACTGGAGATATTCCTTCCGCAACAACGCCATCAGGCGAGCAATAGTTGCTTGTAGGCGGTGTGTCTGGTTCATTCCTTACCCCGGTCTTTGCCCTTCAAAGAACGGGAAAACCATAACAATATACGTATCTGCCGGCGGAGCATCTCAGCCTACCCTCTTTTTCAATCGCCTGAGGCCAAGACCATAGAATGCTGCCAGAAACCCCAACAGAATAAGGAGATTGTCCCAGTAATCAATAAGGCCCAAACCTTTGAGATAGACCCCCCGGACAATCTCCATAAAATACGTTACTGGCAGAAGATGCGCCATGACCTGAGCCTCGGTGCCCATACTGGGAACCGAGATAAAAAACCCCGAGTAGATAAAGGCCGGGATCAGGGTGATGACCGTGGTTAGCAGCATGGATCCCACCTGCGTCTTCAGGAGGATCGAGATAAGTAATCCCAGACAGGCGCAGACGCCCACATAGAGAAAGGCGGCCATGGTCAGAAAAAGGAAATTGCCCCGGAAAGGAATGTGGAAAATGTAGTGGGCGATGACGTAAAGCAGAAAATAGTTGGCAAACCCAATCGCCCAATAGGGCAGCAGTTTTCCCAATACATACTCCCAGGGGCGGATGGGGGAACAGTAAATATTGAAGATGGAACCGCTTTCCTTCTCCCGCACCACTGCGATGGAGGCCAGCAGGGCCGGGTAAAAGAAGAGGTTGGTGGCGATGAGGCCGGGGACAATATAATTTTTGCTTTCGAGATCGGGATTGAACCAGGCCCTGGTCTCCACCTGGATCACCGGCCCCGTCCACGGGCTTGTGAGACCGGGAATGTTCAAATCCCGGTTATATTCCCACGTAATAATATCGAGGTAATTCAAAATGGCGGCCGCCCGGTCCGGGAAGGCGCCATCGATCAAGGCCTGAACCTCGCTGGCTCTGCCGGTGTAGAGGGTGCGGTCAAACTGCGGCGGGATGATCAATCCCAGACGGAGACGGCCCTCCAGCAGCCCGGCATGAAGCTCTGGCGTATCAGTCAGAAAGTCACGAATAGAGAAATAACGGGAATGGACCAGACGATCAATGAGAGCCCGGGACAGGGGCGAACGGTTCTGGTCGATGACCGCGAACGGGATATTGGTGGCATCCACGGTCAGACCGAAGCCGAAAAGGAGATAGAGCAGCAGCGGCACGCCGAAGGCCAGCGCCAGATACAGCTTATCCCGAACGATCTCCTTGCCTTCTTTGCAAACAACCGCCCAGAGGCGCCGACGCTTAAGGAACATTGTCTTCGGCCTGAATGAAATAGATAAAGGTGTCTTCCATACTCAAAGGACTCATGGTGATTCGGTCCACCCGCAGGTGCGATGCCGTCAGAAGCCTGATAATCTGCTCCCGATCCCGGTCGGGTTCTTGGGTGGGCAGATAAATACGGCTGCCGTGCAGGAAGGCACGGGGGAAATGGGGCCGCAGGGTCAGGAAGGCCTGCCCGAATTCAGGGCTGCTCACCTCCAGGCGCCGTCCCCAGGCCGCCTCCGCCTGCTGGCGCAATTCCTCGGGCTCTCCTACCGCCGCCAGTCGGCCTTGATGTATAAAGGCTAGTCGCTGACAATGTAGTGCTTCATCCATATAGTGGGTGGAGACCAAAATAGTCACTCCTTCGGCGGCCAGGGATTGGATGAGCCGCCAGAACTGCCGCCGGGCCAGGGGATCGACCCCGGAGGTCGGTTCGTCCAAAAAGACCAGGTGGGGTCGGTGTAGAATAGCGCAGCCGAGGGCCAGGCGCTGCCTGATGCCCAACGGCAGGTCGCTGGCCAACCGGTGTTCCTGTCCCTGTAAGTCGGCCAGGGCAATAATTTCCGGTTCCCGTGATGCCAACTCGGACCACGACATGCCATACACCCGCCCATACAGCCGGATGTTTTCCAGGGCCGAAAGGTCACGATAAAGGGAAAATTTCTGCGACATATAGCCGAGTTGAGTCTTGATTTGATGGTTGTCGGCCCCGATCTCCAGACCGGTGATATACCCCTGGCCGCGGGTAGGAGGCAGGATGCCGCTAAGCATCTTGATGACCGTGGTCTTGCCGGCACCGTTAGGCCCTAAAAAACCAAATATTTCACCCCGATATACTTCGAAGCTGACCCGGTCTACCGCGGTGAAGGTCCCGAATTTTTTGGTTAGACCCTCTACCCGGATCACCGTCTCTGTCCGGGGCGGGGCCGGGGAGGGTGTAGTCGGCGTCCACACTGCTTCCGGGGTCTGTCGGGCCATGGCCCGGATGAAAACTTCTTCCAGACTGCAAGGCCGCCCCTGGACGTCAGACCCGGCTTCAGCCTGGAGCCCGGCGGTATCCCCGTGGGCAATGATCTTCCCCTTATAGAGCATGGCCACCCTCTGGCAGCGTTCCGCCTCATCCAGGTATGAAGTAGTCATAAGAACCGTAGCCCCGCGCTCCACTACCAGGCGGTTGATAATCAACCAGAAATCCCGCCGGGAGATGGGATCGACGCCGGTGGTGGGTTCATCCAGAAAAATAATCTGAGGTAGATGGATGAGGGTGCAGCAGAGGGCCAGTTTTTGCCGCATACCGCCGGAGAGGTGAGAGGCCAAACGCTCCCGGAAAGGCTCCAGCCGGGTGATATGCAGCAATTCCGCCTTATTTGCTTTGAAGCTATCAGGGGGAACCTCCCTCAGGTCGCCGAAAAAATCGATATTCTCCTCGACGCTGAGGTTATCATAGAGATTCAGTCCCAACCCCTGGGGCATGTAGCCGATACGGGTCTTGATGGCTTCGGGGTCGGCCTGGATGCTATACCCGGCAACGATAGCCTCGCCCCCGCTCGGCCGCAGTACTCCTGCCAACATCTGTATGAGGCTGGATTTACCGGCTCCGTCGGGCCCCAGCAGACCAAAAACCTCTCCCGCCCGGACGTTGAAGGAGACCCCCTGAACCGCAGGCGTCTGGCGGTAGGATTTGGCGATCTCATTTACTTCTATGATTGTCTGTGCTACAGTCATTTAGGTCTGGCCCAGGGAACCTCATCCTTCCAGCGGATGACTCCTTCTCCGGGCATACCAGGCTTGAGAAAACCCTCAGGGTTTTCGGCCCGCAGTTCCACGGCAAAGACCAGTTTCACCCGTTCTTCCAGCGTCTCTACATACTTGGGGGTAAATTCCGCCCGTGGCGAGACTCGGGAGACCCTGGCCTTAAAAGGGCGGTCAGGGAAAGCATCGACATAAATGCGGGCTTCCTGGCCCAATCTGATCTTGCCGATGTCCGGTTCGTTAATGAATACCTTCAAATAGAGCTGGTTCAAATCGACCAGGGTAAACAAAGGTGTCCCCGGATTAACCACCTCGCCGGGTTCAATCTCTCGGGTAAGGAGTATGCCAGCCGCCGGACAATAAATAAAAGTATCTTGCAGATTGGCTTCAGCTTCCCGCAGCGCGGCCTGAGCGGCGGCCAGGCTGGCTCGGGCCATCTGCAGCTCCGCCCGTTTCAACTCCACCGTGCGGGGCAGGAGTTCGGCTCTGTCCAACTGGGCCTGGGCTAGGGACAATTCTTTGGTAAGCGCCGCTTTATTGGCATCAGCAGCCTGATAGTTGGCCACCGCGTCGTCCAGTTTTTGTTTGGGGGCCACCCGACGGGCATAGAGTGAGTCGTAGCGGTGGAAATCCAGGCGATTTTTTTCCAAAACCGCCGCAGCTTCCTCAATGCGGGCTCTCACCGCCGCCACCCGCGCCTGGCTGGCGGCAATGTCGGTTTGGACCTGGCTGGCAGTATAATCCAGATCGATCTCCGCCTGTTGCACCCGCTCCTGCCAGGACAGCATCCGGTCCCGGGCCTGATCGAGTTGGGCCTGAATCTGATCCGAGGACAAGCGGGCCAAAAGTTCTCGTCGAGCTGCGGTCTCGCCCCTGTCCTTAAAGACCGCCTCTATCTGGCCGGCAATTTTGGGAGCAATGACCACTTCATCCCCCTCAACGCGGCCGTTGGCATGCAGCAGGCCATCGGGAAGTCCTTGCCGCCACTGCGAGAATACTGACAGGGCCGCACCCAGGAGGAGCAGGCCCGCCACGACGGTGAAAATGAGTTTTTTACGGGAGTTCATCGAGTTCTCAGTTAATAGAGTCAGACCTTACCAGCCAACCGCCCCACTGCTGCCAGATAGACGGCGATCTCCTCTTCAGGTTTGACATGGACAATGTTTTCCACTTCATCATCGAAAAAAGCCGCCACCGGACAGCAGCCGAGCCCCAAAGCAGTAGCAGCCAACTGCAGGTTGCCGCAGACGTGGCCGGCATCCAGAAAGAGGTAGCGGACCGCCCGCTGCCGGTATTTCCAGAGCGAGCGTCCGAGGATAGCAGTCCAGATAAAGACCACGGCCGCAGTTCCCAGGAATTGTTGATTGAGTCCGGCCAACACGATGGAGCGGCGGAAATCGCCGGGGGTCACCATCTCCAGGGAAAATTCGGGAACCTGGAAATGCCAGACGCCAGGTGGAATTTCTTCCACCCGGTGTACCACGACATATGTCTCTACCGGATAGAGGGCGCCGGCGGAGGGGGCCGCCCGATAGGCGAAGTTCTGCTGACTGGCGGTAATCCCTTGGCTGGCCCAAAGCAGGGCCGCAAGCTGTTCCTGAGTAATCGGGTCTGCGGTATAGTCCCGCAGTGACCGGCGCTGATGGACGCAGCGCCAGAAGTCAGCCTGGAGGGTCTGAGGCACCGCAGGAAGTTTGAGACGTCTGGTTTCCGGCGGATAGGTCTTATATAGCGGGCTGCGGGGGTAGTGGACCAGAGGTTCGGCCCGCAGATTGTCCCGCATGTACCTGGTTTCCCTGAGATATTGAAAGCCGATATCTGAGGCGGATTTGTCCATGAGCTCCTCCCTTTTTTAAGACAGCCAAGTCATACTAACGAGGTTCCACCTTGGCCTTTATCTGCCGGGCATACTCCCGGACTTTTGCCATGGCTTCCTCAACATCCAGGGTTAACAAACGGCGGTCTTGCACAACCGGGCGCCCGGCGATGACGACAGTGCGCACATCGGCGCCCATCGCGGCATAGACCAACTGGGAATATGGCTGATACATCGGCGTCAGGTGCGGCCGGTCACAGTCGATGACAATGAGATCGGCCTGCTTCCCCGGTTCCAGCGAACCGATGCGATCGTGCAGGTTGAGCGCCCTGGCCCCGCTCACTGTAGTCAGATGAAGCACCGTGCTGGCTGACATGACCGTAGGATCCAGATGGTATACCTTATGCAGTTTTGCCGCAGTGTCCATTTCCTGAAAGAGGTCCAGGTTATTGTTGGAGGCGCAACCGTCAGTTCCTAAAGCAACGTTGACGCCTTTGGCCAACAGGCTGACGATCGGGGCGACGCCGGAGGCCAGCTTCATGTTGCTTTCCGGGCAGTGCACGACGCTAACCCCTTGAGCAGCCAGTAAATCTTGATCATGGTGGCTCAGCGCCACGCCGTGATCGGCGACCAGGCGGGTATTCAATAAACCCAGGTTAAAGAGATGCTCCACCGGGGAGGCGCCATAGTGCTGTTGGCAGTCGGCCACCTCCTGCCGGGTTTCAGACAGGTGGATGATCAGGCGGGTGTCATGGCGCTCGGCCAGTTCGCCGCAGCGTTTGAGTAGATCCGGAGAGCAGGTATAGACCGCATGCGGCTGTACTGCTACCCGGATGAGCGGATCATGACGCCAGGTCTGGATCAATTCTTCGGTAAACCTGAGGCCGTTATCCTTGGGGCCGTAGTTGGCGGAAGGGAAGTCATAGAGGACTTCGCCCACCACCGCCCGCATTCCGGCTTCCCGAGCCGCCTGGGCCACGGCATCGGCAAAAAGATACATATCACAGAAGGTGGTTGTGCCGGACAGCAGCATCTCGGCGATGGCCAATTTTGTCCCCCAGTAGACCAGGTCTCTCGAAATCTGCCGTTCGGCCGGGAAGATGTAATCGTTGAGCCAGACCTCTAACGGGAGGTCATCCGCCAGACCCCGGAAACAGGTCATGGCGGCGTGGGTGTGAGCGTTAATGAGACCGGGGAGGATGATGTCAGCGGCATAATCCAAGACAGTGGCGGCCGAAAATCGAGCCAGAATTTCCGGCCGCGGCCCTACGGCGACGATGGTGTCTTTTCGAATGGCTAAGGCGCCGTCCTGATGAATGTCGTTGGCCTCATTCAGAGTCAGGATCATGCCGCCCAACACAATCAGGTCAACGGCGGCGGACAAGGGTTGGGACACGGTTTTTAGACCTCGGGGTATCAGTAGTCAGTAGCCAGTGGTCAATCTGTAGGACGGAAAATCGCCGCGCCTCCCGTTTTTCCGGGTTACGGTCCCTTTTTCTCGGCCACCAGCCGACCGTGAATATAGGCGTCGTAAAAACGAGGGGCGGTTCCGGCCGGGACATTCAGCCGATACATCCCAGGAGGCAAGGTGGCAGACTGTAGACGCGGGTTTAGACGACGCAGCTTCTTATAATAACTGCCGCAGGCCTCGGCCACCTGCCGCAGGTGAATTTCCTGGTCCAAGACAAACTCCACCTGATCAGGTTGCAGCGGGGGATAGAGGTCTTCGGCAGGAACGTCATAGCCGTAGCCTGCCGGATCGCTGAGAATAATCTTAGCGGCAATCAGCCGCATAACATAACGGTCGGTTTCGTCCGGAAGATCGAGTCGATAGTAGTCAGCTACACCCTGTTCCTGAATGGCCTTTCGCAACCGGCCCTCACCGCAGTTATACGCCGCCAGGGCCAGGGGCCAGTTCTTAAAATCGCGATACAGTATGGCCAGGTACTGCAAGGCGGCCTCGGTGGATCGCATAAAGTCGTAGCGATCATCAATTTTTACCTCGGTTTTGAGCAGAAACCGGTTGGCGGCGGGTTTCATGAACTGCCAGGGACCGATGGCCCCGCTGGGGGAACGGGCCTCCAGGCGCAGGTCGCTCTCCACGATGACGACATACTTCAGGTCCTCCGGCAGCCTGGCTTCCTGTAGGCGTTTTTCCAGATAAGGAAAGTAACGGGCCGCCCGTTTAATCCAGAGGGTCGTCTGGGTGCGGCTCCAGAGGATGATAGTGAATTCCCGGTCCAGATCTTCCCTGACGTCCGGTTCCTGTAAGGGAACTTCACTGCCGCACAGGGCAATACGGCCCGGGAGCGGATAATACGTCTTGAGTCCGGCCTCCGATCGTGGCGGCGGCTGGTTTGCTGCCATCGTGGCGATCAGACTAACCGGCCAGATCCACAGGGCGGCCAGGATAATAATAATGCAAGGCATGGCGGCAGGCCTTATCTTTTCATTCGTGGACTTTGGTTTGTCGCGTATCGGATAAAATCAGAAGATGTCAATAGGATAGGTTTGTATCAAAAGACCTGCGGCTGTCAAGTAGAAACCTCGGATGGGTGCCTAAAATACCTAATAATTGCCGTTCTTTCAAAAGCACCCGCACGCCAGGATAATCATCAACCGGTGGCACAGGCTTTGTTGCCGGTGCAGCAATCATTTTCCAACTGCGGCGGGATGCGCTTCGCTTTGGCTTACGCCGATCTGCGATTCCCGCCACACAAATTCCCACTGCCCACTGTATTTTTTTAGTAATCCATAAACATTTCTAAGAAAACAGCCGGGGTAACAATCTTTATGCCGTAGTAATTATCAAGATTGAGCAGATGCTTATCGCCCGAGATTATATAATCAGCTTGGCCTTCCACGGCGCAAACCAAATATTTATCGTCTTTGCGGTCGGCCTTAACCTCCTTGAGATTTAGGACGCCTGGGGTAATCAGGGCCGGCTTGGCAATTTCTGCTAGAAACTCGTCAATCTCTTTGGCCGTAATCTTAAGCCGTCGTTTTATCTCGGGATACATAAAAACGGTCCTGATCTCTTTTAAAATATCCTGCGAAATTAACAAGGTTATTCTGCCCTTCCTGGCGAGGCCGATGACTTTGTCCGGATTTGATCCTGGCGCTAATGCGGAGCTTACGAAGACATTGGCGTCGATAACGGTTTTGATCATCTTCTTTTGGACTTGGGCTTGTCGACCGACTCAACCGCTTCTTCTATGAGGCCATAAAGCTCTTCCTCGCTCAGGTGCTTGAATTTATTTCCAGACCTTGCCTGTATTTTAGCGATCGCCCGGGAAAAGGTTTTTAACGCTCCTCCCCGGTCGATCACCTGTTTGGGCTTGAAGAAGATACCGTCTTCCCTGATCTCGTATTCCATCAGGTCGCCTTCCTTAAGGCCAAATTTATCCCTGAAGACTTTCGGAAAAGTAACTTGGCCACCCCGGATCATTTTTACTAGAGGCATGGCTGTCTGCTCCTGGTAAGCTTGCCTTCTCTTTTGTGTTCTCTTGTGTATCTTCACATTTTATGTAATTATGAATTTATTATAAGAATTTGATATATTTTGTCAAATCATCTATGGAGCATAATCCAAACTGACTTCCTGATTTGGGCAACTCGCGTGTATAATCATTTCAGGTAATTTTTCCGGTTCTTAAGTCTGGTTGTAGCTTATTGGATAAAATCATAAGATGGCAATAGGATAGGTTTGTATCAAAAGACCTGCGGCTGTCAATTAGAAACCTCAGGTGACTGCCACCGGCGCCGTTTTTTAGCTAACTGGGTGTTTTTGTTGTCAAGCCCCGGAGGTCATGATAAGGTAAGCTTATGATGCCAGCCCCCCTGGTCAGTGTCATTATTCCCACCTACAACCGGGCCGATGTGGTGGGAGAAGCCATAAACTCGGTGCTGGCCCAGACCTGCCGGGATTTCGAACTGATAGTGGTGGATGACGGTTCCGAGGATGGGACGGCGGCGATTTTGGCCCACTATCAGGACCGCATCCGGATTATCCGCCAGGCGAGGCGCCAGGGGGTGAGCACCTCCCGGAATACTGGCGCCCGGCAGGCCGGAGGGGAGTGGCTGGCCTTTCTGGATTCCGATGATCTCTGGCTACCCCGGAAACTGGAGGTGCAGTTGGCTTTTATCGGCGCCCACCGGGGGGTCGACATCTGCCAGACCGAAGAGGTCTGGCTGCGCCGGGGAGTGCGAGTCAATCCGGGCCGCAGGCACCGCAAGCGGGGAGGGAGTATCTTTCTCCCCTCGCTGGAGCTCTGCCTCGTAAGTCCGTCGGCGGTCATGCTGCGCCGACAGGTATTCTGGCAGGTGGGCGGCTTTGATGAGACCCTGCCGGCCTGTGAAGATTATGACCTCTGGCTGCGGTTGGCCTGGCGGGTTGACGTGAACCTGATTCCCGAGCCTTTGGTGGTCAAGCGGGGAGGACGCCCTGATCAACTATCCCGCCAATGGGGGTTGGATCGTTTCCGGGTGCAAGCCCTGTTGAAGCTGATGGGCGACGCCGATCTGCCGGAGCACTACCGGACCAGGGTCAGAGATACCCTGACAGCTAAGGCGACGGTCTACGCCCAGGGTTGCGCCAGGCGGGGGAAGTCCGCCGAAGCCGATTATTATTATCGGTTGGCCGAATGGGCGAGGGAAGCAGCCGTAAATACCCCTTCAACCCCGTTCGGGTTGACAGGTGAAGAATGGGAGCCTTGTTCAAGCCATGCTCATTGCGGCCGACAATCTCAACGTTTTGAACCCGGTGGTGGCTGAGGCTCTTGAACGGTTAGATAAACGACCCTTACAGGAACTAGTGCGCCGGTTGGATCAGACCGGCATCGATCTCCTCGATCTCAATCCGGGGTATCTCTCGCTCCGAAACGAAGACCGGATGACCTTTCTGGTAGAGACGGTTCAGGAGGTGAGCCGCACCCGCTTGATGTTGGATAGCCCCCACGCTCGGATCTTACAGAGGGGCCTGGCCGCGTGCGAACGGCCGCCTGTTCTCAACGCCTTGACCCTGGAGGAGGAAAAGCTCAGAAAAATTTTGCCGCTGGCGGCGGCGGCCCGGACCGATCTGGTACTGTTACTCTTGGACGAACGTTCCATGACGCCGCCGACCCTGGAGGAGAAGATCCTGTTGGCGCTGCGCCTTCGGGAAGCAGCCCTAAGCGCCGGACTGGAGCCGACGCGGCTGATTTTCGATCCGGTGCTGCCCAACCTGAGCTGGCCGGACGCCTTTGATCAGACTGCGGCGGTGGTCAAAACCGTCCGTTTGCTGGCCAGCGGCGCCATTTTGGGAGAGCCGGGCCGCACCATGGCGGGACTTTCCAATCTGCGCAGCGGCCTCCGCCAAATGTATCCGCTAGAGGTAGAAATAACCTGCCTCAGCCTCCTGGCGGGCGCCGGTCTGCATATCGCTCTGTTGGACGCCTTGCAGCCCGATCTATGGCGACGGGTGCATCTGGTGCAACAGCTACAGCCGGGTGAGTGAGACGGTTTTAGGTTTTTGGCTTAGAGATTCTATGCCTTTTTCCTCTGATCCTCTTGCCCTGTTGGGGAAGAGGGTTAGGATAGGGCTAATATATAATAAATTGTATCCTTTGGTTATGAATATCTGCCCTCTTATTTGTGGATGACGTCAAGAATCTACCTGGAGGTATCGCCGTGGACGTTTATGAAACTATCAAAAACCGCCGCAGCCACCGGATGTATAAGCCCGATCCGGTACCTCGGGAAGTCCTGCAGCGGGTGGTGGAAGCGGCCTTATGGGCGCCGTCGGGGACTAATCTACAGCCCTGGGATATTACGGTATTGACCGGCCAGTTTCGGGAAGAATTTATCGCCCTGGCCTCCCTGGCGGCTGAGGATATGGCACCCAGACTGAGTAAGCTTTTTGATGAAGAGAGGGTCGCCTTTGTCACCCAGTTTTTTAAAAACCTGGGCGGCGCCCCGGTGGTCATCGCCGTCACCGTCTGGCGCGATCCGGACCCGTTCTCCCAGGAAATGTACGTGCAGAGTGGCGCCGCCTTGATGCAAAATCTGTTGCTGGCTGCTGAAGCCGAGGGCTTGGGGGCTTGCTGGATGTCGGGCGTTCTCAGCCGGGAGAAAGAACTCTTGAAATATCTCGGTTTGGAGGACCGGCACCTATTGGCCATTACCCCGATCGGCTACTCCGCCAAGACTCCGCCGCCCGTCCCCCGCAAAGAGCGGCCGGTACGATGGCTGGGATTTTGATTCCAAGACAAGAGATGTAAGTGTCATTATTTCTACATCACCCACAAACCAAGGAAATGGGTTATTGGCAGCCTAGGCTTCCTAGCCGGTACAGAACTTATTTTTGGCCAATAACCGAAAACCAAAAACCAGAAACTATATTTTTTGATTAAGGAGAAGCAGCAACACATGACCGTCGACAACCAACTGGCCCTTATCCGCCGAGGGGCGGTGGAAATCTTATTGGAAGAGGAACTGGCCGCCAAACTCAAACGATCTTTGGCCAGCGGCCAGCCTCTGCGGATCAAGGCCGGTTTTGACCCCACGGCCCCGGACCTGCATTTAGGCCACACCGTATTGATACAAAAGCTGAAACATTTTCAGGAATTAGGCCACCAGGTGATCTTCCTCATCGGCGACTTTACCGGCATGATCGGCGATCCCTCCGGCAAGAGCGAGACCAGAAAACCGTTGACCGAAGAGGAGGTTAAGGCCAACGCCCTCACCTATGAGCGCCAGATCTATAAAATCCTGGACCCGGAAAAGACCCTGATCGATTTTAACAGCCGCTGGATGAAGGCTATGAGCGCCCAGGGGCTGATTGAGCTGGCCGCCAGACACACCGTCGCCCGGATGCTGGAGCGGGAGGATTTTCACCAGCGCTTCGTCAACCACGCCCCTATCAGTATTCACGAATTCCTCTATCCCCTGGTCCAGGGCTACGACTCGGTCGCCTTGCGGGCCGACGTTGAGTTAGGAGGGACCGATCAGAAGTTCAACCTGCTGGTCGGGAGGGAGCTGCAGCGGGAATACGGTCAGGAGCCCCAAGTGGTGCTCACCATGCCCCTGCTGGAGGGTTTGGACGGCGTTAACAAGATGAGCAAATCCCTGGGGAATTACGTCGGCATCGATGAACCCCCACAAGAGATGTTCGGTAAGATCATGTCGATCTCTGATGTGCTCATGCTGCGCTATTATGAGCTGTTGAGTGACCTGTCGGTGGGAGCTTTGGCGCGTCTGAAAGACGACCTGGCCTCCGGCGTCCTACATCCCCGCCTGGCCAAGGAAAATCTGGCCAAGGAGATGGTGGCCCGTTACCACAGCCCAGGGGCGGCCGAAGAGGCAGCACGACAGTTTGCCGCCGTCTTTCGGGAGGGGGCGTTGCCCGAGGAGATTGAAGAAATATGCCTGGCAGTGACTGAAAACTCGATCTGGCTGCCCAAGGTCTTGCACCAGGCCGGTCTGGCAGCCGGGACCTCGGAAGCCCGCCGCCTGATTCAACAGGGCGGCGTTCAGGTGGACGGCGAGAAGGTCAGCAGCGTGGAGCTGGAGTTGCCCGTAGGACAGACCTATCTGCTGCGGGTCGGAAAGCGAAAATTTAAAAAAGTAGAATTACAGGCCGATTTCTAAGGGCAGAAAAGGATTACCCTTGCCATAATGGAAAAATATTATTAACATTATTAATATATTCATTATATCAGCAGCAGCATGAAACTCCACCTCCTGATGATCCCGTAAAAGTCAACGGTTGTCGAGTTTATTTTCATAAGCGTTGGAACGCTTTATTGCTTAGCTGAGGGTTATTATCCTTGATCGTGACTTTTAACGAGTTCATCAACCTAAGAGGAGTGTTTATGAAACAGAGAATGAACGGTGTTTGGGCCGTCTTTGGGGTATTGTGTACGTTTCTGTGGATGTCCGCCGCCTTGGTGGATCTGGCCGAGGCCCGGATTGGCGGGGGCCGCTCCGGCGGTTTTAGGGGTTCTCGCTCAACGGCACCGCCGCGGCAGACCTTTAGCCCGCCGCCGTCCCGGCCGCAGACCGTAACCCCGGGAACCCAGACGCGTCCGGGAATGGCGACCCCGACGCCGCAACCGCAACCGGCAACCGGCGGTTTTTGGCGGGGTGTGGCTGGCGGAGTGGCTGGCGGTCTTCTGGGCGGTATGATCGGCAACATGCTCTTTGGCAGTTCCGGTCATGCCGGCGGGGCCGCAACCGGCGGTGGGGGATGTTCTTCCATCGGGCTGTTTGAAATTCTTATTATCGGGGGCATCTTGTATCTGGGCTATCGATTGTTGAATCGGCGGCGGCAGCAAGCCCATCAGTCCGGTGGAGGAGGCGGCAAAACCTATGGGGCTACACTCCTTTATCCCGAACCGGCGGCGCCGCAGTTGCCAGCCTTCGATTTGCAGACCGAATTAGAGCCTATCCGCCGGATGGACCCGAGCTTCAACGAAGCGACGTTCAAGGAGATGGTTCAGGATGTCTTCTTCAAACTGCAGGGTGCCTGGATGCGCCAGGAAGTCTCTAGCATGAGAGATCTGACCACACCGGAATTCTATGATATCCTGGATAAGGAATTACAGGAGCTGAAGGCCAAGGGTCAGATAAATAAATTAGAAAACATCGCCGTTCGGCAGGTGGAAATCTCCGAGGCCTGGCAGGAGCAAGGACAGGATTTTATTACCGTCGGCTTCCTGGCCAATCTGCTGGATTACACCGTGGATGCCGGAACCAACCAAGTCCTGGCCGGCAGCGATACCGAGCCGGTGAAATTTGAAGAATATTGGACCTTTGTGCGCCCGATCGGCAATGGCCCCTGGAAACTGACGGCAATCACTCAGCCCGGAGGATGAGGTATCATTGCACCAATTTGCCATAAACCACAGATATTAATCGTTGGGGCGAATCTTGTATTCGCCCCGGCTGCTTGACAATGGTCAATGAAATAGAATACCATAAAGTATATGGGGATGTAGCTCAGTCGGGAGAGCGCTAGCCTCGCATGTTAGAGGTCGCGGGTTCGAATCCCGCCATCTCCACCAAAAGTGCATCTTTTGAGCCGTTGGGGTTTTCCCGGGCGGCTCTTTTTCTTTTCATGCCGGCCAATATCCTGCATCCCGGCTGGTGCTATTTTTACTCAGTCCTTGGTCGGCGGTCCGAAGCGCCTAAGGACAGAGGCGATTTCGTCCTCTTTGGTCTGCACCTGACCGTCCAAATGGGCGTCTAACAGGTGTTGCAATATACGTTTGTAGCGAGGACCGGGTTCATAGCCCATATCCAACAGGTCCTTCCCGGCCAGGTGAGGTCGAACGTTCCTGAGTTGGGTGATGAAGAGCGAAATAGCCTTCTTGGAGCCTTCCCGGCGAGTTTTGGCCATCATATAGAGCAGAAACTCGGTCGAGAGTTCGTGCAGGAGATAATAAATCTCTTTGGGAGAAGGATTTTCCCTCTGGTAGAGGCGGAAGAGGGTATGGTCGGCGGCCCCTTTGGCCCAGAGCAGGGTCTCGGCAAATTTTGTCTGCATATTGAGCCGCCGGGTCAGCTCCAGTAGTTGCTCTTCTTTTAAGGGCTCGATGAGACCTAGAAAATAGACGTACCAGCGTTCATAAGAGTCTTCCAGGAACAGCAGGTCATGCCAGGAGAGGACTCCGCGAATCTGGTCCAGGAGCCAGGTAGTGTTGGCGTCGTAGCGCAACATGGGGTGGATGAACTTGAGCAGATCGAACTCCGCCAACCGGGAGATGGCCGGGATGGGATTCTCCTCCATGAGGATCAGCTTCAGTTCGCTGAACAGGCGGGTGCCGGAAAGGCGGTCAAAGAAGTTGATGCGGCCGGCATTCTCAATGAGGTTGGCCGTTAATTTGGTGATCTTGAAGCCGAAGCGCTGCTCAAAGCGGATAGCGCGAAAAACCCGCGAGGGGTCTTCTACAAAGCTGAGGTTGTGTAACACCGAGATGCGGCCGTCTTTGAGGTCACGCTGGGCCCCAAAGTAGTCGATGAGGATGCCAAAGTGTCTTTCGTTGAGTTTCACCGCCAGGGTGTTGATGGTGAAATCCCGGCGATAGAGGTCCATTTTCAGGGAGCTGCGTTCCACAATCGGCAAGGCCCCCGGGGTTTCGTAATATTCCGTGCGCGCCGTAGCCACATCCACCTTAAAATCATCGGGATAAATAATCACTGCGGTCTTAAATTTTTGAAAAACCCGCACCCGGACATTTTGGAAGCGCGAGGCATAGTGTCGGGCAAAAGTGACGGCGTCTCCTTCGATGACCAGATCGATGTCAAGATTTTCATGCCGCAGGAAAAGGTCGCGCACAAAACCACCGACCACATAAGCATTATACCCCAACTCATCTGCTACCCGGCCTACCTGTTTGAGAATATTAAGAATATTTTGAGGCAGGCGTTCCCGGATGACGCCGCTGACATTTTTTTTGCGGATCATCGGGCCGTGTTCTTTATCGGTATTCTCTTCGGTACCGATATCCGGAGCCATCAAAAGATTGAGCAGGTCGGTACGGCTTATGACCCCCAATACCCGACCATCCTCCACGACCGGCAATAATCGTTGTTTGTTGATGACCAGCCGATCCTGAATTTCAGACAGGGTGGCCTCAGGATCTACAACCGCAATTTCCGTGGTCATGTACTCCTGCACCGGCAGATTCTCCAAACCGTGGAAGATGGCCTTTTCCACAATCTGGCGATTAATCAAACCCTTGAGATCTCCGTCGACCATAACTGGCAAGGCGTTGATGTTATGCAGGGTCATGAAGCGGTGAGCCTCGGCCAAAGGGGTGGCGGGATCAACCGACATCACCGGGTAGGACATGAGATCTCGGGCGTTGCGCCGGGGGTGAATCTTGATCTGTAGAATTTTCCGCAGCTTCTCCTCTACCTGGGCCAAGGGCACGGCCTTAACGGTGGCGGAGGCGGCGTAGGCATGGCCTCCCCCACCCATCTCGGCCAGAATTTCTCCGACGTTAACCTCCCCCAAACGGCTGCGGCCGACGATGAATACCCGTTCTTCCATCTGGGCCAGGGCAAATAAGACCTGGATATTTTCCATATCCATAAACTTGTGGGCCAAGACGGCAAAATCACCGATGTATTGGGAGGCTGAAGCCTGGGCCAGGACAATCTCAATGCCGCTAATATTAATGGTGACGGCATTGCGGATCAGGTCGTTTAACAGGGCCACCTGATCGACAGTAAGTTCCCGGGTGAGCATTTCGGCTACGGTGTTGAGATTGGCCCCATGCTCCAGAAGAAATTTGGCCGCTTCAAACTCCAGCGGCGTGGTGGAGGCAAACGTGAATGAGCCCGTGTCCTCATAAATTCCCAAGGCCATGATGGTAGCCTCATCAGGAGAAAGGGAGAGCCCCCGTTCCCGGATCATTTGGATAAGCATGCTGACAGTAGCGCCAACCGGACGGACAATTTCCACCGTGCCAACAAGGTCGTCAGGAGAGTCGGGATGGTGATCATAAATATGGATCTCCACCTCGTCATTAGGAAACAGGTCGCCGAATTTACCGATACGGGTAGCCTGGCGGGTGTCCACCAGAATCAGGCGTTTTACGTCCTCCAGCTTAATATCTTTGATTTTGGCGAAGTTGAGGAAATAGAGGCTGGAGCGGACAAAAAAATCCCGCAGGTTCCTCTCTTGAGACCCGGGAAAGACTAAGATAGCATCCGGATAGAGCTTTTTGGCCGCTACCATCGAGGCCAAGCCGTCAAAGTCGGCATTGATATGGGTAGTGATAACTTCTAAGGTTCTCTTCGTCACAGCAGTCCCGGTAAGATTTCTAAGTATTGAATTTTTTACGCCCTATAGTCGCCGATAACCGGGTACCAGCAATACCCGTCCCAACTGCCTATCCTGTCGGACCTGGCTCCACGGGAAGGTCTAATCAAGAGAAGCTTGGGGACCAGATTCCGTGCCATCGGCGGCGGCTTCGGAGGGCGGAGATTAGCTTCTCTGCACCTGCGGGAAGCTTGGCCGACAGATTCAATCTCATTATATCGTGAAAGTTTATCGTCTGCACCAGGCATTACCCGCGCGGGTGGGCCTGCCGATGAATTTCCTGCAATCTAGCGGTGTGGAGATGCGTATAAATCTGGGTCGTGGAGATGTCGGCATGTCCCAAGAGGAGCTGCAAGGCCCTGAGGTCGGCGCCCTGCCACAACAGATGCGTGGCAAAAGAATGCCGCAGGGTGTGGGGGCTGAGGTCCTTGGGAAGACCCGTTTGCCGGGCGTAGCCTTTCAAAATCTTCCAGAAACCTTGACGGGTTAAACCGGTTCCGGAGCGGTTTAAAAAGAGCTCTGGGGTTTTCTGTCGCTTGAGCAGAACCGGGCGGACATACTGCAAGTAGAGCTGCAGCTTTTCCACCGCCCGCATGACCATAGGAATCAGGCGTTCTTTACCACCCTTACCCCGGACCAAAACCACACCGCGGCGAAGGTCGAGTTGCGAGGCGGTCAAACCCACCAACTCCGACACCCTCATACCGGTAGCATACAGCAATTCGAGCATGGCGTCATCGCGTTGACCTAGTGGCGTAGTTGGATCAGGGGCAGCCAACAGGCGATCTACTTCCTCCAGCCCCAATACCGTAGGCAGACCTTTGGGGAGCTTAGGAGAGTCCAGCCATTCAAGGGGATTATGCGAAGTCGTTCCCTGGCGCAGCAGGAAACGATAGAGCTGTCGGACGGCACTGAGTTTACGAGCCCGGCTGCGGGGGCCAACGCCTTGCTCTTCGAGATGATTCAAGAAAAATTGCAGATCTTCCAGGGTCGTTTCATCCCACCGGCTGCGGCCGAGTCCTGTCAGGAAGGAACGCAATCCCGCCAGGTCATGGGCATAGGCTTCCACCGTCAGGGGGGCCAGACCACGTTCAACGATGAGATGCTGGAAAAACTGTTCTACGGCGGCGTCCATGCATCAGTGATCTTTCTTGCAGAATTATAAGCCCGCGGTTTTACTGAATAAATATAGTTTCCGGTTGTTGGTCAAGAATTAGGGTCTGTACAGGCTAGAAAGCCTGTTCCACCGGCAAATGATTTTCATGGTTTGCGGGTAATTTACAGGTTATGAAAATCAGTAAACGATAATATATATTGTATTAAGAGGTGCCGGCAAGGAAATAGCGCTAAGACATTTGCTTTACCGTCTCCTGCCGGCGGAGCCGAAGATAATCCTGGGGTGATGTCCCTTCTCTCGGATGGTTCCCCCTCGATAGAGACTGGTTCAATTTGCTGCTTGTTTTTTTATAAAAATGTGTTTATAATTTAAAGGTTATGACAATCGGGTAGTGTTACCCGGAATGTAAGATGAGGAGATGATCACGCTATGAAGAAAGGCATTCATCCTAAATACTATCAGACCACGGTACGTTGTGCCTGCGGTTTTGAATTCCCTACCGGCTCCACGCAGGAAAATATCCGGGTGGAGATCTGTTCCAAGTGCCATCCGTTTTTTACCGGTAAGCAGAAACTGATCGACTCAACCGGCCAGGTGGAGCGGTTTGTCAAGCGGTATGCGAAGTTTAACAAGAATGCCGAGGCCGACGCGGCTCAGGAGTAAGGCGACATGGCGGGTAATCAACCCCCGTTTCCGGTGGGTGGGCAGGCGGTGATCGAAGGGGTGATGATGCGGGCCCAAGATCGGTTGGCCATTGCCGTAAAACGGCCTGACGGCTCCGTCGTCCTGAAGGAAGATACCCTGCACACCCTGGCACAGCGGTTTCCTTTTCTCAAGTGGCCTTTCCTGCGCGGTCCGGTGATCCTCCTGGAGGCCATTGTTTACGGCATTAAGGCCCTGAGTTTTTCAGCTCATGCCTCTTTGGACGAAGAAGAGGAACAGCTGTCGTCCTGGCAGATGTTTCTGACCATCCTTTTTGCCTTTGGCATGGCTATCGCCTTTTTCGGGCTATTGCCTCATTATCTGAGCGGTTTGGCGGGGTGGCTCTGGGGAGCACAGTTGACAGTGGACAATTTCAGTTTCCATGTAGTTGACGGCGTTCTCAAGATCGTTTTTTTCCTCCTTTACGTCTGGTTTATTTCGTTCCTGAAAGACATTCGCCGGGTCTTTGAGTATCACGGAGCCGAACACAAATCCATTTTCACTTTTGAGGCCGGTGAGGCCCTGACAGTGGAAAATGCCAGGAAACATCAGATCTGGCATCCCCGTTGCGGTACTTCTTTTATCCTGGTGGTGCTGTTAATCAGTATTGTTGTCTTTACCGTGCTTTTCCCTCTGTTGCCCGGACTGCAGGTCGGTGGCAGGTTTACCACTAATCTCTTACAGGTGGGGATCAAGATCCTCCTCATGTTTCCGATTGCGTCGATTTCCTACGAAGTCATCCGCCTTGGAGGGCGTTATACCGACCATCCTCTCTGTAAGGTGGTCTTGTGGCCGGGATTGATGACGCAGCGCCTGACCGCCAAGGAGCCTTCCGATGAGCAGTTGGAGGTGGCGTTGAAGGCCCTGCGGGCTGTTGTCGGCCAGGAGTGCAAGCTTTCCCCGCCGGTTCTTTAGCGTCTCCCCAGTCAAGCCTTTTTACCCTTATCAGTGTGGCCCTAGACGCCTACACTTCTGAATGAACCTTTTAGCGGCCAGCTTGCTGGCAACACTATTCTTATGTTAATTGAACGGCTGCATGCCATTGAAAACAGATACCTGGAGTTGGAAGCGCGGTTGAGCGAACCGGAGACCATCAAGAACCAGGAGCTCTACCAGCAATATGCCCGGGAACATGCCGAACTGAGCCCGTTAATCCAGATTTTTCGGCAGCACCAGCAGGTGGAGAGAGAGTGCGACAATAATCAGGCGCTTCTCAAAACTGAAACAGATGAAGAGATAAAAGAGTTGGCCCGGGAAGAAATTCAGCAGTTAAAAGAGCGGCTCGAACATCTCGAAAATGAATTGCGTTTCCTCCTGCTGCCCAAAGATCCGAACGACGCCAAAAACATCCTCTTGGAAATCAGGGCTGGAACCGGCGGCGAGGAGGCAGCGCTGTTTGCCGCCGAGCTTTTCCGCATGTATACCCGCTTTGCCGAACAACACGGCTGGAAGGTTGAAATCCTGAGCCACAATCCCACCGGCATCGGGGGGCTGAAGGAGATCATTGCCCTGATCTCCGGTCAGCAGGTGTATAGTCTGCTCAAATACGAGAGCGGGGTGCATCGGGTGCAGCGGGTGCCGACTACGGAATCGCAGGGACGGATCCATACCTCGGCCGTGACCGTGGCCATCCTCCCGGAGGCCGAGGACGTGGATGTCCAGATCAGCCCGGAAGAGCTGCGAATCGACGTCTTCCGCTCCTCCGGCCCCGGCGGCCAGAGCGTGAACACCACTGATTCGGCGGTGCGCATCACCCATCTGCCTACGGGGATGGTGGTTACCTGTCAGGATGAAAAGTCCCAGCACAAGAACAAGGCCAAGGCCCTCAAGGTGCTGCAGGCCCGCTTGCTGGATATCAAGCAACAGGAACAACACCAGAAAATGGCCCAGGATCGCAAGAGCCAGGTGGGCAGCGGCGACCGCAGTGAACGCATCCGGACCTATAACTTCCCTCAGGGACGGGTCACCGACCACCGGCTGGGTCTCACCCTCTACCGTTTGGAGGCCTTTCTCGAAGGAGGACTCGATGAGCTGCTGGACGCCCTGGTTTCCTATTACCGCACCGAAGCCCTAAAACAACAGGCGGCATGACCTCGGCCCCATCCACTGCCTGGACCATCCTCAAAGTTCTCCGCTGGAGCTGCAGCTATCTGGAGGCCAGGGGCGTCAGCGAACCCCGGCCCTCGGCCGAAGTCCTGCTGGCCCACTGCCTGGGCGGCAGCCGCCTTGACCTCTACCTCCACTACGATCAACCCCTGGGCGAGAACGAGCTGAGCTGCTATAAAAAGTTGCTGAAACGCCGGCTGGCGCATGAGCCGACCCAATATATTACCGGTCGGCAAGAGTTCTGGTCCCTGGACTTTCTGGTTACTCCGGCCGTGCTCATTCCCCGACCGGAGACCGAGTTGTTGGTGGAAGTGGCGGCGGCTTATTTGCAAGGGCAAAGAGCCGAAGAAACCTCTGTGCGGCTTATTGACGTCGGTACCGGCAGCGGCGTGCTGGCCGTGGTGCTGGCCAAAGAGCATCCGCAGGCGCAGGTGACGGCGTTGGACCAGTCGTGGGAAGCTCTCTGCCTGGCCCGGCAAAATGCCCGGCGGCATGGAGTGGAGGAGCGTATCCGGTTTATCATGGGCGACCTATTGGCAGCGCTCCGTCCCGAAGCTCAGTTTGACCTGATTGTTTCCAACGCTCCGTATGTTCCTACTGCGGAATGGTTGCGTCTACCTTCGGACATCAAAGATTATGAACCCCGTCTGGCCTTGGATGGCGGGGGGGATGGCCTGGACGTCATCCGTCGGCTGGTGCAGGCGGCGCCTGGCTATCTCAAAGCAGGGGGGCTGTTGGCGTTGGAAGTCGGCCAGGGTCAGTCGGCGGCGGTGGAACAGCTTTTGGCCCACGGCGGCGCTTTTACTCCGGCGGAAATCCGGCGTGATTTTCAGTATATCCCCCGAGTAGTGTCGGCTCGCCGCCTGAATTAATACCGCTTCTCATACCTGTTCGCACCCAAAAGGAAATTACCGGTCGGGGCTGAAAATATTACCATAAAATAGTTGTTATCATATGTGGCGACGAATCTTGTGTTCGCTCCTAGCTAAAGGTGGATACCAGATTCGCCCAAACCTGTCGTTTTTGTTCTTTTCATATTTATCCGAAAATGCTAAAGAATATACACTCCATATGGAAGCGGGCCACCAAATTTGACTCTGACCGCTTTGGGGGATATATTTAAATGAAAATAAGTTGTTAGGTTTTGGGCAGGAATATGAATAAGACAATGATAATAGAAAATTGCCCGGTCTTCCGGCCTCCGGCAAATTTACCCTGGCCCCTCCCAGAAGAAAACGATGAACTTGGCTTCGATGTGGGCGTCCAGGACGTTATTATCATGACCCAATCCTGCGATCTTGCCTCCGGCCAAAAATCCGATATGATTATCAGCTATCCAGTCTTTTAGTTTCTTATGATCTAAAAATTAACCAGGGTCTGGCTATTCTGTTTGCGGCGCCGGAGCGGCAGGCCTGGTTTTTTTCAACCGCCAGTTGCCCTCGATCCGGTCGATGAGGAATTGTCTCCACACCTCTAGCCGCTCCGGCTTCGGCAAGGAAGGGAGCTGGGCTAAAGGAATTTCGGCCCGGGCGCTGGAGGCGTGGCCACCAGCCGATCCTAGTTTACCAAAGGCCCTAGTTGCCAGTTTGCCGGCCTGTTTGCGGATGCCGTCGTTGCGAAAAATAACGATCAGGTTGTCCTGATAGACCCCGCCCACAAAACTCCAACCGATTTCCACCACGCGCAGCAAAAACTCGGCTAAGATAACCAGAATATCGGGATTGGGCGCCCGACCTACAAAACAATACATCCGATCGTTAAGCCTCTTACAGGCATTAAGACCCTGCTTAAAATACTCAAGCATCTCCAGAGAGAGCTCCGTGCTCTCGATGCGGCGGACCAGAGCGTGCCGGGTATAGCGGAACAGGAAGTGAAAGGCCCGCATATCGGCTTCGTTGGAAGATCGTTCGAAATTCCGGGTGTCGGTTTTGATGGCATAGTAAAGGGCAGTAGCTAATTTAAGGGAGGGTTTGATCTTGGCCAGTCGCAGATATTCGGTCAGAATGGTGGAATTGGACCCATACTCCGGCCGGATGTCCAGAAATGGAGCCTGGGTGTGGGCATTCAGAGGGTGGTGATCAATGATCAGATCATAACTAAATTCGCTAAAGCGCGGGTTGTGCGAGGGCTGTGAGTCCACTAAGGCGAACCGGTTAAAATCAGCCGCCCGGATCTGATCAAAAGGAGCAAGAGGAATTTCCAGGAGGCGGACCATGGTTAAATTCTGAGGGCGGGTTATGGGTCGAATGGGTGAGATGATGCGGGTGGTCAGATGCCCTCGCAGAAGCCGCTTGAGGGCCAGGGCGCTGGCAATGGAGTCGGGATCGGCGTCGATCAGAATAAGCAGGCTGTCTTCATGATCGAATAACTGATACAGCTTTCCTAAGCGATCTCGCATAGACCTCTCGCCTTCCCTTATATAACCTTAAACCAAAGCAGGGGTTATCGCAAGAGGTTCGGCGTTATTTAAACCTTCGGAGTTCGGACTGGACCTCCATCGGCACTTTATCCGGGGCCGCCCGATCGGCAACCAAGAGTCTCCAATCATTCGGCAACCCTTGGCGCAATGTCTTCCTGATGCGTTTCACTAGTGCATTTGACCTAAAAATAGCCGCAATCGGCAGGCACAGCGCGTATGGAAGCAGCTCCGCCAGGCGGATTGCAGCAGGTGCGTTCATCGAGAGGCAAG
This sequence comes from Desulfobacca acetoxidans DSM 11109, assembly GCF_000195295.1. Taxonomy (NCBI): domain Bacteria; kingdom Pseudomonadati; phylum Thermodesulfobacteriota; class Desulfobaccia; order Desulfobaccales; family Desulfobaccaceae; genus Desulfobacca; species Desulfobacca acetoxidans. Next base: position 462,749 of record NC_015388.1, read on the forward strand.
CCTTCCAGCTTATGTACGAGTTATATTCCCTACTGCCGACTTATCGAGCTTTATCGATAAGCCTAAGGCTCAGGGATAATTCTCGGTTCGGTGCCATAAAATATGATCCAGGCTTATACAAGGCCAGTACAACATGCCCAGGCCGGTCAAGGCAGTCCTTGTCCGCCCGCTTGGGGCGATATAATCCTCGACCAGAAATCGAGGGCACCATTCTTGCCGCCAGTCTGCCCCGCCATGGTTGGCGACAACCTGATATCCGCTCAAACTCAAGGGAATATAGGAAAGAAGATACCCGGCGAGCACAACCAGACTGAATCTTCTCAACCTGCCCTCCAGACCCCGCCGGCTCACTTCTTAACCTTTTTTCGAAACCCGGTTTAAACCTGGGCAACTCTCGCCCTGGCTCTGGCAAAACCAGCGGCGGCGGCCGAGATAACGCTTTCCGGGGTACAGAAGGCCAGCCGGAAATAGCCTCCCCGGCCGAAGCCCCGTCCGGGGACAGCCAGGATGTTTTCTTTCTTTAATTCCGCGACAAAAGCGATGTCATCAGTTAGCGGCGATCTGGGAAAGAGATAAAAGGCTCCCTGAGGTTTAACCAGATCATAGCCGGCATCCGCCAAAATCTGGCAGAAAAGCTCCCGCCGCCGCACATAAGGCGTCAGGTCGACCGTGACCACTGCCATTTTTGCCACCAATCGCTGCATCAGGGCCGGGGCATTGACGTAGCCTAAAATCCGGTTGGCTAGTATCAGCCCGGCCAGAAGTTCCTGGCGGCCCTGGGCCTGAGGGCTCACTGCCAGATAGCCGATGCGCTCTCCGGGAAGAGAAAGGTCCTTGGAAAATGAGGTAGCCACCAGACTATTCGGATAAGCCTGAAAAATACTGGGTACCGAGATGCCGTCATAAGTCAATCGGCGGTACGGTTCATCATTAATAAGGTAAATGGGACGACCATGTTTTTTGCTGTGCGCGGTCAACAGTTCCCCGAGGGCATTCAATCGGGCGGCTTCGTAAATCTGACCGGTGGGATTATTGGGGGAATTAATGATCACCGCCCGGGTCTGGGTATTAATAGCCTCCTCCAACCGGTTCAGGTCCAGTTGGAAGAGCGCATCTGTCTCCACCACCCGGGGGGTGCCGCCGTGATTATCGATATAAAAGATATATTCCGGAAAGAAAGGGGCAAGAATGATTACTTCCTCTCCGGGGTTCAATAGGGCTTTGAGAATAACGTTGAGAGCGCCAGCCGCCCCGCAGGTCATGATAATGTCATCGGGAGAGAAAGACAACGGATGCTCCCGGCTCAGGTGCGCGGCCAGGACTTGGCGGGTTTCCAGGAAACCGGCGTTGGACATATAGGCGTGTCGGCCAGGGCGGGAATCCTGCACTACCTCCAGTAAAGCCGCTTTGAGTGCGTCCGGGGGCTCCAAATCAGGATTTCCCAAGGTGAAGTCATAAATCTTATCCGCCCCCAGGCGTGCCTTTAACTCCGCCCCTTCCTCAAACATGCGGCGGATCCAGGAAGACGACTGCATCGCCGCGGTCATTTTATCAGCAATAGCCATATTCTCATCCTAACAGGAACGATCTCTCCGGCAGGCCGGTATTATCCCTTCCGGCCGACATGAAACAGTTCTACATATTTTGTAAAAATTTTTTTACCTTACCTTCGGCCCGCCCGCAGGTCGGCCGCGGCTTTGGGGGGCAGCCCTCGTTCGCCAATAGCCCGGACCGTCCGTTCGATATCATATTCCACCCGCCTGATTTCGATGGTCAACTCCTGGTCGACCGCCACCAGCGCATAGGAGGCCAGGGGGTTGCCATCTTTGGGAAAGCCGACACTGCCGGGATTTAGCAGCCATTGTCGATCGAACTGCCTGATAAGCGGAATGTGAGTGTGGCCGGTGCATAAGACCTCTTCCGACACCTCCGCCAACAATTCCAAAAACATCTCATCCGGCCAGCTTGGGCGGACATAATCTTTAATATGTCGGGGACTGCCATGGGTCAATCGAAATCGCCAACCTTCCTTGGCCACGGTCATCTGCTGGGGAAGGCTGGCCAGGAATTTGCGGGTCTGGTCGTTGACCTTCTGCAACGTCCAATGGTAAATCTCCAGACCCATCGGGGTGATTCGGGCGTTGAGGAACTCACCGACGGGATCTGCCACCTGGCCTAATACGGCCTGATCATAATTACCCCGCAGACCTGGAATGCCTCGGGAGGCAATCAGCGCGACGGTCTCATTGGGGAAAGGATTGTAGCCTACCAGATCCCCGAGATGGTAGATTTCGTTGACTCCCTGCCTCTCGATGTCGGCCAACACCGCCTCCAGGGCGGGCAGATTACCATGAATATCCGAGATGATAGCAAAACGGCTCATAAAAGGGTCATTCTCATAATCACGGCTATAAATTGGCTATCCTTAATAAATTTTCTTCTCCGTAGCAATACAGCATTACCGCTGCGAAAACCGCCAGGACTAACGTCTCACACCAAAAGGGCTGGTACGGTGTCAGGTTCGTCCTGATCCGGACCTCGCGTCACCCGCCAGGAAAGCAGGTATAGAGAATCGGGACCTTCATTGCGCAGAGTGTGGGGTATACCCGGAGGAATAACCACCAGCGTATGGTTGCCGTCCAGAAGTCGTTTTTGCAGATAATCATCCCGATCACGCCAGAAAAACAGCCCCTGGCCATGAAACACGTAAAGCCATTCCGTCTTATACGGGTGTTGATGTTGACCACGCATCTGAGATGGCAGAATTGAAATTATATGACAACTGGTCAGCATCTCTAACGAGGGACTTACGGCCAGCGGGTGCTGGAATGGAAAGTAAACAAAGCCGCGCTCATCCTGTCGCAAGGCGTCCCCTAAAGCCAAGAATTGAACATCGTCCCGGTGCACGACCTGATCTCCCGAATACTTTCACGGCATTGGAAAACTTGCTTTAGAGATTGATTATTGATAAGTTACCTGATTAAATCTGCCGTACGAATCCCTTGCACGATGATGGTTTTAGTCATTCTTAGGCCGTGAAGGATTTTCATAGAAAAAAGGGAAGATGCTCCACTTGGCTCGATATAACCCACAGAAGTAAAACCGATCTTTGCAAGAGTCTTGTACGATTATAGGTAATCGGGGCTGAAATGGCAACTATCAATGATCTAGTGCTGGTGCATATCGAAAATAAACCGGCATTTTTTGCACGGATAAACGATATTAATGCTGATGTGAAACGCGGGTGGTATCAGGTAGAGCTGCTGGTTCTTGGCTTGCCTCTGCAGAGTATCGTCTGGATCTTAGAGGAAGGCCACCTGCAGGGGGAAGAGTTTACTATGGGAGGGGCCCCGGTGCGTTTGGAACTTATCTCTCCCAAAATAAAACTTTCGCCTCCTCCGGCTCCGGAGTCGGACAGCAAGGGGAAGATCATTCCCCTAAAAAGAAAGCCTTAGAACTTATCTGTGCAAGCCGGAATTCGGAACTTGTTTTGCTATCAGACTATCCTCGCTAAGAGAGATAATCCTGAAAACGATACATCCACTTGCGTTGCCAGAGAGGAATTTTGCGCCATAAGAACAAGAGATAGAGATAATATACCCACCGGTGGCGACGAATGGCCTGGAGCACCTCCCGGGCATGAAGGCCGTCGGTTACAGCCGGTTGCGCTGGTGCAGTCCGGGCGACCAGTTGAAAGCTATCCCGTCGGAAAACCCGCATCTTTTCAACGTGCCAGCCGGCTTGCGCCAACAGCGCGGTGAGGGTTTGGGGGGAAAAATAATAATTATGCGGCAGAGAAAACACCCGCCGCGGCCCCACCTTAGGCGCCAAAATATTGGGCGTCTCCAGGAAGAGCCAGGCCTCGGGCTTGGCCAGGGAGCGGACTTTCTGCAAAAAGGCCAAAGGTGCGGGAAAATGTTCTATAACGTGCGAACTGGCAATAAAATCAAAACCTGAGGTGATGGCTATTTCTTCGAAGCGGTCGTTGATGACCTCGATGCCGTAGTGCTCTCTGGCGTAGGCTGCCTGTTGCGAGTCCGGTTCAATACCGACAACTTCGCACCCCTGCCGGTGCAGCCAATCACTGAAGACGCCCAACCCACAGCCGATCTCCAGGGTCTGCCAGGACGGCCGGATTATCGGGGCTAAAAAATCTGTCTGCCGATCCACCCGCTGCTGCACCCGGCGGCGGTGGCGCTGATTTATGGCCTCATTAGTATGAAGTTGGCGATGCGTCAGGCCTAATCGTTCCCGATCACTGTCCTGCACCACGGGATTATGGTAGACGAGACCGCAGGATCGGCACAAAACCGTGGTAACCTGCAAGTCGCCATACGTTTTCCGCCATACGGGGAGGGTATCGTTCTGTCGACATAAAGGGCACAGGATAGGTTGCATATGGTATAATGTTGCTAAAATTATGAGTTTTCGGTTTCTCGCGGCGAGATAACAATAAAAGTATATTCCCAAGTTATCTTACAAATTGTCATTCTCTCAAAAGCATCCGCAAGCTATGGAAATCATATGCCGGTGGCCCAGGCCTTCTCTCCGGGGCAGAAGTTTTTTTCCATGTAGCTCACGGCAAATCCTATTGAAAGGCAGGAACCTTTGAATCTGTGCTCCTCAAGGGGTCCTTTTGACGCAGACCTGAAGGTCTGGGCAACCGATTTTCTGGAACAACAGCCACTGCATGACAAAACCCCTCGGCGCCGGCTATCTTCAAGAGTTTGTTGCGTCTCAAAGAGAACATGGTATAACTCAAGAGATTAGACTGTCTGGGTCTTACTTGAGAGACTCTATCGGCCGGTAAAGAAAAATATATTGATTTTTTCTCCCCTGGCAATTAAAAAATTAAACAATCGGATAATTTGAGGCTGGTTAGAAATTCAACTGGTTCGGAGGTCAGATCTGGCGGGTCGGAGCCAAGCCCAGTCTCGGCACCCTCGCCCGGTCTTGCCATGCCTCGCCTTGGAGTATGAGAACTCCCAGACATTTTACCAACAGCAATCTTACATTGATCACCTGTGGTTTATGAGGAACGAGAGTAATGAGGATTTTATTGGTTCAGCCCACGACGTACTATTGGGGGAAAAAAGCTCTGCACAGTAAGACGCGTTGGCTGTTGGGTCTCACCCTGCCTTACATCGCCGGCCTGACACCTCGGCATGTGACCGTCGAAATAGCGGATGATCGCTTAGGGCCTATACCATTTCACCGACACTATGATCTGGTAGGCATTACCGCCACCTGCGCCACCGCCGACCGAGGATATGAGATTGCCCAGGAGTTTCGCCAGCGGGGTATTCCCGTAGTTATGGGCGGTTTCCACATAACCCTGCACCCGGAGGAGGCTCTGGAACATTGCGACGCGGTAGTGGTGGGAGAAGCAGAGTCTGTCTGGGAGCAGGTATTGGAAGACGCCCGTCTGAAGCGTTTAAAACCCCGCTATCAGGCCCAGGGCTTTCACGATATGGCGGGTCTGCCCCGACCCCGGGTAGAATTAATGAACTTACGCCGTTATCGGGTCAAGATCATCCCGACCCAGACCAGTCGTGGTTGTCCTTATCATTGCAGTTTTTGCGAAGTTCCCATTGTGTATGGCCATACCTATCGCCGGCGGCCGATCGGTGAGGTTCTGGATGAGATCAAAACCTTGGTAAAAGTTACCAGCCTGCGGAGAATCTATTTTGTCGATGATAATCTTACCGGTCATCGAGATTACGCCAAAGAGTTGTTTAAGGGATTGCAGCCTCTCAATATTCACTGGAGCTGCCTGTGGACCATTAATACTTCAAGGGATGTGGAGCTACTGGATCTAGCCAAAAAAGCAGGCTGTTACCACATCAACATCGGCATCGAGAATGTCTGCCCCGAGAGTATTAACTCTATCGCCAAGGTACAAAACCCAGTGGAGGAGTATGAGTGGCTCTTAGCGCGATTGCGGGAGCGGGGGCTCTTTTATTCCCTGAATTTTATGTTCGGTTTGGACGGCGATACCATGGCGCTGTTCGACAAAACCCTGGAATTTGTCGAGCGCATCAAGGCCCCGATGGCCTTCTTCAATTCCATCACCCCCCGCAGAGGAACACCACTATGGGAGCAGCTCTCCCAAGAGGGTCGGGTACATAAACCGGAGGCGGAGAAGTATCTCGGCATGGTCTGCAATTTCCTGCCGAAACATATGACCCCGGAGCAATGTGAAGCCGGGGTGTGGCGGTGTTTTCAGCAGTTCTATTCCTATCCCTCGATCTTTCGGCGTCTGTTGGCGCCCCCAAACGGGTATATTTTTCAGGGATTGCCCAGCAATCTCTATTTTCATTTTGTGGTCAATAAGCGCATCGATCCGGTGGATTTCTATTGAACACCTCGAATTCCGGGATGAGGCCCCCCGTAATAACCCAGCCTGACAAGGAAAGGCCATGGCAACACATCAAGTAAATAAAACGTATCGGGAAATTAATGAAAAAATCAAAAAAGGTCAGGCAGTGGTGGTGACGGCGGAAGAAATCATCGATATCGTGCGCCAGAAAGGGGAGGTGGCCGCCGCGCGGACGGTTGATGTAGTCACCACCGGCACCTTCTCCCCCATGTGTTCTTCCGGTGTCCTGCTCAATATGGGCCACAGCCAGCCGCCGATAAGAATCTCGCAGTCCTGGATCAACCGGGTGCCCGCCTATTCCGGATTGGCCGCAGTTGATCTTTACCTGGGCGCCACCGAACCGACCATCGATGATCCCCTGAACAAAGTCTATCCGGGGGAATTTAAATATGGCGGCGGGCATGTCATCCAAGACCTGGTAGCGGGCAAGAAAGTTCACCTACAGGCCGAGTCATACGGAACTGATTGTTATCCCCGCAAAAAGTGGGAGCGCGTCTTCACCCTGTCCGAACTGGTGAACGCCGTTCTCCTGAATCCCCGTAATGGCTATCAGAATTATAACTGTGCCGTGAACGCTACCCAAAAAATTATCTATACCTATATGGGTCCGCTGCGCCCGAGGCTGGGTAATGCCAATTATTGCACCGCCGGCCAACTCAGTCCTTTGCTCAATGATCCATATTATCTCACCATCGGCATCGGCACGCGTATCTTTTTAGGAGGGGGGGTGGGCTATGTCGCCTGGCCGGGCACCCAACATAATCCACAGGTTCCTCGGGCCCAAAACGGGGTGCCGATGAAACCGGCCGGCACCTTAATGGTTATGGGAGACCTCAAGCAGATGCACCCCCGATATCTGATAGGAGTCAGTCTTCTGGGCTATGGCTGCTCTCTGGCAGTAGGATTGGGCGTTCCCATTCCCCTGTTAAACGAGGAGATCGCCCGCTACTGCGCGGTTACGGATGAGGACATCCTGGTGCCGGTGGTGGATTATGGCGAGGACTATCCTCATGCCACCGGCCGGATAATCACCCACGTTACCTATGCCCAATTAAAACAGGGAGTTATCGAAGTTGAGGGTCATCAGATCAATACTGCACCGCTTACCAGTATGGTGCGTTCGCGGGAAATCGCCGCAACCTTGAAAAATTGGATTTTGGCGGGGGATTTCCTCCTCACCGAACCGGTGGAACTCCTGCCCTCCGTTCCCCGAATGGATTTCAGATCGCCTTCGGCGCTGGAAGGTGGGGAGATCTCCTGAAACCAGATCATAGCCTGGCGCAGTCGCCGGATTTAGAACGCTTGCGAGCGCTGCTGCGCACCTGGCGCCGCGTGTTGGTTCTCTTTTCTGGCGGCATCGATTCTACCCTTCTCTTGAAGATAGTGGCCGATCTCTTTGGGGAAAACAGTGCCGCCCTTACCTTCGAGGGACCTCATCGGCCGACGGGAGAGACGTTAGAAGCCCGGAAAATAACCCGGCTACTGGGCGTAAGACACCTCACAGAAGACTTCGATCCCTTTGGCCTGCCGGATTTCCGGGAAAACACCCCCGAACGCTGCTATGCCTGTAAGTGTGAAATGTACCGACGCGGTTGGGAAATCGCCTCCAAATTCGAAGCGGAGGTATTGTTAGACGGGACCAACCTGGATGATCTGAACGACACCCGTCCCGGTCTAAAAGCGGCGCAGGAGATGGGGGTACGAAGTCCATTCCTTAAGATCGGTTGGCGGAAAGCCGATATCCGCGAACTGAGTCGGGTTTGGCAACTGCCGGGCTGGGACCGTCCACCCCAGAGTTGTCTCGCCACCCGCTTTCCGGCCTACACCCATCTTCAGAGCCAGGATCTCCAAAAGGTGGACCAGGTTGAGACATTCTTAGGGGATAAAGGGTTCGGTCCGGTTCGATGTCGGGTGCACGGCGACCTGGTACGACTGGAACTTCCACTCAAGCAGCGGTTCCGGTTGTTAGAGCCTGAAACCCTGACAGCCCTTAATCTGATGATCCGGGAGCAAGGCTGGCGCTATGCGACCCTCGATTTGCGGGGGTATCAGACCGGCAGCATGAATCTTAAAGAATAAACTCATCTGCCGGCAGCACAGGCTTGCCAGCCTGACCCGGTTGAAAGGCACAAACCTTCAGGGCTGTGTTCATTACGGGTTCTTCATAATGCAGACCCCTCGGTCTGCGCTGCCGATCTTTTTGATGGCTACCAGCCATTAAGCTCGGAACATATTTTCCCTGGGCATCAACTCAAGCCTGGTTTTCCTCAGCGATAACGCCTTCATAAACCCGGCCGGAAATAAAAAGGTCCACCAGATCATGGTCAAGTCTTCCCCTGTCTACCTCCTCTTTTAGAATCGCCAGGGATTTTTCAAGGTCATCGGCAGTGCGATAAGGCCGGTCCAGGGAGGTGAGGGCGTCGAAGATATCTGCAATGGCCAGGATGCGGGATTGATACGACAACTCAGAGGCAGTCAGTTGGAAGGGATATCCTGAACCGTTTAATCGTTCATGATGTGAGGCGGCCAATCGAGGCACCTGGGAAAGATGTTTGCGGAACGGAATCTTTTCCAAAATATGCAGGGTATGAAGGACGTGTTGCTGGATTTCGGCATATTCCCCCGGTGTCAGGTTGCCATGCTGAACTGACAGGGCCATCAGCTCTGGCGGGCTCAGCAACGGCTGCCGCAGGTTTTGGACTCCCGGCCCGGTCAGCCTGAGATGGCCAACATCGGGGTTCAAACTGATCGTTTTCTGGGCCAGGGCAATCAAACGCCCCGCTGCCTCGGCCGGCAGGTGATTCGAACGGTTTAGCTGCTCTAAGAAGGCAAAGTCCTGCTCGAGTTCGGCCGCTTCTAGAGCACTTGCGGCCTGCATTCGGGCCAGATAAAATCGCCAGCGGATGACCTCCATCTGATCGGTGGTCAACTTTTGTTTCTTCTCTAACAGGGCGTCTCGGACGCCGATCTTACCGATGTCATGCAGCCAGGCACTAAAACGCAGTTCCTCAAGCTCCAGCTCATTGAACGATACGGCGGCGAGAGGACCTTCCTGACAGTTGTTCACTGCGTGGGCAAGCGCCATAGAATAGGCTGCTACCCGGCGGGAATGCCCGGCGGTATGCGGACTGCGGGCATCAATCGCAGAGACCGAATAGATCATGAGGGCCTCAAAAAGCTCGCGTATCGCCGCCAGGAGGCGAACGTTATTGATTGCTACCGCCGCCTGGGAAGCCAGAGCCAATACCAGGCCCTCGTCTTCCGGGGAAAAGGATAGAATCTGCCCCGAGTCGCTCAGAACGTTGACGAGTTGAATAACCCCGACTACTTCTCCCTGTTGGTCCCTGAGGGGTGCAGCTAACATTGACTTGGTAGTATATCCGTTCCGCCGATCGAAGGAGGAATCGAATCGATATGGTGGGTTGTCTGGAATTTGATAGACATCCTTCAGGTTGAGGGTTTTGCCGGTAAGAGCGACGTAGCCCGCGATACTTTTCTGGTTGATCGGGATTTCATGATATTTAAGACACCTCAAATCGCTGCCGAAACGCCGCGCCAAGGCCTCGTTTTGGGCCACTTCAAATTTCAGTTTATCCCTGTCGGTAAGATAAAGGCTTCCACCTTCCGCCGCAGTAAGACGGCGCAGTTCGGTGATAATCTTCGTCAAGAGGCGATTCAGATCGGTTTCGCTGGTCAAGGCGATGCTAATCTCAATAAGCTTCTGTTTTTCTAACAGATATCTTTGGGGAGAACAGCTTCCCAGCATAGGAAGTTCCTCAGAGGCCCTTGCAAGAATTGACTTTTCTTCTGCCTGTCATATGTTACAAAGAAAATACGGTTTCGAGTTAATAAGAATAATCTCTACCGGCTGAAAGCCTGCGCTAGCGGCAGAAGTTATTCCGCAAATTAAATGGTGGGTGGTATCCGTTCGGAATTATTTATTCGGAACTCGAAACTATCGTCACCTTACAGCATGATTATGAGACAAACAAGGGGATTAGGGTTATTTTCCGGCGGCTTGGACAGTATGTTGGCCGCCTTGGTGCTCCGTCAACAGGATATCGAGGTTACCGGTTTGGTCTTTGTCACTCCTTTTTTCGACGCCGTTCAAGCCGAAAAATCTGCTGCGGCGATCAGCCTGCCTTTAAGAATTGAGGATCTCACTGACCGTTTTCTGCCGCTCATCTTCGATCCGCCCCACGGTTTCGGCAGATGGATGAATCCTTGCATCGACTGCCACCTGCTGATGCTGCGAGCAGCGGGACAGATCATGGAAACAGAAGGATATGATTTTCTCTTTACCGGCGAGGTGTTGGGCCAGAGACCGTTCAGCCAGAATAAAGGCTCCTTGAATCTGATCGCCAAACAATCCGGTTATCCTGATCTCCTGGTGCGGCCGCTCAGCGCCCGTTTATTGAAGGAGACCAGGCCGGAGCGGGAACAACTCCTCGATCGGCAGCAGCTCCTCAATATCAGCGGTCGCGGCCGTAAAAGGCAGATGGAACTGGCGACCCGGTTCGGACTTACCTCATACCCCGCCCCAGCCGGCGGCTGTCTGCTCGCCGATCCGAAGTATGCTGCCCGGTTGCAGGACTTGTTGCAGCATCAACCCCGGTTCGAACGCCGCGATTTAGAACTCTTGCAATGGGGACGCCATTTCCGGCTGTCTTCCGACATCAAGCTGATTGTAGGCCGCGATCAGCGCGACAATCTGGCCATCGAACCCCTGGTCCGGCCAGAGGACGCAGTCATCAAGGTACAGCATTACCCCGGCCCCCTGGTGCTGTTGCCGTACTCATCGCCAAACGCAGACCTGAGGGTTGCCGCCGAAATCTGCGTGAGCTATAGCAATGCTCCTTTCGGGGAGGAGATCGCCGTAGCGGTCACCGGGCGTCCGGGCCAACAAATATTGATCAGCCGCCGCTGTCGGCGGGATGCTTTTCAAGGCTTGCTCATCTGAGGTCAGGGGGAAACTTTCACCGCCAAGGCCAATCCGTCCTTTTCCGGCGAGTGCTCCGGCAGCCAGCAGAGCAGATTGACCGATCGCCAACGCCGGTCGGCTAGAAGTGCCTGGTTAAAATCCGCCGCCCCTTGAAAACCGGTGTTATCGACAACCAGTAAGCCTCCCGGCCGCAGCAGACGATGGCATTCCGTCAGGGCCGGAAGATAGCCTTCTTTATCGATATCCAGAAAAATCAGGTCAAAAGGACCGCTCATAGCAGCCATGAGCGATTGCGCCGGACCGACCCGGAGCTCAACCCGTTCGGCCAATCCGGCTCGGGCGATGTTATGGCGGGCCTGCTCCGCCATGGCCGCCTCGGCCTCCAGGGTTACCACCCTGCCGATCTCTTTTTCTACCGCCTGCGCCAGATGGATAGCAGAGTAGCCGGTGGCCGTGCCCAATTCCAGGATTTGCCGGGCGCCCACCACCCTGGCCAAAATAAAGAGCAGTTCGCCCACCACCGGCCCCACTATGGGGATGCGCTCCTGTCTGGCCTCCTCCTCCAGGCTCCTGAGAAACTCAGATCTCGGCGGCACCAGGCCCCTAAAGTAATTCTCCAAATCTTCCGTCATTGCCATAAGTTGGCCCTCCTGAGAAACCGTTCGACATCGAAGATAAGCATTTTGCTTTTCGAACCGGATTATCCTATAATATGGCTGTTAAGAGAAAATTTCTGCTAAAGTAACATGAGGGAAAAGTGTCAGTAGGCACCTGATTTCAAAATACTTCCATTGATATAGCAAGTCCATGCTTGATAGTCGAGAAATAGTCGATAAATTCGTTCTCTCGGAACATATAGTTATTCATCCCGGGGATTGTCTGGAGCTTTTAAGAAAGATTCCCGATAATTGCCTGCAACTCATTGTCACATCCCCCCCCCATATAATATCGGTAAAGAGTATGAGAAGCGGCTCAAATTGGAAGCGTATCTTAATCAACAGACTATTGTTATAAGAGAATGCGTACGCTGTCTCTTCCCCCATGGTAGTATATGCTGGCAGGTAGGAAATTATGTCGAAAAGGGTTCAATAATACCATTAGACGCAGTCTTGTATCCAATCTTTACAAGATTCGGTTTAAAAATGAGAAATCGGCTCATCTGGCACTTTGAATACGGCTTGCATTGCAGTCGCCGTTTTTCAGGGCGCTACGAAACGATTATCTGGTTCACCAAAACAGATCAATATGTCTTTAACCTGGATTCGGTTAGAATTCCCCAAAAATACCCAGGGAAAAAATATTTTAAAGGGCCAAAAACCGGAAAATACTCCTGTAATCCTTTAGGAAAAAATCCTGGAGATTTATGGCCCGTTCCCAATGTCAAATCTAATCACGTTGAAAAAACCAAACATCCCTGTCAATTTCCCGTTGAATTGATTGAGAGGTTGGTTTTGTCAATGACAAATGAGGGAGATTGGGTACTTGATCCATTCCTCGGAACAGGTACTTCCATAATTTCTGCCATTCGCCACCGGGGTCGGGGGGCCGGTGCTGAGATTGTACCTGAATACGTTGAAATAGCAAAACAGAGGATTAAGCAGGAGCTGGCTGGAACATTGAAAACTCGTCCAATGGGCCGACCTATTTATAATCCTGAGGATGCCTGCGAGAGTCTGAAAATAACACCGTGGAAAAATCAACTTGCAGACATCCAATTAAAATTATTGGATAATAAATCAAATTACTCCCCAAATGAAGATTATTGAGATTTATTCCCAATCGGCAAAACATGAAGTATAAAAATCCTTGCCCGGTTTGTGTTAGGGTGCGATCCTGCCGATATATCGGCAACAGATTATCAATCTCTTCATGAGCGATCCGAGCTGGCATTATCATCTTTTAGGAACCAGCTCATGAAAATGCGCCGCGCCGGAGTGATATGAAAAGCTCTCTTTCGCTTTATTTTAACATGCTCTGCCATCCGTTGCTGATAATCTGTCTGATGTTGGGTATTGGGTGTCTGCCGCTCTGGGAAGCGGCACTGGCGGCAAACCTGGAAAAGGTCGTCTTCATACCGCAGTGGCTGCCCCAGGCCCAGTTTGCGGGTTATTATATGGCCCATGAGAAAGGTTTTTACCGGCAACACGGATTGGCGGTGGAGATCCGGCGAGGCGGACCTCATAGCTGTGCCGCAGAGTGCGTCCAGAACTTCCAGGCCGATTTTGGAACCATGTTCCTTACTGCGGGCATTGAGAAAAGGGCCCAAGGGATAGGAATCATCAACATCGCCCAGATTGTGCAGAAATCGGGACTGTTATTGGTATCCCAGAAAAAACATGGGATTCTCCGGCCCCAGGATCTTATGGGCAAAAGAGTTGGTCTGTGGGCCGGCGATTTTCAGATTCAGCCGAGGCTTTTTTTCCATAAATACAATCTGTTCGTTAAAATCATCCCTATGGGCGAAGGGGTGAATCTGTTTCTGCGCCAGGGTCTCGACGCCACCTCAGCCATGCGGTATAACGAATACCATCTGCTGCTCAATTCCGGTTTAAACCCGGAGGAGCTGACGGTGTTTGATATGGCCGAACATGGCTTCGATTTCCCGGAAGATGGCATCTATTGTTTGGAGGAGACCTGGCGGCGGCATCCCTCCCGCTGCCGGGCTTTTGTAGCCGCCTCGCTGGCTGGCTGGCGCTACGCCTTTGCCCACCCCGAAGAGACTTTAGACATTGTTATGAGGTATGTCACCGAAGCGCACATCAAGACCAATCGGGTGCATCAAAAATGGATGCTGGCCCAACTGCAGGAATTGATTGAGCCGCCCGGCAAAGCCATCCCCATGGGTTTGCTGGTTCCCCAAACCTACCGGCAAGTAGCTCAAGAGTTGCAGAACTATTTACTGATTAAAACAATTCCGCCTTACGAGGAATTTTATCGGGACTGTCAAAGCGATGTGGAAAAACGCTAGCCTGGCGGCAAAACTGATCGTTGTTATTGTCTCCGCCACCGCCCTGATCTTTGTCGGGGTTCTGATGTATGACTACCAGACCTCCAAGAAAACCGTGCTTTCAGAAATGGGCGACAATGTCAAAAATCTTACCCTAAAAACCGTATACCAGATTGAAGCTACGCTCAACTCGATTGAGAAAGTACCCGAGTGTCTGGCTAATTATCTGGAATGCGAGTGCCAGCAGCCGGAAACTTTGGAACCATTCTTAAAAGCACTCCTGGCTCAAAACCCCGCAATCTATGGTATGGCCGCCGCTTTTGAACCGTATAGCTTTAAACCCCAAAGGTATTATTACTGCCCTTACATCCATCGCAGTGATAGTGGTCTGGTTATAACTCATCTGGGCAGCGAAAATTATCGGTATTGGTTATGGGACTGGTACACGCTGCCCAAGGAATTGGGGCGGGCCATGTGGAGTGAACCTTACTACGATGAGGGTGGCGGCAATATTATTATGACTACTTATTCGGCTCCCATGTATCGTACCGTCAATAACCACAAAAAATTTGGGGGAGTTATAACTGCGGATATCTCATTGTTTTGGCTGGAGGAAATTATTGCGCGGGTAAAAATTCTCCAATCCGGATATGCCTTTCTGCTCTCCCGCAATGGGGATTTCATCACCCATCCGCAAGAACGCCTGATCATGCGGGAGAGTATCTTCAGCGTCGCTGAAGCCCGAGGAGACGCCCAGCTTCGGGAATTGGGCCGAAAAATGGTTCAAGGGAGCGAAGGTTACGCCTGCATAACTGACTTTGCCAGTGGGAAAAGATCTGTCCTCTATTATGCACCGCTACCCTCCAACGGCTGGTCCTTGGGTATTATTCTGCCTGAAGATGAACTTTTCGCTGGTCTTAGACAGATGAGCCTGAAATTAGCTCTCATCGGCTTCGGCGGTTTGGTCTTGCTCATTCTTTTGATCATTATCATCTCTCGCACAATCACCAGGCCTCTGAGAACTCTGGCGACGACCACCGAGGCGATCGGCCAAGGTGATTTTGCCGTGACTGTGGCAGAGACCGGTCCGCGTGAAATCCTACACCTGGCCCAGGCTTTCAACCGTCTGGGACGGCAGTTGATCGAGTATATCGAAAAACGGGATTTTATCCGGGATACCTTTGGCCGCTATGTTACCCAAGAGGTGGTGAGTAAATTAATGGAATCCCGCAACGGCCTGGAACTCGGCGGAGAGGATCGGGAACTCACCATCCTTATGTCCGACCTCCGGGGGTTTACGGCGTTGACGGCAGAGATGTCACCCCGGCGGGTCGTGATCTTTCTGAATCGATACCTGGCCAAGATGATCGAGATTCTGATGGATCATCGGGGCGTCATCGACGAAATTATCGGCGACGGCATCCTGGCCTTTTTTGGCGCCCCGCAACCGATGGAGGATCATCCTTTCCAGGCCGTGGCCTGCGCTTTGCAAATGCAGGCGGCCATGGCTGAGATCAATGCCCTCAATGAAGCTGAAGGCTTTCCGCGTCTGGAGATGGGCATCGCCGTCAACACCGGCGATGTCGTGGTAGGCAACATCGGTTCAGAAAGACGGACCAAATACAGCATCGTCGGCGCCCAGGTAAATTTTACCGCCCGGATGGAATCCTACACTGTGGGAGGCCAGGTACTGATCAGCCCCTCCACCTTAGCGCGCCTGAAAGATCAGGTTGAGGTGCGCAAAAGTTTTCAGGTTGAGATGAAAGGTGTACCTAAGCCGGTAACTTTATATGATATCCGAGCCGTCCATGGACCGATTGAGGTTGTTTTGCCAGACCTCGCAGAGGACCTGAAACCTCTGCCCCAACCTCAGCCAGCCCGGCTCCACCGCATTAAAGACAAGATCATTACCGATACTATCGACCGGGTGTGGATCACCGACCTCTCCAACCAGGAGGCCGTAGCTACATTTAGCGGCGTTCTTAAGGAATGGGACGATGTCCGCCTCCATCTGCTGGACGAAACCGGGGGAGAGAGCGCCGGTAAAATATTTGCCAAGGTCATCGTCCTGAAACTCAGCCAGGGCCAAGGCGAAGCCAAAATCCGGTTTACCTCGGTTTCCCCCGAAGCACAGACCTTTTTAGAAAAATTGCTAAAAAAGGACTTCTCACCGCATAACTGATCCTAACTTAATTTTATTTTGCTATTTTCTCCCGAATATTTTAATATGGCAAAAAATTTAATGGGAAAGGATGGAGGAAATGGTTAAAAAATCTTCGTTTTGGGTAACAGTGATCATGGCGCTGGCGCTCATTCTGACAGCTATGCCGGCCCTGGGAACCGTGAAAGATGGGGATAAGCTAGGTGACCTGGATTTTCCGGCACCGATAAGCCCGGAGGATGCTAACTATCTGGGAGTAGCGGCCGACAAACCGTTTAAACTGAGCCAGGTCAAGGCGCCCTATGTCTTGATAGAGGCGTTTGCCACTTCCTGTGCGCATTGTTATCAACAGGCAGTAGAGATGAACAAGCTCTATAACCTAATCGGCCAGGATAGCAAACTAAATGGAAAAATTAAAATCGTCGGCGTCGGTGGGGGCGACAATCAATTCGGTCTCACAATGTGGAAAAAACAACTCAAGGTTCCTTTTCCCCTGTTACCCGATACCGATACCAAGACCACCAGTAAATTAAACATTCTGGGTACACCCACCACCATCCTGTTAGACAAAAACGGCAATGTCCTCAAGGCTCATACCGGGGCCTTTGAGAGCGCCGAGGCCTTCTTAAAAGAACTGTCCGCCAAAGTGAAATAACGGCAGCCTCTGGGCGGTCCCAGCGCCGCCCGGATAGCACATGAGCCCCACATCCAATAAGGTTGTTTTCCTATGGAATTCAATTCGATCCTGGTAGCCACTGATTTTTCCGAATGCTCCGGTGTTGCTTTCAGCGCCGCCCAAACTCTGGCCCAGCGTTTCGACGCCCGTTTGATCCTGCTGCACGTCATCAATCAGAATTTTCTAGATAAACTGAGCAGCCACCTCGGCAAGACTAAAGAAGAGGTCAGCAAAGACCTGCGTCACAAGGCCGAGAAGGAGATGGCAGCCTTTATGAAGCAGTGGAAATCCGGTGAAACCGAGGTAGACACTATCATCGCCACCGGCACCCCTTTCCAGGAGGTCGCCATACTGGCCCGCGATCTGGCCGTTGATCTGGTGGTGATGGGCGGCTTTGGCAGGCGGGGACGGAGTGAAATCGAAGAGGTCTTCTTCGGCTCCACCGCCGAAAAGGTCGTGCGATTGCTCCCCTGCCCCGTCTTGTGTATTCCGAAATAATTGTCGCTACTTATAAATCAAGCAAAAACCATGAAATTCACCTCGGGAAGGGGGCGCTGCTGGCTGCGCCCTCTGCGGGTTATTGCCCCGGGCTAGCCAACCACCTAAAAGGCAAAATCCACCTGAATTTTAAAGATCCGCTTGGCTGGCAGGCTATAAATCTCGGCAATGCCGCTTTCTTCTCTGATTTCCCGCAAAATCTCTTCGATCCGTTCAGTTGATTCTGCAATTAAGGTAAACCAGACATTAAACCGGTGGCGTCGCAGATAATTGTGGGTAACGCCGGCATATCGATTTACTACCCGAATAAATTGTTCTATCCGATCTTCCGGAACCAGGGCGGCGCATAAGGTACTGGTATAACCCAGACGCCGGGAATTAAAGTTGGCCCCGATGCGGCGGATTACCCCATCCTGCACCATTCTCTGCACCCGTTCGAGCACCTTATCTTCTGATAAACCTAATTTGTCCCCCACAACCTGATAGGGTCGGACGGCAATCGGGAAGAAGGATTGGATCTGGTTGAGAATAGCCTTATCCAATTCATCCAAAGGGGCGTGAGGGGGATGGTTCATGATGCGTTTCTCGGTTCGTAGAGGCAAAGCGGCTCGTCCCCTAAAACATCGCCGGTCAAGGCGTAGGCCCGGGCCCGGCAACCGCCGCAGACCTTGCGGTATTCGCAGCGGCTGCATTTGCCATGGTAGCCTTCCAGGTGGCGGAGGGCGGCAAAAAGAGGCGATTCGACCCAGATGCGGGAAAATGCCTGTTGCCGGATATCACCCGCCGGCAACTCCAGGTAGCCGCAGGGCTGCACTACCCCCCGATATGAGACGAAAGCAAAACCCTGGCCGCCCAGACAGCCTTTGGTCATGGCCTCCATACCGTGGGTCAGGGGGGAGATTTTCTCTCCTCTAGCAGCGGCGTCCTGCCGCCAGAGGCGATAATATTGCGGGGCGCAGGTGGGTTTGATATGAAGACGGCCCTCACGCTGACGGGCCAATAGCCAACACAGGGTCTCTTCATAATCCTCGGCTGACAGCAGTTGATCTTTGATCTGCTCCCCCCGGCCGGTGGGAACCAACACAAACACATGATGCGCCGCCGCCCCGAGCTTCTGGGCCAGATCGTAAATGGCCGGCAGTTCATTCCGGTTGGCGACAATGACTGTGGTGTTAATCTGGAAGGGCAGGCCGGCCTCCTGAAGAACCTTGATCCCGTGTAAAGCAGCGTCAAAAGCCCCAGGAACCTGGCGCAACCGGTCATGGCTGGCGGCACTGGCCCCATCCAAAGAGATGCTCAACCGCTGGATGTTAGCTTCTTTGAGCCGCCGGGCG
Organism: Desulfobacca acetoxidans DSM 11109; assembly: GCF_000195295.1. Classification (NCBI taxonomy): domain Bacteria; kingdom Pseudomonadati; phylum Thermodesulfobacteriota; class Desulfobaccia; order Desulfobaccales; family Desulfobaccaceae; genus Desulfobacca; species Desulfobacca acetoxidans. The sequence goes on from NC_015388.1 coordinate 481,686, forward strand.
ATTTCAGGAGTTAGCAGGGTGCCATTCACCGCCATGACCATCCGATGACCCAAACCGGCGCCATAGGCGGCCAGTTCAAAGATGTCTTTCCTAAGCAGCGGCTCCCCCCCGGTCAGAATAATCACCGCCGGTCCCATGCCTGCCACATCGTCCAACAGGGCCTTGCCCTCGGCGGTGGTCAACTCGCCCTCGTAGGGCCCCATCCCGGCGGCCGCCCGACAGTGAGCACAGGCCAAGTTACAGCGCCTTGTAGTCTCCCAGGCCAGGAGGCGCAGCGGCGGGGTCTGGGGATTACCGGTACATGTTGTTTTGTCAAGTGGTTTAATCATAATATATTTCGTTAAACCTCAGCAGGACCCGGTTTGATTCTTGGGAATGGCACGCAAAATAAGGAAGCTGCTGCGTTATGCGGGGCACTCGCCATTGGGGGGAATATCGCGCCGGAGGGGTAGGCAGTACCGAGCATCCCTTTCCCGACCCTTATAACCCTATGCTGACCTGAGCAGACTGGCTACTTCTTTGGCAAAATACGTCAGGATCATGTCCGCCCCGGCCCGCTTGATGCAAAGCAGGGATTCCAGCATGGCGGTCGATTCGTCCAGCCAGCCGTTGGTTGCGGCCGCCTTGATCATGCTGTATTCACCGCTTACCTGGTAGGCGGCCAGGGGTTGATCAATCTCTCCCCGCAACTGGGAGATGACGTCCAGATAGGGTAAGGCCGGTTTTACCATAATGATGTCGGCCCCTTCTTCGATATCCAGGGCCGCTTCCCGGAAGGCCTCCCGGATATTGGCCGGATCCATCTGATAAGAGCGCCGATCACCGAACTGAGGGGCAGACTCTGCCGCCTCCCGAAACGGCCCGTAGAAGGCGGAGGCGTATTTTACCGCGTAGGACATAACGGCTGTCATTTCAAACCCGCGCTCATCCAGGGCCTCCCGAATGGCCAGAACCCGCCCATCCATCATATCGGAAGGGGCTACCAGATCAGCCCCGGCCTCAGCGTGGGATAGGGCTACCTGCGCCAGCAGCTCCAGGGTGGCGTCGTTGTCAACCTCCCCTTCTCGAACCAGGCCACAGTGCCCGTGACTGGTATAGCCGCAGAGGCAGACATCGGTAATGATCAGCATCTCCGGGACGGCTTTTTTGATCTGCTTGATGGCCCGCTGGACCGCGCCGGTGCGTTTGCTGGCCTCGCTCCCCAACTCATCTTTCTGCTCCGGCAGGCCGAAGAGTAATATCGCCGGAACCCCGGCGTTATAAGCCGCTTCGACTTCGCCGCTTACCAGATCCACAGACCAGCGGTAGATACCGGGCATGGAGGCAATAGGGTCTTTGACCTTTTTCCCCGGCGCCACAAAAAGCGGGTAGATGAAATCATCCGGATGCAGGCAGGTTTCCCGGACCAGACGGCGCAACGGTTCTCTCCGGCGCAGCCGACGGGGGCGATAAGGCAACTCCATTTCAGCCTCCTGGCAAAAATTTTCTACAATTTTCTTGTACGTATCGCAACCCTGCCAGGATGTCAAGTCGATTAGAGAGGAGTGCAGGACGGGCAAGAAAAGCGTCTCCCGGTCTTCCCTCCCTTATGGCCTTACCCGACCGCGATACGTCGCCAACCCGAACCAGGCCCAGTTGTTGCCGTAGTAATCATCCGGGCGGTTGAAGTAGCCGCCGTCTGGTGTCTGATGATAAAAACCGAGAATCTTCTCGGCCGCCTGCTGCGCCAGCGGGCGATCTCCGACAGCCAGGGCCGCCCCCACGAGGCTGGCATAAAGCACCGGACTATCATACTCCGCCGCCGGGCGCCCGGTATAGTCATAAATGGCAGAGAGCTTGCCGGTGGCCGCCCATTGGTGTCGGCAGAAAGGGATGAATGTCCTGGCAAGGAATTTTTTCCCCCGGATATCGTGAAACCACAATACCCCGAGGCTTACCCGCCAGGGTACCCGGATAGCGTCCCAGCCGAACAAGTGGCTCTGGCCGGGAGCCGGAGCAAAACGTTGGTTTTCGGTCAACAGGCACCAGTCCGGAACCAAACCGACACCGGCTTGATCGCCCAAGTGAGCGCTTATCTGCTCCAGTCCCCAGGCTGTACTCTCTGCGAGTTCCAGCCAGCGGGGGTCCTGCGTCAGGTCGAAAAATACCCGGTACCAGGCTGGCGAAAAATATGATGGATTCAGCAGCAGGGGTTGTTTACAGGCCGCCCAGTCCCCCGGTGTCAACCAAAGGCGGCCCCAGGGATCCCTACAGGTTTCCTTGGCCAAAATGTCCTGGAGTACGAGTTTGGCCTGCGTCAGGTAATCCGGTAGAGGTTGTGTGGACCGCCCCCAGCGCCGTTCCGCCAGGATGAGAGCCAGGGCGTAGTCCAGATCGGCATCAGTCGCGCTGTTGATATCTATGAGGCGCCATTGTCCACCTTCACTCTGTCCCCAATGCCAGGCCAAAAGATGGCTGCCTTTGAGCGGCTGTTGGGAAAGATGGTTTTTTGTCCAGGAATACACCCGGTTAAAGGTGAATTGGTCATCGCTCCACACGGCCCGCAGCAGGGCATAGGCCTGTCCTTCGGAGATGGCGTCGTCACGGTTTTCTGAACGCCTTACTCTGCCATCGGGCAGGATATAATGGACTCGATAAAATTCCCAACTGGCAGCTAAGGCGGCGTCTACACGCTGCAGGAATTCTTTTTCGGGCGGCGCGACGCAATGGCTTGCCAGAGTCGAGACCAGGATCAATCCGGCAGCGCCAACCAAATGCCAGCGGTACCGGAGATGAGCCAGGAGGCAGTAATACAGTACGGTACGGCGGAGTTTCTGGGGCAACATAAACATTGAGGCCATAACTTAAAAGTATTATATTATCTTCATATAAAAACAGCTCTTAAAGACGGCGGGCGCGACCCGCCCTATGACTAAATTGCCAATAAATTATCGATAATGGGATAGGACGGCCCATGGCTGCCGCTTAGGTTTATCATGGTCGATGAGAAAAATTATTTGGAAACAGTGAGCGGTGAGCAGAAAAAACATTATTGTGAGCAGCCGCCACGGTTCTACTTTCATATTTCGTTGTAATCACTAGAACATGGCTATTTTTATGGAAGAACAGACAGTCATCGGCAAAATTCGGCTTGGCATCAGTGCCTGCCTGTTAGGTGAGAAGGTTCGTTATGATGGAGGCCATAAACTGGATCGTTTTATCACCGAGACCTTGGGCCGCTATGTGGAATTTAAGCCGGTCTGCCCCGAAGTGGAGTGCGGTCTGGGTATCCCGCGGGAGGCTATGCGGTTAGTAGGTGAGATTGATCATCCCCGCCTGCAGACTATCCGCAGCAAGATCGATTATACCCAACAGATGCTCACCTGGGCCATGAACCGGGTAAAGGAGTTGGAAGCTGATAATCTCCACGGCTTTATCTTTAAGAGCAACTCGCCCAGCAGCGGCATGGAGCGGGTCAAGGTGTATGACGACAAAGGCATCCCGGTAAAAAAAGGCGTTGGCCTGTTCGCCCGAACTTTTATGGAACACTTCCCCCTGTTGCCGGTGGAAGATGAGGGCCGTCTGCATGATCCCAAGTTGCGGGAGAATTTTATCGAGGCAATTTTCACGTTTAAACGCTGGCGCGACACCCTGGCAGGGGGATATAACGTCAGAAAGCTGGTGGATTTCCACACCCGGCATAAGCTGCTCATCCTGTCCCACAGCCAGGCTCACTACCGACAGATGGGGCGATTGGTCGCCCATGGCAGGGAACAGCCGGTCGAAGCATTATATTCCCGTTATCAGCAGTTGCTCTTGGAAAGCCTGCGGTTAAAAACCACTGTCAAGAAGCATCTTAATGTATTATATCACCTGTTGGGTTATTTCAAAAAGGAATTAAGCGGAGACGAGAAGCAGGAACTATTAGAAATAATCAATCATTATCAGCGGGGTGATGTGCCCCTCATCGTTCCCCTGACCCTGATCAATCACTACGTGCGGAAATATCAGCAGCCCTACCTGAAGGAGCAGTATTATCTGCATCCCCATCCCGTGGAGCTGCACCTCAGGTTTTGAAGGCGGGATGCGCTGCGCTTTCCCTCCCTGCGGGTCTGTCGGGCTTGGAGTGTTTGACATTAGCACCGGCTATGTTTATATTGAGCAGCATAAAACCGTTGGCCCGTTAACTATTCCCTGGAGGAGCGTTCAAAAGGCGGTTCCTCTTTTTTTGTCCGGATAAGGCGAGGCCGATATTTAAGGAGAGTGTAATGGTGGAAGTAAAGGATGGCATGTATGTCCAGGTACATTACGTGGGCTCACTGGATGATGGCACCGTCTTTGACGACAGTCGGGAAGGACAGCCCCTGGAATTCCAGATAGGCCGCCAGGGGGTGATTCCGGGTTTTGAGCAGGCCGTACTGGAAATGGCCTTGAATGAACAGAAGAAGATCACCTTATCGCCAATGGAGGCCTATGGCGAACGACAGGATAATCTTTTGCGAGAATTTCCGATAACCGCCCTTGGCAAGAATACGGTGGAACCGGGCCAGAATCTTTGGTTTAACAGTCCGCGCGGGCCGGTAACGGGCATGGTCGTTTCGCTGACGCCGGATAATTTCACGGTCGATTTTAACCATCCGTTAGCCGGGAAAAATCTAACCTTTCAACTTACCTTAGTAGGCATCACAGATCGCCCCACCCAGGCAACATGCTGTTCCTGCGGGGCTGATCCCTCAAGCTGCGGCTCGGGTTGCAGCGGCTGATCGGTCAGGCCGGGCTTAGGGTCCGGCCTAACCGAAAAATTCCTCAAATCCTCAGTTGCCTTGACTGGAATCTTTTTGTATCAAAGCAAAGATGACGGGATCTAACAAGGAACTTCTGCTGGCTGAGTTAGCCTCCCTCTACGGCCTGGCACCTTCTTACACCGATAACGCCGGCCAGAACCATCCCACCACCTCCTCAACCCAGGCCGCCATTCTCAGGACCATGGGTCTTCAGTGCCAGAGTGAGGTTGCTCTGCGAGAGGAATTGAATCGCCGCCGTTGTCTGCCTTGGACCAGGCTGACACCGCCGGTGTTGGCCCTCTGCCAGTCGCAGTACCCGGCGGTTTGGGATTTTCACACCCTCTTGCAGAGAGGGCGGCTTCCCCACGACCTGAAAGGCTCCTGGGAAATTCTGGATGAATCCGGTCAGTGTATTCATTCCGCCGACTTCGGCCCGGAACTGCAGGTAATAGAGGTCAAAAATTTCGGAACCGATTGTTTTGGCCGGACTGCAATCCCGTTGCCCCAGACATTGGCGCTAGGCTATTATGATCTCAAAGTCCGGGTGGAGACCTCCGGATTCGAGCGGGAGAGCCGGACGCTGCTCATCATCGCACCGGAGCGGGTTTATACCCCGATGGCCTTGCTCACCAGACGCTTGTGGGGTTTTAGCGTTCCGTTATATGCCCTCCGCAGCCAGACCGACTGGGGCATAGGTGATCTGGGCGATCTGCAGCGCCTGCTGGGGTGGGCGGCAGGGCTCCAAGCCAGCGTTATCGGTCTCAACCCGCTGCATCATCTAGGCCTGCACTTAGACCAGAACGTCAGTCCTTATTATCCCACCAGCCGCTGTTATTCCAATCCTCTCTATCTTGACCTCAGTCAGGTACCGGAACTGGCCACTTGTCGATCGGCTCAGGAATACCTGGCCCAACCCCAGGTGCAACGGCAATTGGATGAGCTGCGGCAGGGCCAGCGGATTAACTATCCTGCCGTTGCCACATTGAAATTCAAAGTGCTGGAGATGCTGTTAAATACCTTTTTGGAGCAGCACGGCCTTCCGGCTTTACCTCTGACCACACGCGGCAGGGATTTTGCCGCCTTCCTGGCGTGCGAAGGTGAACCCCTGCAGCGTTTTGCGACATTTCTGGCGCTCTCGGAATCCTGGCGAACAGCAGGCTGTTCTTACGCGACCTGGCAAGAGTGGCCGTCGGTCTATCACAACCCTCAAGGTCCGGCTGTGGCTGAATTCGCCTATACCCACCAACGCCAGATCCTGCTTTACGCCTATGCTCAATGGCTGCTGGCCGGACAACTGCAGGATACCTCGATGGCCGCGGCGGCTTGGAATCTGCCCCTCGGGTTATACTTCGATCTGGCCGTGGGCGTCAATCCCGGAGGTTTTGACACCTGGGCCGAGCCGGGCCTCTTTGCCTTGGACGCCGATATTGGTGCTCCCCCGGATGAATTCAGTCCTTTGGGGCAAAACTGGGGTCTGGCGCCGCTGCTCCCCGAACACCTGCGGGAGAGCCGCTACCGGTATTTTATCCGTATGGTGCGCCACAACTGCCCCCCCGTGGGGGCCCTGCGGCTGGACCACGTTATGGGCCTCTTTCGCCTCTATTGGATTCCCAAAGGACTCAGTCCGGCGGAGGGGGTCTACGTGCAGTATCCTGCTGAAGAAATGCTCAAGATCCTTGCCCTGGAGAGCGTCCGGAGGCAGACGGCCATTATCGGGGAGGATTTGGGTACCGTGGCCCCTTATATCCGCGATATTTTGGGCGGCTACCGGATTCTGTCCACCCGGTTGTTTTACTTCGAGCGTCGGGATGACGGTTCATTCACCCCGGCCGAAGATTATCCGGACTGGGTGGCGACCTCCATCACCACCCACGATCTTCCCACCCTGGCCGGTTTCTGGCAGGGGCAAGATATCCAGATGCGGCAACAGTTAAACCTTTTCCCCAACAACCAGGCGGCAACCCGAGCCTGGGAAGACCGTCGGAGAGCCAAACTGGCCATCTTGAGCCTGCTGCAGCACAAAGGCTGGCTACCCCCCGATACCGCGCAGAATCTGGCGGAATCGCCGGAACTGCCAGAAGAGGTAAAATGGAGAGTAATCTCGCACCTGGCCCAAACGCCCTGCCGCCTGCTGCTTCTGAGCCTGGAGGATATTTTCGGCTGGCTGGACCAACAGAATCTGCCGGGCACTAAAGATGAGTACCCGAATTGGCGGGTGAAGTTACCTAAACTCCTTGAGGAAATCGAAAAGGCGAAGGAGCCGCAACAGGCAGCCGAGATTATCGGCTGCTTTCGGGATTAGGATGCTGGGACTCTTGATAATTTTTTGTATGAAAACAGTGCTCTTAAAAACGGCGGGCGCGGCCCGCCCTATGTGTAAATTGCAGATAAATGATCGATAATGGGATAGGGCGGTCCATGGCTGCCGCGTATGTTTAACTGCCATGGTTCTGTTTTCATATTTCGTTGTGATTACCAGAACATGCCAATTTGTATGAAAGATAGTGGTGCAGGCTTTTCGGCCGGCACGCCCATGCACAGGCCAGGAGGCCTAAGCTACCAGTCATTCTTTCATATTTCGTTGCGTTCCTGAGAAGATGAGGACTTTTGAGAAGCACCGGCTTTTGCCAGGATACCAAACAACCTAAGCAATTCATTGTGAGATGCAGATGACTCGCCAACCTCCTATAATCTATAATCTGTTTCCATTGTTAGCCGGTTCCATACCTCAATGGGAGAGGCACCTGGACCGGATCGCCGGGATGGGCTTTAACTGGATATACCTGAATCCGTTTCATTATCCCGGCTTTTCCGGCAGTCTATACGCCGTCAAGGACTATTACGCTTTTCATCCCCGCTGTATTGCGGGAGTCACGGGCGACCCTTTTGACGCCTTGGGACATTTTGTCAGTGAGGCCAGGGACCGAGGGTTGTCAGTAATGCTAGACCTGGTCCTCAATCATACGGCCAGCGACGCCTTGCTGGTGACCGAACATCCCGAGTGGTATGCCAAAAACCCGGACGGCAGTATCAAGCACCCGTCCTGTATTGATCCGGCGGATGCCACCAGAGTAACAGTGTGGGGTGACCTGGCCGAACTGGCCTACTGGCCGCTGCCCGACCCCGATGGATTATTGGATTATTTCTTAGGAGTCATAAGCCGCTATTTAGAGGTAGGTTTCCGAGGCTTCCGTTGCGATGCCGCCTACAAGGTACCGGGGGAATTCTGGGCCCGCCTGATTGGCCGCACCCGCCGGATAAATCCCGATGTCTGCTTGGTAGCCGAAACCCTCGGCTGCCGTCTACCGGAGATCAGGCAGTTAAAAAAGGCGGGATTTGACTTTCTTTACAACAGCTCCAAGTGGTGGGATTATCAGGCATCCTGGTGCCTGGAACAGTATCGGGCCAATCGCAGAATTGCTCCCTCCATCAGTTTTCCCGAAACCCACGACACCCCCCGGCTGATCGCCGAGGTTGGTGGCAATCAGGCGGTGGTAAAGCAACGCTATCTTTTTGCCGCCTTCTTCTCCACAGGTCTGCTCATGCCCATGGGCTACGAGTTCGGCCTGCCCGCAAGATTGAACGTGGTCCACACCCGGCCGGACCAGTGGCAGGAAAAGCAGTATGATCTGACGGATTTTATCGCCCAGGTGAACCGGATGAAACTTGCCTGTCCGGTACTTTGGGGAGAAGGACCGATCAGAAGGCTGACCAGGTCGGGGCGGCCGGTGGTCTTGCTGCGGAAATCATCGGAAACCCACCCCGGTCAGGTTTTAGCCCTGATTAATGCCACGCTAAGCTCCCAAACCGGGGTTAAGTTGAATTGGCCCAAACTCCTCGGACAACCCGGGGGCACGATCCAAGAACTCACCCCGCAAGCGGCAACGATGTTGCCGGGGGATACCATCAAGATTGACCTGGAACCGGCGGAGATGCGGCTGTTTTATAGCGCCAAGGTTTAGACTGGGAAGATTTAACTTTTTGTATGAAAGAAGGTGGTACAGGCTTTCCAACCTGCATACCGATGCACAGGCCAGGAGGCCTATGCCACCAATCATTCCTTCATGCTTCGTTGCACTCTTTAGAACATGATGACCTTTGAGGGGATATTGGCATCAGTCATTAAATTTATCACCGGTCCCCGGCGTCAATTTCCTGGTGCAGCCGCTGCATCCATTCCGGGATCAGTATCTCTTCTTCAGGGTAGAATCTCCTGACGTACGGCTTGATATCAACCACGGGGCTGCCATCTATTGCATCCAGTCCGGTGACTTGCAGCACATTCTCCTGGCGTCCGCACAGCTTCACGACGCACATGAGCACAGGATTGGGCCGGGCCGGACTGCAGGTGCAAAAGATGCCTACCTGCGAGAATTCTTTTCTCCCCATAGGATGCACCTTAACCAGTGAACGGCCCTGTTCCGGAACCTTATGTGCCCAATATAACACTATGAGGTGAGAATATTGCTCAATGCCGTCGAGGATGTCCAACAGATGTGGATTGATGATGATGTCTGAGATCTCCTCCTGCGCCTGCCGGATTTTTTTCCTGACGGCGTCGATTTCTCCCTGCATTTTAATGCCGTCGTCTGTAGCGGACAGGAAAGGTTCTTTGATTTTACTTTTGATAACTCCTACAGGCTGCAGCATCATGCTGCAAGAGGTTGCATTATTACCCTGAGGCAACTTTTCCGGCAGTTCCATTTCTTCTCCTTGCCCAAGCCGTTTAAGGCTATCCCTGAGAATAGACTACAAATCCCGGCAACAGACTCTCTCTTGCGAGTAACCTTTGGTTTGCTCTTAGGCGGAATACGAAAAAAATTAATCAGTCAAACACCCGTCCATAGACCTCCGATAAGATCTGCGCCCCGCCCCGTTTCAGGAGCGTTTCTGCCAACTGCTGGCCCAGGTCAGCGGCGGCCGCGGGCGGGCGGCTGAGTTGCTCCCGGTAGATACGGCTGCCTGCGAGATCGCCGATGAGGCCGTCCAGGAAGAGCTCGCCTTTTTTTAATGTACCCATGGCCGCAATGGGCACCTGGCAACCGCCTTCCAGTCTTGCCAAAAATGCCCGCTCGGCAGCCACCGCTACCCTGGTTTCGGGATCATCCAAGAACTCCAACAGTTCCATGGTAACAGCATCATCCTGTCGGTATTCCAGCCCCAAGGCCCCCTGGCCGATGGCCGGCAGCATCTGGGTCTCCGGCAGGATGGCGGTGATCTCTGCCGCCCGTCCTAACCTGTGCAGACCGGCGGCGGCCAGGATGATGGCGTCCAGGTCTGCTTCGGTCAGCTTCCGCAAACGGGTGTCGACATTGCCCCGCAGCGGAACTATTTCCAGGTCCGGACGCAGGTGCAGGAGCTGGGCCCGGCGGCGCAGGCTGCCGGTGCCGATGCGGCCGCCTAAGGGGATTTCCGCCAATGATCGATATTTTCGGGAGATAAAGGCGTCCCGAGGATCTTCCCGGACCGTGGTGATGCCGATGACCAAACCGAGGGGAATCTCGGTAGGCACGTCCTTCATACTGTGGACGCCCAGGTCCACCTCTCCGGACAGGATGGCCATCTCAATCTCTTTGGTAAACAAGCCCTTGCCGCCGATCTTGGCCAGCGCCACGTCCTGAATCTTATCCCCGGTAGTTTTGATGATCTCTAAATCCACGGTTATCTGGGGATAGCGTCCTTGAATCTGTTGCTGCACCCAGGCAGCCTGGGCCAGAGCCAGGGCGCTGCCCCGAGTGCCGATGCGGAGGTGGTTTTTCACGAGTTACCTGTTCTTTTTCGCTTATTAATGAAAAGACCTAACGGCTCCTTTTAGACCGGTTGACGGCGTAACCCAAAGGCATCGAGGATGTTCTCATACAGTATCTCCGGAGCGATATCCGCTCTATTCCTGCAATCGCTGCCAGGCTACCTTTATATGATTAGGCTTAAACATCTTGCGTTTTCGAGTACTCCAGCTCATCATCTGCTCAATAGCTGTGTCCATATCAGTGGCAGGCGGCTTGCTGTGAACTGCCAGCCAATGCACACTGGACAGGAGCTCCATGCCGTAAGGCGTCTCAAACCCTTCGATCAGTCTTCCGACTTTTTCCAGGCGATCTTTAGAGCCTTCTTTGTCCGACAGGAAACGATCCGCCTCAGCCGTTGCTCCAGGTTGCAGTTCGATCTCCACGTCCGGTTTCTGGCTGTCGCCATAACCCCGAATATAATGGCCTTCCATAATCTCCAAGACCTTGTTCAAATTATCGGCATAAGGTCCATAATGCCCCGCTTCATAATTTAATCTCAGAGGCTCGCCAGCCTCCTGGAGGAAGTAGGCAGGATATCCCTAACCCGGTCCCGCAGGCCCACATTGACAACCGCAATCTCCTGAATTAGGTCCCACGGGCAAAAGCGATAAATCAAAAATTCCGCCTGCTTTCGGCGCTGACGGTCCATATCCTCAGGCGTACTTGCCCAGAACCGAGCCTAGACCGTCAAAAACACTAGTAAACCATGCTTATTTTAGCCACTGTCTTATCTTCTAAGAGCGATCTCTGCAAATCGTATAATCAAACGGCTCGCGCAAGATAAAGGAAATAAATCTTTCTGCTTCCGCCTCACCGAGAGAATCGAAGAAATTGAGGCGTCCAATCTTCTTTCCGAGCTACTCCGGCAAGAGCCTACCTCCGCCCCGCCTCCGCCAGCCGCTTCATCACCGTGGGAAAGTACTCCTGCTGGGTGTGGGGCAGGAACAGGGCGGCCATGTAGCGGTCCATGAAACCGGCGGTCTCCGAGAGTTCGAAGTTGGTCATCATCAGGGCTACCCGGCGTTCTTCTTCGAGCATCTCGCGGGAAAAGGCGACACAGGTGGCGCCCAGGAGGGAGCCGTTGCCGACGTAGGTGAATTTTTCCAGGGGCAGGTCCGGGAGCAGGCCGATGGTAATGGCGTTTTCAATATTGATAAAGCTGCCGAAGGCCCCGGCCAGGATGATCTGTTCCAGGTCGTGGATGGACAGGCCGACGCTCTCCAACAGAGTGATGTAGCCGGCATACATGGCTCCCTTGGCCCGCATCAGGTTGTCGATGTCAACCTCGCTGAGGACGATGTCCTGGTTGACCTGGGTTTCCGAGGCGTAGGCCAGGACGTATTCGCGGCCGCTCTCTCCGGAGCGGATACGGGGCGTCGGGAGGTCCTCGCGAAACCTGCCGTTCGGTTCGATGAATCCCGCCTCCATTAACGTGGCCAGGATATTGATCAATCCCGAACCACAGATGCCTTTGGGTTTGACCATGCCGATGGTCATCAGCATCGGTTCGCCTGTGTCCGGATTGATACTGACGTCTTCGATGGCCCCCTGGGTGGCCCGCATGCCGAAGCGGATGCCGCCCCCCTCGAAGGCCGGACCGGCAGAACAGGCGGCACAGGCCATCCAGTCGCGGTTGCCCACGACGATTTCGCCATTGGTGCCGATGTCAATGAACAGGGTTAATTTGCCCTCCTGGTACATGCCGGAGCCTAAAACGCCGGAGACGATATCCCCGCCCACGTAGCTGGAGACCGAACTCAGACAATAGACGTAGACATGTTCTCCCAGATCCAAGCCTAAATCCTGGGCCCGCACCGGCGGCACGGCGCAGACCGTCGGGGTGTAGGGAGCCAGGCGGATATATTTGGGATCGATTCCCAGAAAAAGGTGCGTCATGGTGGTGTTGGCCGCCAGGGTAAGGTGGGAGACGTCTTCGACCTTGAGTTTATTCTTTTTCAACAGGGCCTTAACGACCGAATTGATATTGCCAACCACCAGCCCCTGTAGCCGCTGCAACCCGCCCGGCTTACCGGCGTAGATGATGCGACTGATGACGTCTTCGCCGTAGCTGATCTGGGCGTTATACTCTCCCAAGGCCCCCAGGATCTCCCCACCGGTCAGGTCCAGCAACTGCCCCCAAACTGTGGTGGTGCCGATATCGATGGCGATGGCGTAGTGGCGGCCGGTCGTATTTCCCGACTCCACCTGCACCAGACGCGGCTTGCGGGAGCGGCGTTGGGCGAAATCGAGGGTGGCGGTGACCTCGAAATTATTGGCCCGCATGACTTCGGCCAGCTTTCGGGTCAGGAAGAAATCCATCGTAATGTTATCCAGGCGATATTGCTTCTTCAAACCTTCCCGCAGCCGCCTGAGGTCGCAGACATTATCACTCAGCGTCGGAGGCGGGAGGATCAGATACTTTTTCTGAAATGCCGGTTCGTATTTACCCGCCTCCCGCAGTTCCGCCGCATCAAAAGGCATCGGCCGCAGTCGGGCGGCCGGCGGTTTCTGACGCAGCAGGCGGCGGTCAAAAAGCGATTCCGGAGGGATGCGGACCACTATGTCGGAGGCCACTTGAGACTGGCAAGCCAGGCGAAAGCCCAGTTGCCATTCCTCGTCGGTCTGCACTGCCCCACGCTGGCTGCGGAGCTCACCACTTTCGAGGATTATCTTGCACTTGCCGCAGACGCCTTCGCCACCGCAGGAGGCATTGATGTGAACCCCTGCTTCCATAGCGGCATGGAGGAGATTCTCTCCCTCCTCGACCTCAATCACAATATCATAGGGCAAAAACCGCACAGATCTCTTCACGGGCAACACCATCGGCTTGGATTAATTAGCTGAACTTAATATCAGGGGCATTTTACCATACCGGACCGTTAATGAAAACCTTAACCCGCAGATAATCGCTTAAGGTGCTTGGTCCTCAGCGCGGAAGGCGAAAATCAGAGAAACCACGGCTAAGAGATCAACCTCTCATCCTAACCGCAAACCAAGAGTCGGAGTTTGGTCGGAATAGTCAGTCATGCCAGGAGGTTTAATCACCCTGCCTTCTCCGCCGAAAACCGGCAAACCAATACAGGAATAGCCCCAAAAGGAGCCAGAGAAACAAACGCAGCCAGGAATCTAAAGGCATGGAAAACATCAGACTCAAAGACGTCAGGGCCCCGAGGGAGGAGACCAGCCTGCCCCCAGGGATGCGGAAGGGACGAGGAGCGGCTGGCCGGGTCCAGCGCATGATAAAGACCCCTAAGCAGACGACAAAGAACGCAAAAAGTGTACCGATATTACAGAGGAAGGCCAGTTTTTCGATAGGGGTGAAGGCGGCGAGAGCCGCTACCATCAAGCCGCAGGCCAACGTGGTGACGTGGGGGGTTTGAAAGCCGGAATGCAGCTTTGTCGTCCAGGAGGGCAACAGTCCGTCCCGCCCCATGGCAAAGAGCACCCGGGGTTGGGCCAGGAGCAATATATAGAGAACGCTCGTAATCCCCCCAAGCGCCCCTAAAGCCACCAGTGCCGCCACCCAGTCGAGTCCCACCTGTTTGAATATGACAGCAAAAGGAGCTGCCGCATCGATTTCCTGGTAGGGTGCCATACCTACCAAAACCAGCGTCACGGCAATATAGATGAAGGTGCAGATTATCAAGGAACCGATGATGCCTACCGGGATATCCCGCTGGGGTCGGCGGGCCTCCTCGGCAGTGATAGCCACAACGTCAAAACCGAGGTAAGCGAAGAATACCAGCGAGGCACCCTGGATCAAGCTGAAGCTGCCCTTGGGTACCAAAGGGGTCAGGTGTTCCGGTCGCACGTAAAATATTCCGACCATCACAACCACCAGCAAAATCCCAACCTTCAGAAAGACCAGACTGCGGGCTACCAGGGCGTTGGTTCTGGTGCGCAATATCAGGAGTGCCGCCAAGAGGAGAACTATCAGAGCGGCGGGGAGATTGATCAGGCCATCAGCGCGGCTCAAAGCCCCACCAGCCGCCCAGGCGGGAAGAACCACGTTCAGACCCTTGAGCAATTCCTGGAAATAATATGACCAACCCACGGCGGCGGTGGCTGCACCCATGCCATATTCCAGGATGAGGTCCCAGCCGATGATCCAGGCGCAGATTTCCCCAAAGATGGCATGAGCATAAGAATACGCCCCTCCAGCCGCCGGATGCATAGCGGCCATTTCAGCATAACACAAAGCCGCCAGCATAGCCGCTGAACCTGAAATAGCAAAAGAGAGAACGATGCCCGGTCCGGCGATTTTCACGCCGACCCCGACGATGACAAAAATGCCGGCGCCGATTATCTGGGCCACACCGATAATTATTAGGTCAAAGCGGCTGAGGCAGCGATCAAGGGATACCTGCTGATTCGTAGCTTTCTCCCTGTAAAAGAGAAAAATCTCTTTTAACGGTTACAGTATAGGCGACAATTTTCAACTGGGAAACAGGCCTCATAGAAAAAAAGGCGGCGGCAAAGTTTCAAAAGAAAGGGTTTGATTTTTTCGGTTTTATTACCAAAGGTGCCTTGTCGCCATAGTAGGGTTTGCCATCCAGGGTTTCAATGAAGAGATAGCGGGCCTCCAAATCCAAAGGATTCACCCTGCCCCCCATCTTTACGGCCTTATTGCGCCTGGCCAGTTTTTTTAAGGTGTCATAATTCTGGTTTAGGATTACCTTGTCTCCGGCCTGACCTGTCTGGAAAAAATAACCCCCCACCTCTTTGGCATAAGCAATCTTGCCGGTCAGGGTGACAGCCTGACGACACCCGGAAATTTTCGGTCCCACATCCGGATCGGGAATAAGTTCCTCCGCCCGAACGGCCCCAGCCAAGACCACAAGCAGCACCGCCCAGAGCAACAATATTTTGCTGACCATTCTCATCCTCCTTTCACCCGGTTACTGTCGGTCATGATGTTTGTCGATGGTTTTCTTGATATCCTTTCCTCTTTTTTTACCTTACCCGATTACGGAATTTTATTCCACCTCATAAAGGAGGTGCAGTTACTCCGAAAGTTCCTCCCTGGCAAGAAGCTGCATTTCCCAGCAAATAATCTTCGGTTGCCGCATGATCCACAGGTCAGCGACAGGTTAAAGAGAAAAAACTATTTTTCGGCCAGTCACAGGCTTTGTTGAATAAATTGCTTGATTTTAGCTGCAATAGTGGTAACATCACCTGTTAATACTATTATCGCATATCTCACAAAATTATTGATTAATAGATCAACATCTAAGAGGAGGTGGCGGGTTTGCTCAGGGCCTTAAAACCGCACAAGACCGTTCTTTCTTGGGCCGATGCTTATATCAGCGACAAGGTTGAGCAGGCTGCCGCGAAGGCCCAGAAAGCGCTGCTCGAGCTGCAGCATCCGGATGGCTATTGGTGGGCGGAATTGGAAGCCAATGTCACAATCACGTCTGAGTATATCATGCTGCGCTCCTTTCTCGGGTTGGCCGACGCCGACAGATTTTCTCGGATGGCCAACTATATCCTGTCCCAGCAGTTGGACAATGGCGGCTGGTCGATCTATCATGGTGATGGCGGAGACCTGAGCACTACTGTAGAGGCCTATCTGGCATTAAAATTGGCCGGACTTCAGACCACCATGCCGGAAATGCAGCAGGCCCGCCAATTTATTTTAAGTCGGGGAGGACCGTTGCAAAGCCGGGTCTTCACCCGTATTTTCTTGGCACTGTTCGGCCAGGTAAGTTGGCGGGGCATTCCCACCATGCCGGTGGAATTCGTATTGCTGCCGCTGTGGACCGGACTGAGCATCTATGAGTTATCCAGTTGGTCCCGGGCAACCGTAGTGCCGTTGTCGGTGGTGATGGCTTATCAGCCGGTCTGCCCATTGCCGCCGGATCGGGGAGTGAGGGAACTGTTTCATCCATGGGAAGATCCCCTCCGGGATCACCGGGTACGACTGAAAAAGAACGGTTTGAGCCTGGACAATCTGTTTGTCTTCAGCGATAAGCTCCTCAAGGTTTACCAGGGCCACCCCTATCCACCCCTGCGCCAATGGGCGCTGCGCCGAGCCGAAGAATGGATCCTGACCCATCAGGAGGAAACCGGAGACTGGGGGGGCATTCAACCGGCCATGCTCAATTCCATCCTGGCCTTGCACTGTTTAGGGTATAGCAACAAACATCGGGCCATTAAACTCGGATTGGAGGCAATGGAATTTTTCACCCTGGCGGCGGGGAACCGGTTATGGCTGCAGTCCTGCATTTCACCGATCTGGGACACAGCCCTTTCCGTCAGGGCATTAACGGCTTCGGGGCTTCAGGGAACGCATCCGGCGGTCTCCAAGGCCTGCCAATGGATCCTGCAGCAACAGATTTTTCGTCGGGGCGATTGGTCCGTGAAGAATCCTTATCTGGCGGCTGGCGGTTGGGCCTTCGAATTCCACAACAATTGGTACCCGGACATAGACGACAGCGCGGTTGTTTTGATGTCCTTGGCAGAGGGGTTGCAGGAACCTCAGCAGCACCGCACGGCCTTGGATCGAGGCGTCCACTGGTGTCTGGGCATGCAGTCGCAAAACGGCGGTTTTGCCGCCTTCGATACCGACAATACCAAGGCCTGGCTGAATCACATTCCCTTTGCCGATCTGAAGGCGCTCATTGATCCACCCACTGAAGACGTCACCAGCCGGGTATTGGAGATGATGGGGATGTTTGGCTACACGGCCGATCATGTCGCCGCCTCCAAGGCCATTGCCTTTTTAAAAAGCGCTCAGCAGCCGGATGGTTGTTGGTATGGCCGCTGGGGGGTAAACTATATCTATGGCACCTGGTCCGTGCTCTGCGGGCTGAAGGGCATCGGTGAAGATATGTCCAGCCCTTATATCCGGCGAGCCGTGGCCTGGCTGCAGGATCACCAGAATGAAGACGGTGGTTGGGGTGAAACCTGTGCGTCGTATAAATATCCGGAACTGCGTGGACAGGGTCCGAGCACGGCCTCTCAGACGGCCTGGGCCCTGCTTGGCCTGATTGCGGCGGGAGAAGCGGGCAGCCCTGCCGTTGCCAAAGGCATCCGCTATCTGGTCCAGACGCAGACTCCTTCAGGACGTTGGGAAGAGCCCTATTTCACCGGTACCGGCTTCCCCCAACACTTTATGATTCGCTATCATCTCTATCGGGACTATTTTCCCCTAATGGCCCTGGGAAATTATTTGAAGTCCCGGGGACACTATCCTGATGTCTAAAACACTGGTTACCGGGGCCACCGGTTTTGTCGGTCGCGCCGTAACGACGGAATTATTGGCCCAGGACCGAGAGGTCAGAGTTCTGGCCCGCCACCCCCAGCATCGCGCCTTGCACGGTCTGGAAGTGGAAATCGTTCGGGGCGATTTAACCGATGCAGCGTCGCTGCGATCGGCCCTGCAGGACTGCTCCCGACTCTTCCACGTAGCCGCAGACTACCGGCTCTGGGTTCCCGACCCTAAGGCTATGTACGCCGTTAACATCGAAGGGACCAGATCGCTGTTGCAGACTGCGCTAGAACTCGGCTTGGAACGGGTGGTCTATACCAGCACCGTCGGAACCCTGGGAAACCCCGGAGATGGCACTCCCGGTACCGAAGATACTCCGGTAACCCTGACGGAGATGGTAGGACACTATAAGAAATCAAAATTTCTGGCCGAGCAGGTGGCCTTGGATTTTTCCAGGCAGGGATTACCTCTGGTGATTGTCAATCCCAGTACACCGGTGGGCCCTTGGGATGTACGGCCTACTCCTACCGGGCAGGTAATCGTCGACTTTTTGAAGGGCAGGATGCCGGCCTTTTTGGACTCCGGCCTGAATCTTGTTCACGTCCGGGATGTGGCCCGGGGACATATCCTGGCCGAAGCCAAGGGCAGAATTGGTGAAAAATATATCTTAGGTAATCAGAACATGACCCTGGCGGAGATTTTGGGGCTGTTGGCTAAGATCAGCGGCCTCTCTGCCCCCCGATGGCGCCTTCCCTACTACCCGGTTTTAGGTCTGGCCTATGTCAATGAATTCTGGTCGACTTGGATTACCCGGCGGCCTCCCCGGGTACCCCTTACTGCTGTCAAAATGGCGAAAAAAATTATGTACTTCGATCCTCAAAAAGCCGTTCGGGAACTGGGGCTGCCGCAAACCCCAGTGGTCGCGGCCTTGAGGGAAGCGGTGGATTGGTTTCGCGCTCAGGGTTATGTGAAGGAGAATTAAGATGCGCTTTCCCCCCAGCCTCAATCTGGCCCTCATTACCTATATGGCCAAACAACGGCTGCAACGGCGGGAAAAGTTTCCATTGGTGCTGATGCTGGAGCCGACCCACCTGTGCAACCTCTCATGTCTGGGGTGCGGCCGTATTCAAGAGTACCAGGGAACCCTCAACCAGATGATGACCTTGCAGGAGTGTTTAGCTGCAGTGGAGGAATGTGGCGCCCCGGTGGTGACTGTCACCGGCGGCGAACCTCTGGTCTACCCGCCGGTAGTCGAACTGATTCAAGAACTGCTGCATCGGCGGAAACATATCTATCTGTGCACCAATGGCCTGCTGCTGGGCAAGGTCCTGCCGCGGCTGACACCTTCTCCCAGGCTGACTTTGAGTGTCCATTTGGATGGCTTGGCGGCCACGCATGATCATGTTATCGGTCGGCCGGGGGGCTTCCAGCAGGTGATAAGTGCCATTAAGACGGCCAAAAAGGCAGGTTTCCAGGTATGCACCAATACAAGCATCTATCGCGAAACCGATATTCAGGAGATCGAAATTCTCTTTGCCTACCTAACGCAGCTTGATATCAACGGCCTGATGGTATCTCCGGGCTTTAGCTTTGAGGCGGTTGAAAAGGATTTTTTTCTCACTCGAGAGGAAATCCGACAAAAATTCCAGCAGTTAACTGAAAATGGCCAGGAATATAAATTTTACAACTCACCCTTATATCTTAAGTTTCTCCGGGGAGAGCGGTCTTATGAGTGTACCCCCTGGGCCAATCCGACTTGCAACCCCCAGGGCTGGCGGTCGCCTTGCTACCAGATCGCCGATAATCATTTCCCAACGTTTGCTGATCTCATGGAGAAGACGGAGTGGGAAAGATACGGCGTCGAACGTGACCCGCGTTGTCGCCAATGCATGATGCATTCGGGTTTCGAACCTACGATAGTCCGCACTTTAGGCAAGAATATCCGTGATCTCTGGGAGATGCTACGGTGGAACCTATCCTGAGATGGCGGAGTAGACGATGCCATGAAGCACTGGCAAGGTTGGTTCGGAATATTTTTATTGAGTCTGGCAAGTATCAGCCTGAGCGGCTGTAGTTCTTCCTTTCCCTCCGTGATGCTGCCACCGCCTCTGCCGGTGGAGCGGGAAAACAATCAGGTTAAATCAACTCTTTTTCCTTTGCCGGTAATGGCGACGGACCCCAACAGCGGCGAGGATTATGGTTTTCTGCCGGTTTGGGTATTTCCCCGGAAGGACAAAGCGATCGGCATGATTTTGGCGCCTTCGGCGATTTATAACGAAGTGGCAGGATCATCGCTGGCTTTCCGCCTGTTGGCCTATCCCAGCAAGGAGACCCAATATCGGATAATTGTCGATCAATCCACCAAGATCAACAGTTTTTACGAATTTTCTTATGAGAAGAGCGCGACGCAGCCCCAGGAATGGCTCTATTCGGTTCTCTTCACCTATGATGCGGATATCTTTCCCCGTTTCTATGGATTCGGTAACGCCAGCAGTTCGAGTAAAGAAACCAGCTATACCTCCCGGAATCGAATACTGCAGGGATCATTCGGTTACCGGATAACGGATAATTTGGAACTCTGCTTCAGTGAGACCTTTAGTCAGATATCACTGAGTGACAATCATCTGGCAAACCTGCCGCCGACTGCGTCCATGTTCCCCGGGGTGATGACCGATCGCCGGAATACTGCGGTAATCCATGAAATCCGGTGCAATTATGACACCAGGGATTATAAAGATACCCCGACGTGCGGCTTCTTGGCAAAAATGTATGTTCAAACGGCCCGCCAAGACCTGGGCAGCGACAGTTCGTACGACCGGCTGGGATTTGAATTCAAAGGCTTTCAACCCTGGGATTCGGATGATCGGCGGTTTATCACGGCGGTGCGCCTGGTAGGAGATTTCATGACCCGGGAAAGTGGTACTCCCTTCTATCGCTTGCCGACGCTGGGCGGTTTCGAGACCGATCGCGGTTATGGCCAATGGCGTTGGATTGACCGCAACATGGTGGCCTTTTCCCTGGAACAGCGGATCGATGTCTTTCAATTAAATCATTTCGGAGTAGTGAGCCATTGGGAGGTGGCGCCCTTTATTGATGTGGGAAAGGTTTTCCCCACTTTTGGCAAGTTCAACTTCCACTATTTTCACCCCTCAGCAGGAATCGCCCTGCGGGCGGTGGTGCGGCCCCAGGTGGTGGGCCACGTGGAAGTGGGCGTCGGCAGAGGAGGAGATAACGCCGTCTTTATGGGATTGGGGTATCCGTTTTGAGCCGAGAGAATTGGAAAAGCATTGGCATGGTAGCCGGCCTGATTGTTATTTGGCTGTGTATTTTTTGGCCTACATTAGGAAAGTTGCCGCTCATTCGTCCGGAAGCGATGTATGCTCAAATTCCCCTGGAGATGTTGCAATCGGGGGATTGGCTGACCCCGCGGTTGAACGGGGCGCGTTACCTGGATAAACCGCCTCTCCTGTATTGGATGAATCTCATAGCCTTTAAAGTGGGGGGGATATCGGGAGAATCCGTCCGCTGGACAACCTTCCTGATCGGTTTAGGAGAAGTATTGGCGACCTTAGTGATAGGCGCCTTGCTCTTCTCTCGCCTGACCGGGTGGCTGTCGGCCATTGTCCTGATCAGCTCTATCGGTTTTTTTGCCATGCACCAACAGATTCTTCCCGACCACCTGATCACTTTGACGCTGATCTGCTCTATCATTTTCCTCTGGTGTTGGCGGAGCCAGCCCCGATGGTATTACAGCTTGGGTTTTTATTTCTGTTGCGCCCTCGGGTTGTTGAGCAAAGGATTTATCGGGCTGTTTTTCCCCTTGGCCATCGGTGTGACCTTTGCGTTGATCACACGCCAGCGAAGATTCTGGCGTTTTTTTTCCCACCCCGGCGCCCTGTTAGGATTTATAGCTCTAACCGTACCCTGGTTCTGGCTGATGGAACTGCGCCATCCCGGTTTTCTGAACTTTCATCTGGTCAACGAACAGATTATGCGTTTTTTGGGAAAACGTTTCCCGGCGGATGTCCAATCACTTCCTCTGGTAGGATTCTGGCTTTTTTCTTTCATCTGGCTGATGCCTTGGACCCCCTTCCTGCCGACGGCATGCATTGCTATCTGGCCCAAAAACTTTATGTCGCCTTCCCCAGAGGAGGAGGGACGGATACTTTTGGTGCTGTGGGCTCTGGTTGTCTTACTATTTTTCAGTCTCTCCTCCACTCGGATTGAATATTATACTCTGCCAGCGTTACCCGCCCTGGCTCTGATTATCGGCTGGCGCCTGGAACTCTATCTCAAGGAACCGCACACCCGGGCTATTAAACTGAGCATATTATTGTATGCTTTTTTGATTATAGGCATGATTGCGCTGCTGCCGGTGCTGGAGAGCATCTGTGTGAACAATCGCCGGGAATTTATCGGGATGTTTGGACAACTGCAACCCTTGGCACATCGGTCGGCATTGGTATTCGCAATACTCTTGGTCGCTACAACCATTACCTGTTGGCGGGGGGTTCCACATTTTTGTCTGTTCAGTCTTTTTGGAGCTGCGCTGGTCTTGCTCTTCTTTACTTTTCAGAGTCTAAGGGTACTGTCCCCCCACCTCAGCGACGCCTGGGTGGGGGATTTTCTTCGGGATCAGGTCCAACCCGGAGACGCAGTGGTCATGGGTAACATCGAAGAATTCGAATATGGCATGAGCCTAAGATTTTACACCCAAAGGCGGGTGCTCATGGTCCAGCGCGGTGAGCTGCCAGCTTTTGGATTTCCCTTGAAGCCCTCGGAAAATTTTCTCATAACTACCGATACATTATTGGAACTCTGGAAGGGTCCGCAACGAGTCTTTCTGTTAGTGGACGACTGTTCCCCCGAAAATTATCTCCCGAACACCACGGTGTTGCAGGCCAGGGGCGGTAAACGGCTTATTGTCAACCATGCTTATCAAAGAGCGCAGTACCTACCACCTTCTCCCGACCCACTATATTTAAAGATGGAACTGCCCCCGCAAGAAAAAAACGCCAACCGATCATATGATACCTTTACGCGATAACATTCCGTCTCAACGCCGCCCGATTATCAATTACAGTATCATCGGATTAAATTGCCTCGGATTCTTGCTGGAGCTGGCCAGCGGCCGCTATCTGCAGCAGGTGATTACCGTTTTCGGTTTTATCCCGGCCCGTTTTTTTGCACTGCTGGAGACGCATCCGGAACAATACCTGGCCATTTATCTCCCTTTTCTCTCAACCATGTTTTTACATGGCGGCTGGCTGCACCTCATCGCCAATATGTGGACCCTCTATATCTTCGGCGACAACGTTGAAGACCGCATGGGCCACGGACGCTTCCTGTTGTTTTATCTTGCCTGCGGAGTGGTTGGCTCTCTCTTGCATGCCGTTCTATCGCCCCATTCCTGGGTGCCCTTAGTTGGTGCCAGTGGGGCCATTGCTGGCGTTATGGGGGCGTATTTTCTCCTGTTTCGGCACGCACAAGTCCTGGTCTTCTTGCCTTTTTTCCTTGTTGCTCCCATCGTTGAAGTTCCGGCTTACGTCTTTCTGGGGGTGTGGTTTCTGCTGCAGTTCTTTAGCGGAGCCTTTTCGGTCCTGGGACCCAGGGCCGCCCAGGGAGGGGTCGCCTTTTGGGCCCATGTAGGAGGATTTGTTGCAGGAGCATTGCTGGTCTTTCTCTTAGGGGCAGTCCGATTGGTAAAACCAGAGCCGGGTGAGGAGGAATAATAGCAGATTCTCTTTACGAAAACAGTGAGCAGTGGGCGGTGAGCAGAGAAGGCATTATTGAGAACAGTTGCCACGGGTCTGTTTTCATGCTTCGTTGTGATCAGCCGAACATGCCAATTAATATAGCCTGTAAAAGAGGTTCGCCTAAAGCGAATACAAGATTTGCCCTTCAATAAGAACCTACGCTTGACAACAATTTGATCTTGGAACCTCCAACTCATATGGTCGCTTCTGACAAAGTGCGGCGAAGTCGGATAGAATGATACCATTAGTTTCATTGCAGCCTCCTTGACTTGATAAGATGATGAATATAAAATAGAATTATCTCTGGGTTGGAATTATTCAGATTGACTTCGACGCTGGCAGAAATTACCTTACCATAACAGCGCGAGAGTGGCGGAATTAGGCAGACGCACTGGATTTAGGATCCAGCGGGCGACCGTGGGGGTTCGAGTCCCCCCTCTCGCACCAGGAAAAGGCGGCGCTTCGGAAAACAAATCCGACCGATTGACATCTGAAATTTTTCTAAGCCGGAAGAAGAAAACTGAGAAATAGGAACTCATGGTGCTCTCTATGAAAGTGGAATTAGAAGAAATCAGCCCGGTGCAGCGCAAACTTTCCGTGCTCGTGCCCTCACAGAAGGTGGATAAACAGATGGACTTAGCCTATCGTAAATGGGGTGGAAAAGCGAAGATCAAAGGCTTCCGTCCCGGCAAGGCACCCCGGTCCATCCTACAGCGTTACTATGGGAAAGAAATTGAACAAGAAGTTTCGCAGGAGCTCTTTCACCAGTCGCTTAATGAGGCGCTACAAGAAGCCAATCTCAAGCCAGTCGCCTTGCGGCCGCCGGATCAATTACCGCCCATAGTGCACGGTGATGATTATATGTACAGCATTGAACTTGAGGTGGCGCCTGAGTTTACGCCGGAAAATTATCTCAACCTAAACCTGACCGCACCCGAAGTGGCGGTAACCGAGGAAATGGTCGAACAACGTTTGCATGAGATCCAGCAACAGCAGGCAACCTTGGAGCCGATTGCAGCAGATCGTCCTATCCAGGACAAGGATATTGTTGTCATCGACTATAAAGCCTTTGCAGAGGGCAAGCCTATTGAAGGTGGAAACAGCGACAACGCCTACCTGGAAATAGGGGCTGGTAAACTCCCGGCTGAGTTTGAACTTCACCTGATTGGCCTGAAAAAAGGTGAAGAGACAGCCTTCCCCCTGGAAGTCCCGGCTGACTTTATCAACCCGGTATTAGCCGGTCGGACCGCGGATTTTAAGATCAGGATTATCGATATCAAGGAACTTAAGATTCCTGAATTGGATGACGCCCTGGCTCAGTCACTGTCAGAAAGATTCTCTACTCTAGCTGATCTGCGGCAGGTGGTGGAGGCAGATTTGCAGCGGCGCGGGGAGCAGCAACGCTATGAAGAATTGCGGCGCCAGGCACTGGAGCAGATCCTCGAGAGCAATCCTGTAGATGCCCCTCCCTCTCTCGTCCGTCAGGAACAGGAGCGGACGGTACGGCAACAACTCAACGTGTTACACCGTCAAGGTCTCAATGTTGCCGCTCTAGACCCGGAAAAATTATTGGAGCGGGCGCAGGAGGCTGCTGAGAAGCAGACCAAGATCAATCTTATCTTAGAAAAAATTGCCGCCCGCGAAGGTCTGATAGTCACAGAAGAAGACCTGGAAACCGGTTACCAGCGGATTGCCGAGCAGGCGGGCGATACCCCGCAGATGGTTAAAAAAATATATCAGGAAAAAGAGTTGGTCGACGACCTCAGGGGCCAGATACGCGGCGAAAAAACTATAGAGTTTTTGATTGACAAGGCCAGTATCACAAATCCGACAGAGGCGGCGACCGAAACGGCGGAAAAGGAAAGTTAAACATGCCTTTGATACCAATAGTGGTGGAACAAAGCAGCCGAGGGGAGCGGGCCTACGATATTTACTCCCGCCTGCTGCGGGATCGCATTATCTTTTTAGGATCAGCCATAAATGATGAGGTGTCAAATCTCATCGTGGCCCAGTTGCTTTTCCTGGAGTCCGAAGATCCGGATAAAGACATTCATTTCTATATCAACTCACCCGGCGGCTTGGTCACCGCCGGACTGGCGATTTATGATACCATGCAATATATCAAACCTCCGGTTTCCACGTTGTGCATGGGTCTGGGGGCCAGCATGGCGGCTTTGTTGTTGGCTGCTGGCGCCAAGGGAAAGCGCTTTGCCTTACCCCACGCTCGCATTTTGATTCACCAGCCCCTGGGTGGCTTCCAGGGGCAGGCCACGGACGTTGAAATTCAAGCCCGGGAAATCCTGCGGCTGCGTGAGGAATTGAATGAAGTTCTGGCCCGCCATACGGGGCAGCCTAGAGAGCGGATCAATACCGATACGGAAAGGGATTTTTACATGTCTGGAGATCAGGCCAAAGAGTATGGCCTGGTAGATGAAGTCATCACGACACGGATGTTAACTCTGAAAGAATGATACGTCAACGGCAGACCAACCATGGTAGGCACTGAGCATCACAGCGATGGGCGATTTTTCGAGCTTGAACTTTTGAGATCAGTTCTTATCTTTGAATTTGGGAATTTAATCTTTTCGAGGCTGTTTTAAGAAAACCGTGAAACATGCCGAACCTTTAGTTGAAGGGTGGATGAGGAGAACGCCACCCAGTAAACCAAACTTGACACGGGAGGTTGCCTCTCAGGTTAAAGGGCACCACTCGGAGTTTGGGAGGAATACTTTATGAGCAAGCGTGGAAGCGATAAGAACTCAGATTTGTTATGTTCCTTTTGCGGTAAGTCGCAAAGTGACGTCAAAAAATTGATCGCCGGCCCCAGCGTGTATATCTGTGATGAATGCATTGAGCTGTGCAATGACATCATCGCCGAAGAAAATGAGAAAGAAGAAATCAAAAACGCACGTCTTTCCATTCCGGATCCGGCAGAGATCAAAAACCAGATCGATGAATATGTCATAGGGCAGGAACGGGCAAAAAAAATTCTGTCGGTAGCGGTCTACAACCATTACAAACGTATAAACTCCAGGGTGGAAATGGACGGGGTGGAGCTCACCAAGAGCAATATCCTGCTGATCGGACCCACCGGTTCCGGCAAGACTTTGCTGGCCCAAACCCTGGCTAGAATCCTCAACGTGCCTTTTACCATCGCCGACGCTACTACCTTGACTGAGGCTGGCTATGTGGGTGAAGACGTTGAAAATATTATCTTGAATCTCCTGCAGGTAGCTGATTACGACATTGAGAAGGCAACTCGCGGAATAGTGTACATCGATGAAATTGACAAGATCGCCCGCAAAAGCGATAGTCCATCGATTACTCGGGATGTTTCCGGAGAGGGTGTGCAGCAGGCCTTGTTAAAGATTATCGAAGGCACCATGGCTTCGGTACCTCCCAAAGGCGGCCGCAAACATCCCCAGCAGGAATTCGTCAAGGTGGATACCACCAACATTCTCTTCATCTGCGGCGGTGCCTTCAACGGTTTGGAAGATATCATCAATACCCGCATTGGGAAAAAGACTATGGGTTTCGTAGCCGACATTCAGAGCCGGGTACACCGCAAACAGGGCAAGACCCTGGCCCTCGTGCAACCGCAGGACCTCTTAAAGTTCGGCCTCATCCCCGAGTTTGTCGGTCGGTTGCCGGTAATCGCTACCTTGGAGGAACTGGACGAAGAAGCCCTGGTCCGCATCCTGAAGGAGCCACGCAATGCCCTGGTCAAACAATACCAGAAGCTGCTGGAGATGGAGCAGGTACATCTGCGCTTTACCGAGGGAGCCTTGGCGGCTATCTCGCGCGAGGCCCTGAAGCGCCGCTCTGGAGCTCGTGGTCTCAGGGCGATTTTGGAACAGGCAATGTTGGATATCATGTATGATATCCCCAGCATGAAAAATGTCCGGGAGTGCCTAATCAATGAGGAAGTTATTTTGAAACACGATAAACCAATTCTCATTTTTGAGCCTCAAGCTGAAAGCGCTTAGCCGCGCCGGAGGAAGCGAATAACGTATGATATTTAAATTGAACCGGCCCAAATCCTCGACGGAAGGCTTTAAAAAAGAGATTGAAATGGTCCCTTTGCTGCCCCTGCGGGACATTGTCATCTTCCCTCACATCATGGTGCCATTGTTCATCGGTCGGGAGAGGTCTATCGCCGCTTTGGAACACGCCATGGGACAGGACAGTCTGATACTGCTGTGCACCCAAAAAGACGCCAAAAAAGATGACCCGAGTGAAAATGACATCTACCGGGTTGGTGTTCTGGGGAATATTCTGCAGCTCTTGCGGCTGCCGGACGGCACGGTGAAGGCCCTCATCGAAGGCAAGAAGCGGGCTGAAATCCGTCATTTTCTGAGCAACCCGAATTATTTCATCGTTGAAGTAGAGGAAATTGTCGAATCTTATGAGCACACTACCGAAGTAGAGGCGCTCATGAGAACGAACCTGGTGTCATTCGAGCAATATATTAAGTTAAACAAAAAGATTCCCCAGGAAGTCCTTCAGGCCATCAACACACTCACCGATCCGGGCTGGTTGGCGGATAACATCGCCTCCCATCTGGCCATTAAGATCGAAGAGAAACAGCCCTTGTTGGAGATCGTCCATCCGGTGAAACGCCTGGAGAAAGTCCTCTATGTCATGCAGCGGGAAATTGAGGTGCTGCAGATCGAAGGTCGTATTAAAAGCCGGGTCAAGAAACAGATGGAAAAGACCCAGAAAGAATACTATCTCAACGAGCAGATCCGGGCCATCCAGAAGGAGATGGGTGAGAAGGACGATCTACGCAGTGAAATTCAGGACCTTGAAAAACGCATAAAAAGAAAGCGGCTGAGTTCCGAAGCCAGCACCAAGATGCGCCATGAGCTCAAGAAGCTGAAACTCATGAGCCCCATGTCGGCCGAAGCCACGGTGGTACGCAATTACATCGATTGGGTGCTGGCCCTTCCCTGGTATGAGAAGACCAAAGATAAGCTCGACATCGTCGAAGCCGAGCGGATTCTCAATGAAGACCACTATGGCTTGGAGAAACCCAAGGAGCGTATCCTGGAGTATCTGGCGGTCCAGAGCCTGGTGAAAAAAATGAAAGGGCCAATCCTCTGTCTGGTGGGTCCACCGGGTGTGGGCAAAACGTCGCTGGCCAAGTCCGTGGCTCGGGCCTTGGGGCGCAATTTTGTGCGGCTCTCTTTGGGCGGCGTCCGGGACGAAGCCGAGATCCGCGGTCACCGGCGGACGTATATCGGCGCTCTACCCGGCAAGATTATCCAGTCCTTGCGCAAGGCTAAAACAAACAATCCGGTCTTCTGTCTGGACGAAGTGGACAAAATGAGCACCGATTTCCGGGGTGACCCCTCCGCCGCCCTGCTGGAGGTCTTGGATCCGGAACAGAACAACGCCTTCAACGATCATTATCTGGACATGGACTATGATCTCTCCGAAGTCATGTTCATCACTACGGCCAATACCCTCTATTCTATTCCACTGCCGCTGCAGGACCGGATGGAGATTATCCGCATTCCGGGTTATACCGAAGTGGAGAAGCTCAATATTGCGCAGTTATTTTTAATTCCGAAGCAGCGGCAGGCTAATGGCTTGACCCCGGAGAATATCGAATTTTCCGAAAACGCTATCCTGAACGTCATCCGCCAATACACTCGGGAAGCCGGAGTACGGAATCTGGAGCGGGAGATTGCCGGCATCTGCCGAAAGGTGGCGCGGGAAGTAGCTAAAGAGGGGTTGGAACATAAAGTCCGGGTTTCTAGTCAAACCGTCTCCAAATACCTGGGTGTACCTAAATTTCGCTTCGGCCGCAGCGAGGAAAAAGACGAAGTGGGTCTCACCACCGGGTTGGCTTGGACCGAATTCGGCGGTGAACTCCTTCTGACCGAGGTAGTTATCCTCCCCGGCCGCGGGAAACTTATCATTACCGGCAAGCTGGGCGAAGTGATGCAGGAATCGGCCCAGGCCGCTATGAGCTATGTCCGCTCTCGAGCCAGCGATCTCGGACTGCCCCTGGACTTCTACCGGCGGGTGGATATTCATATCCACATTCCCGAAGGGGCCATACCCAAAGACGGTCCCTCGGCCGGCATCACTCTGGCCACTACTCTGGTTTCGGCCCTGCTCAAGATTCCGGTGCATCGGGATATCGCCATGACCGGCGAAATAACTCTGCGCGGACGAGTACTACCTATCGGCGGACTAAAGGAAAAGATCATCGCCGCCCACCGGGGACAGATCAAAACCGTACTTATTCCGAAGGATAACGAAAAGGATCTGAAAGATATTCCACCCCGGATTCTCAAGGCCGTCGAGGTCATTCCGGTGGAGCACATGGATGAAGTATTGTTGCGGGCCCTGGTCCTCGAAAAACCTGAGACTTTATTCAAGCCCAGGCCAGACGCCGATCAGATGCCGTCCCCGGCCTTTCTGCCGGCTGCGGCCGAGACCCCCGGTGACCACGAGATTCATGCCCACTAGGCAAGGTTAAGATCACGGGTGAATTAAGCAAGCACTAAGCTTGACAAACCATGGGGTCGTTTGATATACCATTAAAACTTACGCAGAGGCGGGCGGATAGCTCAGCTGGGAGAGCATCGGCCTTACAAGCCGGGGGTCACAGGTTCGAACCCTGTTCCGCCTACCAACCTTGCAGAAAAAAGTCAGCCTAATCGGGGGCGTAGTTCAGTTGGTTAGAACGCCGGCCTGTCACGCCGGAGGTCGCGAGTTCGAGTCTCGTCGTCCCCGCCATGAATATCAAGGGGGTTAGCAATCTAAGCTAACCTCTCTTTTATTCTTCCCCCTCATTCTATCCCACACATTAGCCTGAATACTCACTACCAAAGCCCAGAGGATGTCTGTCGAGAGGTGGTGCCCTTGGAATCCTACACCACCACCCTGCGGCGTCAGGTTATCGACGTGGCTGCCAAGATTGTGCGGCATGCAGGCCAGGTCATCTTCAAAGTGACCGAGGCCACCATGGCGCGGTTGCAGTTTGCCAAATTTTGCGCTCGCAGCAACATGCCACCACCGTTTGTTTGGACCTGACGGCCGGATAGAGTTGGTGCATTCCTCACCTGCGTGATTGTGCCACTCCCTCGAAATTCCTAAGATGAAATGAATCGTTCATTGCAACCTAAATGTATAATAAACATTTAATAAAATATATTATTATTGTAAGTTCTCATTTCTTCTGGTATCTTGTGATCATGCGATCGAAAGCAGAAATCCGTATCTTGTTGAAGCGCCTGGATGGAGAGCCTGCCGATGCTCTGGAAGACGAGAGCCTCGAGTTTAAGCCCTGGGAGGGCGACCTGAAGACCTTGCATCGTCTCCTTCGCGAAGCGGTGGTGTGCCTGGCCAACGCCCGGGGAGGCACCGTTGTCCTGGGTGTCAGAGACAGAGTTAGAACCAGGCGGGAGGCTATACAGGGGGTGGGCCGCTACGACATCTTCGGACTCAAGCGGGCAATATATGGCGGCACCGACCCCCACATCCTGGTGGAGATCGAGGAACTTACAGAGCCCGAAGGTACACTCCTCTTGGTGCATGTGCCACGAGGTTTACCCCCACACACCACCAGCGATGGCGTTGCCAAGGTCCGCATTGGCAAGGATTGCCAACCGCTCACCGGCCGCCTTATGGCTCAGATGCTGGCTGCGGGAGGCCAGGTGGACCCTACCCAAGAGATCGTGGCCGACGTTGGCGAAGAAGACCTGGACCCAAAGGAGATGGCCGAGCTCCGTCAGATTATCCGTCGGGAGGCCCAGAGCGCCGATCTTGTCCGTTTAGGGGACCGTCCTTTGCTGGAAGCCTTAGGTTTGATAACGGACCAAGGGGTCACCCTGGCGGGACTTTTGCTCTTGGGAAAGGCCGAACCTTTGAAGCAGTATGTGCCTCAGCACGAGGTCACTTTTCTTAGGTACCGACAGCGCACCCGCTACGACCAGCGACGAGACCTTAAGGGTCCGCTCTTGGCCGTGCTTCGGGAGATGGAACAACTAGTGTCCATCAACAACCGCATTCGCACCGTCCAAGAAGAGGGGTTTGGGCAGTTGGAGTTCCCTGATTTTACCTGGGAAGTAGCCAGGGAAGCGGTCCTTAACGCTGTAACACACCGGGACTATTTCCAACGCCAGGGAGTAATGGTAGAGCTTTACAAAGACCGACTGGAGATAACTAGTCCCGGAGGGTTTATCGCTGGCATCAACCCAGACAATATTCTCCGGCACCCACCGGCGCACCGAAACGAATTACTGGCCCGTGCCCTTCATTCTGTGGGATTAGTGAACCGAGTGGGCCTGGGAGTGGACCGCATTTATGAGGAGCTATTGCGCCTGGGAAAAGATGTCCCTCGCTACACCGCGGACGAGGTGCATGTACGCCTTACAATGCCCTTGGCTACGAATTCTGGGTTCGCTATGTTTGTGGCACAAGAAGAGCGCCGGGAGCGGCCCCTGGAATTGGACGACCTCTTGATTTTACGAGCCTTTCTGCGCTTTTCCCTCCTAGATCGTTGGCGGGCCGCCCAAGTTTTGCAACTGACCGAAGAAGAAGCTGCCGAACGCCTGGCCAGCTTGCGTCAGCGCGGGTATCTGGCAGTCCGCGGCCGGGGGCGTGGGGCTAGTTATGAATTGCGGCGGGAACTGGCGGATCGCCTCCGAGGCCGAGCCGCAGTGGATGCGGAACTGCCTTTGGACGAGGAAGCGGTGCGATTGCGAATAATAGCTCTTTTGAAAGAACGCGGCCGGCTTACCAATGCTGAGATTAGACGTTTCTCCGGTTTCCATCGCCTCCAAGTGTATCGCTTAATCAAAGGTTTGGAAGCCGAAGGCATGGTACGGCTGGTGGACAAGGGACGCTCGGCCCATATCGTCTTGTCAGAATAGCCATGAATTGGCCTGACGATAAATGTTACAAGGGAAAATGTTTTAAGCAAATATGCTGGCCGCTATCAAGAAGGAACCAATATTGTCTTGTTGGATGGGGATGTGGCCAATGCGTTTCCAAACAAGGAAGGTTCCATTGTTGAGGTACAGCACCATGAGTGAAATTTTGGATATTGCCAATGATATGGCGCAAGACTTGTTTAGGGCCGGGGCCATGGGCGAAATTACCATGCGCCAGGTTAAGGCGCTCTGCTTGCCACCTAAGCGGGAGTTCCGGCCTGAGGATATCCGCCGTATCCGCTTGGCGAATCATGTCAGCCAGGCCGTGTTTGCCGCGATCATAGGCACTGGCAAGACTACGTTCCAGCAGTGGGAACAGGGCCAGAAGAAGCCAAGCGGCCCGGCGCAACGGCTTCTCGATCTTATCGAGCGCAAGGGGTTAGCCGCGCTCGGTTAATCCCGAGGGAACCAGAAAATACTACCCCGTCCCTATTGAATCTATTCCCGGCCTGGATGCCGGTTTGAATATTCAAATCCTATCTTGAATATTTCCCGCTTCAAAGATAATTTCCGGAAGTGGCAAGATATGCGGTTCTTTTGAATGTAACTTAGGAAAATCTCATATTCTTGCTTTTCAGACCAAATTTTCCTATATTCATACTATGTGAATGATTGAAATTAAAAATCTAGTTCGGCCTCACGACATATGCTCAGGTTTGAATGGGATCCAGCAAAAGAGAAAGCAAATCAAAAAAAGCACCGTGTTTCTTTTAAAGAGGCCGCTACTGTGTTTCGGGACCCCCTAAGCATTACTTTTTATGATCCTGATCATTCCGAGGAAGAAGATCGTTTTGTGATCGTTGGGTTTTCCACTATCGGCCGACTTCTTATGGTTGCCCATACGGAGCGCGTTGACCAGATTCGCATCATTAGCTCTCGAGAACTTACCAAAGTGGAGCGAAAAGCTTATGAAGAAGAAATTAACAGAAGGAAAAAGTGACGACCTTCGCCCAGAATACGACTTGGGAAAATTACTTAAAAGCGGCACTCAAGGCAAATACGCTGGCCGGTATCAAGAAGAAACGAATATTGTCTTGTTGGATGGGGATGTGGCCAAAGCGTTTCCAAACGACGAAGCTGTCAATGAAGCCCTCCGTCTGGTAATCAAATTAACCAAGGTTCCACGATCAGAAGAAAAAATAACTTAGTAGCAGTTATCCCCCCCGAGACAATGAAGGTTGGCCTATCCTGATAATACCCGACCCGGCTGCCGGTTTGAATATTCAAATCTTATCTTGAATATTTCCCGCTTCAAAGATAATTTCCGGAAGTGGCAAGTTATGTGGCAAGCAAAGCTTCCTCATTTTGTTAGAGAAGAATCTTCAGAAAAGAGACAAATGTTTCCTGAACTGTGATGGCGGGTGGGTGATATTCCTCTATTGATAACACAACCTTTCATATTGACATGATGGTATTGTTATCATAATGTATTAAAATGATAACATGCTATTTATAGGAGGTAGTATGGTCCGCACTCAGATTCAATTAACTGAGGAACAGGCGGCGCAATTAAAAGAATTGGCACACGAAGGCAACGAGTCCATTGCGGCCATTATTCGCAAAGCACTGGACCAATATCTGGCGAAACAGCAGCCGAAGCACCGTACCCTTTACCGCCAGGCCATGTCCGTAGTGGGAAAATACCAAGCCGGGATGCACGACCTCTCCGTCAATCATGACCGCTATCTCGAAGAGGAGTTTGGAGCATGATGGTCTTTGCGGATACTTCCGCCCTGTTCGCACTTCTGGTTCATGATGATGACATGCATGGGCGCGCCAAAGCCAATTTCGAATATTTTATGGCAAACCATACTCAGCTTCTGACCAGCTCTTACGTGCTGCTCGAGACTTTGACGCTGTTGCAACGGCGGGTTAGCCTGGAATCTGTGTGGGACTTCAACCACAAAATCATGCCGCTGCTTGAGGTTGTCTGGGCGGACGCGGGCTGGCACTCCAGGGCCGTACAACGACTTCAGGTCGAAAAGAAACGCAGCGTCAGCCTCACCGACTGTCTCAGTTTTGAGATTATGGAGGCTTGGGGGGGTCCCTACGGCTTACACCTTTGACAGGCATTTTATGGAGCGCGGTTTTACTATTGCGGCATTTCATAAGCCGGAGACATCCTAAAGTACTTATGAATTGGGCAAGAGGCCGTAACCACCATTCTAGGGGCCGAAGACGAATCCTTCCCCCTTCTTTTCGATTAACTATCCCAGCATCTTCATTTTTCTCAAATGAGTAATCTCTGGTGAAATGAATATCTACTGTTGATGCCGCACCCAAACATTATTTTTTCCGGTTTCAATATGCATGCAGACCTTATCTTCAGCTTATCGGGATCTCGAAGACTTTTTGATCAAGGCAAGTGATGTTTAAATCAACCAACATAATGATAACCCTGCCAAGCGTGACTAACCTCAAACTGATCAGCGTCAACTATTTTTTCTTGTCAACGACAATTAGTATTCCCGTTACCCCACCAGTGAATATCTATTGCCTCCTTTAGATGTTTTTTAGATCAAGGATAAAGTCTACCCGAGAGATAGGCGGCCTTGCCAGCCGCCGGCCGGCCAAAGCGGCTTCGGCCTGCCGGCACCAAGCGTTTGCGGGGCAGGCCGAATCCGCCCCTCATGGCACCAATAAGTCTACCCCGGCCAAGGCTGGCCCTCGTTAACAGCAACTTTTCTGCTAACCAGGGGGGTCAGTTTTCGATGACCAAAGGGGTCAATTTTCATTGACAATCTTCAATCAGGGGGTTAGATACAATCTCAACCCCTTTTTATTTAACCTAGCCAATTTCTCCATCCCTATTTCCAACCTCATGAGGCCCACAGCGCCGCCGGGGTTTCCAAATATTTATTTATTCCGAATCTGTTTTCATGCTTCGTTGTTTTCCTGAGAACATGAGGACTGTGGGCAATCGCTATAAACCGCAAACCATGAAAATCGTTTGCCGGTAGTTCAGACTTTCTTGCCCGCGAACCGGGTATGTTCGATGCAAGCTGAAAGAAAGGGGCTAATGCAGGGAGACCGACTTCGTGTCCAGGGTGTGCCGCACTACTCGGGCCAATTCGTTGAGAGATACCGGTTTGGTGAGAACCTGCCGGATGCTGGCGGCTTTTTCCGGCTCTAACTTCGAACTATCGATCATGCCGGTGCAAAGGATGAAAGGAAGGTCGGGGCGGATGCGATTTATTTCATGGGCCAGGGCAACGCCAGTAATGTGAGGCATTGTTTGGTCGGCAATGATGAGGTCAAAAGCATCGGGTTGCGACTTGAACGTCTCCAGGGCTTCCAAACTGCTTGATTTAGCCACCACTTCATAACCGAGGCGTTCGAGCATGAGTTTGACGATTTCCATCAGGGTGGTTTCGTCATCCACGAAAAGAATCCTTTCGCGTCCCCGAGGTATCTTGGTAACTTCAACCGGTTCGGCCGTAACTTCCCGCTCGGAGGAGATATAAATGGGAAAGAGCAGGTGAAAGGTGGTTCCCTGTCCCGGAGAGCTTTCCAAAGAGATATCGCCACCGTGGGCTTTAACGATCCCGTGCACGACGGACAGGCCCATACCGGTTCCCTCCCCTGGCTTTTTCGTAGTATAGAAGGGTTCGAAGATTCTCTCCTGTATCTGGCGATCCATGCCCACGCCATTGTCCTTGACCGTAAGTTGAACGTACGAGCCGGCAGCGGCATTCTGCCACTTGGCGGCTGCGGCTTCGTCCAGATGCGTATTTTTCAAGGCAATCTTTAAGATGCCACCTTTTTCGCGCATGGCGTGGGCTGAGTTAGTACACAGATTGAGCAGTACCTGATGCATCTGGGTCGCATCTCCAAGGATGGCATCGGTATTATGGTCAACTTCCTGTTGGATGATGATGGTAGATGGCAGGGTGGCCCGCAGCATCTTCAGGCTTTCGGTAACGATCGGACTTAAACGGATAGGTTGGCGCTCGTGTTTCTGCGGCCGGCTGAAGGTCAGAATCTGTTTGACCAAATCCGCGGCCCGGCGGCCGGACTGGAGCGCTCGGCCTAATTTATAGCGCAATACCGAATCATCCGGCACATCTTGCATGGCATCCTCGGTATATGCCATCACCGCCATCAAGACGTTGTTGAAATCGTGGGCAATGCCGCCAGCCAGGGTACCGATGGCCTCCATTTTTTGAGCCTGATGGAGTTGTTTCTCCATGCTTCTCTTTTCACTGATATCGATGAACATGATATCTGAACCGAGGTAAAGGCCGTTTTCATCGATATTGGGAACCGAGCTCATCAACACTGCCACCTGACCGCGGTTTCTGGAGGTGATTTCCAGCTCTTCTTGGATAGCCCGTCCTTCTCGGTTCTGAGTGATGATATGCTGCAACTGCTTCTGATTGTCGGGATCAAAAAAGTCATACATATGACGACCGGTTTGATCGGCATACCCGCAAATTTCTTGCATGCGCTGGTTGACGGAACGGATGATGCCCAATTCATCAAGCATCCAGATACCGACAAGGGCATTCTCCCACACCTCCCGATAACGGCGCTCGGAGAGTTCGATCTGACGGAAGAGGTTGGCATTATCCAACGCTATGGCAATCTGATTGGCAAAGCTCACCACAAAATCCTTGTCACTGGCGGTGATCTTGGAGTCGGAGGCCACCCTGTCAGCCAAAAGCACACCCTTTACCTTGCTGCGGACGGTAAGTGGAGCCGCAATGAAGGTCTTGGGACGGAATAATTGTAAGATCGGGTTATTGGGGTTTAGCTTGCTCTGAGCCACGTCATCCACTAACACCGATTGGCCGGTCATGGCGACCCGGGCAATCAAATTGTCCACTTTATAAAGAGGAATCTGGTAGTTTTTAAGTTTTTGCAGCATCTGCTCTCCAACCCCGACGGCATAGGCAAAGTGCAGAAATTGAGATTTTTCGTCCAACAAAAATATCCCGGCCCGGTCCAACTGACCGAAATTCACCAGCATCCGCAGGGTCACCTGAAAAAGTTCTTCCGGATTGATGATGGATAAAATAGTGGTGCCGGTTTCCTGGAGGCACTCCAGTTGATTGATCTTTTCCTTCAACTGGATGTTCCTCTCTCCTAATTTCAGGTTCGCTTCCTGGAGCTGGATATTAAGATTATTGACCTCTTGCAAGCTTTGGCGCAGTAGTTCGGAATTTTCCCTCAACTTGATATTTTTCTGCTCCAGCTCCAGATTTTTTTCCTGAAGCTGGATATAGAGATTGTGCACCTCGTCCAGGTTCTGGCGCAGTTTTTCTTTGTCCTGCTCCATCTCCTCAATACTGAAACGCAGTGCTTGCCAGGGGATAAATATTTCGGCTAATTTTTTGCGCCAGGAGAATTTCATCTCCCACTTGGTGTGGTATTCACAGTATTCATCACCATCGAAAAAGCATTTGGTTTCGATTACCTGAGCTGGAGGCAGGTTCCAGACCGTAGGAAAACCGCGGTAAATTCCCTGATTGAAACGGCAGAAATCCCTCGAGGTCGGGATATTTTTAAACCAATGTAAGCGGATGACGGCGCTGTCGCGCGTGGTTTGAACAACTTCGACGCTTTTGGTGCGGTTGAACTTATCGTTGATGGCTTGGGCGCGTTTTAGGCTACGGCGCGGATTTTTATAGGCAAAGAGTAAAATCCGTTGGATATAACTAAACTTTTTCCGGGCTGCAGATTCATAGCCTATTTTATAAACCACATCATCATCTCCGGAAATTTTCTTGGCATTCTCAAACATCCGGAGGACGACATCGCTGGAGACCCAATTATTAACCTCAGTCAAAAATTCCAACGGGTCTGGCAAGGCGTCTATTTCTGAGCCCAGTCCCTCAAACAGCCGCACCACTTCCTCAGGATAATTTTCCTGAAAAAACTCGATCACTGCCCGAGTAGTGAGGCAACTGTGATGCTTTTCCATATGCTTAGCATGGGGAATAGTTTTTTTCATTATATCACTGTTACAATAATTTTCCCAAAGGAATAATTAATAATCGGCATAATTATCCGAAAGTTTAATTTAAGGATATAAAAAATAACTTTAATATGAAGGAGGAGAACGGAATAATGACAAGGGGGCGCTAACATTAATTGTTTGTCATCAGTCCCTTGCTGGGGGGTGAAGCGGGATTGACGGATTCCTGGATCATGGTTATATTGAAAAGGAATTATCGGCTGTTTTTATTTATTGTAAGGACTTACAGAGATGAGCAAGGTCATTGATATCGAATACCGCCTGCAACAGGAACAAAAAAAGAAGGCTAAGATAGACAAGGCTAAGAAACTCGAATTTATCCGCAAATTCCTGCAGTGCAAACGCTGCCTGGCCCGGTGCGCCATGTGCGGGGTGCAGTTTGAAACCCAGGATCTGTACAAGCGCCACAAAAGCCCTTACCGCTTTTGCGTCGGCTGTCAGGAGGAATATGAGGAGTTTATCAGAATCAAGGAGAGTGGTGAGCCAAGCCCCTATTATTGGCACAACCAGGAATGGCTGGATGTCTGGCAGAACTGGCTTAATTACCAGGAATCAGTGAAGGCATATATCGAATCAACGGAATTCATCGAACTACTCCGGGAGGTAGACTGGCAATAACTGCGCCCTCCTCCCGGATTTAGTCGGCACACAGTTTAGTTTAGGCTTCGCCCAGACGATAGAGGTGTTGCAGCATATCCATAGCCAGATCAAACGCTTTTTGTTTTTCCATTACAAGTTCCATGGATTGGCCGCCTTGCGGATAGAAGACTAGCTTTATCAGTCTATCCGGCCGTTCAACCACTGCTATTTCACCCTTGGGTTCGAAGGTCTCAAAAGTACGATGCTGCCCGCTCATAGGTTTCTCTCCTCGTGTAAAGATGCAGGGGATCCCCCCGACAATAGATCCACATCAACAGTTTTTATGTTTAAACTATAACCTGTTTCATTTCAACCTAATAATGTCGGTCAGTCAGGAAATAAAGTTTCCGGTTCCGGCATTTCCGAGAAAATATTTTTTGAGTTTCAAGTTCCGACTTTCGATTGTATAAAAAAATTCTACCCTGGCTGGAAGCCGGCGCTACCGAAAGATGTTTTCATGGTTTGTGGATACTATTGAAAAAATGACCATTCGTATTTTTCTGATGAGAACCTGTTCGGCAGCACCGAAATGTAAGCTGGGGACAACCTGCTGACCGCCGGGCCCATAACTCAATCATCCGTGGCTTTCCATCCCGAATCATATGATCTAATTGTCATCGGCGCCGGCCATGCCGGCTGTGAGGGTGCTTTGGCAGCAGCCCGTATGGGTCTTAAGGTCTTGATATTTAACCTTAATCTGGACACCATCGCCCATATGGCCTGCAACCCCGCTGTCGGTGGGCTTGCCAAGGGTCATCTGGTCAAAGAGATTGATGCCTTGGGGGGGGTTATCGGCTACCTGGCGGATCAGACCGGCATTCAATTCCGGCTGCTGAATACTTCAAAAGGCCCGGCAGTCCGAGGCACCCGCATTCAATGCGACAAGCAGGCTTATCGTCTGGCCATGAAGGCTCATCTTGAAAAAGAGCCGCTTGTCCATATCCGGGAAGCCATGGTGGATCGCCTTCTGACCGAAGATGGTCGCATCGTAGGCGTCCAGGAATCCTACGGTTTCTGCTACCGCGCCAGGGCCGTACTCATTACCACCGGCACCTTTTTAAACGGTCTTATCCACATCGGCCCGCATCAAACTCCGGCTGGCCGAGCCGGTGAATTTGCCTCTACTAAATTGGCCGCCAATCTCCAGGAATTGGGTTTCCGCCTGGGACGCATGAAGACCGGAACTCCACCCCGGTTGCGCGCCTCCAGTATTGATTTTTCAGGAATGGATCGCCTCGAGGGGAGCGATCGACCCTATCATTTCTCCTGGCGCAGCACCCGGGTAGACCGACCTCAAATCTCCTGTTTCGTTACTCACACCAATGGCACCACGCATCGCTGGGTCAGAGATAATATTCGGCATTCACCCCTCTACAGCGGCGTCATCAAAGGCATCAGCGCCCGTTACTGTCCTTCCCTGGAAGACAAGGTCATGCGCTTTCCCGAGAAGACCTCCCACCAGGTTACCCTGGAACCGGAAGGCCTGGATACGGTGGAAATCTATGCCAAGGGTCTGGGCAACTGCCTGCCGGTGGAAATCCAGCTCCAACTCTTTCGCAGCGTTCCCGGCCTGGAGGCTGCCGAAGTCATGCGGCCGGCCTATGCTATTGAGTATGATTATGTCTATCCCACCCAACTCCT
Organism: Desulfobacca acetoxidans DSM 11109; assembly: GCF_000195295.1. Taxonomy (NCBI): domain Bacteria; kingdom Pseudomonadati; phylum Thermodesulfobacteriota; class Desulfobaccia; order Desulfobaccales; family Desulfobaccaceae; genus Desulfobacca; species Desulfobacca acetoxidans. The sequence goes on from NC_015388.1 coordinate 522,409, forward strand.
CCCCACCCTCGAAACCAAAGCCATCCGCGGTCTGTTTCTGGCCGGACAGATCAACGGCACCTCCGGGTATGAGGAAGCCGCCGCTCAGGGCCTCTGGGCCGGAGTCAACGCCGCCTGCCAGATTCTCGGCCGACCGCCTTTCCTGCTCGATCGTTCCCAAGCCTATATGGCCGTATTGGTGGATGATTTAGTTACCAAAGGCACCCGCGAGCCGTACCGGATGTTCACCTCTCGCGCCGAATACCGTCTCCTGCTCCGCGAGGACAACGCCGACCTGAGACTTACAGAAATCGGAGCTGCGTTAGGTCTTGTAGATAGACAGGCACTGGAGGCTTTACAGGAAAAAAAACGGCTCCTGGCCGAAGAGGAAGCCAGACTGGCTGGAAAAAGACTTTTTCCCCTGCCCGAGGTCAATCAAGCCCTGCGTTCCCGAAGCTCCAGCGAGCTCAAAGAGCCGACGCCATTTTTAAAACTTCTGAAACGGCCCGAACTCGATCTGCCCACGCTCTACACCCTGGCTGGCGAGGTCCCCGGGGCCCCAGCGGCCATCCTGGAACAGGTGGAAATCCGACATAAGTACGAGGGCTATATTAACCGGCAACTTGAAGCGGTTAAGCAATTTGTCCACCTGGAGAAAAAACGCCTTCCTCAGGACTTCGATTACGACGCCATCCCTGGCCTCTCCAATGAAGTCAGGCAGAAACTCAAAGACATCCGGCCCCTATCCCTGGGTCAGGCCGCCCGCATCTCCGGAGTCACTCCGGCAGCCATTGCTATTCTGTTGGTCTACCTCAAACGCTGGCCCACCCTGAGGCCTACTGATTCCCTTTTTTGAGTCCTGTTTCCCGTTTGAGGCGCATACAAGCCTCGCCCCTATCGGATGGACCTATCGGTACTACAGTGTCAAGGGCGGGAATCTCAGATCGGCGTAAGCCAAAGTGGAGCGCATCCCGCCTTCTAAAATGCCCCGACACCAATTTTCATGGTTCGCAGGTGACTTACAGCCAATGGCAATTATCGAGAAATCGAGGTCTTTAAATGTACAGTGGGCACTACCCATCATTCCTTGATCTATTCTCTCAGATAACTGATGTAGTAACACTTCAGTTGTTTGGGACAAATACAAGTGCTCATGTTCTCAAGAACACAACGAAATATGAAAGAATAATTGGTGGCATAGGCCTCCTGGCCTGTGCATCAGCGTACCGGCTGGAAAGCCTGCACCACCGTAACACTTCAGTTGCTTGGGTCGAATACAAGATTCGCCCCTACAGATGGGTCTGTCGATGCTGTAGTGCTGTAGGGTGGGCACCGCCAACCATGTTCCTGATCTATTATCTCAGATAGCTGAAGTATTACCTGATGTATTGCGAATATTCAATATCCGGCAAATTATGCTGGTGAAATCATCTTACTGCCATAATCTCTATATACCAGTACCGGACGCGTAGTCAGGCGCACCAGATTAAGGGCCTCGTCACTGATGATTTTGAGGTACTTGGGACGTTGATGGCCATAAGCGCCCAGGACCAGCAGATCATACCGCTGCACTGCAACAGCCTTTAAAATTTCGTCCACAAAGTCGCCTTTGGCCACCTTCTTGATCGGGGTGTAGCCCCACTCCCGCAGGGTGTCTTCCCCGGTAAGCACGCAGGCCTGGGCAAACTCCTCGCTCTCCCCTAGTTCGGTTTCCTGCACGTGCATGATAGTAATTTCCGGCTTCTGTTTGGCAAAGAGAGGGGCAATAAACTGCAACGCTCCCTGATCGCACTGGGAACCACGGTAAGCCACGAGGATCTTTTGAATAGGACGGAAATTTCTCAGGATCAGCACCGGTTGCAGGGCGTGGTGCAGAATCTTGCTATGGACCGTCCCCAATAGGAATCCCCGGAGCGAAGAACGTCCGTGGGCCCCCAAGACGATAAGCTCATAGCGGCCCTTTTCGGCAAAATTGAGAATTTCCTCGGTCGGGTCGCCGACGGCGATCTGAGGCGTGCAGGGAATCTTGCCACCCATGCAGATTTCGCACGACTCCAGAATCGTATCCAATACCTTTTCGGCCTCGGCCGCAACCGCTTGTTCCACATCAGCTTTAGTGGCGAACGGCGCATAGGAACTATCGGCCACCATCTCCACTACATCGGGCTGAACGTAAAGGGCGTCTACTTTAGCCTCAAAGTGTTCCAGCAGGTGGCAGGTGCAGCGCAGGGCCTCCTGCGACTCTTCGCTCTGGTCCACAGCAACGAGAATTTTCATGGTATCACCTCATAACCAAAAAGAAAAACTAGCGATAGTCAGACAGGTTCCTTTAGCGCATGACCAGCACTGAGGTTTGACACTTACTGACAAAACGCCCCACCCAATCCCGCGGGAAGACCCGGTCCAGCAGGGATTTACGCCCCATCCAGAGAGCCAACAGGTCTTGCTGCAATTCATCGGAGACAAAACTTTCAAAATCCCCGATATCCGTAAGCTTAGTAGAGACCTTGATCTGGCGGTCCTCATAATAGTCGCCGATCTCAATGAGCCGCCGGTAAACATCCTTTTTCATATCACCAGATTGGCTCAGTCCGACCAACTCTACCTCCGCCTGATGAATCGTGGCTATCTGGTTGATCATCTCCAGCGATTCCTGACTGATATAACTCTGGTCGAGACAGGCCAGGATGCGATTGAGAGGCTGTTCTTCTTTTACGAGGAGCACCGAACAATCGGCATCGTTTACCACCTTTTGGGGCACTGCGGCCGCGTCCTGCCAGATACATTCCCGTCCCTTGGTGCAGCCCACAATGATCAGGTCGGTTTCCTCATCCTTTGCTTCTGCCACGATTTCCTGAACGATATTCCCGACCCGGAAACAGACCCGGACGTCCCTTTTGTCACCCCGGCAGACCAGGAGCTCCTCCCAAACCCCGTTTTTTAAGGGAAGCCACTCATAACGCCACTCTTTCCGGGCATAAGGTGAGCCTTCAGCCTCCGAACTTTTTAAAAAATGCTCCCGATACCCCTGCAGGGCCTGGATAAGAAGATGATCAGACTTAGGAACCCCTTTATCTCCCGGCGCCACGGCCAACATCGTGACGTCTGCCCAAGTGTTCCGGGCCAGCCGGATTACCTCTTTAAGGGCATAAGCGCTGTATGGGTGTTCATCACCGGCAAACAGGATTTTCATACCGCTCCCATCCTTTCTAAAGCCTTATTGTGACGGCCCGGTTAGTTGTTTCATCGTTAAAGCTGAACCAGTAACAGCGGGTTGCTTATCTGCGGCAGCCAGGAAAGTGGGGGAGAGTCTTTTCTAGTCCCTCTGCCTAGAGCTACGGCCACTAACCCGGAGGTTTTGGAAAGTTCCGGAGGAGGTCCGCCCTCCCCCGGAGTAAAGGCGATTCCCACTGCCGCCTGGCAGCCTTGGGCCTTCAGATCTGCTACAGCTTTCTGGACCATAGGCAACATATCGTCTCCTCCCCCACCGCTTTTGGCATAGGCCAGATTCAGGGGGAGAGGGCTTCCGACAAAAAGTCTTTTCAGAGCCTCGACCAGGACCTTGAGGCCCTCGGGATGTAAGCACACTGCCACCACCTGATCAATTTTTCGAACGCTCCGAAGCCAGATCAAGGGGCAGATCAAACGCTGGTAAAATTTAGTATGCCAACGCTTATAAATTGTGGCCGGGGTAAAAGGATAAGGCGCTCCCTCAATGTATAGATCAAAGGGTTCCTGCTCAATGACGTGGAGAAGTTCGATTTCCCGGTCGCCATAGATTACCCGGGGTTCCTGCATGAGCGGGCAGGAGTCAGTCTCTGCAGAGAGCATCTCCTGAATTTCAATCCGGCCTTTTTCCACGACCTCCCTTTCCCAGCTATAGCGCACCCAACCGACACCGGTTATGGGAAATTCGGCAGAGGGAAATTTCACGTAGATCGGGTGGATCTCCATCCGAATCAGGTTGCCCAACTGGCAGGCAAATCGGATGGCAAAGCTGGAGGCTAGGTCCACTTCAATGGCTACAAGTGTCTTAACCATAAATAACAACTCCTTGATGCTTCAAACCGAGGATTAACGTTCAGGCTTTTGCCCCCTGAATCTTGGCCGTTGCCCTGGTGACCACTTCCTGGATTTCGCTCAGTTTGAACGGCTTGGCAATAAAGTCAAAAACCCCTTTTTGAAAGGATTCTTTGGCCGTTTCCAAGGTAGCAAAACCGGTAATAACGATAACTTCCGTGGCGGGATGTTGCTTCTTCGCTTCCTGCAAAAAGCGCATCCCGTCGATGCCCTTCATCTTGAGATCAGTGATGATAATGTCATAGGTTTTCTCCTGAATCTCATGCAAGGCTTCCAGGCTCTGGGTAAAGGTCTCAACTTCGTATCCGAGCTTCTCCAGGGCCGGTTGCAGACGCTTGCAGACAATGGGCTCATCATCCAAGACCATAATTTTGAGCTTCGTGCTCATTTTCCCCTCCTAGGCCAAAGGTGTTTCACGAGTTTGGGAGTCAGGTTGAAAGAATGACTCCATAAATTGCGGGATGTCGGCGTCGCTCTTCAATTGAATGTCCAGTTGGCGGGTAAACCCGATCAACCGGCCCAATACGATGAGGCGCGCCTGCATCTCTTCCTGGGGGAGGTGAAGAACCCGAGCCACCACCAGGTCCCCCTTAACATCCACTTTGAAATGAAATTTTGACAGAATGTTAGCCAGGAGCTGCGCCCGTCGCGATCTTCGAGTCATGTCCGTTACCCCGCCCACGAAGCGGAAATAGATGTGATTGTGCTGCGGCTCCGGATGCATGCGGGCATCCACCAGATTCAGGTGATAACCCAGCCGTAGATGCAGGTTCAGATAAAATTCACTGATGACCGCCAGGTTGAATCCCATATAGGCCGAGGCGCCGGGCGTTTCGGCCCGAGTCTGCGTGAGGCTCGACATCATGCCTTTAAAATCTACTGACACCGGCTCAGTACTCCAGACCCCGGGGGCCGAGACTCCTTCCCACAAGGCCTTGAGAGGCAACGATTGGATACCTTCCGGTAGAACCCGATCTCCTTTTTGAGGAGACGTGATTCCCCCTCCCAGATCCAAAATCTTCAGGTCGAGTGGTACATCAGAAATCAGAGAAAAAATCTTCACCCCTTTAAATCGCTTTAATAATCTCGGCAGGTCGATCACCTCATTCACAGCCTTTTCATGAATAAAGCGAACGACATCATGTACCGACTCGCAGCCCTGGGGGGTGAAATCCACCGCCTGAGGATCGATGATATGCAAAGGGGCGATGCGCTTCAAGAGTCTCCTAAGCTGCCGAAACTCATGCGTTTCTTCGAAGGCCGGGGTTTTAACCAACTCATAGTGCAGCAGTTCTTTGACCCGGCCGGCATAGACCATCCGCTGCTTGGTATCTACGGTGATCTTGATACCTGCCGGGAGACGCTCGCACGCTCCTTCCACTCCCACCAGAGTCGGTACCCGGAACTCCCGCGCAATGGTGGCCAGATGTCCCGCCGCGGAACCCCGCTCCGCAATAATGGCCGCGGCCTTGGGCACCACCGGGGTCAGCCAGGGCGCCGTATATTTGATTACCAGGACTGCTCCTTCCGGAAAACGGCTGAGTTTGGCCTCAGAATCAACCTGGTAGACTGGACCGGAACCTACTCCGGCATGGGCTACCGCCCCCTGATCTCTCAGAATGACTTGATAGCGGCTCGCAACTAGAGCAATGTCCTCCTGCGGCGGCATAGCCGTCTTCGAGATATTCATAAACCTCGATTGCAGCAGCCAAAGGGCGCCGCTTTCATCTTGGGCCCATTCAATCTCCTGGGGCCGCTTAAAATACCTCTCCAGGTGGAGAGCCCATTTGACCAGCGTCTTGATGGCTTCGTCCGACAGTGAGGGATGTCGCTGTTCTTCCTGGGGAACGGGCACTTCTTCTTCGCCGCCACCCGGCTTCGGCCCTACCATGAACCGCTTGGCGGCGATCTCCCGAACCAGGATATGATTCGAATGGTCTTTCTCCAGCACAAACCGGTCGACCGTGGCCCGCCCTTCCGCTACCGAGCGCCCCCACCCGAAAGAGGAATAGATCACCAGGTGATTTGCTCCGGGACAAGACAAATCCAGGGTTTGAATGACCCCAGCCGCTCGGCTGACAATGGTTTCCTGACAGAGAACGGCCATGGCTGCCTCTTCTCCTAAAAGCCCCATCTTTTGCCGGTAGCTCAAGGCACCGGGACTAAAGAGACTGGCCAGCACCTCCTTGTAGGCCGAGATGATCTTCGTCGGTGGCACATGCAGGCGAGTTTCATGGAGCCCTGCAAACGACAGTTCGCCGTCTTCGCCATAGGCGCTGCTTCGCACGGCCCAATAAACACCTTCCTTGGCTGTCCGGCGTCTGATCTCCCCTGCCACTTCCCGGCTCACCAGACCGGCCAAAATGCTGTACTGAATCTGTCGGGACGTCTGTCCGATATCCAACTTTCCGGAAGCCCAAGATTCCAGCCAGGCATGAATGCGTTCCTCAAGTTGATTGCTCTCCAAAAATCTTCGGTAGGCCCGGGTCGTGATAACAAACCCGGGCGGCGCCGGCAGCTTGAGACTCTGGAGGACGCGACCCAAGGCGTTTGCCTTGCCGCCCGTCAACTCCGGGTGATCCAAGGGAAGGTCCTGCAAGTCAACCACCAACGCCATCTCATCCGAAAGCAGCAGCCTTCCTCTTAATTCCGCTTCCAATGGTTGGAAAATGCGATCGAGGGTCGTGTAGAGCTCCAGATAGCGATTGGACGCAATATGGTTCAAGCTGTTCACCATACGTAATAACACCGTGTGCATAATTTTTATTGTATCAATGAGATACGTCCGGTCGAAAATGTATTCGCCGCCGGATTTCTCTCCCAGATCGGCAATGAGCTCCATAACCTGCTGATGATCCTGTAATAGTGTTTGGAATTGCTCAAAGATTCCGGGAAATGATGCCGCCTCCGGTTTCGACCGGCGAATTCTTTCCAATAACCTTTTCAAGGACGTAAGCAGATACGCCATGTTTCCCGCCTCAAGACCTTCCACCAGAGTTGAGAGGCCCTGCTCTAATGACCCCCTCCGCCTTTAAAGAGGTGTCCCATAACGAAACCGGTCAGAATGGCAATGACTACCGCCAGGACGCCATAAATAACCGAGTGCTGGTAGGCCAACGACATGAACAGAGCCGGGAAGCCTACCATTTTCACGGACAGAGCCATACACTGCCGTTCCACCAACCTGTCTCCAGCAACGGCCATCAGGCAGACCGAATAGGTATCGGGCTTTACATTGGCAGGAAGCCAGAAGCTTCCAATAACTGACAAGCGGCCGTCCTTGGCCGGTGATACCTTGAGTCCCTCGGGCACCGCGGCATAGAGCTCCTCGCTTTCTTTCAACCTCAGAAATTGATCCCGCAACTTGTCCTCCTGGCCCGCCGGCACCTGCCCGGCGACCGTAATACGCTGCCTCATAGCTCCGAATCCCCAAGACGCGGCCCCAGTTAAAAGATCCGAGGCGCTGGCCAGAATAAGATAGAGTGATGGAGCACCGCTGATTTTCAACTCTCCCACATTCATCCACAGCGGCCCTCGGCGCCCTTTGCGCATCAGAATTTCCTCTCCAGTCGGTCCCACTATCTCCGCTACTGCCTCGTGCCCAGCAGGTATTGTTCCGGTAATGGCAACCTCGCATCCCTGATAGAAGGAATTGATTTCCACTACCGCCGGGTTTAGCTTCAAAGTGACCGATTCAGCCCGGACGGAACCAATCAGGTTTAAAAGCAAAAAGATTGTCAACCCCCAGATAATCGCCGCTCTTTTTCCTACTCCTTCCTGCATCTCAGTGTCCCCCCTTGTAACTCAGCATCAGGTGCGGGGGCCAGACCAGACCCACGAGAATCTGCACCATCACGACGAGCACGATGGAGGCCAGGAGAATCTTCAATTGGTCCGCCTTAAGATGACGGCTGAGGCGGGCTCCGAACTGCGCCCCCAGAGTGGAGCCCAAGAGCAGAATAATGGCCAGAACCAGATCCACCGTATGATTGGTAATGGCCTGCATCACGGTAACATTGATACAGGTAAAGAGGATCTGAAAAAGACTCGTGCCCACCACCACATGCATCGGCATGCGCAACAGGTAGACCATGACCGGCACCATGATGAAGCCTCCACCCACACCCATAATCGCCGCCAGTACCCCTACAAAAACACCCAGGATCAGAGGCAGGAAACCGGAAAGGGTGATGCCGGACTTCTCGAATTTCATCTGCCACGGCAGGGCTTGAATCAGACGGGCATATGCCGAAGGCCGGGAAGGACCTGTCGGCCTTGCCTCCGGAACCTTCTGACGCATACTCTGAAGGCTTTCCACAAACATGTAGGAGCCGATAACCCCTAACATGATGACATAAGTGATTTTGATGACAAAATCTGCATTCCCCATGGCCCTGAGAACCATGATGAGCTGCACCCCCAGAGTACCACCCACCACTCCGCCCAGAAGCAGCAGAAAACCCATCTTGAAGTCTACGTTGCCCAAGCGATAGTGAGCATAAGTTCCTGAGGTTGATGCCGCCACAATCTGATTCGAATCACTGGCTGCTGCCACGGTGGAGGGTATACCCGCCATAATGAGCAGGGGCGTCATCAAAAACCCACCCCCGACGCCAAAGAGCCCGGAGAGAAACCCTACCGCCCCTCCCAACCCAAAGAGCACTAATATGTTAATGGCATTACCAGAAATAGGCAGATACAGACTCAATACCATACCACACTCTCCCCTTTCGGTATCGATAAAAACCCTTGCCTTGTGATGCCTTGCACTCCCACACCACACCCGACTTCTATCAGCCTTACTAAGGTATTAGCATCAAACATGCCAAACAAATAATACAAGGCAATACCGATAGTTATATTGTTCCGGGAATCGGGGTTGGCTAATAATGTTTCATTATGAAATTTTATCTGACTTTAGTGGAGAAAGAATGGAATGAAGCGTGGAAACTGTTTCAGTATGAAACGAAATGATGAAATAGCTGGCGGGGATTGGATGAGGTAGGTATTACGCCTTGGATAGATTATATTTCTTCATCTTGCGCCACAGGGTGGTGCGCGGCAGATTAAGGATGCGGGCTGTGTCGCCCACATTAAAGTTGGTATGCCGTAGAACCCTCAGGATATACTCCCGTTCCCGATCTTCCAGGGTGGTGTACGGCTCGGAAGAATCTCGCACGGATTCCCGCATCTCCGGTGGCAGTTCAGCTACGGTGATGGTTTCCCCTTCGGCCAGGGCTACAGCCCGTTCCAGGAGGTTTTTCAGTTCGCGGACGTTTCCGGGATAGTCGTAGGAGAGGAGTATCTCCCGGACGTCCGGGTTAAATATCCTGACCTGTTTGCCAAATCTGTGGCTGTAGCGAGAGAGAAAGAATTGCATCAACAGAGGAATATCTTCGGGACGGTCTGCCAGCCGCGGCAGGGTGATTTCCACTACCTTGAGGCGGAAGAAGAGGTCCTCTCGAAACCTCCCGGCCTGTACTTCCTGCTTCAATTCTTTATTGGTAGCGGCGATAAAGCGGAGATCAAGCTGGATAGGGCGGCTGGCCCCCACCCGGAATATCCGGCGGTCTTGGATGACCCGCAGGAGTTTCGCCTGCATGGATAGAGGCATATCGCCGATTTCATCCATAAAAATGGTGCCATGGTGGGCCGCCTCCATGAAACCGATCTTGGTCGCCGTGGCTCCGGTGAAAGCACCCCGTTCGTAACCGAAGAGTTCGCTGGCAATCAGCTCCTCGGTAAAACCGGCGCAATTGAACGCTAAAAAGGGCTGATCCCGGCGGGAGCTTTCCCGGTGGATGAGGCGCGCCACGAGTTCCTTGCCGGTGCCGCTTTCGCCCTGAATGAGGACGCTACAATCCAGGGGGGCCACCTTGCGGACCATCTGGAACACCTCTTTCATAACCGGGCTGACTCCGATCATCTCTTCCCAGCCCTGCAGGGGCTCAAGGCGCGCTTTGAGTTGGCGATTTTCCTCTAAAAGTCGTTTGTGCTCCAGGGCCTTCCGGGTCAGGTGCCGGATCTCTTCCAGTCTCAAAGGCTTGGAGACATAATGAAAAGCGCCCAGTTTCACGGCTTCGATGGCTGCGTCCAGGGAGGCATGCCCAGTGATGAGAATAACTTCCAGGTCAGGGGTGCGCGCCTTGATAGACTGCAGGATTTCCATGCCGCCGAGCCCCGGAAGGATCACGTCCAGAAAGACCAAATCAAAGGAGGCCCCTTCCAGGCTTCCCAAGAAGGCCTCTCCGGAAGGGTAAGTCTGCACCCGGTGCCCCTCCTTCTCCAGGGTCTTCTGCAGGCGCTTTCGGACAATCTCCTCATCATCAACGACGGCAATACGCATAGTCTTCTCGAGCTAAGAGCAATGATCTCCTTTGGCAATCGGCAGGGTTATGGTGAAGACGGTTCCCTCCCCTTTTTTACTGTGAGCCTCTATGTGGCCTCCATGTTTTTCGATGATGCCATAGGTTACCGACAGGCCGAGACCCGTACCCCGACCTACTTCTTTCGTCGTATAAAAAGGATCAAATATGCGGGGCAGGTGCTCGGGATCAATACCGGCGCCGGTGTCCCCGACATCAATTTTCAGCCAGTGATCCTCTTCCGGGTACACCTTGATACGTAAATAACCACCGTCAGGCATGGCCTGTATGGCATTGATAAAAATATTCAGAAAAACCTGCTGCAGGCTCTTGCGGTCTCCGGAAATCAGCGGCATCTCTGCCGGAACCTCCTTGTCAACCTGAATACCGGAGAGCATCAATTGGTTGCGTACCAATTTGAGAGTTTCATCGACTACCGCAGGAATGGTCAAAAGCTCAAATTCCGGCCGCTCAGAGCGGGAAAAATCCAGCAACCCTTTGACAATTTCGGAAGCCCTATCCGCCTGCACCAGGATATCATGCAACAGGCTCACGGCCTCCTCCTCTCCTACATGACGGAAATCCTCCTTCAGGGTTTCGGCCGTCAGCACAATATTATTAATGGGATTGTTCAATTCATGAGCGATGCCGGACGTCAGGGTGCCGATAGCGGCGATCTTGCGGGATTGCAGCAGCTGTTCCTGATGCTCTTCCAGCTCCTGGATCATTCGGTTAAAGGCCCGAAACAGACTGCGAAATTCTTCGGAACGGCTGGATATCGGGATGGGAGAATAATCTCCATGGGCAATTCTCTCCATCGCCCCCTGCATCTGATTCATAGGACGCACCAATAACCGGGCCAGATAAAATGCCACCAGAATGCCCAATACCACGAAGATGCCGATCGAGACCAGAAAAAGATAGATGGCCCGCTGGAATAGTAGGTCGATCTGAACCCGTTCCTCTTTCTGCCAGCGCTCCGTCACCTCAACCAATTTCTGACCCAGATTGCGCAGGGAATCCTCCAACTTAGAAAAATCTGATGATCCATCTCCGCCGCGCAGGAGAATCTGGCTCTGAATCCGGGTCAAAACGGTTTTATAGGCTGACAAGGTGTGACCGAACTCCGGGTCTTTGGAGCCCTGTTTCAAGCGCAGTATTTCTTCGACATGGCTGTTATAGAGATCGTCTACCCGCTGCACGAACGACATCGCCTCTTGTAGGCTGACGGGCTGTTTATACAGGAAGAAGTTTTTTTCAAAGCGCCGCGCCTCCAGGATATTGGAAAAGAGATCACCGGCCAGCTCCAGGAGCCGGAGGCGCCGCCCGATATCCCGATGTATCTGAAAACTGAAACCGGCAAAAACCACCACCGACATAACGCAGAAGAGAAAGAGGGTGATCACCCGGTGCCTGATTTTGAATGCAGCCTTATCCACCAAAACCTCCTGAAACGGACCGATGCCTTTGGCTGTCCGGCTTGACGCCTTTTGGAGGAAGAATATACCAAATAATATATGTAAGCCAACAACATAAATAGATATAAAATGTGTCAGACACTTATTATTAACCTATAAAAAAGGGGGCTCCTTTCGGCTAACCCCATGAATTACCTGGTGGCGGGGCCCAGAATCGAACTGGGGACACGCGGATTTTCAGTCCGCTGCTCTACCGACTGAGCTACCCCGCCGTAAGTTGATTACGAATAAATCTATTTATAGAATATTGTGATCTATGTCAAGCTATATTTGGCTTGTCTCCGGCTAACGTTGCTGAACTCCACCCTCATAAGGCTGACAAGATTCAAGCCATCTCAACTACTGATAAAAAGGTAGACTAAGACGGGGAAATCTGCTACCATGCACCCTCTAATGGAAAAATAGGGGACACAGGCATGGCTGGATACAGAATTTTGCTGGTTGACCTCGCCGCCGAAGACTATCAGGCGTTGGCGGAGATCCTGACTTCAGAAGGACATGAACTATTCCTCCTGCCGGAGCACAGCGATGCCCTGATGGAAGCGCAACAATTCTCTCCTGATCTGGTCATCCTCAATATTCAAACGGAATTCGGATTACAGCGTTTCCGGGAACTCAAGAGCCAGGACTTTTTAAAACACCTTCCTTTCATTTTCATCATCGCCACCCACCGCACTGATCTTGCCGCTCGCAGTTTGGAAATCGGCGCCGAGGATTTTATCCTGAAGCCTTTTCAGGGAGGTGAAATACTGGCCCGCATTGCAGTCGCCCTCAAGGTTCGGGAACATGAGTTGCGGCTGCAGGCGGTTCGGGATCGTTATCGGCGCCTCTTTGAGGATAGTCCCCAGGGAATCTTCATCACCGATCAAACCCGTCGCCTGTTGGATTGCAACCAGGCCCTGAAAGCTCTCTTGGGCTATGAGGCGGCAACCGAGATAACCGAATTCGATCTGGCCGCGGATCTCTTCTATACCCCCGCCGACTATCAGCGTTTTTACGCCATGCTGAACCGTGAGGGAGAAACCGGCAAGGTCAAGGTAAACCTGAAGCATCGTGACGGCCACAAAGTCACCGTCCTGATGAGCGGCCAGGTAGTCAAGGGCAAACCGGATCGCGTCATCGCCTATGCCGATGTTGACCTGGATTTATCAGAGGCACCGGCGCACCTGCCCGCTCACATCGCTTCTCTGAGCGGCCGTCCGTCCCGGAAAAAATCGCTGCTCAATATGATCTCCCGTCTGCTCCCTTTTGCCGGCAACATCCTCTCGGTCCTAAAACTGACGGAACTGTTGGGTGGACGCTACGAAAAGGTAAAGAAACTAGGACAGGGCAGCTACGGTGAAGTCTGGCTGGTTTTGGATACCGAAGCCGTGGAACAGGATCACTATTACGTTGCCAAAATTCCCTTTTCCCGAGGCTATAACAAAAGTTTCCGCAAGGAGGCGGATATCTGCCAGAAACTGGCGCCTCATCCCGGCGCTGTCGCCTTGATTGACTCGGTAGAGGAGGCCGGAAGGTTCATCATTATTCAGGAGTATGTCCGGGGCCGCACTCTGCAGGATTTATTGGAGGGAAGAGAATTGCCGGATTCCTGGAAGGAGCGCATCATCCTGAAGCTGATCGATGTCGTGGCCTTTGCTCACAGCCATCACATCATGCACCGGGACATCAAGCCCAATAACATTATTATCGGACCGCATGACACTATCAAACTGTTGGATTACGGCGCGGCCAAGGAACTCAAGGACCGTGATATCAGCGCCACGATGGTGGGTTCGCGGCCTTATATGGCCCCGGAGCAGATCATGGGCCAAAGCCAGCGCCCCAGCGACGTCTGGGCCATCGGCGTTATTATGTACCTGCTTTATACCGGTCTGCTGCCGTTTTACGACGACTTGGAGAAAAACCTCATCGACCTGATCCTGGAAAGCGAGCCGATCCCGCCACACGAGGAAAACCCAGACATTCCGCTGGCTCTGGAGGCCATTATCCTCAAGTGCCTGGAAAAAGACCTCAGCAAACGCTATCCCGACGCCCAGGCCCTGCGGGATGACCTTGTGCTTCACTTCCCTTCGTTCGGCGCCGAACCCGTCGAACTTGAGCAACTGGAGGGAGAACTCCGATCCCCTTGAACTCAAGCACCGCTATTCTTCCGCTCATCCCGACTTCGATCTTCCCTGCAGCAAACCGTGATCATAACAACTTGATCCTGCTTTAGTCGCCGAAAACCGGAACATAAGAACTCCTTCGCCTAAATCCGGTTAGCGCCTATGACAACTCAACCAATGATCCGTCCCTACCTGCCGGAACTCCGGAAGCAATTCCCGACAGATGGAGTGAGCTTCCGGACAGCGGGGGTGAAAAGGGCAGCCGGGTGGGATGCGCAGCGAACTGGGAGGGTCGCCTTTCAGGCGCGGGGTGGGTGGCCGCCGCCGGGGATCGGGAACGGGCGCCGCCTCCAGCAGGGCTTCCGTGTAGGGATGTAACCGCCGCTGGCTATACATCTGCCGAGGCGCCAGTTCCACCAGGCGGCCCAGGTACATAACGGCGATGCGGTCGCTGATGTGGCTGATAACGCTCAAATCGTGGGAGATAAAAAGATAGGTCAAACCTAATTTTCTTTTCAGGTCGTTAAACAGGTTGAGAATCTGCGCCTGCACGGAGACGTCCAGGGCCGAGACCGGCTCATCGGCTACGACTAGCTGAGGATTGAGGGCCAGGGCCCGGGCGATGCCCAGGCGTTGGCGCTGGCCGCCGCTAAACTCATGTGGGTACCGGTGGAGCGCTTCGCCGGTCAGACCGACGTCATCCAAAAGCTTTTCGCACCACTCCCGGCGTTGGTTCTTGGAACCCAGCTTATGGATAATATACGGTTCCTCCAGAATCTGCCGGACGGTCAGACGTGGATTAAGCGAAGAATAAGGGTCTTGAAAGACAATCTGCATTTTCTGCCGCAGTTGCCGCCGCTTCTCCCGGCTGAGACCCCACAATTCCTCCCCGGTAAAAAAGACCTCGCCCTGAGTAGGTGGTATGAGAGCCAACACCAGGCGTCCGAGGGTTGATTTGCCGCAGCCTGATTCGCCTACCAGACCCAGAGTCTCCCCCGCCGCCACCTCCAGAGAAACTTCGGTCACTGCTTGCAGGAGGCGTCGCGGCGCCGTCCAGCCGCCGGACACGGTAAAGGTTTTGCTTAAACGGCGGGCGGCCAGAAGCGGCTCAGACATCGTCACTGCCATCCCGATATAGCCAACAACTCACGCCGCGCCCTTGATTGAAGACTTTCCAGGGCGGGGGTTGCGAACAGACCGTCAAGGCCTCGGGGCAACGAGGCCTGAATGGACAGCCCGCCGGTAGTTCAGAAAGATTAGGCACGTGCCCGGGAATCGTTGGCAGGTCTTCGGTGTGTTCGTTGAAATTCAGCTTTGGGGCCGAATCGAGTAAGCCGCGGGTATAAGGGTGAAGCGGCCGGGCGAACAACTCGGTCGTGGGGCCGGTTTCGACAATAAAACCGGCGTACATGACCGCTACCCGGTTGGCAATCTGGGCCACTACCCCCAGATTGTGAGAGATGAGCAGCAGGGCCAGGCCGAGTTTGGCCTGCAGCCGGGAGATGAGCGCCAGGATCTGGGCCTGAATGGTGACGTCCAGTGCCGTCGTCGGCTCATCGGCAATCATCAGATGCGGTTCACAGGCCAGGGCCATGGCGATCAGAACCCGTTGCCGCAGGCCACCGGAAAGTTGATGCGGGTATTGGCGGAGGCGCTGTTCGGGATCGGCAATCCCCACCCGCACCAGGCCGCGTCCGGCTTCCCCCCAGGCGGCTGTCCGGTTCAAGCCCCGATGCAGCCGCAAGATCTCGGCGATCTGTTCCCCGATGGTCAATACCGGATTCAAGGCGGTCATAGGCTCTTGAAAGATCATGGCGATGTGATTGCCTCGAATCCGACGGAGCTCGGCCGGTTTCAAGGTCATGAGGTCTTGACCTTGAAAAATCACCTGGCCGCTCTGCTGACTGATCGGTGCAGGAAGGAGACGCAGAATGGAAAGGGCCGTCACCGTTTTGCCACATCCCGATTCCCCCACCAACCCCATCGTCTCGCCGGTTCCGAGGCGGAAGCTGACCCCATTGACTGCCGGGACCAGACCAAGCGGGGTATGAAAAGCGGTCCTCAGGTCTCGAACCTCTAAGAGCGTCCCGGCTATCTGAGACATACGCCCGTTTCGATTTCCACCAACGGCAGTTTGATGGTAAAAACCGAGCCTTTGCCGGGCTGACTGACCACCTCCAGATTGCCGTTATGGGCCTGGACAATGTTCCGGGAGATGGCCAACCCCAGACCGGAGCCCTTGGTTTTGGTGGTATAATAGGGAGTAAAGATGTGCTCTACGACATCCGACGTCATCCCTTCGCCGGTATCAGCGACGGCGATTTCGAAATACGGGGGACGCCGGTGGGCCGTAATAGTAATCCGGCCTCCTGAGGGCATGGCTTCCGAGGCGTTTTTAATGAGATTCATCAACACCTGTTTCAACTGCTGATAATCTAAGCTGCAGAGCGGCATCGGGTCCGGCGGCTCCAGCGTCAGAGTGATATTTTTTTCCTTGAGATTTTCACTGTACAGCTGAATGACCTCCTGGAGCAGGCCGGCGATTTCCCCGGACTGACGCTTCAGAGCCGGCGGTCTGGAATAATCCTTCATTTCGGCCATCAGAGTCTCCAGGCGACTGACTTCCTCGGCAATGATGGCTAGTTTTTGCAGACCCTTGGTGTCCAGCGTGCCAGCCTTGAGAAGCTGTTGGGCAAACCCGCCGATTATCATCAGGGGATTTTTGATCTCGTGGACAATATGAGAAATGGTATTGCCGACGGCTGCCAACCGTTCGCTCTGGCGCAGCCTCTCCTCCATGGCAACATATTCGCTCATATCCCGGACAATACCGGTAAAATACAGGTTGCCGCCGATGTCCGCCACCGAAAAAGAGATGCTCATGGGGAATTCCTCCCCGTTCTTGCGGATGGCGTTTAATTGGACATGTTTGCCGATCAGATGCGGTTTCCGAGTGGCGATATAACGCCTGACATACTCCCGGTGTTTTTCTTTATACGGCGGGGGGATGATGATATTCAGATCAGCCCCGATCGCCTCATCCCGGTCGAAGCCAAAAATTGTCGCCGCCCCTTGATTATAACCCACGATGAGGTGATCTTCATTGATGGTAATGATGGCGTCAGCGGCGCTGTCAATAATGTCGGCCTGAATTTCGCCGGTTGAACAGGTACGCTGCAACTGCTCCAAAAGATCCCATACCACTGGCGCCGCCGCCTCTGAGACCAGACGGTTGGCCTTGATGATCTTCCCGAGGTCCGGATCACCCGATCTTTGCTCCCGCATATCGAGAATCAGATCGAATTCAGGATCGCTGAGATTCCTCCAAACATCCTTAAACGCCTCCGATGAGAGACCCGGAGGCAGACCTAACTCCACTACCTCAACCCGGGGACAGATGTCATGGCTGTACGGATGAGAGACGACAGTCTGCCTGACCTCCGGGAGGCTCTTCAGAAGAGCAACTCGCAAGATCGATTTGAGGCTCATAATAGATCCATTATTTACTCAATAAGGTTTTACGATTACCGCGCAAAGAAATAAATCATGGATTTATCAGATAGATACGAATATCGCGGTCTCTTTTTCAAAACTCTGACTACTGATCTTGGAACGCTTGTTGCGTTAAAAATATCATGCTTTCAAAATCACCCGCGAACCATGAAAGCATTTACCGGTAGCACAGGCTTTCTAGACTGGGCAGAATTGATGTTTCCAATAATTCGGAATCTGGAAACTTATTTTCTAACTATACAAATGATATACTCACTTGTAAAGTAATCTGCGGCGCGGTCACACCTATTGAATTATCCCGAGGCGTACTCTCATCATACTTCATACCGTTTAAAGACCAGGCTGGCATTCGTCCCGCCAAATCCGAAGGAGTTTGACAGGGCATAGCGCAGGGGTATTTCCAGGGCTTTATTTCGGACCAGGTTCAGGCCGACGCATTCCGGGTCGATTTCGTCTACATTGATGGTCGGCGGTATGAGCCCTTGGGAAAGGGAGAGAATTACGAAGATCGCTTCTACAGCGCCGGCGGCCCCGAGCATATGGCCGGTCATAGATTTGGTGGCGCTGACCAAGGGCATCCTTTGACAGGAAGAAAAGCACTGGATTAAGGCCGCGGCCTCGTTTCGGTCGCCGGTGGGCGTCGAAGTGGCATGCGGGTTGACGTAATCGATCTGTGCCGGGGTCAAACCGGCATCCTGCAAGGCCATGTGCATACAGCGGACGGCACCGTTGATATCAGGATCGGTAATGTGGCGGGCATCTCCGGTCGTGCTAAAACCGATTAATTCCGCCAGAATCCTGGCATTGCGGCGCCGGGCGTGTTCCAATTCTTCCAGAATCAAAATACCGGCGCCCTCCGCCATGACAAAACCCTGATGCTGCCGGTCGAAGGGACGACTGGCCAACGTCGGCCGATCATTGTAACCGGTGGCCAGGGCCCCCATGCGGTAAAAACCGGTTACCGTCAGTGGGGTGATAGCGGCTTCGGCTCCTCCCGTGGCCATGAGTTCGGCTTCCCCTAATTGAATCGAACGGAACGCCGAACCGATGGCGTGCGCCCCCGCGGCGCAGGCCGTGGAAAGCGCGGCATTGGGCCCCCGGGCTTGAAAACTGATGGAGACATTGCCGGCCGCCAGGTTGGGAAGAAGCTTGGGAACGGTGAAGGGAGAAACCTTTTTCACACCCTGGGTTAAAAGGTTCTCATGTTGCTCCTCCCAACTGCCGACGCCGCCCATGCCGCTGGCAATGATAATGCCGACCCGGTCCGGGTTCTCCTGCTCCAATGCCAATCCCGAATTATTCACTGCCTCGAGGCTGGCAGCCAGGGCATATTGAGTAAAGTGATCCGTATATTTGATCAGCTTATTATCTTCCCTGGTTTGGTTTTTCTTGCGCTGTCTCAAGATGGTTTTTATCTCAAAGTCTTTGACTTCCCCGGCAATGAGGGGAAAATCATCCGGAGCCCGAAATCGCTCCTGAAATTCTGCGACATTTTGGGCAAAATGGGTTGTGGGGCCGATGCCAGATTCACCGGCCAATAGTCGGCGCCAGGCCGTAGGCACGTCATTTCCCAAGGGGCTGATAAGACCCATACCGGTAACTACCACCCGGCGCAATTCCACGGTTTTATTAGTGAACATGTATATCTCCTGCGGGATTTTTCCCGAGTATCAAAAGAGTGGAGGGATCATTGTATTCTTTTTGGAAATCGGACGTCAGAGACAATTTTTCTGTCAAACTCCTCTTCCTTTGCCGTATACTTCTACGAAAGGCAGTTCGATCGCTGCCATCCAACAATCTATCGTTGTCTGGTAGGCTGAGCCGGCGCAAAGGAGAAGCTTTACTGCAGCAATCTAAAATTGCACCCCTTGCCAGCAGCACCGTTGACTTTTGATAGACTAGTGTTAATCGGTGGATTACAATACGGCAGGAAAGATTAAAGATAGTAACTGGGCAACAGTTCAGTCTTCTGAGGGTTTAGGTATGCTACTATGTTTACCCCCCCTTATCCCCCCGTAAACCGGGGGAAAGTTCCCTCCCCGCTTACGGGGAGGGTTAGGGTGGGGCTGTTTTTCATCTTTTCCTCAACACGCTGAACTGTTACGTAACTGGCAAAATCTTTAGCCGATTGATCTAGCAGCTTCAAAACCAATCACAGGCAATTATGACATCCAGATTAGAAACTATTTCATGTACTGAATTTCTTGAACTCGTGG
This sequence comes from Desulfobacca acetoxidans DSM 11109, assembly GCF_000195295.1. Lineage (NCBI taxonomy): Bacteria > Pseudomonadati > Thermodesulfobacteriota > Desulfobaccia > Desulfobaccales > Desulfobaccaceae > Desulfobacca > Desulfobacca acetoxidans. Next base: position 542,148 of record NC_015388.1, read on the forward strand.
ATTATTTTGCCGACGAGTTACTTGAGTTGTGCCAGTTTTTTGTAGCTCACTACGAGGAGAAGCTACCTGACACCGAACGTCTCTACGCCCGCCTGTGCTACGCCTCTAAGTTGGTGGAAGACCTGCTGGACTACCACGGCGCCAAAAACAACCAAAAATGGTGTAAATTTCGCGAACTAGTGGCGTCGGTGTTGAATTTTGCTTCTGCCGCCTTTACGATGAAACATATTGTTAGCCGCATCTCCTTCTACGAAATCGGCGCTGACAGCTCTTTTATTTTCACCAGCCGACTCGTGCACCGCTTCTTGATTAACACCCTTATCAATATCTGTCAAGAATTGATCGCTGAGTCCAGAAAATTGGGGATCAGGTTAACGCCCCCAGCCCTGGAATGGGACAGATTCTCCAACCTGTCCTCAAACCGGTTTCTGGAATTCGATGTCTCCCCCCAAGACTTACATGGCGAGAAACATCATATCGTCCGTATTACTACGGCGTACCTCAATATCAACCGGGATTTTGAAGCCCTGGGTTTTTATAAGAGATTTAAAGCCGAAGATTTTCGAGCTGTTATTCCTGCCCGGATTAACGAAGAAATTCTGCGCAAATTTGAGATGATTATTCACAACCTGCAGTCGTCCTACGATACCTACATCGGCAGGGATAGCAGCCGCACCGAGAGCAGTAAATTTAAGAGCCTGCGGGACCATATCTCCATCTCCCTGCATCTGTTGGAATTAAGCGGACGTATGTCCCATTATTTTGAACGTCACCTCTTTGACGTCGGCCGCATCGGTATTTTTCAAGAGATACAACGACTGTTGAGTCGACTGATTAAAACCGAATTCCTGCTCGACGCCATCATCAACTACGCGGTTTATTATTGTACTGAATTTCTCTCCAAAGGCAAATCATTAGCCCAGAGCCTCCTGAATCAATATATCGAACACGGCGAAATCACTGCCGGTGTTCCCGTTAAGCTCGGCTTCCACAGTCGGCCGTGCATGTTGGTGGCAAAAATCGTACAGCATTACGGCGGCCAGGTGGAGATGATCGTCGGTGAGGACCATTTCGACGCCAGCTCCATACTTGATCTGCAGTGGGCCGGCGGCAAAGTCCACCGCGAAGACCTCTCCCAGGTGAAATTTCAGGGCGACGTTCGAGCCTTAGCCGACATCCAGATACTGGCCAGCATTAACTACGGCGAGGACACCATGGGCAAAGGCATACCCCTGCCGCCGGAGTTGTTCTATTTACGGTGATTTCCCGGCCCAGGCACCATCAATGGAATATGGAAACCTGCTTCACTCAAAAAACTTTTCAGGTCTGGACAATCTTTATGCAAATTATGCAAAGTTTGGGTTTACATTTTAATATTCTTTGCGTTAAACTGCACAATAAACAATCCGGTGCCAATGTCTGGCTGTAAGCGTTCAGCAAGCAACCAAAACAGCTAGTTAAGCGAGGTAGGACGGCATGCTGCTGCTCATCCTACTCTCTTATGATTCTTGCATAATTGCATATTTCTCCGGCTTGTCATTCTGTACAAAGCGAAGAATATTATGTATTCAGCCTGTTAAGATTCCCCACGATATTGAGTGGGGTGAAGCAGGCTCTTTTGCAAGATGATTTTTCATCATTGGTCTCTGCCGTTGAAGTCGGCGGTTGCAGGCTGATTGCTGCATGTTTGCACCTGATAAACTTTTCCGGTTGGCACCTGCGAAATTAGTGTGATCAAGCGAGGCTGAAAGATGAAAACCAAGATCAATGGCCAATATATGGAACGTCTGTATTCCTTTTACTCTCCTTTTTATGATTTTGTGTTCGGTAAGATGCTCGAGCCCGGCAGGAGGGAGGCTTTTAAATACCTCTCCTCCCGCCCCCATCAAAAAGTTTTGGAGATCGGCATCGGCACCGGCGCCAGTTTAACCCTCTATCCCCCCCACACCCAGGTCATCGGCATCGATATCTCCGAAGGCATGATCAAAAAGGCGAAAAAACGGCTGGCAGCCCTAAAAAATGGCCATGATGTCGAACTCAAGGTGATGGACGCCTGCAATCTAGAATTTCCCAATGAGAGTTTCGACGCAGTTATCGCCTCCTATGTTATTACGACGGTTCCTGACCCCCATAGGCTCTGTAAAGAAATCCTGCGAGTTATCCGCCCGGGTGGACAGATTATTGCCGTCCAACATTCCCGCGGGGAAAATGGCCACTTATTGGAAAAGGCCAAAGACGCCTTGGCGCCCCTGTTTGTCCGCATCGGTTTTACTACAGATTTAGACGTCGTTCGGGTTATGCGGGAGTCCGGTATGTCCATTGAACATATCTGCGGCTGTAATATCTTTAAATTGCACCGCCTCATTACCGGAACCAAAAGATAGGGAACCTCGAGACTCTGCGGAACTTTCAGGAAAGGGGAAGAACATCTTCCCTTTTTCCTTCAATCCCCGGATGCACAACAATCCTCCTTTTTCCCGTCCCGGTGGTATAAATTATTACCAGACATGCTTTGGCGAACCTGCCATACTAATTGGCAATCCCTGGTGATCACAACAAAATATGAGAACAGAACCGTGGATACTGCTCACAATAATGCTTTTTCTGCTCACTGAACCTTGAACTTATCAGGCCGGGAAGAATAAATCATGGATTGCATCTGGCGACGGCACTATGATCCGGAGGTACCCGCTGAGGTCGATATACCAGACGTCACCCTCCCAGAATTGTTATACCGCTCCGCCTCCGATTTTCCAGATAATCCCGCAATCATCTTTTTAGGCCACACCCTGAGCTATCGCCGCCTAAAACAATCGGTCTGGCAGGCGGCTGCCGGCTTGGCCCGACTCGGTTTTAAACCCGGGCAGCGGCTGGCCATGATCCTGCCCAACTGCCCCCAGACGGTGATTACCTATTATGCCACCCTGCATCTGGGCGGTATCATCGTAATGTTAAATCCGCTGGCCGCGCCGCGGGAGATCCTGGACCAGATACAGCGCACCGAGGCCGACACGGTTGTGGCGCTCGATCATGTGGCGCCCAAGGTCGAAGAGGTCCGTAAGGCGCTCAATCTCAAACACCTGATCATCGCCAGTCTGGCGGATTACCTGCCCGTTCCCTGGAAGTGGCTCTATAATTTCCGGGCAAGGAGAAAGGGGCAACAGGTAGGACCGCGCCCTGGAACAGGGCAGATGAGTTTTCAAGACCTTCTCACTGACCACGCCCCGCCTGCACTGGCCGCCAGCAGCAGCGATGTCGCAATACTGCAGCACACCGGCGGCACCACCGGCCTGCCCAAGGCCGCAGCCTTAACGCACCGCAATCTGGTCAGCAACGTCGCCCAGATCAATGCCTGGCTGCCCCATTGCCAGAGGGGCGGCGAACGGGTGTTGGCTGTGCTGCCCTACTTTCACGTCTTTGGCATGACCGCATCCATGAACTGGCCCATTAATCTGGCCGGCGCCATCCTCCTCCTCCCCCGTTTCGACGCCGCCCAGGTATTGAAGACTATTCACCAACGGCGTCCGACGGTCTTTCCGGCGGCTCCCACGATTTTTATCGCCCTGATCAACCATCCACACCTGCGGCGTTATGACCTCTCTTCTCTTTGGGGTTGCATCAGCGGCTCGGCCCCCCTGCCCCAGGATGTCCAGGAGCAGTTTGAGGCCCTGACCAAGGGCAGGATTATCGAGGGCTATGGTTTGACCGAAACCTCACCGGTAACGCATCTCAATCCCATTGCCGGTAAACGCCGGCCCGGCAGCATCGGCCTTCCCTTCCCCAATACGTCCTGCCGGATTGTCGATGCCGAGAGCGGGCTTATCGATCTGCCGCCGGGGGATGTCGGCGAACTTTTGCTCCGGGGTCCGCAGGTAATGGCCGAATACTGGCAAAACCCGGAGGAGACGGCTCTGGCCCTGCGCCACGGCTGGTTTTATACCGGTGATCTGGCCCGCATGGATGAAGATGGGTTTTTTTATATCGTCGACCGCAAAAAAGATATCATTATTGCCAGCGGTTACAATATCTATCCTCGGGAAGTGGAGGAAGTCCTCCACCAACACCCGGCTGTTCAGGACGCCGTCGCCTTCGGCGTCCCCGATGCCTATCGCGGCGAAACGGTCATGGCCGTGGTTGTGCCAAAACCAGGCATGCCGGTGACGGCCCCAGACCTGTTCGACTTCTGCCGCCAGCGCCTGGCAGTCTACAAAACCCCTAAAATTATCGAATTCCGACGGGAACTGCCCAAAACTGCAGTGGGGAAGGTTCTCCGGCGCGAGCTGCGCGCCGAAGCAGAGGCTAAACTGAAAGGAGCGGATTGAGGGGAATTGATTTTTACCTTCGGCTCTTTTTTCCGGTCATGCGGCCTGAAGATGCCGGGGTTTGCTGGGGTAAAGGTGAAAAAACGCCCTGCCACTGCTCTAGCCGCTTTTCCACCTCAAGACCTGTTTCCTTGCCATCAGGCTGCCAGGTCTTTAGATCCTTGTCTTTGATGGTGACTTTCCGGTCCTGGGCCAGTTTCAGCAGGGTCTGGTGCACCTGGGTACGTACCATGGCGCTCTGAGTGCGCAACAACGGGATCAATACATCCGCCAGCGAGGTCTGGCTTCCCGGAGCAGTATTTCTCTGGGCCAACAGTAACTGCATCACCACCTCGCGCCGATTTTCCGACAACTGCGGATGAATCATTACCTCCGCAAGCCTGGATAGACGCGCTTCTTTCTGTTCCCCTACAACAGCCAGAAAATACTCCCGGGCCCGGTGCAGATCTAACTCCGTGGTATCGGCCTTGCGCAGACGCCAGGCATAGTATCGGTCCTGCACCTCAGGACGTTGAAGATAACTGCTCACCGGAAAGGAAAGAAACGGTATAATAGCAATAACGGTTAGAAACAAGAAAACCGTCTTTACCCGGGGTTGCTCCCAAAAATATCTCACGTCATACCAATCGATAATACCGTATTTTCTCAGGTTATATTTGAAGGCCTTCGGATCTAAGATTCTCTCCAAAATCTCCCGGACTTGCAGTTCCTGCGATGTAATGGTATTATACCCCGCTATTTGTATATTATTCAAATTATTATTCAAGTTATTCTGATCAATGATTTTGTTATTGCAGGTGAGCGCCAGGCCCTTCAACTTCACAAACTTCTCATCATCGCGGGATACTTGGTATTGCAGGCGATCTTTAAACCGTTCTTCCCTGTAATCCTCTCTTTCCTGGAGGTGTTGAGAAACCTCATTAGACCAGTTCTTGATGCTCTGCCACCAGAAGAGGATAAAAACGGGCGCCTTGACTCCCTCCATTCCCCCGGCCAGGATGCGGTCATACGATAGGGCCACCACTACCGCGGCCAACAGCGAGGTGTCATTGATCACCCCGGTCCAGTCCAGGATGGCGAACAAGAGCAGCGGCATGAACACATAGACAAAGAGGAGAAGCCAGGTCTGCACATACACCCACCGGCCCGGCAGTTCCTTCCCATCATTGAGACGGACTATCCTTACAACCGCAATCACCAGACCCAACAAAGCCACAATCAGGTAGCATTGCCAGGCATCTAAATCTGGGGAGGTAAATTGACTCATCCGGCTTTACATCTTTTTGTATTCTTATTTCAAAAGATTCTTGACAGATGCCCTATCTCCCGGCAGGACCTGGAACCGGGCCGAGAAAATATTTTTCTCATCGATTTTGCCAGTCTTAAAAACGATGTTATCGTCAACCAGTTCTTGCACTTCTTTGACCAAATCTTTGGGCTCCAAACCGGCTTCCAGCATCAATTCGCCCCCGCGAACCATGCCCTTATCGAGAATGACCCGCAACACCCGCTTTTTTTCGATGTTCATCGACATAGTTTCTTCTCCTGGCTTCCCGACCCAGAAACTTTGGGTTTTTCCTTCCCTGACCTCTTTAGCATGAGCAGACCTTCAAACTCACTGCAATACCAGACAGGCAATCTGGGCGCAAGCCCGAAGGTCTGGATATCTTTCGTACTCTCGATTTACTTTTAATTACTTTTCTCTATTTGTCAAGCCAATGTTACTGCCGTGAAATTGGATGTAGCACTTCAGATATCTGAGAGAATAGACCAAGGAGTGGTGAGCGGTGCGCACCCTGCAGCACTATAGCACCGGCAGGCTCATCCATAGGGACGAATCTTGTATTGGCCGCAAACAACTAAAGAGTTAAGCTTTCAGAATACGGTCATTTTGAGCGTAGCGAAGCAACTAATGTATTTATAGGCTTAAGATCTTTTGCGTCGTTCAGGACGACAAAAAAGGCTATTCGGCAAAAGGCTGGCCTTTTCAAGCGATAGGAGATTTACCCTCAAAGCTCCTTTAGCCTGAAGTGATCAAAGCCCATGCCGGAGATATCCTGGGTTGCTTCAGGCCGTCGTAGCCATACCCTGTTGCCCCGAACGATCTTGCCGATACAGATTGGGGTTCCGAGGCCGGCTTCCGAGAAATGTAAGTATAGGGCTTTTTCCCGGTCAGGTGGCGAGGTAAAGAGGAGCAGATAGTCTTCACCTCCTTTGAGGGCCAACTCCAAGGGGTCTTTGCCTATCTGTGCCGCTACTTCAGCTACCGGAGCGGGAACTGGGATCAGGGTGCTCTCAACTACCGCTCCTACATTGCTGCGACGGCAGATCTGGAACAGGTCAGAAGCCACCCCGTCCGAAAGGTCGATCAGGGCGGTGGCCAGATGATTGCGGGCCAGAACCCGGGCCGCCAGGATCTGGGGTTGGGGGTCGAAAAACGCCTGCAGCAATAACGTGCGCTCTGTCTCGGTCAGGGTTAAACCCCTCCTGAGCGTCTCTAAACCGGCTGCCGCAAGTCCCACCGGACCGGTGAGATAAATCAGCTCGCCGATCTGCGCCCCATCCCGCCGGAGCAATTCCTCCTTTTTCACCTGCCCCAATACTGTCAGGCTCATGGATAACGACCCTGGTGAACTCACCGTATCCCCGCCGATTACGGTCACCCCGGTTTCCTGCGCCACTTCCTGCATACCTCTGGCCAGTTCCAGGGCGCCGAACAGATCGCGTTCCGGGGGCCATCCCAGAGCCAGCAGGGCATACCGCGGTTTTCCCCCCATGGCGGCAATATCGCTCAGATTTACTGCCAGGGCCTTGCGGCCGAGTTGTCTGAGCGGCATGTAGGTCAGGTCAAAATGGACCTTTTCGATAAGAGCGTCAACGGTCCAGAGAAGATATTCGCCCCCCTGTCCAGCAATAACGGCTGCATCATCGCCGATGCCGCACACTACCTGGGGAGGGGGGAGGCCGAAAATCCGGCTTAGCTCATCTATCAGGTCTCGCTCTCCGGTCATGGCCGCATCTCCTGAACCAAACCGCGTCTTAGCAGCGGTGGGCTTATATCCTCTCCAATTCGTTGAAAAAGAAATTGATTTCCTTTTCGGCAGTATCCGGAGCATCAGAGCCGTGCACAATATTGGCTTCGATGTCTCGGGCAAAATCGGCCCGGATGGTTCCCGGCGCCGCTTTTTGATAATCGGTGTCGCCCATAAGCTCCCGATTTTTCAGAATAGCTCCTTGGCCCTCCAGGATCATTGCCACGATGGGCCCCGAGCTCATAAAATCCGTCAGGCTGTCGAAGAATTTTTTTTCCTGATGTACCTCATAAAATTTTTGAGCCTGCTGTTTGGTCAGGTGCAGCATCTTCATCGCTTTCAGCTTCAGGCCGGCCCGTTCAAAACGGCCGATGACCTCCCCTACCAATCCCCGAGCCACCCCGTCCGGCTTGATCAAGGATAATGTCTGTTCTACCACCATAGCGTTCCGATCCTCCTTTCCCTTCAGGTCTAGAACTACATCCCATTGCGCATTGTCATTCTTCCAAAAGCACCCGAGAACCATGAAAATGGTTTACCGGTAGCACAGGTTTTCTAACCTATGCAGAAGTTATTGTTTGCCTAGCCCATTCTTAACTCAATTGAAAGGGGCAAACCTCCACCTCCGTGCTCTGCTATGCCACCGGAGCGCCTCGGCCAAAGCCACTGTTTCATCATCTGGCCGGTTTGGCCGGTCTGCATCATTTGTCGCTAGAACCGTAGTGGTGGAATTGCATGGTAAAGGTTCCCCGACCTTGGGTCGCCGAACGCAGCGCGGTCGAATAGCCGAACATGCCTGACAACGGCGCCAGGCCGGTAATAACCTTGCTGGTGCCTTTCGATTGCATGTCTTCGATCTTCCCTTTGCGGGCATTGAAGTCCCCGATTACCTCTCCCAAAAATTCATCGGGAATGATAATCTCCACTCTCATAATGGGTTCCATCAAGACTGGATTCGCCTCGCGGCAGGCCTGCTTCACCGCTTGCATGGCCGCGATGCGGAAGGCCATATCGCTGGCCAGACCCTCTCTTACTTCGACGTCAGTCAGCTCCACCAAGACATCTACCACCGGATGGCCGAAAGCCGCCCCGGCCAGCAGGGCGCTCTGCACTGCTTCTTCGATACCTGGCAAATACACTAATCCTGGATGCCCCTCGGGCAGGCGGGAGACAGTTTGGTTTCCCGTTCCACGCCTTCGAGGTTGTACCCGTACCTTAACCGCGCCATAGTGGCGTTTACCGGCCAGTTCCCGGTCAAAGGCGGCCAGGACCTCGGCAGTCTGGTGAATCGTTTCCCGATGTACCACTTGGGGACGTCCGGCAAGCACGTGGGTATTAAAATCTCTTTCCAGGCGGTGGATCAAAACCTCTAAATGCAGTTCACCCATTCCGGAAAGGATTATCTGGCCGGTATCTTCATCTGTTTCCACCCGGACGCTGGGATCTTCTTCCATCAGGCGGTTGAGAGCCAGTTCCAGTTTTTCCTGATCATCCCTGGTCTTAGGCTCTATAGCTAATGACATGACCGGGATATAAGAGCCTATCGGTTCTAACAGGATAGGCGCCTCCGGACTGCACAGGGTGTCTCCGGTGGTAGTGTATTTCAGGCCCATAATGCCGACCAGATTGCCGGCCCGCGCTTCGTCCAGGCGCTCTCTCTGATTGGCGTGCATCCTAAGGATGCGAGCGGCCTTTTCATGAACCTTTTTCACCGGATTATAGACATCCTGTCCGGGTTTTAAGGTTCCGGAATAGAGCCGAACGTAGGTTAGCCGACGGCCCTGATCCATAGCGATCTTAAAAGCCAGGGCCGCCAAAGGCGCTTCGCGACGCGCCGGGCGTGATTCGCGTAGCCCGGTATGTGGATTTTCTCCTTCGATGGGCGGAACTTCAGTCGGGTTGGGCAAAAACCTCACAATACCGTCCAAAAGGGGCTGCACCCCCTTATTTCGGAGCGCCGCGCCGCAATAAACCGGGACCGCTTTCAGGGCAACCGTGGCCCGATGAATGCCCGCCGTCAAATCTTCCGGGGGCAAAAACTCTTCCGCCAGATACGACTCCATCACCTGATCATCTACTTCCGCCAAGGCTTCAATCATCTCCTCGCGAGCCTGGTAAGCTTCTTCCTCATATGCTTTGGGAATATCTATTTCTTGAAAGACCGCACCCAAAGACACCTCATCCCAGACAATCGCTTTCTGCCGCAAGACGTCGATAACACCTTGAAACCGATCTTCCTGCCCCATCGGCATCGTGATGATCAAAGGCTGCACCCCCAATCTGTCCCGCAAGCTCTGCACCGCCGCTTCAAAATCAGCTCCCACCCGGTCCATCTTATTGATAAAAGCAATCTTGGGAACGCGATATTTATCCGCCTGATGCCAGACGGTTTCCGATTGCGGCTCTACACCGCTTACAGCATCGAAGACACCTATGGCGCCATCCAAAACCCGCAAAGACCTCTCTACCTCGATAGTAAAATCCACATGCCCCGGAGTATCGACGATGTTAATCAGGCACTCGCGCCACTGACAGGTGGTGACCGCCGAAGTGATGGTGATACCCCTTTCCTGCTCCTCCGGCATCCAATCCATAACTGCGGCGCCATTATGCACCTCACCCATCTTATGAGTTTTGCCGGTATAGTACAGGATGCGCTCCGTGAGGGTTGTCTTGCCCGCGTCAATGTGGGCTATAATGCCAATATTGCGGATATTTTTCAATCTAGCGGCAACGCTCATGCCTCTTTCCCCATGCCCCCAATGATCCCGTAGGCTGGCCCACATCTGCAGTCAGCCCGTTAAGCCCCTTTCTTTTTAGGCAAATTTATCCTTGCTGTCAACCAGGAAAACCACTGCCCGGGCCTGGCCGGGAAAAAATGGCAAGCAGCTCCTTATGCCGACTCGCAATTAAAAAGGCATTAGAATGTAAGGGCGAAACTAATTGTTCACCCACATATGAGGGCGCATCGGCATTAGATCCGTGGGCAACCGGATGTGGAGACGGGTGAGAAAAATAAACGGTGGCGGCCAACAGGCGGGTGGCGCTTCGCTTTCAAACACCGGGGCACGGCGCCTCGCACCCCGGTGTTTTTCATTCTTCCGGTTTGTATTAAGCACAGGACCTGCGGCTGTGGTCCCTTGGTTGCCGAAATGACACCGCCACTTGAGAGAATGGCAGGCAGATTATTCCTCTTCCTCATCCAAGATCAGGGCGTCGGCGATCATCTCCCAGATGTACTTCACCTCAATATCAAGTTTGTATTTCGGCTTTATGTTTTTCATGATCTGATCCCGGCAGTTGGAGCAGCCGGCGATTACCAGGTCAGCGCCGGTAGCCTGGATGTCCCTGGCCTTGAAGCCGCCATGTTCGGTTTTCTCCTTCTCGAAGGGCCCCGGCCAGTTGCCCGATCCGGCGCCGCAGCAGTAGGCGTTTAACCGATTGTGGGGCATCTCCCGGAAATTCTTCATGTCGATCAGATAGGAGAGAATCTCGCGCGGTTTCTCCAGGTTGGAAGCGTCTCCAAAAGTCAGATAGGGGGCGCGCATATGTTTACAGGAGTCGTGCCAGGTAACAATCCGGTCGGCGTGCACGCTCTTATCTACCTTGATGAGGCCCTCTCTCAGGAACTTCAACAAGACATCATAGAAATAGATATAATTATGTCCGGTTTCCGGCCCGAACTCGTGTTTGAAATACTTCTCCAGATTGAGACGGGTGCCGTAGGAAGCTCCACCGCAGTCGGGCAGGATGAAGGTCTTGGCCTTCAGGCGCTTCATGTTTTCTACCTTGCGCCGGGCAATTTCTTTGCTGGCCTCCAGGTTGCCGGTAAAGATGCCCCAATCCACCGACTCCCAGTTGGTCGAAGAGGTGGTCCAACTTGCTTTGGCGGCATAGAAAATCTTCCACCACCACTTCATGTCATCAGGTTCGGCGTAGGCCTCCTTGGAATTCTGGAAATGGATATAGTCCACGTCTTCCTTGTCTATCGGAGTTACAAAACCGGGGCATTCATCCTCGGCCAGCTCTTCTCCCAACTCCTCCAGCAGGGTGACATAATCGTCGGTTGGGATGCCCATGTTATTGCCGGTCCTGAGGACCATGTCCACCCCTTTATGCAGGACGCCGGGGACTTTCTCACGCGGCCGAGCCCCCTTGGCAGCTATCCACACTTTTACCAGCTTGATGCCCATGGGACAGCCGTACTCACAGCGTTGGCAGCCGGTGCAGATCCAGACAAAACGGGAATTGATCACCTCCTCGTCCATACCTAACATGGCCATACGGAGGACCATACGGGCATCCCAATTCTCGTCCTGATAGCTCTCCATGCCGGTCAAGGGACACCCGGCGGAGCAGGTGCCGCAGGTGAGGCAGGCTTGCATATACGATTCCGGAATAATATCACGAAAGATACTCTTTTGTCTCCGTTCAGCCAGATTGCCCAAATCCATGGTTTCCATGGTAGGTCTCCTTTCAATAATCAACATTGATGGCAATTGTCATTACCACAAACCCTGAGGTCGAAGCCACCGATTGCTGATTTCCATTTTTTAAAGGTTCCACCTGTTTCCTCTAATACCATTAATACTTATTTGCCGTCAAACGCATATTCTACTTGTAAGGGCGAATCTTGCGTTCCCCCTCATTTGCCCACAAACATATTTTCTTTTCGTCGGGGCGAATCTTGTATTCGCCCTCGGCTGCTTCCTAACAGGCCAGCGAAACGCCGTTACGGGTCATTTCGAGGCCTTTGGTCCACCGCCATCTTATTATAAACTTCAATTCAACAATGGCAAAAGAATAATTATAATTTAGATATATTTTTGGGTACAAGGAAGCGGCGGCAGGGGAGCGGGGGAATCGATTCCATAGCGCATATCTACGATTTCATAGATAAATTCCCGGCAGGCAAGCTTGGGCGCGGTCAGGGGAAATCACCCTTTTCACAATCGGATATTCGAGCCAAGGCATTTAAATCGGCCAACAATCTGTTGAGATCCAACCCATATTTTTCGGCCGCCGCGGCCAGGGTGTCAAACAGGGCCCGGCAGCGGAGACAGACTCCGGCCTGTTCTTCGTAAGCCACAAACACCTGCTCGGTAGATCGCCAGCGGTAAATGATGTCGATCAGCGTCATCTGGGGAGTGATGGGGTCCTTTTGAAACCCGTCAGCTTGATCCATTGTCTGGGAGAGATGCGGCCAACGCCTCTTTGAGCGCTTGCGGGATAAGATCAATAATAGCCGCCACCTGGGTAGCAGGGGTGGGGTTGGCGTAAAACCCCGCCAGCCGGTTGGCCTTGGCCGCAATCAAGGCCGCCTTCGGGATAGCCATGCCCGCGTCGATGAGGGCAGCGGCAATACCTGTGATCGTGTCACCGGTACCGCCAATGGCCTCCAGGGCGGCGATATGCGGTTCTGTCACGGTGGCCAGGATGCCATGGCGGTCGGCAACGTAATCAACCTTGCCTTTGACTAAAAGATATCTGGCGGCGTTGTCGTATCTGTAGGCGCGGGCCATGAGATCCGGCGCCTGGTTATTGTCTTGCAGGATGAACCCGCGGGTATAGAAAGGATGCGGCGCCTTTTCATCTGCCAGAAAAGCCAGTTCCCCGACGTCCGGGGTAAAGAGGTCGTATTCCGCGGCCTGGCCGCTCATCTTGGCTGCATACATAAAACCGGCGTCGGCAATGAGGAGAGGACGGGCGATCATAGCCTGGACGGCAAAGAGCACTTTATTATGCCAGTCCACGTCCGGCATGAGGTAATGGAAACATAAGGTGCTAAAGTCCGTCTCGCCCAAATGACGGCTGAGATGTTCATAGAGTTTTCTACTGCCATCGCCCAAGCCGATGTCGCCGATGAGATAGGCCCAGGGCCGAGGGTGGCTCAAGGTTTGGGCGGTTTTGACGGCTGCGGCCAAAAGCGCGGCCGTACCTCGGTTCAGCGAACAGGTATGCCCGGCCACGGCAAGACGCTCACCCTGCAATTCCGGCTCCCCGAGAGTCAGTGGAAAGTCCGTATCCGGGACGGTGCCGATTACTGCGAGCACAGGCGCTGCATCTCCTCAAAGGCCAACTGCAGGGCGTAGCCACAGAGGGTATGGCCGATGTCCCGCGGCAAGGGCGCCGACTCGAGGATCTGGCCAACCATTCGCTGAGCCAGAAAAGGCACGTCAGGACAGCCGCCGCCGGAGACGTTGACGATGCGCCGGCTGGTTTTATCGAGGGTGAGCTTCATGTTAGCGGCTCGTACCATAAGATAGTCCCCGAAGTCTTTGATCTGAAACAGGTCCACCGGCTGGAGCAGAGGGCTGTTGACCGGAACTACTGCCAGGGGTGTTGTCCTGACCTCTTTTAAGAGGCGGAGGAGGCGCAATTTTTCCATCAGGGGAAATTCGATGACCAGATCGCAGCCGGTCTGAATTTCAGGCGGCGGCCCCATGACCCGAATGGGCCAGCCGGCGTTTTTTAATACCTTTTCTGCCCGGATAACTTCGCTCGTATGGGCAAATATCAGAATACCGGCACCCTGACCATAGGTTTCATTTAAACTTAACGGCGCCGTTTTTCTCTTAAAGAGATTAAAAAAACTCACAATGAGGCCTTAGTCAGGGTGATATGATATTCCCCGCCCTGCTCTTGGATTGCCTCTTCTCGCCAACCTTGGCTGGCGGCGGCTCGTAAGACATTTTCTTTCGAGGTATCTGTGTCCACCAGCACGATGAGCGGTCCCCGGTCAATCTTTTTCATAGCCTGCAGAGCCAGCAATACCGGTTGCGGACACGAAAGGCCTCTCGCGTCAATCGTTGAACTCATAACTATAACTCCTCCGGACCCTAAACCTTCTGTCTCATGGTAAATCCAATGCCCAGGCAGACCAGCAGGCCGATGACAACTGCGGCAATGCCATATTGGCCTACACCTTGAGGGGAGCTGGCCAGCAGAAAATTATGGGCGATGCCGGCCCCTACGATCATGCCCAGAACAAAGACGGCGGCATCGCCATCACCTTCTCCGGCCAGAAAGAGCTGCCGTCCGGGACAGCCGCCCGCCAGGGCGAAGGCCAATCCGGCCAACACCATGCCGCCGAAATTCCATAACTCCATGGTGTGGGCCACCGGTTGATTTTCAAAACCCGGCTTGAATTGCGACAACACCAGGTTGGTAATGCAGGCGGTTACCAAAAGGGCGATGATGCCGGAAAGCAGATGGACCTGGCGGAATAACAGCAGATCCCGAAAGGCTCCCATAGTGCAGAAACGGCTGCGCTGGCAGATCACGCCCATCAGCAGACCGATGCCCAGCGATATGAGCAGGGGGGCATGCTGCGCTCCCGGCCCTTTGACGCTATAAAACAGGATGCCGCTGAGGTCCTTGCCGGGAATCTGGGGAAAGAGCAACATCAGAATCAGCAGACCAAGCATTACCAGGGGGAGAAGCCAGCCTACCGAGGCATACGTCGTCTGGCTGCGCCCGAGATTATAACCGCTCTTGAAAAACAGGACGCCGAGGCCGACGCCGCCGACGAGTCCGAGCAGGCCGAAGATAGCATTGCCGTCCCCAGCCGCCAATCGAAATAACGCCCGCCAAGGGCATCCTAAAAAGACCAGGGCGCCGATCATGGCGAACATGCCGAGAATGAACCGCACGATGGGAGCAGAGCCGGCCCGGGAACGAAATTCTTTAAAAAGATAGGCGGCGAGCATCGCCCCTAAAACAAAGCCAACGATCTCCGGTCGGATATACTGCACTACTGCAGCCCGGTGTAACCCCACTCCCCCGGCGATATCCCGTTCAAAACAGGCCACACAGATGCCCATATTCCCGGGATTGCCGAATTTTTGCAGCAATGGGGCCAACACGCCGATAACGGCCCCTACTGTAATGATACCATTACGAGTGGCAAAAAAATTCCACTGCGCTGCCATGCTGTTCCCCCCCTATCCAAGTGAATTGGCGGCAACCTGCCCAATGATCCGGTATGACCGCAAAAATCTTCCTGCTAAACTTCCAGACGGATAGTTCCTGTTCCCGACGCCGTGATTTCTCCCACTACCCCGGCCGATTCCTGACCTTCTTCCTGAAAACGGGCAACGATATCGGCTGCCGCGGCCGCACTCACCGATAACAGTAAACCGCCGTTGGTCTGGGGATCACTCAAAAGGTCTAACACGAGCGGATCAATCCCCAGGGCAGGTTGCAGATGGCTGGCGCAAAAGCGGCGGTTGGCAAAGCTGCCGGCCGGAATCAAGCCCATGCGGGCAAAATCTCGGGCTGCATCTAAAACCGGCACCTGAGAGGCGTAAACGGTCATGATCACGTTGCTATTTCCGGCCATCTCCAGGGCATGGCCGAAAAACCCGAAGCCGGTGATATCGGTGGCGGCATGAATACCGCCCTGGGCCAAAACATCTTCCGGTATTCGGTTCAGGGTTCGCATAACCTCTGCAATCCGGGCTTCGATCGCCGGTGAGGCCAACCGGCCTTTGCTGGCCGTGGCAATAATTCCCGCCCCCAAGGGTTTGGTCAAGATCAGGCTGTCGCCCACCTGCGCCCCGGCGTTGGTTAAGATCTTATCCGGGTGGACCACCCCGGTTACCGCCAGGCCGTATTTTAATTCCTGATCTTCGACGCTATGGCCGCCTACCAGCAAAGCTCCAGCTTCGTGAATCGTATCTATTCCCCCTGCCAGGATGGCCTGCAGCACTTCTTTGGACACTGCCTTAAACGAGACACATAAGATGTTCATGGCCGTGAGCGGCCTGCCCCCCATGGCATAGACATCGCTTAAGGCATTGGCCGCCGCAATCTGACCGAACAGATACGGGTCATTGACAATGGGGGTGAAGAAATCCACTGTCTGGATGAGGGCGATCTCCGGCGTTAAACGGTATACCCCGGCATCGTCGCCGGTCTCGAGACCTACCAAGAGATTGGGATGCTTCTGCCGGGGCAGACCCGCCAAGATTTCCTCCAATTCCCCGGGAGGAATCTTGGCAGCTCAACCCGCCGCCCGCACCTGCTCCATTAATGGTTTATGGGGTGTTTCAGTCATACCTTTCCCCTTAGCAACGACTTTCCTCCGGTTTATTATGATCTTGAGACGCTGGTCCCGCCAAGGATACTGCCAACTGCCGGAAATGTTATGAAATGAGATCTGAAAGAACGAATAGTGCGGCTTACTTGATCCCGGCAGCCGATATGAGGCGTACTCAGGTGAAAACGGCAGGAAAGATCAAAAGGGTTCTCGTTATCATAACTCATTATCACCTAGGTATTAGTTATTTGTCAAATCGGAAAATATAATGATAGAGAACCAAGGTATAGAAGATAAGATGAACATTCTACCCCTCTATTAGAACTTGAAGTTGAACTCCAGGAAGAAAAAGTCGGCCTGCCGGCTATCGAAGAGCTGGTCTACGGCAGCGCCCCCGAAGGCGTGGGCATAATAAGCCTCCATCCAGGCGTACTTATTGAAATTATGTCGGAAGGTCACCTCGGGAACCTGAGCCAGACTGCGATGTCCTCCGGTGTTGCGGCCGGCGTAGCCGAAAACCGTACTCCGGCGGGTTGCCCCGGCACCGAAATACCACAGGTCGGACGCGTCCGTCAGCCATAAGGAGTGATAGTCAAACCGGATAAAACCCTGTTTGTAGGGATATAAGAAACATTGAAAAAATAAGTCCTGGTTGTTCATCAGGTTATAAAAGGGAAAAAAGGCGTAGAGCCTGGCCGTTGGCAGGATTTGAAAAAAAGTCTCATGGGTGCTGTCATCGGCATCCGGGTCGCCGGAGCTCATGAACCAGCCCAGTCGCATCCAGGGCTTCCAGGGCGCCTGGCGAAACTGGTAGCCGGCTTCCAGGGCATAGGCATAGGCCCGATGGTCTTGATTGCCCCAATTACCCCATTGCACCGCCCACCATCCGAGGGCATCCAGGGCGCCGCGATCAGTCGGATACACTCCTAAAACGTGTCCCCCTAAGGTGTAGATTTCCAAGGGGTCCACGTCTAAACGCGGTCTGGGCAGGCCCGCCAGAACCCGGTTGTCAGTCGGGGTCACACCCCGCTGATCCTTATAGGTAACGTGAAACAGGGCAAATTCAGTCTGAGGCAGGAGGACTCCGGACTTGAGGGTAGCCACCCCGGTCAACAGGTCAATATGGCTCATTTCATCCATGCCACCGATATCAAAGCCCCCCTGGGTGGGATGTGAGGCGGTGAAGGTGACATTCAGGCGAGAGTCGTTATAATTCGCTAAGATGCCGTCAAAACTACGCCAGACGTGGGAAAAGCCGAAAGGACCCACTAGACGCTGCCCCAACCTGATGGTACGGAGAAAATCCATGGCCTTATCGCCGGTTTTGAACTCGTCCTCCATAAAATATTCAAACCTCCCTGCTTGCAGGGCTAATCCGGGCAGCGCCGGAGGCTTGAGGCGGAGATAGCCTTGATGCAAAAAGACACGTGCCTGATTATGAACCGGCCGGTTGCCAAAATACGAAGCTCCGGGACCATATCCGTCCGCCGCTCCCGGCAGATTCCAGAGGCCGCTCAACTGTCCCTCCGCCAACCCCTCAATCCAGGGATAGTTCATCTGCACTCCCAGCCGTCCCAATATTGCCGGGTAAGCATAGGCATTGCGGAAATCAACCGTACTTTTCGGGTTAAAAAAATTGGTGACCTCCAAACGGGTCCGCCAGAGGCCGACGAGACGCCAATGGTCATTGAACCTGGTAAAACGCTCCAGGTCAAACTCCGCCCGCGCCGGTGCCTGAAGTGCGCCCCATCCCACCAGGAAAAAGGCCAGAAAAAGCGAAAATCCCCGACTTACGTTTTTTTTCATAACTCCCCCGCTAGATTATGATATGGACTGAACGACTGATCCCCCCCCAAAAAAGAGATTAGAATTTCAAGTTTCGGGTTTCAAGTTTCGGGAATACAATAAAAGGGAACATATTCTGGAGTTGGCCAATAGACAAGGATATCATGATCATTTTTTAAAACTCGATACACGTAACTTTAAGTTCTTCTAGGGCTAATTTTCTCATGGTTAATTAAATTATAAATTTATAACTATTGATAAGTTGAAAGAAAGTATAATCGGCCAGGTAGATTAGTCAAATAGGAATAATCGATTTATATTCGCGTATCCATTGTTTATCGCCCTCACTCTCGTTAACCAGAGCTGATCGGGCTGACATCTGCCCACGAGCAGTAGAAAAGAGGATAAACGCTATGTTGATATCTCAGCTCACGATGCCGGAATTCGAAGCTGCCATGGCCAAAACCGAGACGGTTGTCATTCCCTTCGGATCGGTGGAGGAGCATGGGCCGCACCTGCCGCTCAGCACCGATACTATGCATGCCCAGGAGGTGGCCGCGCGGCTGGCAAAGCGATGCCCGATGCTGGTAGCAGCGCCGGTACATTATGGCATCTGCCGTTCAACCCGCGAGCATCCTGGAACGATCAGCATCTCCGGTGATGCCTTGAGAACTCTGGCTTTGGACCTGGGAAGGGAGTTTTATCGCCAGGGCTGTCGCCGCCTGATCCTGCTTACCGGACATGCCGGGGGCACCCATGTTGCGGCTCTCATTGAAGCGGGGGAGCGGCTGTTGGTAGAGCTGCCAGACCTCAAGATTGCAGTGGTCAACATCCTGCAGCTTTTGCGGGAGGTATTAGTGCAGTATCCGGGACTGGTCCACACCCCGGGCGACTCCCATGCCGGAGAAGTTGAGACCGCAATCATGTTAGCCGCTCGACCTGAATTAGTGTCCGGCAAAGCGCCAGCCGAGTGGCCCCGTTTCCCAAAATTCGTTCTCGTCCGGCGCAAGCGCAAGTTCTGGCCGGGTGGGGTATGGGGCGATCCAACCCAGGCCAATGCTGAACAGGGCGAGCAGATTCTTAATCTCGAGGTGCAATTTCTCTTAGAATTGCTTAACACTATGAATAATATGGAAGATTAAGGCAGGGGGCACAATTTTCTCAATGGCAACATAACTATATGATATAACAAAGTATATTTTGCACAAAAAGATGCATTCTTTTGTTGACAAAAGGCATTGCAATGTCTTAATATATTGCCAACAAATAGGGGGAGAGGCTTATCTAAGCCCGGAGGCAAACCTTCTATGATACAAAAAACCGTAGAGGATTTAGCTGCAACAGTTTTATCTTTGGACGAGGATGGCTTAGCAAAGCAATTAAAGCACTACAAAAAAATCATGGAAGATTTTAGCCCAACCCCGGAGTGGGAAAAAGCTGTTATTGCCTTTTTTTTGATCAACGGCGTTCGGGTCAAAAATAATCTGATGGATGCCCAGTCGCGCAGAAACAACCTGTTTCAATTTTCTCAACCAGACCCGCATCGCCAGCAGACTCGCTTACGAGTGGTGAAATAATCAAACACATTGCAGGCAGGACGCAGTTGAGGTTAATCCTTCGATTGGCCGGAGGCGATCCTTGAGCCTCGGCGGTGTTTTTTGCCCTTAAAATGGAGGCGGATGGGCGCATAGGGGAGACCGAGACGCTCTCGCAATTGATTTATGAGATAACGCCGGTACGAGTCTGGCGTTGCTCCGGGGATATTCGTAAACGCCACAAAGGTGGGTGGCCGGCTGTCCGGCTGTGTTAGATAGTAAAATTTTACGCTGCGGTGGCGGTATCTCGGCGGTGGGTGAGCGGCTACTATCTGGGCAAAAATCCGGTTGAGTTCCCCGGTGGCGGCGCGAAATTGGCATTGCCGGTAAATCTCGTCCAGTAGTGGAAAAACCTTGGATACCTGATAGCCGGTGAGCACCGAAAGAGGGAGCACCGGGGCATACGATATCAATTGCAAACCCATGTTGAGGCGGTCCAGGGCCGCCTTTTGCGTTTGGGAGTCCTTGCCTACCACATCCCACTTATTCACTCCGATCAGACAGCCCTTTCCGGCAACCGCAATAAAATTGAGAATCCGCAGGTCTTGTTCGGTTAATCCTTCCTGAGCATCCAGTAGCAATAATACGACCTCGGCCCGTTGCAGGGCCCGCAAAGCCTGCCAGATCATTCCCCGCTCCAGGTTTTGGTGGATGCGGCTCCGGCGCCGAATACCGGCTGTGTCAATCAAGACATAAGGACGGTTGTCCCAGATCAAGGGGGCATCGATGGCGTCCCGAGTTGTGCCGGGGGTATCGCTTACTATCAGACGCTCTTCTCCTAAGACCCGATTAATAAAAGAGGATTTTCCTACATTGGGGCGGCCCAACACTGCCACCCGAATACCTTCGGGAGGCTCGCCGGCGTCTGGTGCAGCGGGAAGATACCGGACTACGGCATCCAATAGCGAACCCACCCCCAGGCCATGTTGCGCTGAAATGGGAAACAAAGGAGTCAAACCGAAGCGATAAAATTCGGGTAGGCGCGTTTCTTGTTTAGGACCGTCGATCTTATTGATCACCAACAAAACCGGTTTCCCCGAACGACGCAAATATTGGGCGACTTCCAGGTCATCAGGCTGGATCTCCTGTCGGCCATCGACCATAAAGAGCACCAGATCGGCTTCCCCGGCCGCTAGTTCCGCCTGCTGCCGCACCCGACTGCTTAAGGCATCTTCGGTATCCCCAAACCCGCCGGTGTCAATCAGCAGAAAGGCATGATCCTCCCAAGTGACATCGCCGTAGAGGCGATCCCGAGTAACCCCCGGTTGGTCATCGACCAAGGCGCGCGATTGTCGGGTAAGCCGATTGAAGAGCGTCGATTTGCCGACGTTCGTACGGCCGATCAGGGCAACAAGGGGTTTCATTAGACAGGGGGTCATCCTCTAAACAGAGACAAGCGGCAGGAAAACCGGCCGCTCCCTCCGGAAATCTGGAACGGGTGCGACCCAGGATCGCACCTCCGGTCTGACGTTGGCGAACTATTTGACTTTTTGCGGCGGGGGAGGTTCGTTATTGGGTTTGCTGGCCGTATCCGCCGTTTTTTTCGGCGGCCCTTGACGCACAACCTGAACCGCCTGGGCCAATTGGGGGTCTTTCTCCAGCTCCTCCGAGGAAATAGGGACTGTCCAAGGTTTATCAGTGATCCCTTCTCCCTTCATCCGTCGTTGCAGGGCTTCTTGGCGCAGGTCTTTCACGCTTTTGCCTTCCGGAATCGGCGGCGCCTCCACCACGAGATCCGGTTGGATGCCCTTTTCCTGGATAGAGCGGCCGGACGGGGTATAATAATGAGCTGTGGTCAGCCGCAAGGCCGAGCCATCCTCCAACGGAATGATGGTTTGCACGGAACCTTTGCCGAAGCTTTTCGCTCCCACCAGCAGCCCCCGTTTCTGATCCTGAATAGCCCCGGCAACGATCTCCGAAGCTGAGGCGCTGCCTTCGTTGATGAGCACGACTATCGGGATGCTTTTTTCTAAACCGGTGTTTTCCTGGTTGGCGTAAAATCGATGCGTCTGGGCCTTGTTGCGGCCTTCGGTGTAAACAATCAGACCGGAGGATAAAAATTCATCAGCTACTTTGACGGCCTGGTCCAATAAACCGCCCGGGTCATTCCGCAGATCCACTATCAAACCTCGGAGCGGTTTGCATTTCGCCGTCAGATCTTTGATAGCCCGCCGGAGATCATGATCAGTTTTATCCTGAAAGTTGGTGATTCGAATATAACCGATGCCGTCTTCAAAGTAGCGCGTCCGGATGCTGCGTATGGGGATGATTTCCCGGACCAGGGAATAGTTCTTGAGTTTGCCGAGGTTTTCCCTCATGATACCGAGGGTGACGGTGGAACCCTTGGCGCCTCGAATACGGCGGACCGCCTCCATGAGGGTCATATTCTTGGTGTTGACCCCGTCGATTTTGACGATGCGGTCGCCAGCCTGCAATCCGGCTTTGTACGCCGGCGTCCCCTCGATAGGTGAGACCACGATCAACAGTCCGTCTTTGTGGGTTATTTCAATACCGATGCCGCTAAAGCTGCCCTTGGTCTCGATCTGCAGCTCTTTGAATTCCTCCGGAGCCATGAAGGAGGAATGGGAATCCAAACTGCTTACCATCCCTTTTATGGCACCATAGATGAGTTTCTTGGTATCTTTGGCTTCTACATAATTATCTTCAATGATTCCCAAGGCTTCAGCGAATACTGATAATTGCTCGCGGGTATCTTCGGACAACGACCACGCGGGTTTTGCCTGGACCAACAGGAGCCACGCCACTGCTAAGAGGAGAAAACCCCAAGCTCTGAACGTATCCGCCACTGCCCGGCCTGCGGTCGTATTTTTCAGGCGCCTTGAGGAAATGGAGAAAATAGACAATTGATTCTGTCCTCTTGTTTGATGGTTGCGGAGGAGCCTCAAGCTTGGAAGAGGGAATGCTCCTGGTCTCCCAAGATGGAGATCTTAGTAATTTCCTGTTCTTCGGAGTGGAAGCAGGCTGCCTGATTTTTCTTAAGCGAGCGTTCACCAGGGGACTGAATGGCGCGTCCCGAACCCCAGTTTTTCAATTGAAAGAGGGCCTGATGGACTAAAGGATCCTGCATGATCTCATGCACATCAGGTAGGTTTCTGGGTTTTTCCTGATCCTTGGAGTCTTCCCGGACCGGTTGCTCTTCCGGGTCTTTCTTAGGTCCCGGCAGGTCGGGTTCCAAACCGCGTCCCTGTATGAGAAGGTCTTTAGGCGTATAGCAAAACGCCACGTTGATCACCAGGGCGGAGCCATCCTTCAACGGAAAGGTCTGAACAACACCGCATTCTCCGAAGGTTTTATACCCTAAAAGCAAAGCGCCCCATTGCGCCTGTAAGGCACCGGTAACAACTTCCGCCGCCTGGGCGGTGCCGTGGTCGACCAGAATAACCAATGGCAGTTTGTTCTTGAGGACCAGGCATTCTTTCAAACCTTTCACTATCTGTTTCTGCTCGCTATGGCGGCCCTTAACAATATAAATGACATCATTACCCAGAAATGACGAGGCAATGCGTCTGGCATCATCCGGGCGGCCACCGGCAGTATTGCGCAGATCCAGGATGAGGCCTTTTTTGGGAGAGGCATTGGCTTGTATCGAGCGCAATATCTGCTGTAACTCTGCGGCAGCGCCCTCTTGAGGAGATCTGAGCCGTAGGTAGTGGTAACCCTCTTCTAACTGATAATGTGCTACCAATGGCACCGCCAGCTTCTCCAACGTCAGCTCAAGATCTAGTGGTTTAACAAAACCATTGCGGATAAGTTGCAGCTTAACTTTTGTGCCCGGCGGTCCCTGCAGCTTTTTGACGGCCTCCAATGGAGTTAGGTTGCGGGTGGTTTGGTTGTTGATTTTCAGGATGTGATCGCCCGCTTTGATGCCAGTTCGCCAGGCCGGTCCGCCTTCTATCGGAGACACCACTGTCAGGATGTTATCTTTGATGGACAGCTCCATCCCAGCACTGGCTTCCGGCTGTTTCACGCCGGCTTGTATTTCCTGATATTCCGAAGGCGATAGAAAAGAGGAATTGGCATCCAAAGAAGACACCATGCCGCGAATAGCCCCGTAAATCAGATCGCGATCCTGTTTTTCGGTGACATACTTCTGGTCTATCTCATACAAGGCCTCCACCAGCAGGCGCAGTTGGGCATAAGCTTCGGAAGATGTCGCCGCAGCCGGAGGACCGCTCCCGCAACAGAGAACACCGAAGAAAAAGAGAGAAACAATGAAAACCCACATGCTTCGTGTAGAGGGTCTGGTGAGATAGCGGTATCTGTTTGTCTTCATCTTTGGTAAAATAAGGTCGACTTCCTAAGGTTTTTGGCTAAGGGTCCAGAAATCCCCGGTCTGCCAGGCGATTAACATCAGTCCCGGAAGGCTCCTCGAGAGTTTGGGCGTCGCTAGCTTTTCTCTTGCCCTTTGACTGCCATAACTCATTTTTAAGCGCTGACGGGAAACTGAATTTTACAGGTGGGCTAGCCTCGGGCAAATTATTCCTTCCCTTGCTATTTGGTAGCATAATCAGAGCGGTCGCGCAAGTGGCAATTCTGGTTATATGAAAACAGTGCTCTTAAAGACGGCGGGCGCGGCCCGCCCTATGAGTAAATTGCCAATAAATTATCGATAATGGGATGGGGCGGCCCATGGTCGCCGTTTATGTTTAATATGATTGATGAGAAAAAATTTGTATGAAAGAAGGTGGTGCCGGCTTTCCAGCCCGCATACCCATGCACAGACCAAGGAGGCCTATGCCACCAATCATTCTTGCATGCTTCGTTGTGATCACCAGAACATGCCAACTTATTTATCAATCCCCCAAGAACCCTCCGGTCTGCTTCACAACTCAATTGGGCCTCGATTGCTTTCCTGGTCCTTCCTGTCTAAGAGGTGAAAGAGCCGTTGCTTTTTTTTTCCTATGGTATAAATTCTTCACGATACAAATTCTAGACGCAACTATATGGTATCGGGAAAGCTTCCCCGGCCTGTTTTATAGAGATCATGGACGTTTTTGGCGGCATTGAGCTGGCGGTGGAAGGAAACCGACAGGTTGACCGCAAGAACATCGTACCGTGGCTGTCTAGTCTTTTTCGATTACAATCTCCTGAAGCACGCGAGGATTTTGGCATGCCCTTGACGTCAGAAAGAGTGCAACAGGTAGCTCGCTTAGCCCGTTTGACGTTAGCCGCAAGCGAAGTGGAGCTTTTTACCCGACAGTTGAATGATATCTTAAATTATGTCGAAAAATTGGGTGAGTTGGATACCACGGATGTTCCTCCCATGGCGCATGTCCTGGACGTGCAGAACGCTTTCCGAGATGATGCTACCCAAGGCAGCCTGTCTGTGGAAGAGGCCTTGGCTAATGCGCCAGCGGCACAACGCCTTTTTTTTGTCGTTCCCAGAGTAATTTAACTGCGGCAGCTATTGATAAAAGCCGGGGCCAGAGGCGAACGGAGTTGTTCGGGGCGAATACAAAATTTGCCCCTACGCATGGGCATGTCGGTGCTGTAGAGCTGTAGGATGGGCACTGCCCCCCATTCTTTGATTTATTGTATCCGATAGCTGAAGTATTGCTTCAAATTTAAACTCTGAATTTCTCTGGCGTGTTGCCAGGATACGGTATCCGGCAACAGCCTTGGGTGATATCCGCATCATATGGAGTCGGACTGATGACCGTATCATGGCAATCTTTGACCATCCAGCAATTGCATCCTCTCATGCTGCGAGGGGAAATCTCTCCGGTGGAGCTGACCCAAGGATTCTTAGACCGGATTTCCCAATTCGATGACACTTTGCACTGTTACATAACGGTAGAGGCCCAGCAGGCCCTCGCCCAGGCCCAAGAGGCAACCCGGCGGTTGGCCAGCGGCCGGGCAACACCCTTGACCGGCATCCCCTTGGCCATCAAAGACCTCATCGTTACCCAGGGGCTTCGCACTACCTGCGCCTCCAGATCGCTTGAAAACTATGTGCCGCCATATGACGCTACCGTTATGCACCGGCTGCGGGAGGCGGGTGCGGTCATCCTCGGTAAAGTGAATATGGATGAGTTCGCCATGGGTTCTTCTACGGAGAATTCGGCTTTTGGAGCAACGCGCAATCCATGGCGGCTTGATTGCATCCCCGGTGGCTCTAGTGGGGGTTCCGCCGCGGCGGTGGCGGCCGACCTTTGCCTGGCTTCTCTGGGCAGTGACACCGGCGGTTCTATCCGTCAACCGGCCTCCCACTGCGGCGTCGTCGGCTTGAAACCCACCTATGGGCGGGTCTCCCGGTTCGGATTGGTCGCCTTTGCCAGTTCTTTGGATCAGATCGGCCCTATTACTAAGGATGTTGCCGATTGCGCCCTGCTGCTCCAGTTTCTGGCGGGCTATGATCCAAAAGACTCAACCTCGGCGCCGGTTCCGACCCCGGACTATTCTCAGGCCCTCAATCAAGACATCAAAGGATTAAAAATCGGCGTTCCGCAAGAATATTTCATTGCCGGCATGGAGGAGGAGGTGGAGCAAGCGGTGCGAGCCGCTCTCGAGACCTTTAAGGGATTAGGGGCTGAACTGGTTGAGGTCAGCCTGCCGCACACTCAATACGCCGTGGCGGTCTATTACCTCATCGCTACGGCCGAAGCAAGTTCTAACCTGGCCCGTTATGACGGCGTCAAGTATGGTTTCCGCGCTGCTGAGGCCAACGATCTAATGGATATGTACTGCGCTACTCGGGCCCAGGGTTTGGGAGCTGAAGTCCGACGCCGCATTATGCTCGGGACCTATGCCTTGTCTGCCGGATATTATGACGCCTATTATAAAAAGGCTTCGCAGGTAAGAACCCTCATCCGCCGGGACTTTGACGAGGTCTTTCAGACCTGTCAGATTGTAGCCACCCCCGTGGCGCCCACCACGGCCTTTCGCTTGGGGGAAAAGATGGACGATCCGTTGACTATGTATCTTTCTGATATTTTTACTATCTCGGCAAATCTGGCTGGCATTCCGGGCATCTCGGTGCCTTGCGGCCTCAACTCCGGGGGGCTCCCCATCGGCCTGCAACTCCTGGCCCGGCACTTTGACGAATCGACGCTCCTTAAGGCCGCGCACGCCTTTGAACAGGCTTCCACCTTTCACCTTCTTAAACCACCTATTTGATTCTGTCCGGCAGTGGCCCAAGCAGTAAGAAAGAGAGATTCACGACATGGACATCGCACACGCCATTTTGTTAGGGATCATCCAAGGTCTGGCGGAATTTCTGCCGATCTCCAGCTCTGCCCATTTGGTCTTATTGGAGCATTACTTGGGAGTTCAGGAGGCCGGGCTTACTTTTGATATACTGTTGCATGTTGGGACTTTAGTAGCGTTGATCGCCTACTTCTGGCAGGATTGGCAGGGTATGGCAGCGGCGCTCTGGCGTCCCGGGCGGCACAACCGTTTCGAACGCCGCCTCTTTTGGTACCTGGTTATTGCCACCCTTCCAGGCGCCGCCGCCGGCTATTTCCTGGAAAAGCAGGCGGAGACCATCTTTCGGACGCCTACCCGGATTGCCGTCCTCCTGGCAGTGTTAGGCATCTTGTTGTACCTGGCAGACCGGGTAGCCCGACATCAGCGGCGGCTGCCCGGCATCACCCTGAAGGACGCCGTGCTCGTCGGCTGTGCCCAGGCTCTGGCTATTATGCCGGGCGTCTCCCGCAGCGGCAGCACCATGACCATGGGATTATTTTTGGGGCTCACCCGCGAAACGGCTGCCCGTTTTTCCTTTCTCATGTCCGCCCCCATTATCTTCGGGGCCGGAGTGCATCAAGGCCTCAAATTGTTGAAGAGCGGCGCTAATAATTTCTTGACGTTGCCGTATGTCCTGGGCTTTCTGGCAGCCATCGTGTCGAGTTATCTCACCATCCGCTACCTCCTGCGGTTTCTGCAGCGCCACACTTTCATAATCTTCGTCCTCTACCGTCTGCTCCTGGCCTTTGTGGTATTAGGGTTGGAGTATTATCAGGTGGGGCCGAAGTGATGGCGGCTGAGAATCTGGGAAAGACCAAGAGCATGAATATTTTCAAAATCGGGACTACACAGGGCATCTACCCGTCTCCTGATACCGGGTAAACATTATGTTTCCTGACTCAATTTTGGAAGGATGCTGTTATCTCTGACCCCAAAAATCCTTCTCTGTTCCCGCTGGCGCCCCTGTTGGCCCCGGCAGGGGCAGAAAGTGGTGCGGCTGTCCAACTCCGGCACTTTTCCCATCAGCCATCCCAGCACCCGACTCTGTTTGGAGCTCATGGTCGCGGCCTGCCAGGAGCAACAACCTGCCTCGCTGCTGGACTTAGGTTGCGGCTCCGGGGTCTTGGCGCTGGCCGGGGCCTTGCTGGGCATCCCTTTGATCCTCGGCTGCGATATCTCCGGCCGTGCCCTGCGCACTTCCCGGAGAAATGCTCAGCGCAACCGCTTGACCACCGGCGTCTGTTGGCTGCACGGCTCCACTGAAGCCCTGAAACCCGGTTTCCATCTCATTGTCGTCAATCTGCCTTTTGTGGTGCAGATGGAGAAACAGGAGGAATTGCTCCGCCTGGCCGACTTTCGAGGCGGACTGATTCTTTCAGGTTTCCGAGATTCCCAGGAAGGTCTCGTTGCCGATTTTTACTTCGAGCAGGGTTGGCGGCTTAGCCAGCGGCTCACCCGGGACCGCTGGGAGCCGGAGCCGCCGGTCGAACTCAGTTACACCTGGGTAGGACTGTATCTCGTAGCAGATGATACTAGACGGTAGTTTCCAGGTTTATTGCTCCGGTAATCCGACGTTTCAATTTGAAGTTCAGATCATTTAAGGATATTTTGCTGTTGCTGGCTTAAAGTTGAGCCCCAAAGCTTCGGTTGCTGGGGTTATTTTCTAGATGCTTGACCCCTGCTCGCCTGGTATATTAAATTGAGTATTATCGAATAAAAGTCGAAGGCGGTTTCCTGGGGATATCGCAATCGCCCCGAAGCATAGCCATTCATGGGACGGGCGTTCAAGTGCCCGGCGCGCCGGGTTAACTCCTGACGCCATTCCATAAGTCTCTGGAAGGATTGTATTGTGCTTTTTCTTACTACTCTTGGCCGGTTATGGGTCCATTTCCTCCAGGAGCTGGGCGGCATGGCCCTGTTGTTGGCTCAAGCCGGGCTCTGGCTGCCCCGGCGTCCTTACCGGTGGCGGCATTTTTTCCGACAACTCGAGTTTATCGGGGTTAAATCCTTTTTTATCGTGGTCCTGACGGGATTGTTTACCGGTATGGTCTTGGCGTTGCAGGCGTATTATGGTTTCCGCAAGTTTGGGGGCGAAAGTCTCCTAGGCGGCGCCGTAGCCCTCTCCATGACCAGGGAACTCGGCCCGGTCTTGACTTCGCTGATGGTGGCGGCGCGCGCCGGCTCCGCCATGGCCGCGGAGTTGGGCGCCATGAAGGTAACGGAACAGGTGGACGCTCTTTTGGCCATGGCAGTGCAGCCGGTACACTACCTGGCCCTGCCCCGTCTGTTGGCTGCTGTCATCATGACGCCGCTCTTAACGGTAATAGCGGTTTATATCGGTATTGTCGGGGGCTATTTTGTCGGTGTCATTCTCCTGGACGTCAACCCTGGCACCTTTATGCAAAAAATGTTGGAAATGGTGAATAGTTCCGACCTCTACAACGGTCTGTTCAAGTCCGTCATCTTCGGCCTGCTGTTGGCTCTCATCAGTTGTTACGAGGGCCTGCAGGCCAAAGGCGGCGCCGAGGGGGTCGGGCTGGTAACCACCAGAGCCGTAGTCTATTCCGCCATTTCCATTCTTATTGCCGATTATATTCTGACGGCCTTGTTATTCTAGTGCTTGCAGGTGGATTCGAGGTATGACCACAGCAGTAGCGGCAATCATTCAGTTAATCGATGTCCATAAATCTTTTAATGGCTTGGAGGTATTGCGGGGCGTTCGCCTCGCCATCACTCCGGGGGAGATCACCGTCATCCTCGGGCGCAGCGGCGGCGGTAAAAGTGTTCTCTTAAAGCATCTTCTGGGCCTGATGTCCCCGGACCGCGGTCAGGTGCAGGTAATGGGACAGGATCTGGCTAATTTATCAGAGAAACAACTTTTTACCCTGCGGCAACGCTTCGGCTACCTCTTCCAGCATGGCGCCCTCTTTGATTCGCTTACGGTGGGCGAAAATGTGGCCTTCCCCCTGACCGAGCACACCGACTGGCACCGCGCCAGGATTCAAGCAGCAGTGCGCGAAAAATTATATCAGGTCGGATTAAGCGGTATTTTAGACAAAATGCCGGGTGATCTCTCCGGCGGTATGCGCAAAAGAGTGGCGCTGGCTCGAGCCCTGGTACTGGAGCCGGAAATTCTGCTTTTTGATGAACCGACCACCGGTCTGGATCCGATCATGACCACCACCATCGGCGAGTTGATCGCCGCCACCGTCCGGCGGCTCAAGGTAACCGCCGTTATTATCAGCCACGATCTCGGGTTGGCCTTCTCCCTGGCCGACTCTATCGCTTTTTTACACCAGGGGCAGATAATCAGCCACACCGATCCTCAGAGCTTCCGTCAGTCCCGGTTGGAGCCGGTCCAGCAGTTTTTACAAGGTCAGCCAGACAGGTTAGAGACGGCTGAGGTATAAGAGATCAGGTTTACAGAAGATACTGGGTAATTTCTTCTTGCAGAAGAAACTGGGTGCAGGTTTTTAACCGGATGGTGGGCAACGCTTCCTAATTTGAGTATGAATTGCCATCAGACCTGAATCAGGCAGACTGCGAGTACCAGGACTTCGAGAACTTCATTCAATGCTCCGAATACATCCCCGGTAACGCCCCCCAGGCGCCGCCAGAAGTAAATGGCCGCCAGAATGGTGACGGCGGCAGCGGCGATTAGAGATACCAACCCGCGCCAACTGCCGATCAGGCCTACGATCAGGAGGGCGCTGCTGCTAGCAAAAATCAAGGTGCGCCCCGAAGTAAATGTGGTCATGGCCTCTCCCAATCCCCCCTCACTTCTGGCATAGGGCGACAGATAGGCCAGGAGCACCATGGCTCCCCGGCTTACCACCGGAAAGATCAAGATTGGCCACCAGGCCTTTTGCTCTAACACGCCAGCCAAGAAACTGAATTTAACCATCAGAATGAGGACAATTCCCACTGCTCCGAAGGCCCCCACCGCGTGATCCTTCATGATGCGCAGGGAATCTTCCCGACCCCGGCCACCTCCTAAGCCATCCAGGGTGTCCGCCAATCCATCCAGGTGCAACCCCCGGTTGGCAATGGTCAGCAGGGCCGTCAGCAAGGCTGCCGCAGCTACCGGGGGGAGAATGTGGCTTAAACCCAGGGCGGCGGCCGATAAGATGCCGCCCAGCAAGAGGCCTACCAGCGGGAACCAGGCCATGGAGTTGGCCAGTTCCTGGTGATCGGCCGTGGCCTGGCGCGGCCAGGGAATAATGGTAAGAAAGGTGAGGGCCAGGCTCAAGGTTTTGATCATGAATCTTTGCCGCTCACCCCGGCTTCCGCAAAGGTAGCCATCTCGTGATAAATTTTTAGGCCCACCTCCAGCAGGTTGATGCCCAGGGCGGCGCCGGTTCCCTCCCCCAGACGCAGGTCCAGGTCCAGCAGGGGCCTGAGACCCAGGGATGCTAACATTACCTGATGGCCAAATTCTGCGGATCGGTGAGCCGCTTTGAGATAATCCGATACTGCCGGGCAGAGACGGGCCGCCACCAGGGCGGCAGCAGTGGCAATGAAACCATCCAACAGTA
Source organism: Desulfobacca acetoxidans DSM 11109 (assembly GCF_000195295.1). Taxonomy (NCBI): domain Bacteria; kingdom Pseudomonadati; phylum Thermodesulfobacteriota; class Desulfobaccia; order Desulfobaccales; family Desulfobaccaceae; genus Desulfobacca; species Desulfobacca acetoxidans. Next base: position 573,663 of record NC_015388.1, read on the forward strand.
CCGGCCGCCGGGCCGCCGCGGCCCCCAAGATGAGTCCGGTCAGGCCGCCGATCTCCAACCCGCCCAGCTTGGCCAGGACTTCGACAGGATCTCGAGGGTCTGGTTGGTGGAGAGCTAGAGCACGCTCAATCACTTCGACCTTCCGGCGGTAGCCAGCGTCGTCCACTCCGGTGCCGCGGCCGGTGACAGTTGCGGCCGGCTCCCCGGTAAAGACGGCTGCGAGGGCCGCCGCCGGCGTCGTGTTGCCGATACCCATTTCACCGGTGGCCAGCACATCCGCCCCGGCGGCGATATTCTCCTGGGCCAGTTCGATGCCGACGTTAATAGCCGCTTCGGCTTCTGCGCGGCTCAGGGCGGCCTCCTGCGCCAGGTTGCGGCTGCCAAAAGCCACCTTGCGGGAGATGAGACCTGAGAATCCGCTAAAGTCATATTTGACGCCAATGTCTACCACCTGCACTTCGGCGCCTACATGCCGGGCCAAGACATTGATGCCGGCCCCCCCCTGCAGGAAGTTGGCCACCATCTGAAAGGTGACGTCCTGGGGATAGGCGCTGACGCCTTCAGCCACTACTCCGTGGTCGGCAGCAAATATCATCACGACTTTCTTTTTCAAGGAGGACTTCAGGTCCTCGCGAACGGCGACATACCAGGCGGCCAGTTCTTCGAGACGCCCCAAACTGCCCTGGGGCTTGGTCAGCCGGTCCAGGCGCGCCTGAGCTTGAGCTCGCCATGCCGGATTCAGAGGTTGAATCCGGCTGGCGGTCTCTTGAATTATTGCTGAATTCATAAAATACACTCACCCCATGTGGAAATTATAAGATTTGCCTCCCCTTAAGATAGAGCGGCAAACCGCTTACCACCAGGACAGCCACATCCGCCAGGGCGGCAACCTGTTGATTCAACCGGCCGGCCAGATCGCGAAAACGTCGGGCGAGGGAATTCTCGGGGACGATTCCCCAGCCCACTTCGTTGCTGACCAGAATGATCGGTGTAGTCAAGCCTTCCAGAGTCTTGCAAAATTGGTCGGCGGCGCTTTCCGGATGGCCGAATTGATGATCATGAGTTAGAAGATTTGACAGCCATAGCGTCAGACAATCCACCAGAATAACCCCATAGCGGCCATTGGCCTCGTGCAGAACTGCGGCCAGGGCCAGGGGCTCTTCCCAGGTCTGCCACTGCGGCCCGCGTGCCCGTTGGTGATGGGCGATACGGGCGGCCATTTCTTCGTCCAGGGCTTCACCCGTAGCCACATACAGACGCGGCGGCGGCAGAGCCTCTGCCCACCGCTGCGCCAAAGTACTCTTGCCACTTTTAGCTCCGCCGCTCAGGAAAGCCACCCGAAATGGCGGCACTATCGACATACTCGGATTTCCTTCTGGTACGTTGTATTGCCGCTAAGAATATGCTTATTCTAGGCTACCGTCAAGTGGTTAGCCTCAAAACGGGTTTGCAGTAATGTTCTGCAGTGTCGAGGGCGGGATCAGAAAAGGGCAGGCAAGCAACTGAAATATGTTGTGATCCTATGATTTCATGGTATAAAAAACCATGTTGGGAGCACGAGGCTGCCCGACATAACTGCAGCAAGGAAGGGATGATACTAGTGGGAAAGTTAGAACAGGGTCTGGTGCAGATTTACACCGGAGAAGGAAAAGGCAAGACTACCGCTGCCCTCGGATTGGCGCTGCGAGCCCTGGGCCGTGGTTTAAAAGTATTCATGTTGCAGTTTCTCAAGGGCGATGATACCGGAGAATTGTTTTCGACACAGCAGTTCGGGGATAAGTTTGTCATCCGCCAGACCGGTTTGGGAGGGTTCATCCGCAAAGGCAAAGCCGGTCCGGAAGATGCCCAGCGGGCTAAAGAAGCTATGAATTTAGCTAAAGATATTCTCCGTAGGGGTGATTATGATCTGGTCATTTTGGATGAAATCAATGTCGCGCTCTACTTTGAACTGGTTTCCGTACCTGAAGTTCTGAAATTACTGCAGGCTCGAGCTCCCCATGTAGAAGTAGTCCTCACCGGCCGCTATGCTCCTCAAGAAATCATTGAGGCCGCCGATTTGGTCACCGAGATGAAAAACATCAAGCATTACTATCACGCCGGCGTAAAGGCCCGCAAAGGAATTGAATCGTAAATGCTCATTACCAAGAAAACAAGTGGCGAGTCAATAACAAAATGACTTCGGATGGTGTTCATGGATCGCAGGTGGCCGAAGGGTAATAGCAATTATCAGGAATTAAATCCTATTTTTTGATCTTTCCAAAGGATTGGCTGGGCCTTGGGAAAACACATTTTTATTGCCGCTTTAAATGCATAACTTAAAAAAACCGCCAGAAAACAGGCGATCAGATAAAACCCCTTAAGTGTGGGGGTGCCATGGATTAAGCCGAACATCAATGGGCTTTCGGTAGTTACGAGGCGGATTTCCAAGATATAATAACCGATGCCTTCAAATAACAGCAGAAGAGGAAAATAAACAAGCCAGGTTGCCGCCAGACTCATGAGTGTACTATTCAGCAGATAGTGCCAGAAATTGTAGACGCAGAGAATAAAGAACAGCCAAAGGCTCCATAACGTACAGGCAAACCAGTTGAGACCGGGAGAATTAAAAAAGGGTACGTTGTAAGTATAATCATAGTAGGTTACCCAGATGCAGGCCATGCCCACGGCAACAGCCAGTTCCGCCAACATGTCCGGGGAAAATTGGTACACCCCTCCCAGGCGCCAGCGGGTTGCCTTCTGGCGGCAAGAAACCTTTAGGCGCGCCAATCCGCCTAACAGGCCAATAATCAGATCAGTAAACTGATCGGGAATAATCTCAGGTCGAAATACATCGATCGCGGCGTAGACAAACCAGAGTTCGACTATTTCCCAGAGCAACAGCAAGAACGTGAGCATTACAGATGGGCGCCTGACCTTCATATTTTGCAGAATGAGCATAATTATGAAGCCGTTGGCGAAATGCACCAGGGACCAGTAATCAATAAAAAAATATCGAGTCTGCCAAATCACCGTATAGAAAGGTTCCGTGGTACTCTGAATTAAATAGTACAATCCTTTTAACATGCACTATACCTTCCTGGGACTATAATCGGTTGAATGGATTGGATTATCGGCTGTGCTACAGACAGCATACTCTTATAAGGAGTTACCGAAATCTCATACTAATGAGACATCGGCATCTTGTAAAATTTCTAAATTTTTTTTGATATGAAATGATAAGATTTATTTACGGTTCATCCGGAAACTGCAGCGGTGCCCCTCGCAGCACAAAGCCAAAAATGGCAATCTTGTTTTGCAGGCGATCAGCAGGACTGATTGCTACCGCCCAATATGTCTCTCATTCGTCGTAGCGACGGATCAGCAGAATCCCCAGCCAGAAGGTGGCCAAACCATAAAAGACCAAAAAGGCAAAAGAAACGAGGGAGGACATTGACCATTCCGGGTATCGCAGCAATATGTTGGTGTGCGTCAGGGGCAGGAGGAAGATAAACTTCTGTACCACCCACGGCATCTCCTCCACCGGAAAGAAGGTGCCGCTAAAAAAGGCCATGGGCATGATAAAAAAATTGGTGAAACTGGCGGCATCGTCATGCGAGCGGGATTTTAAACCGACGATAACTCCCATGGATGCCGACAGAAAACAATTGACCAACAAGGCGGTTAGAAAAATACCATTAAGGGCCAGACGGCTGCCCACCACCCAACCGCAACCCAACAGAATGATTGAGGCAAACAGCCCGCGCACCATGCCGGCAAGCACTTCGCCCCACATGATGGCACCTGCACTCACCGGCGCCTGGATATAAATCTGAAAGGTTCGGAAGAACAGGCGGGAAACGGTCATGCCATTGGCGATCCAAGTATAGGAATTGATCATCGAGGTCACCGCTACCAAACCCGGCATCAGGTAGTCCAAATAACTGCTGCCACCGATGGACACCCGCCGCCCGAGACCGACGCCGAAGACCAACAGATAGAGCAACGGCGTCAACATGGTGGACAGGACAAAACCCAACCGCAGCACACGCCGTTTAAAGATCAGTATTTCTCTAAGAAAGATGGGATACCAGTTCATCTTCCCCTTTGCCTTTTGCCTCCTCCCTTTCCCCGGCTTTTAAAGCGCCGTATCTCCGGATTCGCCGGTGCGGAGGCGGATGGCCTCCGAGACCGGGTAGACGAAGATTTTGCCGTCGCCGATACGTCCGGTGCGCGCCTGTTCCTGAATCGCCTGCACAATGGCCACTACCTTGTCATCCGGAGCTACGATTTCGATCTTTACCTTGGGAATAAAATCCACCTGGTACTCCATGCCCCGATAAACCTCCCGCATGCCTTTTTGTTGGCCAAAACCCTTTACTTCGGTAACCGTCATCCCTTGAATATTAATTTGGTGCAAGGCTTCTTTCACAGACTCCAGTTTAAAGGGTTGGATAATTGCTTCGATTTTCTTCACGCAGCCTCCTCAACAGGACCGGATAGATTTGCAACTTGAACGAATATTACTTAAGACACCTTTAGGCTAGCTTGATCCGGTTTTTTCCCTCACCCCCGGCTTCCTAACTTACAAATCGCATCTCCGCCGCAGTTGGGCCACGATCTCATCGCTGATGGAGTAGGGGTCGGTTTTTTTGGCGGCGATGTCGGCCAATATCTGTTTCACGCCATTCGCCGACAGCATATGGGAAATGATCTGCTCCCGAATGCCCTGCATGATGAGGTCCATTAGCTCCCCCCGCAGTCGGGGAGCCATAACCCGGGCCAGCTCCCGGCCGCCCTCCCGGCGTAGATAGTCCCGGTGCTCGAATACGGCGGCCATAAGTTCGGGAACACCTAAATTTTTGGGGGCTTCGGTCCGGAAGACCAAAGGACGCCAACCGTCCTCCCGATTCGGCTGGCGCAGATCAATCATGTTCACCAGATCCTGATAGGTGCGGTCAGCTCCTTCCCGATCAGCTTTATTAATAACAAACAGGTCGCCGATTTCCAGAATACCTGCCTTGATGGCCTGAATATCGTCTCCCATTCCCGGAACCGTCACTACGATGGTAGTGTGGGCGGCGCTGGCGATCTCCACCTCGTCCTGACCCACGCCTACTGTTTCCACCAGGATAAAATCCTTACCCATAGCATCCAGGACGTTGACGACGGCCCGGGACGAGGCCGTTAGCCCCCCAAAATGCCCGCGGGTAGCTAAAGAGCGGATGAAGACGCCTTCATCGGTGGCGTGACGCTGCATCCGGATGCGATCTCCCAGGATAGCGCCACCGGAGAAGGGGCTGGTCGGATCCACCGCCACCACACCTACGGTCAGACCCTGCTGGCGCAGCAATTGGATCATGCGGTCTGTCAGAGTGCTCTTGCCCACTCCGGGGGATCCCGTAATCCCGATGATATGCGCCCGGCCGGTATACTGGTAGAGGCCTTTGAGGATTTCCCGAGCGGCGGGATCACCCTCGTCCAGGTCCCGCATTAATCGGGCCGTAGCCCGGATGTCGCCTTGCCGCACCTGCTGAATAATGTCCATAATTGATGTCCCTAGTACTGTTTGCCGAGGAAAAATTAATTGTTATTCTTTACAAGGCCCCCGCAAGACATAAAAATTACCTCTCTAGGACGCTGTTTCCTGTGCCCTCCGAGGACTCCCCACTCCTCACGGTTCGATAATACTGGCCTGGATAATAGTTACCGGCGTCACCGGAACGTCAGCATGAAAGCCCTTGCTGGTAGTGGGAACGGCCTTGATTTTGTCCACCACGTCTTTTCCCTGCACCACTTTGCCAAAAACGGCATAACCCCAACCGGCAGGGTTCTTGCCGGTGTGATTGAGGCTTTGATTATCGGCTACGTTAATGAAAAACTGCGAGGTGGCGGAATCCGGGACGGCAGTGCGGGCCATCGCAATGGTGTAGGCATCGTTGGTAAGCCCGTTATCTGCTTCGTTCTTAATGGGCGGCCGGTTGGCCTTCTGCTTCATCTGGGCGTCCATTCCGCCACCCTGGATCATAAATCCGTTGATCACTCGGTGAAAGATAGTGCCGTCGTAAAATCCGTCTTTGACGTACCGCAGGAAGTTTGCCACCGTATTTGGGGCTTTCTCCACATTGAGCTCAAGTACAATATCACCTAAGGAAGTTTGTAATTTTACCATGACGGGTCTCCTCACTGCTTCGACCTCGCCTACCCAGGCGAAGGCTGACACGCAGACGAACAGGGCCAAGATCCCGGCAAGCCTTTGGCGGGTAAAGACTAGAAGCAGCATCTGTTTAAACATCATCGTTCCTTTCTTACTTAATGAGAACATTGAGAAGGCCAAAAATTTCGTGAAGACCGGCAATCTCTCAGGATCATCATTCCATGATCGCCTTTTTCACTGAAAGAGTATCATACAGACCACAAACATTTCCAACAATTAATTCGCTTTTTGAATAAATTAATATGTTTTTACAATGTCTTACACTAAATTGAGATCAAACTTAAGGACTTGGGCCAATGGTAGTCTTCCGGGATCCGCTATGGCCGTTTTCTGAAATGTCGAAGGCAATAATTCTTTCTTATATCCGAAGATGTCATTGACACTCAAAAAAAAAGCGGATACAATTAAACAATTATCCATTTAAAATTATTTCTAATTTAGGCATAGTGAACAGCTTTTCAACCTCCCGACCAATCATCAACAGACAAAGGAAGCAGAACGGGCCCTGGTATAAGATACGGCGGAAGCAGAAAGCGGTCGCTGGTCCAAGGGGAACTTTTTCAATAACTGTATGAGTCCCATCCATAAAATGCTGATTAACGCCTCCGATCCGGAAGAATTCCGGGTGGCCATCGTTGAAGATGGCAAGTTAGAGGAATTTGCCCTGGAGGCGGCCAGTCGAGAACAGCTTAAAGGCAACATTTACAAAGGCGTCATTTCGAATATCGAACCCAGTCTCCAGGCAGCTTTTGTTCATTATGGCGCCGAGCGGCAGGGTTTTTTACCGATCTCAGAAATACATCCGGAATATTTTCAGCCCGAAGCCCCACAGCGATCACGGCCCAAGATTCAAGAAGTCCTGAAAAAGGGACAGGAACTTCTTGTCCAGGTTATCAAAGAAGAGATCGCCTCCAAAGGCGCCTATCTCACGACCTATATCTCCCTGCCAGGACGGTTTCTGGTCCTCCTGCCCGGTCAGGAACAGATCGGCATATCCCGCAAGATCGAAGAAGAGGCCCGACGGCAGGAACTCAAAGCACTTATCAAAGAATTCAATCTGACCCATGGCATGGGCCTGATTGTACGCACGGCCAGCGAGGCTGCCAAGAAGCGTGAGTTACAAAAAGATTATCAATACCTGAACAATATCTGGCAGGAAATCAAAAAGAACGCCGGGCAATCTCCGGCACCTGCCTTGATCTACAAAGAGTTAGATCTTGTCATCCGCACTATTCGAGATTATTACACCGCCGATATCAACGAGATCCTTATCGATGACGTCGAGACTTTTACCCAGATAAAGAATTTTTTCAAGGCCTTTTCTCCAAAGCATACCAATGTATTGAAACTCTATAAAGAAAAGCGCCCCATCTTTTCCAAGTATCAGATCGAAGAGCAACTCGAGCGTCTCTACGACAACCAGGTGCCGTTAAAATCCGGAGGGGGCGTGGTTATCAATCCCACCGAGGCCTTAGTAGCGATAGACGTCAATTCCGGGCGTTGCATTTCCCCCAAGGAAGTGGAGGAGACGGCTTTTAAGACCAACCTGGAGGCGGCTCAAGAGATTGCCCGGCAGTTGCGCCTGCGCGATCTAGGCGGTCTTATCGTCATCGATTTTATCGATATGAAAGACCGTAAGCACCGCAAAGAAGTAGAAAAAGAACTGAAGGCGGCACTTAAAAAAGAGAAGGCCCGAGTAACAGTCGGGCAGATTTCCAAATTCGGGCTGCTGGAACTCTCCCGCCAGCGATTGCGTCCGGCAGTGCAGACAAGCCTGTATATTACCTGTCCGCATTGTCAGGGACGCGGTCTCATCAAATCGGTGGAAGCCAGCGGCTTGAGTCTGATTCGAAAAATCTGCCATGAAGCCGCGAAAAACGACATTCAGGAAGTTCGGGCCCTCTTGCCTCAGGAAGTCACCAATTACCTGCTCAATAAAAAACGCAAGGAATTGGTCTCCCTCGAAGAAAAATTTCAGCTGCGCCTGTTTATTGCCTCCAAAGAGGGATTGGCCTGGACGGAAAGCCGCCTGGAATTTATCAAACGCCAGATAGACCAGGAGAAAACCAAAGCCGCACTCGAGGGGCTCATCGAGGAACGTTTAAAAGATCAGAAAGGATTGTTTCATGCGGAGTGATCTGATGAAAACCGGTGTGGAAAAATCACCGCATCGGTCCTTAATGAAGGCCATGGGTTACACCGAAGAAGAATTGCAGCGGCCGCTCATCGGCGTTGCCAACGCCAAAAACGAAATCATCCCTGGCCATATACACCTGGACAAAATCAGCGAAGCGGTTAAAGCCGGCATCCGGATGGCCGGGGGCACACCGATCGAATTCGGCGTTATCGGCGTCTGTGACGGCATCGCCATGCATCACGTCGGTATGAAGTATTCCCTGGCTTCCCGGGAATTAATCGCCGACTCTATCGAAGTCATGGCTATGGCCCATCCCTTCGATGGCCTGGCGCTGATTCCTAACTGTGATAAAATTATTCCAGGCATGATAATGGCCGCCCTGCGTTTGAACATCCCTGCCCTGGTGATCAGCGGCGGTCCGATGTTGGCTGGCCGCCTGCAAAACCGAGCTATTGACCTCATCACGGTCTTTGAGGGCGTCGGCGCCGTCAAAGCCGGAAAAATGACCGAAGCGGAACTCAAGGAGATCGAAGACGCCGCCTGTCCGGGCTGTGGCTCCTGCGCCGGTATGTTCACCGCCAATTCTATGAACTGCCTGAGTGAGGCCTTGGGATTGGCTCTGCCCGGCAATGGTGCCATCCCGGCGATTTCTGCGGCCCGTTATCGCTTGGCCAAACAAGGCGGCAGGCAGATCATGGAGCTGGTCCGCCGACAGATTCTACCGCGTCAGATCGCCACCCTCACCGCCTTTCAAAATGCCATGACGGTGGATATGGCCCTCGGATGCTCTACCAACACCGTTTTGCATATTCCAGCCATGGCTCATGAAGCCGGGATAGACTTGCCACTGGATCTATTCAATACCATCAGTGAAAAAACTCCCCATATCTGCAGCCTCAGCCCTGGCGGGATGTACCATCTGGAAGACCTGCATCGCGCCGGCGGGGTGCCGGCAGTTATGGCGCGGCTTTGGCAGGCCGGTCTGATCAATGGCGAGCCGTTGACCGCTACCGGGAAAACTATGGCAGAAAACCTGGCCGGGGTCAGGGTCTTGGATGACGAAATCATTCGCAGCCTTGACCACCCTTACCATACCCAAGGAGGCATCGCCATTTTAAAGGGTAATCTTGCCCCGGAAGGTGGGGTGGTGAAACAATCCGCCGTTGATCCCCAGATGTTGGTTCGCGAGGGCCGGGCCCGAGTCTTTGACTCAGAGGAAGAAGCCGCTAACGCTATTTTGGGAGGCGCCATCCACCCCGGCGATGTTGTGATCATCCGCTACGAAGGCCCCAAGGGTGGACCAGGTATGCGGGAGATGCTGACTCCCACAGCCGCCATCGCCGGGATGGGTCTCGACAAAGAGGTGGCTTTGCTGACCGACGGCCGCTTCAGCGGCGGCACCAGGGGCGCAGCCATCGGTCATATCTCCCCCGAAGCGGCCGCCGGCGGCCCCATTGGACTCATTCAAGAGGGTGATGCTATCCTGATCGACATTCCCGGCAAAACCCTCACCCTGAAGGTGGACGAAACCGAGCTGGTCCGGCGTCGGGCCCAGTGGAAGCTCCCGGAACCCAAGATCAAACACGGCTATGCTTATCGCTACAGCCGCCAGGTGACCTCCGGCAGCCAGGGTGCTGTTCTACAGGATTAACCCGATGGGAAAGCCGTTATGATCACAAGTTTGAATCTATCCGGGAACATTAGTATGCTTATGGGCTGTCGGCTTTCCCTTTCCCTAAGATCTCGTTTAGCGTTGCCTGAAAAGTCGAAAAATGAAACTGTTATGTTGATAAAAAATGCTATAATATTAATATGTTAAGTACAATATAAACATTCGTTAGCCTTTATAAAGGTTATTAAAGAATAAGCTAATTTTAATCTTGAGGAAAACATGAAACTGCATATCGAGAAGGACGCCCTTCTACAAGGAGCAGGTCGAACTCAAGGCGTTATCGATCGTCGGGGACATACCCCGATCTTATCTCACTGTTTACTTGAAGCCGGCAATAACCAGCTAAAAATTTCGGCAACAGATTATGAAGTGAGCTTTTCCGGTTACTATCCGGCCCAAGTGGAAGAAGAAGGCGGCCTGACGGTTCCGGCCGTCAGTTTCTATAATATCCTGCGCGAATTGCCGGCGGGGACGATCAGCCTTGAAAGCACCGAGAACAGCAATCTCGTCATTCAGGTGGGTGATGCCCGCTACCAGTTTTTAGGGTTGCCGGTCGAAAATTTTCCACCACTGCCCAAACTGGAAAATCAACCGATGATAGAGCTGTCAAATTCGGTACTGAGCGAGATGCTCGAAAAAACCATTTTTTCCATTGCCGCCGATGATATTCAGCCGCATTTAACCGGGGTGCTTTTAGAAAAAATTACCGAAGACGGCAGGATCATCGTACGCCTCGTTTCAAGTGATGGTCATCGTCTCTCCCTGATAGATCGGGAAATCCCGGCCATCGAACAGATCAACCTGGAGAAAGCAATTATTATTCCCCGCAAAGGTGTGGCGGAGATGTTGCGGCTCATCAGTGAAGAAGAGCGATGCGCCTTGGGCATCGAGAAAAAGAGCATCATTCTCAGACAGGGAGATAAGTATCTCTATATTCGCCTATTAGATAAAAAATATCCCGATTATCGACGGATAATCCCGGCAAGTCCGGAAGTTCGAATCACCGTAGGCCGACGTGCCTTTCTAGACGTTTTAAAACGGATCAGTTTATTATCCGCCGAAAAATTTAAGGGAGTAATTATGATGGTCAGCGAGGGTTGGCTTGATATTCGTTATCACAACCCCGAAATCGGCGGAGGCGATGAGCGTCTGCCTATCACTGTTAATTTCCTGAACAGTGAGGTTGTTGCTGAACAGGAACGCGATGAGGAAACATTATGCCTGCCGATCCGGCTGAGCTACAATGCCCGTTATTTGATAGAGCCGCTGAGTGTGATGCAGAGCGATGAAATATATTTTGAGCTGACAAAAAAGAAAAAGCCACTCTGTTTACGGGATGCCAATGACCCGAAGTATCTTAGCATCGTAATGCCCATGGACTTATAAGCGGCCTGAGGGCCTGGAAAAGCGGGCGGCTAACGGTACGGATGTAACAGGAACGGTACAAACGTAGAATCGCCGCTCCCGGCTGTTTTTTGCAAAGGAGGCTGACTAGATTTTGGTAAATTCTGAAGTTGGTTATACCGAAGAAATGCTCGACTACGGGGCTGACAATATTCGAGTGCTGGGCGGATTGGAGGCAGTCCGCCAGCGGCCGTCGATGTATATCGGCAATACCGGCCCGGAGGGGCTGCATCATCTTGTCTATGAAGTGGTGGATAACAGCATTGACGAGGCCCTGGCCGGTTATTGCAACCAGATTCAGGTCACCATCCATTCAGACAACAGCGTTACCGTGGAAGACAATGGCCGGGGTATTCCGGTTGACCTGCATAAAGAAGAAAATCTGCCCGCTGTCGAAGTAGTGATGACCAAACTCCACGCCGGCGGCAAATTTGACCATAAAACTTACCAGGTATCCGGTGGCCTGCATGGCGTTGGGGTCTCGGTGGTGAACGCCTTGTCGGAATATTTGGAAGTGGAAATCCGCCGGGATGGTAGAGTCTATCATCAGCGCTATGAACAGGGCAATACCAGTACGCAGTTGGCGATCACCGGCGAGACCAAGCGGCGGGGCACCAAGATCAGCTTTAAACCGGATGCGGAGATTTTTTCAGAAACCACCTTCAGTTATGATATTTTGGCCACCAGGCTGCGGGAACTCTCTTTTCTCAACCGCGGCGTGCGTATCATGTTGGAAGACGAACGCTCCGGTAAAAAGAATGATTTTTACTATGAAGGCGGCATCCAGGAATTTGTCATCTTCCTCAACCGTAATAAGACATTGATGCACGAACCGCCAATTTACCTGAATGGCAGCAGGGCCGAGGTCATCATTGAAATCGCTTTTCAATACAACGATACCTATAACGAACAGATTTTCACTTATGCTAACAACATCAATACGCGAGAAGGAGGCACCCACCTGAGTGGTTTTAAGGCCGGTCTGACGCGTTGTATCAATCAGTACATGGCGACCGCTGATCTGCCGAAAAATTTAAAAGAACACCTTACCGGCGATGATGTCCGGGAAGGACTCACCGGGGTGATCAGCATCAAATTGCCGGACCCGCAATTTGAAGGCCAGACCAAGACCAAGTTGGGGAACAGCGATATTAAGGGTCTGGTAGAAAATCTGGTCTATGAGAATCTGTTGACCTATTTGGGCGAGAATCCTACCATTGCCAAGCAGATTCTGGCCAAAGTGATAGAAGCGGCCCGGGCTCGGGAAGCGGCCCGACGGGCCAAGGAATTAGCCCGCAAAAAAGGCGGCCTCAGCGAACTGGCCTTGCCGGGAAAGCTGGCCGATTGCCAGGAGCGGGACCCTTCCCGACGGGAACTTTACCTGGTGGAGGGCGATTCCGCCGGCGGTTCGGCCAAGCAGGCCCGGGATCGCCGTTTTCAGGCTATTTTGCCTCTTAAAGGCAAGATCCTGAACGTCGAAAAAGCCCGTTATGATAAGATGCTGCAAAGCCAGGAAATCCGGACGCTGATTACGGCCCTGGGTGCCGGGATCGGCAAAGAAGAACAGGATCTGGAAAAGCTCCGTTATCATCGCATTATCATCATGACGGATGCCGATGTGGACGGCTCCCATATCCGTACCCTCTTGCTAACCTTTTTCTATCGGCAGATGGCAGAGCTGATCAGCCGGGGATATCTCTACATTGCGCAACCTCCTCTGTATCGTCTGACCCGCGGTAACGAAAAGATTTATCTCAAAGACGAGGGGCCGTTTCAGGACTACCTGTTGGCCCGCGGTCTGGATAAAAAAACTCTGACCTTGGGCAATTCTCAAACCATAACCAACGCCGCCTTAATTACCTATCTGAAAAAGGTGATATCTCACCAGCATTCCATGGATCGGTTTGAGAAGCGGGGAGTGGATCGTCAACTCCTGAAAAGAATTATTGATCTAGGTCTTATTGACAAAGAATTCTTGCGCCAGCGGGAGAAAATGCAAACATGGGGCGAAGCTCTCCGGTCTACAGGCTTGCAAATCCGCCTGGAAGCAGATGAGGAACATCAGGCCTGGAAGTTATTAGTTTATAACCCTGGTGTTAACGATGGAAATCCCTGGTGCGTGGATTGGGAATTATTAAGTGGCAGTGATTTTCAGACTTTGGTAAAATTACAACAGGCTCTGGCTGAGTTGCGGCAGCCGCCCTACCGGCTTCAGGAGGGGGCTAAGACATGGGAAATAGCCACCTTAGAGGAGCTGGTGCAGGTGGTCTTGAACGAAGGCCAAAAAGGTCTTAGCGTTCAGAGATTTAAAGGTTTGGGAGAGATGAATCCCGAACAACTCTGGGAAACAACGATGGACCCTGAAACCCGGACACTCCTGCAAGTCAATATCGAAGACGCCGTAGCGGCCGATGAAATCTTTACCATCCTGATGGGAGATAAAGTTGAGCCGCGTCGGGATTTTATCCAAAATAACGCTCTGGAGCTGAGCCAACTCGATATCTAACCGGCCGTTGACTAGACCAACCATTTAATCATTAAAGAGCACGGAGGCGTCAGATGAAGAGAAAAGCGAAATATCGGATCGTTACTATCCAGAGGGAAATGCTCTACGTCGGGGATGAGATGGACCACACCCTGACGCTAACTGCCATGGAAGGTGAGGCCGTCGAATACCAAAAAGGTGTAGCGGGGGAGTTTGTCTCTCGACGCAGTGTGGGCTTCCATGACCGCATCAAGGGGTCTGGACCGATGCAGGGTTATGCCGTCACCACGTTTGAGGAAGGACAGGTTTACAGCCGTTACGAAGGCCAACGGGATGCTAAAAACAAAACCACTACTGGAACTTGGAAGACCTATAAAGGCGTTGGCAAATTGAAAAACATCAAAGGACAGGGAACCTTTAAGGTGAGCAGCGGCACCAAACCCGATGAGTATATCCTGGAAATCGACGGCGATTATGAGTTATGAGGAGTGAGCCGGCAATCTGCAAGGGTTTGCACAAGACCCGGCTACAGCATCGCGCAGCCGGGTCTTTTCGGTTTTGGGGTCGATAAGAAGGAGGTATTTAATGGCGACGTGTAGTTCATGTCAGGCGATATGCGAGGAAGAGGAACTAAGAGAATACGGCGGTGAGCGTTTATGCGAAGACTGCTACATCAATCGAGTCGAGATCAGCAAGACTTGCGACCCTTGGGCGGTGCACAGCGCCAAAAGCACGCTGGCTGTTCAAGGGTTGCGGTTGACCCCAAATCAAGAAAAACTCCTGGCCCTGATCAGGGCTGAAAAAGAGGTCGATATGATCGAGGCCGCGGCCAGATTGAAGTGGAGTCAAACCGAATTGCAGCAGGAGTTCACCGTCTTGAGGCACATGGAACTGCTGCGGGGCGTCAAAAAATCGGATGGCAGGGCCATCACCCTGTTTTAATGAAAAAAAGATGGAACCGTCTTTCTTTACAAGGTTCTGACGGACCACGGAAATTATCTGTTGGTGGTACTTGCCTGTTATTCCGTGCATGAGTTATTTTTCTGTGCAAATCTCCCGGCTGTAGGGGCTTGGGCTGCTGCGCCCCTACCAGGAAATTTCCATTTCCGGGGGAGGCCAGAATCGGCCATGATTATTTCCATGCATATAATTATTGTAGTAACGCTGCTTGCTGGCCCTCCGAGCTATTTCGAGAACATCTCTATAAAGCGGCGCCGATAACCCGCCATGGATGTCGTTGATCTGGATTACGCACTTCTACGGCAGGTGGCCAAAGGTAATGAACAAGCCTTTGCAGAGCTTATGCGCCGACATCAGGACCGGGTGTATCGGCTGGCCCTGAGACTGCTCCGGCGTCCCCAGGAAGCCGAAGATGCTGCTCAGGAGGTTTTTCTCAAAGCCTTTCAACATGCCAGTCGTTTTACCCCCAGTGGTACGGTGGCTGCCTGGCTCAACCGCATAACTGCCAACCATTGCCTGAACCGATTGCGCTCCCAGGCAGTCAGAAAAGAAGTTCCTCTGGAAAGGCCTCAAGCTCAGGATGCGCCCGCCTATGATCTTTCAGAATTAGTTACCTCAAACGACGATCCTGGGGAACTTCTGGCCGGGAAAGAGTTGGCGATCAAATTACAGGAAGCGCTGTCCGCTCTGCCTGAGAATCAACGCCAGGCCCTGCTGCTCAAACGCGACGGCGATTTTTCCTACCAGGAAATTGGGGAGCTATTAGGTATTAGCGCCTCCGCCGTCGATGGCTTAATTAAACGAGCCCGGCAGAGATTAAGACAGGTGCTGGCAGAGTATTTTTAGACCATGCCGGTTGGCAGTACTGAGCCTGGACGCCCTTTTATTAACCGGAGCGTTTTGCCCCAGGGCGAAAAATGGCTTATATAAAAACAGTGAGCCGTGAGCCGTGAGCCGTGAGCCGTGAGCGGTGAGCAGAAAAAGCATTATCGTCAGCAGCCGCCGCGGTTATGTTTTCATGCTTCGTTGTAATCACCAGAAAATGCCGATTCATATGCTAGTTCATCGTGTTTGTTTTAGGCGTTTTTGATATAATGGCTTACATCCCTTTGAACAGCTCGGACATCTTACTAATTACCCTGAGAGAAGATCGACCGTGAATGATATTTTCAATCAACCGGCCCATGATCCCTTCTGGTTCCGTGACTGCTTCCTGTTGCGGATGCCGATCGGTCTGAAGGCCAGCAATCTGCGGGAGCTGTTGCAGATTCTCCGCGATGTTTCTGAAGATGTGCTGTACTACCATGTTTTTCAAGCACGTCTGGCCCTCACCGATCCGGAGGTTGAATATCCTAATGATTTCGCCCTGTGGGCCGCGGAAGCCTTGCAGGATACCAAGCTGGCAGAGAAACTCAGTTCCTTCGATCCCTTCGATTATTCCGATATGGCTCAGGTGCGGGAGGCGGTGCTGGAGATTCTGGAAGAGTATCTCTGGGATCTTCCCTACATCCCATGGGCGCGGCCGGGTTTTGAGCTATATCTCTGCCAGGCCTCCACTGCCATCATTCAGTCATTGACACCCGTCAATACCTTGACGGAATTCTGCCAGGGACTGCAAAGAATCGGTTTGGATTCATTTTATTACCATTTCTTTGAAGCCCGCTGGCGCCTCAAAGTTCACAAGGTGGACGACTTTTCCTTCTGGATCGAATATAATTTCGACCTGCCGAAACTGGTGCAGGCCATCCGGGATATCGACATTTATTTTTATAGTCTGCCTGAGTTGCGCCGGACTCTGCTGGCCCTGATCACCGAACACCTGGAGGCTGCCTGTGAGCGAACTGAGTGATTATATTCCCATTGTTGGCCAGCAAGTCATCGACCAGCTTCGGCGGCTGGCGGATCGTCTCCAAAATTCCCGTTTCGTACACGTCAACTCTACTCGCAGCGGCGGTGGGGTAGCCGAAATTCTCTCCCGGGCTGTGCCCCTGCTCAATCAACTAGGCCTGGAAACATCATGGGAGGTGATCTTCGGCGACCCTGACTTTTTTGAAGTTACCAAGGCCATGCACAACGGCCTCCAGGGTGATAAGGTCAAATTTACTCCCGCCATGACGGCTCATTATCGGGAGATCAACCGGGAAAACGCCCGACGCTTTGACTGGGAAGCGGATTTCGTTCTGGTCCATGATCCCCAGCCTGCTGCCCTGATAGAGGATCTGCGTCCCCGGGCCAAAAACTGGGTCTGGCGCTGTCATATCGATGCCTCCCGGCCACGGCTTGAGGTCTGGAAATTTCTCAGCAAGTTCGTTAAACAATATGATGCTTCTGTCTTTTCCATGTCCAGGTTTGCGCAAAACCTGGCTCATCCCCAATACATTATCCATCCTTCCATCGATCCTTTCAGCGATAAAAACCGTGAACTTACTCCTGGGGAAGTTCAGGCTGTTCTTGCCAGATTAGGTGTGGTCAACGATCGTCCGATAATCCTGCAGGTGTCCCGCTTCGATTCTTTTAAAGATCCCTTGGGCGTTATTCAGGCCTTTCAGTTAGTACGGCGCCATACCCCCTGTCAATTGCTGCTGGTGGGCGGAGAGGCTACCGACGATCCGGAAGGACCTGAGATCTTCGCCCGTGTCCAAGAGGCAGCCGCCGGCGAAACCGATATCACCTTGCTGATGTTGCCCCCGGACAGCCATTATGAGGTCAATGCCCTGCAGCGGGCCGCCGACGTCATTGTCCAAAAATCCATCCGGGAGGGGTTCGGCCTGACGGTTACTGAAGCCATGTGGAAGGGCAAACCGGTCATCGGCGGCGCCGTCGGAGGCATCGTGCTGCAACTCCGTGATTACCACACCGGCTTTTTGGTACACTCCCCAGAGGGCTGCGCCTTCCGCATCCGCTACCTCCTGCACCGCCCCGAAATGTCTCGCCGCATGGGCCGGCTGGCCAAAGAATTCGTGCGCAATCATTTTCTCATCACCAGACATATCCGTGATTTCCTCAGCCTGATGATCTTCATTAACAATCCCACCAGCCGGGTTCTCGAACTGTAGCTTCTGGACGATCCGATGCATGCCGGCCGGGGGAAAGCCGCTTTTCCCCCATCCGTTCTTTAAGCATCACTTCTCATCTGCTTGCGTCAAAATAACCGGAAAATAATTATAGACAAAAGTGATTTATTGATCATATGATTGAATAATAATTTTCAGTAGTCGGAAATTTGATGTTATCTCGAAGCTGCTGGATTATAACTTATAGCCCTGCTTCAACAATCGTTTCCATCTCTCATCCAAGCTATGAATAATTTTTCAAAGGAATAATTTCACATTCTCTTCAGGCTGAGGGCGTATAATTTGTATGAAGAAAAAACCGAATAATACAATACTTATCTTATTTGTCTTTGGCATATTTTCAGCCTGCATCATAATCGGGGGGGTCTGGTGGTACGGCAATCAGAAAAAACTGGTGCGGCAAAACTGGGAGGAAACCTTAGGTCACATCACCGAACTTAAAAGAAATCAGATCGTGGAATGGCGTCAGGATCGCCTGAATGATGCCCTGGTCATCTCGCAATGGGGTTTACTCAGTACATTTTTCCAGGATCAGGCAAGGCTCCCGGGGGAGACGCAAGAGCTGGTCTCCCGGCTGCAAACCATTTTATCCCTGGACGACTATGCCAATATTCGATTATTGAATACAAAGGGAGAGGGTATCCTCAGCATCGGTGAAAAGCATCCCGGAACGATCCATGAATCAACCCACCGGTTGTTTCAGGAAGCCTTGACCAAAAAAAAGGCGGTACTCGGCGATTTCTATCGGGATCAGGTACGCCAGACGGTTCGCCTCGATCTCATTGCCCCTGTTGCCATTCGGCGGAACCATCGAGATGAGGTAGCAGGCCTAATTATTTTCAACATCGACACCGGTAAGTTCCTCTATCCGCTGATCCAATCCTGGCTCACCCCCAGCCCCACTGCCGAGACCTTCCTAATTAAACCGGAGGGCGATGCAGTGGTGATTCTCAACGAACTGCGGCATACCAAAGGGACCCCGCTTACCCTGAGAGTTCCCCTAACCGAAAGGAGACACCCGGTTGCCCGGGCTGTAGAGGGCTGGCAGGGAGCTATGGAAGGCATCGGTTTCCGTGGTGTTGAGGTACTGGCGGTTACCAGGTCCATTCCCGAAACTCCCTGGCAGATAGTATCCAAAATCGATACCGAGGAGATGTATCAGCCGCTATATCGTGAGGCCAGATTGATCATTACCGGTGTTGTTGCCTTGATCCTGATGGTGGGGGCCGTATTGGGATGGATACTCGCCATCCAAAGAAAGTGGCATTACGAAACCCTCTATCACCTTGAACGGGAACGCCAGGCTCTCCTGTCGCATTTTGAATACCTGGTGAAATACGCCAACGACATCATTCTCCTGATGGACCAGGACGGCAATTTAATAGAAGTCAATGACCGAGCCGTGGCGGCTTACGGTTACACCCGGGAAACGTTATTGCAGCTTAATATCAGGGATATAGTGCCGGAAGCCGAGGTGCCGGCCTTATATCAGTGGAGCCAGGAGCTGTTGGCCGAGCAGGGGAAGATCTATGAAGGTTACCACCGTCGCCAGGACGGCAGCATCTTTCCTGTGGAGGTCAGCGTCAATCTTATCCAGGTGGAGGGAAGGCAGTATGTCCAGGAGATCGTTCGGGATATCAGCAATCGCAAGCAGACCGGAGCAGAGCTGGCCCTGCATACCACGCGATTACAGGCGTTGGTGGACCTCCATCAGTTGGCATCTGCCCCCCGGGAAGAGATTCTGGATTTTGGTCTGGAGGCAGTCGGCTCCACTTTGCAGAGCGAATTTTCCTTTATCGGCCTGATAAACGAGGATGAGTCAGAGATGACCATCCACCGGTGGTCAAAGCAGGTAATGGATGAATGCTCTATGGCCAATAAGCCAATCCACTTCCCGGTGGCGAAAGCGGGCAGGTGGGCGGATTGTATCAGGCTGCGGCAGGCGGTGGTGGTCAATGATTACCCGGCCCCTCATCCCGGCAATAAAGGCCTGCCGGAAGGGCATGCCCCCATCCGGCGGTTTCTGGCCGTTCCGGTGTTGGATGACCGCCGGGTGGTGGCCATGGCCGCGGTGGCCAATAAAGCTACCGATTATACTACCGATGATATCAATGCCCTGTCCTCCCTGCTCAACAAGATGTGGGAGATCTTGAGACATAGGGAGATGGCGGAGGCACTGCAGGAAAGCAATGAGTATCTCAACAACCTGATCAATTACGCCAATGCCCCTATCATCGTCTGGGACCCGGACTTCGTCGTGACCAGATTCAATCGGGCCTTCGAGCACCTTTCCGGATACAAAGCTTCGGAGGTCATCGGCCAGAAGCTGTTCTTCCTTCTGCCTGAAGAATATCAGGAGAAATTTTTAAACCAATTATCCCACGTCATGAGAGGTGAATCCTGGGAATCCCAAGAAATACCAATCCTTCGCCGGGACGGCGAAATACGAACGGTGCTGTGGAGCTCTGCTAACATCTATGGTTCGAGAGGAAACGCCATCATCGCCACCATCGCCCAGGGGCAGGATATTAGCAAACGCAAGCAGGCCGAGGAGGCCTTCCACGTCCTGGTAACCAACGCCCCTATAGGCATCTTTATCCTGCGGGGTCTTAAGTTTGTCATGGTTAACCCTGGTTTTGAAAACATTACCGGCTACAAGGCAGAGGAAATATTAGGCCGTGACAGCTTAAGCCTGGTCGTGCCGGAATACCGCAGAATGGTGCGCCAAAAGGCCTTGAAAATGCTCAAAGGCGAACTTGATCTGCCCATCGAGTTTCCCGTTATCATCAAAAATGGTGAAACAAAATGGGTTATGGAAAAAATTACTTCTACGATTTACCAGGATCAGAGGACAGCCCTAGGCTATTTTCTTGATATCAGCGAGCGCAAGAACCTGGAAAGCCAGTTTCTTCAGGCACAAAAGATGGAGGCGGTGGGCCGGTTGGCCGGCGGAGTGGCCCATGACTTCAACAACATGCTGAAAGTGGTGATAGGCTATTGCGAACTCATGAGTCGAGATCTTTCCCCGCAAGACCCATTGGTCGGATATCTGGCCGAAATCAGGAAAGCGGCTGAGCGGGCAGCTTCCCTGACAGACAAGCTCCTGGCCTTCAGCCGCAAAAAAATATCAGTCTTAAAGTTCATGAACCTTAATGACCATCTTGCCGGTATGCAAACTCTGATAGAGCGTCTTATCGGCGAAGACATTGAAGTATTGTTGGTTCTCGACCCTGCCTTGGGAACAGTGAAAACCGACCCGGCACATATCGATCAGATTGTCATGAACCTGGTCATCAACGCCCGAGACGCCATGCCTATGGGAGGGAAGCTCACTATAGAAACCGCTAACGTCTATCTGGATGAGTCTTACACCGACAGCCACTCCTACGTCATTCCCGGTCCTTATGTAATGTTGGCTATAAGCGATAGTGGCCAGGGCATGGATGCGGCAACGCGGGAAAGAATCTTCGAACCTTTTTTTACCACCAAGGAGATGGGCAACGGCACTGGTTTAGGCCTCTCAACGGTCTACGGGATTGTCAAACAGAGTGGCGGGCATATTCAGGTTTACAGCGAAATCGGGGCTGGCGCCACCTTCAAAATCTACCTGCCCCAGGTTGAGGAAGCGGTTTCTGTGGTCCCCGAGACTAAACCCACTACCCTGAATCTCCATGGTTCGGAAACGATCTTAGTGGTGGAAGATGAGGAGGTGCTTAGAGACCTGATCGATCGCAGTCTTAAGCTCTATGGCTATACGGTGCTGTCAGCTCGAAATGGCGGCGACGCCTTACTGCTCTGCGAAAATCACCCTGCCCGCATCCATATCTTGCTGACGGATGTAGTAATGCCGCAAATGAACGGACGCGACCTGGCTGGGCGTCTCAGAACCCTGCGACCGGATCTGAAGGTGCTCTTCATGTCGGGCTATACCGACAATGTTATTGTTCACCATGGAATTCTGGAACCAGAAATTTCCTTCATCCAGAAGCCATTTCGATTAACTGAACTTTTGGAAAAAATTCGGGAGATTTTAGAGGAGGAGAACAATAAGCCTTGATGGCATGGCGCGGCCTTTCATTTTGCCGTTTGTGACCGTTTTTCCAACTGCTCCTTAAACCTGCCGGAGAATTCCGTGCTAAAGGCCGGGATGTCCATGGCCTCATCGACTCGGCCGGAAAGGAATAAGGCCATGCCTTTAAAGATGTAGGCCTCTCGGACGTTGGGATGCTGTTTTAAAACACGGTCGAAGTAGGGCAGACAATCGTCGTATTTCCCCATTCCCAGGAGGGCATGCCCTTTCGCCAGCAGCGCATGGAAATTATCGGCCTGTTGGTCTAGTATCTTATCAAGGTAGGTGAGTGACTCCTCGCAGCGGCCCATGTCGGTCAGGCAGAACGCCTTGAACTGCAAGGCCCGTAAATTTTCCGGGTCGCGGGCCAGGTCTTTGTCTACGCAAAAAATGGCTTCTTCCAACAGCCCCTTTTCCACCAGTTTTTCCGCCCCCTCGATCCAGGGGATTTGGGTCTCAATGCCGATGATCTTCAACAACAGGCTTTCATAGGTCTGCTCCACCACGAACTTGCCGAGTTCGGCAACAGGAATTCCGTGTCCCGGCAGGAGGTTGACAATATCTTTCTTAAGCAGTGCTTTGATGCCATAGAGGTAATGATCCAGCCGGCCTCCGGCGTTTTCATCCGGCTTGGCCATGGCGTGCGGGAGGGATGTGTCACCGGTAATAACGGTTTTACTGGGGGCATGGTAGTAAGAAAGACCATCGATGGTATGACCTGGGGTATAGATCACTTCCCACGGCATCCCACAAAGATCCAGGATTTCGCCACCCTTGACTTCAGTGACTTGACAGCCGAACTTTTTCATTACTTCCTTTAGCTCCGCGGGGCTTTCGGGATGGAGGATCAGCTCGAAACCTCCCCCTTCGGCGAAGTGGGGGTAGGCCCGCAACAGTTCGACCGCGCCCATGGAATGATCTCGGTGACCGTGGGTCAAAACGATTTTTTTGATATCCTCGGGGCGATGGTCACGTCGGAACAGGTCCATCAAACCGGTATAATCGTTGCCGGGGTCGATGACGGTGAGATAATCGCCCTTGATGACATACACATTGGACGAGTAATCATAACCCAGTAAATAAAGGAAGTTATCGAAAAATGGGTCGGAGAAGCCATACACCTCCGAGAGGGTCAGCCAGCCTGGGTGCTGGGGTTCTTCGGCTGGCGCCTCTTCGTTTGCTTCTTGAGGTTCCTGCTCGGCCTGCAAATTCAGTTTTTCCTCGTCCTGGGCCTTTCCCATCGTGTCATCTCCTTTGCCATTGCCGGTTTCTCTATTTCTACAGATAACTATAACCGAATCACTTCCAAGTCTCAAGGTGATTGCGGGAAATCAGTCCCGATGAAGTTATAAAAGTTGCGAAAAGATTTTCGTATTCATGTTCTTAAAGACGGCGGGCGCGGCCCGCCCTGTGAGTAAAATGCCGATAAAATATCGTTTAATGGGATAGGGCGGCTTGTGGCCGCCGCAGATGTTTAACATCGGTATGGGGTGTGTGGATCATTGCATGTCTCCAAGTCTCAAGGTGATTGCGGGAAATCAGCCCTAATGAAGTTATAAAAGTTGCGAAAAGATTTTCGTATTCATGCTCTAAAAGACGGCGGGCGCGGCCCGCCCTATGAGTAAAATGCCGATAAAGTATCGTTTAATGGGATAGGGCGGCCCGTGGCCGCCGCAGATGTTTAACATGGTCGAGGATAATAATTATACGAAAGCAGCTATAACAACGACTTGACCCAGGCGGTCAATTTGGCGTTTATGCTGGCCCATTCTGCGGTATGATCCTGGCCGGTAAAGATATGGGCCAGCTCGTGGCAGAGTGTTGTAAGCCGCATTCCCGGCGGGTAAAGCATGATGAGCCGTTTTTGGTGGTCGGCTTCGGCCAACAGAAAGGTGTTGTCGCGCCAATATTTTCGGGGATCAGGGAGGTACTCTGGATCTCGCTCCAGGGACACTGGTTCCTGGCAGAAGGCGGCACAGATTTTTTGGCTCCATTCCACCAGTTCGGCAAACTCTCGCGTTTCCGTAAGCCCCACCTCGTAGCTGAAGCATTGGGAGCACCATACCTGGCTGTCAAAGACTAAATCCCCATGCTGGGCAGGATCAATGAGTTTACCGCATTTGGGGCAATGCATAGACTTACTTCACTGAGTGAATAATTTGACAATTTGCAATAAAAAATCCCCCTCCCCTTGGATAACCTCATAAGGGAGGGGGATGTGGTTCTCTTCTCAGGACCTCCTCCTTGGCTTGGCCCAGTTTTTTCGGGCCATCAAGCCCGACCGCTCAGGAACCCCGCCAGGAGATAATGCCCCTGCTCTACGGGGCAATGAAATCTACCGTGTACCCCAGTTTCATTCTTTCCATGGGCCACATCTTGGTGCTTTCTTTCTCTTCGCCAGCATAAACCGGCTGGTCGTTGATTTTCTCGATGAGCACCTCGATGAAATGGAACTCGGTGAGTTCGTATTTGACTATGGTTTCTGCGGGTATGAGGACTGCCAACCCTGATTCCTTGGAGAATTTCCAATGGAACGACTCATTGGGTTCGTGGGTCATCTGCCCGGTTTTGCCGGCAAAAACTTTAAGAAGCTTGCCGGAGATATGATCATTGGGTTTCACGTTAAATGATTCAAATAACTCATCGGGTATATGCCACCACAGGGCTCGGAATCCTGTTTTGCAGTAACCCTTGACGAGCATGGGATCGAATCCGCAGACACCAACGCGGGCCTTTGCTGGCATGCTCACTCTCCTTTTATTATAATAATCGCCTATTAGGTTGTACACCTGGCGGTTTTGCCCGACAATCCGCAGGGAAAAAATCAGGTTGCTTTCCGCCAGGTGATCACGGTCTCTTTCACAATCTTTTGCCAAAATCCTGGCTTTGCTGGGGGGGTCTCCACTTCCTTGATGAGGTTACGGAGATCTTCCACTTGGCCTTGACAAAAGCTCAGGAACTCTTGGGACTCATTGGCGGTAAGATACTCGCACTGGTACAAACGGCGGACGTATGGACAGACGTAGGTAATAATTTCTTCTTCGAATTCCTCTATGAGGAAGTCGTTATTACCATCCGGCGTTGCATCGTCCAAATACACCTTTTTCCAGTTGAGCACCATCTTTTCCATGGACTCAAGTTCCTGGCGAACGTTCTCTTCCATGCTAGGACTTTTGTTTAAAGGCGTAGCACTTTTTCACGACGTTGAAGTCGGCTACGCACCAATAATAGGGCCAGTGAATCTTCATGCACCAGCCGATGATGTCTGCTGGGGGGAAGCTGGAGCCTTTGATCACCGGTTTAAGATATTCACAATTCCAACAGATGTGATCACTTTCCTTCTCCGGCTCCAGGACCTTATCCAGGAATTGCCTCGGGGTTAGCCCTTTCGCTTCAATCATGTGCGACTCCTTTCTCTACGAACCGGAACCTATCTACCAATCTTTCACTTCTCCATTGGCGATTTTTTGCTGATATTCTTCCCAAACCTCCGGCGCCAGATTTTTCAGATCCCAGTGATAGGGGAACTGTCCGGCAATGCCGGCTGAGGCCTTTTGCGGCCGCCAGCCTCTCACCGGCCGTCCCCGGATGCTGAACTTTACCATATCAGGCACGCCCAGGTAGATATGCCGCGGCAGGCATTCAAAGGGCCGGGTTTTACCGGGAGTCCCCATAGTGATGAATGTATACCCTTCTAACGGCTTGTCGGCATACAGCGGGCTGGTATCAGGTTTGGTCCCAGCCGCCTGTTCGGTGGGTCCCTCATACATGTGGCCCTGGATCATGTGGATATAATACACCGTGCCGCAATTGGCGCAGTTAACCGTCCCCTTCCAGTTCCAGAAGCAGTAAGGGTCGAGGTAATTCACCGTGTTGCACGGCTTGCCGTCTACATCTTTTTTGCACCAGATAATATCACACACAGCGCTCTCCTCCTTTTAGATCCAGGCCTTGTCGTACCATTCCTGAACCTTGGAAATGGGATAGCCTAAGAGTTCGTGGTAGATTTTGACGTTGTCGGCACCCACCGGCCGCCAGATCCAGTAGAGTCTCCGGGGGGTCTTGGACAGCAGCCCAGCGCTGTACGTTCCATGCTGCAACACATCGCCGAACAGGGGGTCTTCCATCCAGCGGACGGTGCCCCGCTGTCTAAAGTGTTCGCATTCGTAAACCTCGCGGTCGTTCCGCACCGGTTCGGCCAGCAACCCGGCATTTTGCAACACCCTGACCACTTCGCTGCGGGACTTGTCTTTGGCCCAGTCTTCCAGTTGGGCGTAGATGTCCACCTGGGCTTCGCCTTCCACCCGGTCCTTGTGAGTCTTATAGGTGCTGTACAGATCGGGTTTTTTGATGACGTCGCACAAGGCCTTGAAGTCGGCATCCTGGAAGGCGGAGACCATGGCGTAGCGGGCCTCCAGGCGATCCTGCGGATTGACGGCATCGGGGAAGTCGGACTTGCCGCAGAGAATGATGCCGTGGACGCAGAGCTGGGTATCCCAGTTGCCCCAGCGCTGGCGGACGATGCCGAAGCGGCCATACATGGGGGCGGCATGCCCCAGGCAGCGGGTGGCGGCCTGCACCTGGGAGAACTCGATCATGGTTCCCAGGCCGGTCTTGAGCCGCCAGAGGATGGCTGCCAGGATGCCGTAGGTAATCTGGGAGCCGGAGTACCAGTCAATACACCAGTTGGAGTGCTTGGTGCAGTGGCCGCCCATGAATTCATGATGGCCGGTGACCGAAGACAACCCGGCATGGGCCTGCCCCAGGATGTCATAGGAACCGCCGAAGCACTTGGGACCATAGCCAAAGCCGCCGCCCCAGACATAGATGAACCGGGGATTGAGTTCGGCGAGGAAACGGTAGCTCTGTTTCCAGCGGTCGAAGGTGCCGGGCCGGTAGCACTCGGTGAGGCCGTCGGACATCTTGACGATGCGGTAAAAGGCCTCCTTCATCTCCGGAAGATGGTAGTCCATGCTGATGTAGTATTCATTGGGGTTGGCGTTCAGGAAGCCATACCCCGTGCCCGTCATGGGCCGGGTGTCGTGCAGCGGGTAGAGATAGGCCTCGTTGAAGGGCGAGGTGTGCTTCATGGGGTCGCCCATGCGGGGCATCTCAAACTTGATGACCTCGGCCCCCAGTTCCGCCAGGTTGGAGACGGAGTGGGGGGTGAAGATGTACATGGTGGTGCTCATCCACCGAATCCCCTTCAGAGACTCGGGTTTGCCCATCTCATGGCCCGGTGCGAAGGCGGCCCGGCAGAAATCCTCATAGGGCATCTTCATTTCGTCGAGCTCTTGTTTGCTCTTGGGGCCGTACTGCTCCTCTAAGGGAGTGTCTATCAGGTGCTTATATTGCTGTCTTTCTTCTTTGGTGGTCATTAGATTACCCCCTTTTCCTTGAGCTCATTAACCCTGGTCTGGCCAATGCCGCAGTACCGCTGCATCACCTCATAGGTATCAAAACCCAAGGGGCGGCCCATCACCTTGACCCGGTGGGGCGTCCGCATCTGGTAGTTGTTGGGAGACACCGAGAAGAGGATGGTGCCGTAATGATCGGTGTCGATGGTGCAGACCCAGGGGCGATACTTGAAGTGGGGGAACTCGGAAACTTCGTCGATGAACAGAATCGGCCCGGCGGCGATTTCGTATTCCATCAACTTCTGTTCCGCCTCGATGCGGTTAATGTCCCTCAGCCAGCGGGTGGTCAGCGTGTAGGTCTTAATCAACATGGCCAAAGCGTTTCTGGCCCCCATCTCTTTGAGGATGGGATCTTCGTGGATCAGACGTCCGAACTGCGGGAAGTCCCGCTCGATGCACATACCGATGCGGTACCACAGACGGTCGGTCTGCCCGCCGATCATCATGTAGCCGTCCCGGCAGGGGTTCCACTCATACTGGTTCAGGTTGGGGTCCCAGGCGCCGGTGCGGGCCTTGATGGAGCCATTGAAGCCGTACCAGCCGATGTCGAAGTCCAGGATGTCCATCTGGCTTTCAGCCCCGGTCACTTCGATGAACTGGCCCTCGCCGCCCAGCGCTTTTAGCCAATACAGGGCCGCCAGCATGGAATTGGCCGCCTGTTCCCCGGCGACGTAGTCGGCGAACCAGACGCCGGACCGGCAGGGGTCGCCGCCCTTGCCGCGGGGACACTGATCCTGGGGAAAGCCGGTATTGTGCACGAAAGAGTTGGCGCAGCCGCCAAAGGGCTCCAGGGTCCACTGACCATACTTGGATACTTTGTCTTTATAAGGACCCCAGGTGCCTCGCACCGCGATGTTGCAATACACGAGGTTGGGGTAGATCTTTTTAAAGTGGCGGTAGCCCAGCCCGAGGCTATCCATATAGCCGGGAGGCATCTCATCGATAATGCCGTCCACCTGGCCGGCCAGGTTCTGATAGATGGCCCGGCCTTCTTCGGACTCCAGATTCAGGGTGACGGATTTCTGACCCCGCATTTCATGGAGAAAGTCTATGCCGCACTTTTCTCCGGTGAACTTGTCGGCCAGCATGTACTCTTCCCGACCGAAGGGGGTGAGCTTCCGGAGGGGGTCGCCCTCAGGGGGTTCTATGTTAATGACTTCGGCCCCGGCCTCGCACAAGAGGGCGGCGCAGAATTTGTTTCCTAATCTCCATTGGCCGCAGCACAGAAACCGATATCCCTGCAGGGCTTCCGGTTTGCCAAAGGCATACTCATACCTCAGATTGTCCTCGCACCATTTACCGAAATCCTCCGCCTTCCGTTTGGCATAGGTATTGGCCATCACCCATTCGGCATCGGGCGGTGGCGTTACCGGCCACGGGCGGATGTCGGGATTCATCAAATCCATGGTGTCAGCCCGACTGTTGATTTCAATGTCCCTTTTTTCTGCCATATTAAGACCTCCCATTTTGCTCTCTTGAGACTTGAACGACTTGAACCATGACTTCAACAACTTGAACACGAAGGTCCTCCTTATATCACAACCACCTCAACACGCTCACTGCACTGTATGGCCCATGCCACTCCCTTACCTGAGGGCGCAAAATATTCCGCACCAGGTTATGCTATCCGAGGAGCGGAAAAAGACGCCTCACCTGAAAGGCTGTCTTCTTTGGCCCGGTCACCTCCTTTCCGAGGAATTGATTTTTTCCATGTATATAATTCATAGGAACCTCATTGTCCCCATGTTGAAGGTTACCGGCCCACCTGGGGCTGGCCGCTGTCTTTAGTTGGTTTAGCCATGAAAGGATCCCTGTCGTGACAAGCTCTTTACCATATTCCTAGTCGATCATCGTAGGCCATCTACAAGAAACTCTTACAACCACGCCGTCCGAGGGGCTCTACCTAACTGGGCCTAGCCCACCCTGGCGTCATCCTGACAACGAACTTTCACCTCCTTCCCACTTTCAATACTTTGTGCCGTATAAAAAACCCGACCAGTGACTCTATAATCTTTCCCGAGCTAGGCGTCGGTGAGGTTGCTCCTCAGCATGATATTACAAGAATCCTGCCGTAACGCCGAAATCTGCCCAAGATTTTTATCTATAGTTATTCTTGCAATATAATTAGTGAGTTGTAATAATTCAGAAAAATTTTCGGCCGACGCCAAGGGTGCGCTGCCGCAGGCTGTATTGTATGAATTATGACCCTGATTCATGTATACCGCCGTACCAAAAGGAAATTCTTTGAATTGCCCTATAATTTTTAAATATGTTCAAAATAAGACCCCCTTGTTTTTATTTTAAACAACAGCGGCAAGGGGGGCTAGATTATAGCGGCGGATTTTACTGTAGAGGGTGCTGCGGCTAAGTTTCAAACGGCGGGCGGCATCATGTTTGTTCCAATTGGATTCTTTCAGCACCCGCAGGATCAGGCGGCGTTCCTGCTCAGCCAGAGAGGTAGAGACGGTTTCCTCGGGTTTATCTTTGAGGAAGCGGGGCAGGTGTTTGCGGCCGATGACATCGCCTTGGCAGACAATGACCGCGTGGCTGACGGCGTTTTCTAGTTGACGGACGTTGCCCGGCCAGTCGAAGTCCATGAGCACCTGCAAAGTGTTGGGGGAAAAACGCTGGATCTGTTTACCTTCTTTGGCGTTAAATCGCTCCAGGAAATGTTGGGCCAGCAGGGGGATGTCTTCTTTACGTTCCCGCAGCGCCGGCAGTGGAATGGAAATAACATTCAGGCGATAGTAGAGGTCTTCCCGGAATCGGCCGGCCTCTGCTTCCTTATAGAGGTCTTTATTAGTGGCGGCCAGAATCCGGACATCAGCCATGATCGTATCTTCACCCCCGACTCGCTCGAAACAGTGATCCTGGAGGAAACGGAGCAACAGAATCTGCGTGGCGGCAGCGATATCGCCGATCTCATCCAGAAACAAGGTCCCGCCCTGGGCTCGCTCGATCCGGCCTTTCTTCTGTCGGATGGCTCCGGTGAACGCCCCTTTTTCGTGGCCAAAGAGCTCGCTCTCCAGCAAGGTGGGAGAATAGGCGGAGCAGTTGGCCACAATGAACGGCCCCTTCCGCCGATGGCTGCGCTCATGAATCGCCCGGGCCACCAATTCTTTACCGGTGCCGTTCTCGCCGGTGATAAAGACAGTGGCGTCGGAGCCGGCCACTAGATCGATAAGTTCGTAAACTTCCTGCATCTTACCGCACTGGCCGATGATCTCGCCGTAAGAGGCGCGTTCGCTGACCTTCTGCAATAAACAGCGAATCTCCGCCTCCCGCACGACGAGCTGTCGGATATAACCGGAGATTTGGGCAAAGAGGGTCTGAAAAAAGCGCAGATCATCGAGGGCATAATCCAGCGCGGTATTCGACCCTAATAGAAAAAATCCGATACACTGATCCGGAGTCATCAGCGGCAGGCCAAACCAGGAGGGATAAGACGCTACGGCCTGGCGCAGTTGCGGGGGCACTGAATTATTCTGGGTTTTGGTAATAATCTGGCTGTTTTTGATTTTATCCAGATAGTGCAGGAGATCGGCAGCAGCCTCGCCCTTCTCCAACTGCCGCAGCATCCGTCCCAACGGCGCGGCAATTTTGGTCGGACAATCATCTAATGTTAGAAAAGCATTTCGGCCGGAATCCAGGATGAGAAAGATGGGTTCGGCGTCGGTGAAGATTTTGCGGCTGATGTCACGGATGTAGTTGAATATTTCGGGCAGGGAGCCCTTGGCGTTTACCTGGCGGGAGATTTCGAGGAGTGTCTCCAACTGGTGCTGGGTTTTCTGCAGCTCCCAGGCCTGGGCCGCCAAGGCGTCTTTCGCGGCCCGTAATTCGGTCTCCACCTGTTTTAACTGTGAAATATCGGTGACGATACCGATGGAGCCGAAAAAATCGTTGCCCACCATTAAAGGGGTGATGGATACCAAGCAGTGCAGGGGAGAACCATCTCTGCGATTAAGCCTCAGCTCCTGGGCCAATGGAAGTCCCTTGCGATTCTGATTGAATTGAGCCTTGCCGCGAATGCGCGTCTCTTCGTCCATCAGACTGCACAGGGTGCGCCCTAAAAATTCTTCCGGGGTATAGCCCAACATCTGGGCCAGACACTCATTGGCAAAGGTGAAACGGGCCTTATAATCCAGGATGAAGATTCCCTCCCGGGCCATTTCGACGATTGTGCGGTACTTCTCTTCCGAGGTCCGAACTTGCAGCTCCAAACTCTTACGTTCAGTAATATCCTGGCTATGTTCAAAGGCCTGGATAACATTACCATCAGCGTCTTTAACCGGATGCGAACGCACCTCAAAGTGCCTCTGGCTGTTATCCGGCAAGGTCAGGAGGATTTCCCTGGTCCGGGGCTCGCCCGTAGCAAAGATCTCCTTGATGTGACAATCTTCACAGATATCGAGGCGATTATACAAAACTTCGTAACATCGACGGCCGATGAGATTGTGCGAAGGGCGTTGAAAGGTGGCAGCAAATGCCGGATTGACCATCAGGATGCGGTAATCGCGTCCATAGACAACAAATGGATCGGTGACGCTGTTAAAGATACGCACGAGAGAAGCTTCAGTTAGCTGGGTCATACAAAATGCTCCTTCTTACGCTACTGATTCGCAGCAGCATCACTTAACCCAGACTTCCATGTGGGATTGAGCGCACAGTTCAGTATGGCATCTAGAGATGAGAAGCAGCGGCACGATATCGCGATGTGTTCCTACATGAGATTAACTACTCCGATTAACAGATATTTTCATCATTAGGGGGTCACTTTTTATACTACCATAGCACGAAGATGGGGCATTGTCAAAAGGAAATGTGTCCTCACGTGAAAAAAAAAGCGCTCAAACCGTGACTTAGGGGGAGGCCAAGCTTGCCGGACGGAGCAAAAAAAGATAACAACATTATATGAAATCCTATCCACCGCCCCCCAAAGAACTAGGGGGCCGCCTGCAGGTTTTAGGCGGGGCGCCGATGCTGCAGGTGCTAGCGAAGTTGGCAGCCTCCCGAGGACTCAAAGTCTACCTGGTGGGTGGCGCAGTGCGGGAACTCCTCCTCGGACGCGAGACGCACGACCTGGACCTGGCAGTGGACCGGCAGGCCCTGGAGGTAGGTCAAGAGTTGGCCCAGACTATCGGCGGTTCCTATGTATTGTTGGATGAACGGGAAAAATCGGCCCGGGTGGTTTGGCAGGGACGGGAGCTGGATCTGACCGAATTCCGGGCCCCGGATCTGCCCGGAGATCTGCGGAAGCGGGATTTCACCCTGAATGCCATGGCCATTCCGCTGGAAGAGCTGCTGGATCCGTCAACCCCGCAAATTATCGACCCCTGGGGAGGCCGGGCGGACCTGACGGCCGGGCGGCTGCAACTCCTGTTGCCGGAAAATTTCTTGGACGATCCCCTGCGTCTGCTGCGGGCCTTCCGGTTTGCCGCCACCCACGGTTTCGACCTGTCGCCGCAATTGCGCAGAGTCATTCAGCGATACGGACCGGCCATTGCCACCGCGGCAGGAGAGCGCCAGCGCCAGGAGCTCTTCCGGTTGCTCAGTGCACCGCGAGCGCATCCGGTGCTCCGACTGATGGATCAATTGGGATTTTTAGGCCACCTCCTCCCGGAACTGGAAGATATGAAAGGGGTGGCCCAGGACGGCTACCATCACCTGGACGTCTTCGAACACAGCCTCAGCACCGTCTGCCATTTGGAGGAGCTGTTGGCCGCGCCGGAAAACTATTTCCAGGAATGTGCGTCATATGTCACCACCTATAGCCGACAGGATAAAAAAGCGGCCCTCCTCAAGTTGGCCGCGCTGTTTCATGATGTGGGCAAACCGCTCACTCGGCAGTTTCGGGAGGATCAGAGGCGTTACACCTTTTACCATCATGAACGGCTGGGGGTGGAGATTTTTCTGCAAGTTGCCGCCAGGCTCCGTTTTTCCCAGGAGGAGAGCCGCACTGTCGCCCGGCTCATCGAACTGCATATGCGGCCTTTTCTGCTGCTGCCGGATTATCGGCAGGGGAAGCTCAGCCAACGGGCTCTGGGTCGGTTTATCAAGGCGGCCCGGCCCGAGCTGGCGGGCGTATTTCTCCTGGCCATGGCCGACAGCCTGGGCGGTCAGGGACCGGCTAAGCCTCCCGACTCTGAAGCCGCCCTGGCCGGTTTCTGCGATCAGGTGTATGTTTTTCTAAAGGAACGGCTGGAACCCCTCGAGCAGCGCCCCCGGCTGCTCACCGGGGATGACCTGATACGAGTATTGCGCCTCAATCCCGGCCCGGTTTTTAGCAAGCTGCTGACGGCCGTAGAGGAAGCGGCCTTGGCAGGAGAGATTACCAGCCGGGAAGAGGCCTTGGAGTTGGTGAGGGGTTTATTGGCGGATGCAATGACCGGGGAGCGGGAAAACCGGGAAGGAAAGGCAAAGTGAAGGGAAGAGGGAAAAGGGAAAAGGGAATTAGACAGGCGCTGGCAGAGCAGAAGCGGGAGTTGGTGCAGGTGTGCCGGGCGCTTTCCCAGAAAAAGTTGCTGGCGGCCACGGATGGCAACCTGAGCGTGCGTTGGGGTGAGAACCTCCTCATTACTCCGAGCGGAGTCAACAAGGGATTTGTCCGGGAAGAAGAGATGATCATGGTAGACCTGAGCGGCCGGGTGTTGGCCGGTTCCGGGCGGCCTACCACCGAGTTGCTGCTGCATCTGGAGGTCTATCAGGTGCGGCCGGAGGTTCAGGCAGTGGTCCACGCCCATCCGCCCATCGCCACCGCCTTTACCATAGCCGGCGTTCCTCTCCTGGAAGGCATCCTGCCGGAGGTGGTACTGACCTTGGGGGCTATCCCGACGGCGCCCTACGCCACCACCGGGACTCCCGAGATGGCGACGGCGGTCCGGGATCTGCTTCCATTTTATGACGCCATATTACTGGACCACCACGGTGCCCTGACGCTGGGCCGGGACTTATGGGACGCCTATAACAAAATGGAAAAGGTGGAACATGCCGCTCTGACCGTGTTGTTGGCCCGACAGTTGGGCGCCGCCCGGCCGCTGCCTCCCGAGGAAGTGGCAAAATTGACCGACCTGGGAATCAGCAAGGGCTACCGGCCGTCGGGGGCGGGATAAGGCCGGAGGCCGGTGCAAGTTATTCTGCGAGAGGTATGACCCGGCGGATCCAGTCGACGCCAAGGGATAGTTCCTTATTTCTCAGCTGTTTTCCCCTAAAGGCTTCTACGAGTTTTGCCTGGTGCTCCTCACAGATTCTCGGGTAGTTTATAATAGCCAACCTATTCCGGAGTTTTTCGGTAAAATCAAAGAGGCAACCAACATCAGTCGGATGAGGTTTCAGGAACGCTCTTTCTATTCCGGTTTTCTTATACTTGTTTAACTTCGCGTCAAAAAAATATAAGGTCAGCAGCACTAATACATGTAGAAGAAATTCATCCATGGTGGGACGACTGCCGACAAATTTCTTCCAGAACCAGGTGCTGGCCCATCCTAAATATTGCCGATTGTAAAAAAAATAATTCTTACTTTCATTCTTATCGGTAAAGATAAAATAGCCGTCAAATAAATCCGGATGATCCTGGCTGTACCTATCTACCGGTTTAAAAGCCGGATCTTTTGGCTTATCAACCCCGATAAACCGGTCTGGTAAATTTACTTCTACTTCGGACGCGGTTAAAAGCTCATATCTGATCTCAGACTGAACTTTATTCAGATAATCTATAAGCTTGACAACGGCTGGCCCATAGGAAAATCCCTGGTCCAAGAGGATGGCAATCCGGCCCACCGGTTCTTTTACTGAGACTTTGACATCTTTTCGCAAAGCGCCAATAAGTTTCCACAGGTTGTCATGGCAAAATGTATCGGTTCCCGGAATTGGCTCCAAGTCATAGTACAAGAGGCCCACACTATATTTGTAATTAAAGCGCAAGGTCTCCAGCCAGCACTCGGCCTGAGTTTTGAGGGGTCGGGGGAAGATAGCAAAATGTCTGATGTCAGGGGAGGGAAATTTTCCTGTTAGTTGCCGAAAAGTCTGCATGACGTCGTAATCGTTTAAACTAAAGCCGATGAAGAGGGCTGACTTGGAAAAGAAGATGGCCTGGAGCAGATCCAAAACCTTCTCATTGGTGTACAGCTTCTGGTAATCAGACTCTGAAAAAATGATAGAGCCCGGTTCTTCTAAATTCCCGTGCAGGTGAAAAATCTTGCGGTGTTGAAAGGTGTCTCCACTTCTGAGAAATTCGACGAATTCCTCGCTTTTTTTATGAGTGAAGAATTCTATCCGTTTATCGGGGTGTAACTGACGATCCAGGTCAGCCAACAGGTTGTCATAGTTTGTGGTAATAATGCGATAAAATGGCAGTTCTAGAAACGCTTTCAGTCCATCCGCGGCCTTTACATTGCATACCTGGTGCGTTTTAATAATGCTCCCGACGGATGTTTCAAAGTCCTCTTGTAAATATGTGCGGCATAGATCTGCCGTAAATAAAGGATCCTTGTCGCCCGCGTCAAGGGTTATTTTATGCTTTGCTGCCTGGAAAAGTTCAGATATCGAAGGATTACTCTTTGATCCAGCTCGGCTCAAAATTTCATCAATGAGTTGCTCCAGACATTCGGTCCAATTAACCGTTTCACAAACAGCCTTAGTTACCCCGGCCCCGACGACAGGGACAATGAGGCCTTTCTGCAAAGCCTGTACGAGCAACGCGTAATTTTTGTTGCTGGCATACCGATCCATGCCAACCTCCTCAACGCTGCCTGATTGACAAAAAGCAGGTTAGACGCAATAGTTCTTCATGTCTCAGAGTTTTGCCGCCTCTTGAATAATGCCGTTGGTGACCCAGCCGATGACCGGCTCTTTTTTAGTGCCGTTGCGGGTGACGAAGATGTCCTCGCATTTATCCAGATTATCCATAATGATTTTGGCCTTGGCTAAGGAAGCTCCTTCCTCAACGGTGGCAAAGCTTTCTCCCAGCCATTTTTTCAGTTCGGCATCTTCATCGAGAAGGTTTTGTAAGGTAAGTGTCTTGAGATCCGGGGTAGGCGTCTGGAGCGCCTTTTTTACCAGGTAATTATCAATGGCGCTGCGATGTACTATATAAGTGACGTGGCCTTGGTCATTGAGAATGGGCAGTCGGAGTTTCTCCTGCAACTTTTGTAAGGCGTCGACCAGAATAATTTTATCGGGAGGCGACGTTTCCACCAGCATTTCATTTCTGGGGATCATTTTGTTTCTCACCGGGATTTCGGTGAGCTTCTCCATAACCCCCACAGTCCTGGCAATGGCCGTGACGCTTCGGGTGGCGGCCTCAAAATTCTCCTTGCCGAAGTAAAAAGCCAAAATAGTACCGACCCAGGCGCCGAAGAGCGGCAAGGCGGCGGTGAACACCATAGTCCTGGTGTCCTTATCTTGCCAGGCCGAGATGATCATGACGATTGACAACCCGAGGACCCCGATGATGGAGGTCCAGGTTATCCAGATCGACAATTTTTCCCGGTGATCGGATTTATTCGGCTCTGCTGGTTTGCTATCTTCCATGGATTCTATCTCCTGAACAGCCTTTTTATCGATAGTACGAAAGATAGATGTCTTATCAATCGGTCAAGATGGTTGGGCCAAAGCCTGGCAGAAGCGGGGGATCAAACCGTCAAAACCGCCGTTGGACATGACCAGGACCACGTCCCCCGGCTCCGCTTTGGCTATCAGGGCAGCCAACAGGGTATCGGTATCGGGGAAATACCAGGCCGGGCGTCCCTGCCGGTTAAGGTCGGCCACAAGCTGGGCAGACGAAAACCGGTCATCTTCCGGCGCTTTCCACAAATCCGGAGGCTCCCGCACCAGGATTAGGTCGGCTGCCGCCAAGGCATTGACATAATCGCTTTGAAATATCCGCCGGCGGCTGGTGTTGGTCCGGGGTTCGAAAGCCGTTAACAGACGCCGGCCAGGGAAGCGGCCCCGCGCCGCCAGCAGGGTTTCGGCCACTGCGGTAGGATGGTGGGCAAAATCATCCACTACCGTGACGCCGGCAACATCACCCACGACCTCCAAACGTCGCTTTACCCCCACAAAATCAGGTAGTGCCTCCTTAAGGCTTCTTCGGTCCACCCCCAGGTCATTCAGGACGGCAAGCGCCGCCAGGGTGTTGAGGACATTATGCCGGCCAGCCAGGGGAACATAGAAGCTCTCCCAGAATCGCCCCTGCCGGTGCACATCGAAGTTCATGCCAGCGCCTTTGGGGGTCAGATTGCGCCCCTGCCAGAAGGCGTCAGAGTTCAGGCCATAATACGCTACCTGACACGAGGCCTGGGATGCTACCTGACGCACCAAGGGGGCATCCCCCCAGGCCAACAACTCTCCATCCGGGGGGAGCTGGCTCACAAAGGTGGTGAAGGCCTGAGCGACGTGCGTCAGATCTCGATAGATATCGGCGTGATCAAACTCTACGGACGTAAGGATGGCCATCCGGGGGTGAAAGAGCAGAAACTTGGGACGCTTGTCAAAAAAGGCAGTGTCGTATTCATCCCCCTCCAGCACGACGTAAGGGCCCTGACCGACCCGGTAATTGGCGTTAAAATTTCTGACGATACCGCCGATCATAAAGCCGGGGTCCAAACCGGCGGCAAACAGCAGCCAGGCCAGGAGCGACGATGTGGTAGTCTTGCCGTGGGTACCGCTGACTACCAGGGCTTGGCGATCCTGTACCAGAAAGCGGTTGAGTGCCTCGGGCATGGACAGATGAGGCAACCTTAACCGGAGGATTTCCTGGGCTTCCGGATTTTCAGCCCGGATGACATTGCCGATAACCGCCAGGTCGGGCCGGGGTTGAAGGTTTTCCGGCCGGAAGCCATTGCAGACGTTGATACCCAACTGCTCCAGGAAGGTGCTCATAGGCGGATAGGTATGTTCGTCAGAACCGCTGATCTGATACCCCTGTTCCTTCAGGATGCCGGCCAGGGCCGCCATGCCGGTGCCGCAGATACCTAACAGGTGCAGGTGATGAGGTTCGGTGAAATCCACTTTAGTATCCGGGTCATATAGTTTCGAGGTTCGAGATAGTTGGAACATAACCGGTGCACCGGCGGGGAGCCTGTGCTGCCGGTTCAAATTTTCATGGTTTGCGGGCGTTTTATCGGTGATGAGGATCACCTTGTCTCATGACCGAGGCTTTAACCCGAAAATGGAAACCAACCCCGGTCTTATGTCCTGTATATCTGGAAAAATCCTAACGCCCGAGAGGTGGCTTCGTGCAACCGGGGACGAAATGACCTTATCATAGCATTGTCTCTGCCGAGGTGCACTCTATTCGTCAACAGCACGACAATCTGTCCCAGCTCCAAATCAATCCAGCACGAAACCCCGGTGAAACCTAAATGGCCGACGCTGCGGGGAGAAAAGCAGCGGCCGCAACTGGCTTCCTGGACAGCAGGAAGATCAAACCCGAGGGCGCGCTCAGAGCCCGGCGGCGGCGTCAGAAAGGCGCGCACCAGGTCAAAAGAGAAAAAGGGAGAGTTCTTGTCATGATACGCGTAATATATCTCCACCGCCAGACGGAAGACCTCCCGCCCGGTGCCAAAGAGACCGGCATGGCCGGCCAGGCCGCCCGCCGCCCAGGCGTTTTCGTCATGCACTTCTCCCTGAATCCGCCGTCCGGGAATCAAACCGGTTTCGGTGGCCGGATAGGTGAGCCTATCCCCGCCAGGCTGCTTCAGCGGATTAAAGCCCACGGTTGTCAGACCCAGGGGCCGGTAGAGACGCCGGCGGCAATAAGCGTCCATATCCTCTGCGGCAACCGCCTCCACCACAGCCTTTAAGATTATAAATCCTAAATCGCTATAGACCATCGTCCGACCGGGAGGATGATCCAAGGGTTCAGCAGCCGCCAATCGCTCCAAGAGCCCTGGCCGCTCTGCCGCCGGTGCCTTAAGGAGGGTTTGATAAAACGGCCTCCAGGCAGGCAGACCGGCATTATGGGCCAGCAATGAGGTCAGGGAGAGGCGGCGTTTATCCGGCGGCAGCCATCCAGTCGGTACTACCTCACCCAACTCTGCTTTCAGGGATAGGCGCTGATCCTGTATTAAGGTTAAGAGGGCCAGGGCGGTGGCAAACGGTTTGGTAAGCGAGGCAAGGTCGAAGACCGCATCCGGGGTAACCTTCGGGCTGTCAACCGCTGCACTTAAACGGCCCAATGCCTGCTCATAGGCGACTTCCCCTTGAGTTCCAGCTAACAAGACGGCGGCAGTATATACTCCGTTTTCCAGTCCGAAATGCAGGATCTCATCCACCCGCCGCCAGCGCGCCGTCATACTTTCCTGCGTGACCGGCTATTTTTCGAGGGCCAGTTCAACCAGCCGGTCGAGGAGGGCCGGGAAATCCAATCCCATAGCCCTGGCCGCCTGCGGGAAGAGGCTGGTGGCAGTCATGCCAGGGATGGTGTTGGTCTCTAAAACATAGATCTCACCGTCCCGCACGATGGTATCGGTGCGGCTGTAGCCCCAACAGCCCAGGGCCCGATGGGCCGTCAGGCCGCATTCCTGCACCCTGATTGTCATCTCGGGGCTGAGGCGCGCCGGGACAATCTCCTCGGTAGCACCAGGCAGATATTTGGCTTCGTAGTTAAAGAAGGGATGGGATTTGTCCGGAACGATCTCTACCAGCGGTAAGGGCAGCAGTGCATCGTTGCCCAACACCCCGGCGGTAACTTCCATCCCGGAGATGAACTCCTCCACTAGCACCCGGCGATCATAAGCCAGGGCCTCTCCAATGCCCGCCCCTAACTGGTCAAGATGGCGGGCCACGGTTACCCCGATGCTGGAACCTTCATTGACCGGTTTGATGACCGCCGGCAGCCCCACCGCCGCTTCGAGAGCGCGCGGGTCTATGGCATCTTGCCGGGAAAAAAAGACCGCTCGCGGAACCTTCAAGCCCGCCTGACGGTAGAGCGTTTTACTGAGTTCTTTGTTCATGGCCAGGGCGCTGGCCATCACCCCCGATCCCTGATAAGGCAATCCCAAAAGGTCCAATAACCCTTGAATGGTGCCGTCTTCCCCCCAACGGCCGTGCATGATGATCAGGGCGACATCGAGATTAGGGGCATCGTTAATAAGCTGCCGGAGATCGGTCTGTGGATCATAGCGGTAAATATCATACTTGGCTTTATCCAGGGCTTCAAAGACCTGGCCGCCGCTTTTTAAGGAGACCTCGCGTTCCGAGGATTTGCCGCCGCTCAACAAGGCCAGCCGTAATTTCCGCATCTCTTAACTCCACTCATTGATAGCCAGAAGATCGTCAGGGGAGATAGTTATATGGGCAAAAATCTTCTGTTCCAAACACTGACTGCGCCGTTGATTGGCCGTAATACGGCTGAGAGCCGCTTCTGTCCGGCCGTAGCGTTGTCGCAGGTCATCAAACCTCTGGTTCAGGGTCACCACCCGATCGTGCAGGACGCGTTTGTCGGCGTAATTGACAATCTCCACTTCCCGTAGAGGCCAGGGTTCTTCGGGATTGCGGCTCAGACAGACGTGTTCTCGAATAATCTCCGCCACGGCAGGATGTCCCCGGCGGCTGAGCCATTCGGCCCCCAGGCGGGCGTGGTCGCCGCCATTATTGATAGTGGCGGTCTTGGCGATATCGTGCAGCAGGGCACCAGCCTTGAGCAAAGGCAGTTCCAGTTTCAATCCGGCCTCGAAAAGGTGTTCTCCCAACAGCAGGGCAACGTCATGCACCCGCCGACTATGGGCCCGGATATTGGGAAGCATCTCATATTCATCCATCAAACGCAGGCATTCGGTCTCCGAAGGATGACCCCGACCCATAACTTTCATTACCTTCCTTGACGATTCTTCACAAGCATCCCAAATTAACCGGATTATAATTAAATTCTCCTGATAATGCAAGTCTGGGGCTGAGTTATCCCGGCTGGATCCCTGAGCCGTTAAACGTAGATTCTACCCGTAGGAGCAAATTTTGTACTTATCCTAGGCTGTGAGTCTTGCGAACTTGAACACCCTGCGGAAATCTTGATTATAAAGACGGGGTTACCTTGCCCCTGCAAGGGATAACCCCAAGAATAAAGGACCTTCCGGATGGAGGCTATTTAGACCCCGGAGCAGCTCATACCCAATTACAATACGACTCAAAAATGGGCTAGGTAAAATAATTTTTTCGCTTCCCTTGAAAAATATCCAAGAAATCTGTGCCACAACGGTCCTGCCGCACGATTTGTTAGCTGTTTGTGAACTTAAAGATATTGACAATTTCCCTGAGATTTGCTATTCCCACTGTGTGAATGTTTGCACATTGTCAAGCTCAGGGTAAAGCGCCAAAACCCCGGAATTGGTGTTAACCGATTTGATTACTTAATTTAACTAACTATTATTAAGGAGGTGGTTTTCTAAGGCTTATTTGCACCTGTAATTTGGTTTGGAGGTCTTATTGTTCTATCTGCGGCTATTCAGGATCTGCTGGGCGGATTCCTGAGGAAGTAGAATTAACGTTTAAGGAGGAAGTTGATGGACATTATGAATTTTGCTTTAATCTGTGGCGCCATTGGTGTAGCCTACGGCTTGTTTACCACCACCTGGGTGCTCAAACAGGATCCCGGCTCTGAACGGATGCAGGAAATCTCTGCAGCCGTCCAGGAAGGCGCTGGGGCTTTCTTGAACCGGCAGTATAAATCGGTAGCCATGGTCGGCGCGGTACTCTTCGTACTGCTCTTCGGCTTGGGCAAATATACCGCTATCGGCTTTGTCATCGGCGCTGTCGGTTCTGCCGCCTGCGGTTACATCGGCATGTATGTGGCCGTGCGGGCCAATGTCCGCACCGCCCAGGCAGCCTTTAAGAGCATGGCCTTCGCGCTGACCGTAGCCTTCCGGGGCGGTTCGGTGACCGGCCTGTTGGTGGTCGGCTTGGGCCTCTTGGGCGTCGCCGGTTATTACAAATTCCTTACCGGCATTGCCAAGGTTGATCCCGTCACCGCCATGCACGCCTTGGTAGGTCTGGGCTTCGGCTGTTCCCTGGTCTCCGTCTTTGCCCGGTTGGGCGGCGGTATCTACACCAAGGCCGCTGACGTCGGCGCCGACCTGGTAGGTAAAGTGGAAGCCGGGATTCCGGAAGACGACCCCCGCAACGCTGCAGTTATCGCTGACAATGTCGGCGACAATGTTGGCGACTGTGCCGGTATGGCTGCCGACCTCTATGAAACCTACACCGTGACCGTGGTCGCCGCCATGCTG
This sequence comes from Desulfobacca acetoxidans DSM 11109, assembly GCF_000195295.1. Classification (NCBI taxonomy): domain Bacteria; kingdom Pseudomonadati; phylum Thermodesulfobacteriota; class Desulfobaccia; order Desulfobaccales; family Desulfobaccaceae; genus Desulfobacca; species Desulfobacca acetoxidans. The sequence continues at coordinate 616,295 of NC_015388.1, forward strand.
CTGGCCTCCACCGTTTATGGCGCCGATTCCCCGGCGGTCATCTTCCCGCTGGTTATCGGCGGCGTCTCCATCATCGCTTCGGTCATCGGCACCTACTTCGTGAAGCTCGGCAAATCCGAGTACATTATGGGTGCCCTCTACAAAGGGTTGGCGGTTTCGGCCGTTTTGGCCACCATCGCCTTCTTCCCTCTGGCCAACAAATTCATGGCAGGTGTTGCTGCCAAAGCTGCTAAAGGCGCTGCCGCCGGCCATGTCATTCCACCCTTTAACGTCTTTATGCTGGCAGTTATCGGTGTGGTCCTTACCGGCCTCATCGTGATCATCACCGAATACTTCACTTCCAAGAGCTTCCAGCCGGTGAAATCGATTGCTGCCTCATCCACCACCGGCCATGGCACGAACGTCATCCAGGGTCTGGCCATCTCCATGAAGGCCACCGGCGCCCCGGTTATCGTTATAGTCGCTGCTATTCTCTATGCCTTCCACCTGGGTGGCGGTTTAGCTAACGCGGGCACCGGCCTCTATGCCATCGCCCTGACCGCCGTAGCCATGCTGTCCATGACCGGCATCGTCGTGGCCATCGACTCCTACGGCCCCATTACTGACAATGCTGGCGGCATCGCTGAGATGGCGGAACTGCCCGATGAAATCCGCAACATCACCGATCCGCTGGATGCAGTCGGCAACACCACCAAGGCCGTCACCAAAGGCTATGCCATCGGTTCCGCCGGTCTGGCCGCCCTGGTGCTCTTTGCCGAATACTCCCGCTCCTTCCCAGGCGGATTGACCTTTGAACTGGCCGATCCGCGGGTGCTGGCCGGTCTGTTCATCGGCGGTCTGCTGCCCTACTACTTCGCCGCCATGTGTATGGAAGCCGTGGGTAAAGCGGCCGGTGGCGTCGTGGACGAAGTCCGCCGTCAGTTCCGGGAAATCCCCGGCATCATGGAAGGCACTGCCAAACCCGAGTATGGCACCTGCGTTGACATCGTCACCAAAGCCGCTCTGAAACAGATGATGATCCCGGCCCTGATCCCGGTCCTGTCCCCGGTCATCGTCGGCTTTATGCCTGGCCTGGGTCCCGTGGCCCTGGGCGGCATGCTCATCGGCTCCATCGTCACCGGTCTGTTCCTGGCCATCGCCATGACCTCCGGCGGCGGCGCCTGGGATAACGCCAAGAAGGCCATCGAAGACGGCCTCTATGGCGGCAAAGGCTCCGATGCCCATAAAGCGGCAGTCACCGGCGACACCGTCGGCGACCCCTACAAAGACACCGCTGGCCCGGCCATCAACCCCATGATCAAGGTCGTCAACATAGTCGCCCTCTTGATCGTGCCCTTGTTGGCCAAATAATCTGATCGTATAACTTTTCATGCTGCCAAGGCCGGCTTATCAGCCGGCCTTTATCTTTCTAGGTCCTCAGCTCAATGAAAATACTCAAGCCTTCGAGACTTCCCCTCTCCTAACAGGTATGGTATATTCGACCCTAAAATTCTTCTTCGAATATTTGTCTAGAAAACCAAAGCATCAATCGCCCATGACCAATTCACCTTCCCTGATCCGCCAGCTTCTTCAATCTCATCTTTTTGGGTTGGGTTTGCTGACTTTGCTCTTCTTTTTCCGCCTGGGCGTCCCCGGCCTGATGGACCCCGATGAAGGACGCTATGCCGAGATCGCCCGAGAGATGCTGGTGACGGGAGATCTCATCACTCCGCAGCTCAATTTTCTGCCCTACCTGGAAAAACCGCCCCTCGTCTACTGGCTCACGTCTCTGTGCCTGAGTTGGGGGGGTCTGAACGAATGGGCCGCCCGCACCATCCCGGCCCTGAGCGCCGTCGGTGGCCTGGCTGCGGTATATTGGCTCACCGCCAGAATATGGGATACGTCCACTGCGGTTATCTCCGCTGCCGTAACAGCCACCAGCCTCGGCTATCTTATCCTGGGCCGCATCCTTACCCTGGATATGACCCTGACCTGTTTTATGACCTGGGGGATTGTACTGGGCTATCTGGCCATCAGGGATAAGGTGCGTCGATACCTCCCCTGGGCCTATGGCTGTCTCGGGCTGGCAGTCTTGAGCAAAGGCCCGGTGGCGGTGATATTACCCGGCCTGATCTTCCTGGCCTGGTTGTTGAGTCAAAAACAATGGCGGGGTATTGTCCAGCTCTGGCATCCCGGCGGAATGCTGATTTTTCTGGCCCTGGTGCTTCCCTGGTATATCCTCGTATCCTTGAAAAATCCGGAATTTATAAGCTATTTTTTCCTGCAGGAGAACTTGCAGCGTTTTCTGACACCGCGCATTCACGCCGGTCAGCCGGTGTATTATTATCTGGGGGTGCTGCTGGTAGGCTGTCTCCCCTGGACCTTTCTACTGCCCTGGGCCTGGCTGACACAATCCGGTGAGAGGGCTCCGGAGCATTTTTTTGCCGACAGAATGTTTCTTGTCTGCTGGTTTGGGGTCATTGTAATCTTTTTTTCTCTCTCCCGGGCCAAGCTGCCGTCCTATGTCCTGCCTGCCCTGCCACCGGCGGCGATAATGCTAGGCCGAGCCCTGGCCTCCTCCAATCCTGACCCTGACGGCAGCGCCTGGCGCTTGACACTGTGGCTCTGGTTCGGTCTGGCGGTTCTGCTAATCGTTCTCTTGGCGGGGTTGCCGCCCCTACTGCCCAAGGCATGGGATAAAATTGCTTATCTGGCGCCGTTGCTCTGGTTGTTCACCCTGACCCTGGCGGCAACACCCACCCTGTTGTTGCTGAAACCATTCTCACCCCGAGGCCGTTGCCGCCTCTTGTTGGCCGCCGCACTCGTACTCAACGTCATCCTGATGATGGGCAGCGAGCGCCTCAGTGAAATCCGCTCCCCGCGCCAGGCAGCTCAGGTGATTAATTCCCATATGCCTCCTGAGGGTATCCTGTTGGGCTACCAGTTGTATTCGCAGGGCCTGTCATTCTACACCGGCCAGCCATTTTATCTATATAAGATACGGGGGGAGCTGGATTTTGGCATCAGGCAGTCTCCTCACAACCCGTATTACCTGAACACGGAAGCGGAGTTGAGCGAACTGCTGCACCGCCGCCATCGGTTTTTTCTGCTCATCAGTCCTGAGGAGCTGCCGACCTTTCAGGCGGTTTATTCGAAGCCGCTGAGAATTCTAACTCCATGGAAAAAATATCTGCTGGCAGTCAGCCCATGAACCGCTTGACTGCTCCTTTCTACCGTATTCATTGGCCGCTGATCATCTACCGCCATCTCTGGCGCGAATGCTGGGACATCTTTGCCGTCGGTCTGCTGGCTATTACCGTTATTGTCTTTATGGGCCGGATAACCCGGGTGATGCAGATGATCATCACCAAGGGCGTCAGTCTCATTGATATCGGCAAATTCTGCGTGCTGCTGCTGCCCTATCTGCTCCTCTTCACCGTACCGATGGCGGCGATGATTGCAGTGCTGATCACCTTTCTCCGCCTCTCCAATGACAACGAGATCATGGCGCTGAAAACCAGCGGCGTCAGTGTCCTGCAGCTCTTGCCGCCGATACTGGCCTTCGCTCTAGTGATTTCCAGCACCGCGCTTTTCTTCTCCCTTTATGCTACTCCCTGGGGCAATCAAGAGATGCGGCGCCTTCTCTCGGAGGTTACGAAACGGCGGGCTGATCTCGGGATTCGAGAACAGGTTTTTAATAACGACTTCGAGCATGTAGTCCTCTTTGTGAATCGCGTCCCCACCTCCGGGGGACCCATGGAGGGCGTTTTTCTCTCCGATGACCGCGATCCCCAGGTGCCGATTACTATCGCTGCCGATAAGGCCCTGCTGCTCTTCGATCTGAAGTCGGAACGTCTGATCATGCAGTTGTTTCAGGGTCGGGTCCTGCGGCTGTCAGAAGATGCCACCTCATTTCATAGCATCGAATTTGAAACATACCAGGTGCCTCTGGAATTGTTTAAGTTCGTCCCCAAACCGAAATCCGAAGATGAGATGTTCCTCGGCGAACTCCGTCAGGCCCTAGCGCAGCACAAACCCGGAACCCTGGATTACAACAAACTGCTCGTTGAACTCAACCGCCGGTTTTCCCTGCCCGTGGGGGCCTGCATCATGATCCTGATCGCCATGCCGTTAGGCATCTCAACTCAAATCAAGGGTCGGGCGGTGGGGCTCATCATGGGGCTGGTCATCTTTCTGCTCTACTATCTGTTGCTCACCGCAGCCTGGCGGTTGGGCCAGCACGCCATTATTCCCCCCGGATTGGCCCCCTGGCTGCCGGACTTTATTTTTCTATTTCTGGCTTGGGGGTTATGGCGGCGATCGCGGCGGGACATTCCCATCGGCGCTGGCGCCTTTGAGGTGAAACGTTGGATTAAACGAAAATTTATGAAAACAGTGGACGGTGGGCAGTGAGCCGAAAAAGCATTATTGTGAGCAGCAGCCACGGTTCTGTTTTTATGCTTCGTTGGGTTCCTCGGAACATGAGGATTTTATAAATTGCTACCGGCGTTTAAGATCAAACTGCAAGGCCTTCGATCCGCAGACTTCGCCGGCAATTTCCTGCACCAACTGCATTTCCTTGGGGGTGTGGATGACTCCGGAGACGATGATGGCGCCGCCGTCATCAAGGCGGACCTTCAAGGTAGGCGCCAATATCCGTGAATCAGTAGCCAGACGCGCTTTGAGGCGGCAGGCCAGGGCCAGGTCAGCCAGCCGATCCCTCGCACCAGGAGTTGCCAGGCTCTCTTTTTCGGCCAGCGCCGCGAGCAACAGCTCCACCGTCTGATCATAGCCCAACCTGCCGGTGTTAAGGACCAGGTCGTAATTGCCCGCGTCATTCCAAACCTTGCTGTAATTGGTCTGCAGGTAGCAGGCGCGGTCCTGATCCACCCGGGTTATGAGTTGTGCCGCCGCCTCCCGGTCAAGACTCTCCTCTAACATGACGCGTTCCACCCGGACTTCCAGCGGTGCGGTCAAACGTACCTTCAGGCAGAAGGGAACCCCCTGGAGCAGTATGACGGCGCCCCGCCCGATGAGCACCACCCGGTCTTGGACGGCGTAGTCCAGGATCAGGGACTCCACCAGGGATATGTACCCTTGATACTGCCAATCATGGCGCTCCCAGAGGGTCGGGCAGACTTCGTCCAATTCTCGCGCCGCCCGCCCCCAGCGTTTCCCGCGGTGGTCTAAATCCTGAAACAGACGTTCTTTATCCACATATGCATATCCCAGCCGCGCCGCCAGGCGCCGGCCGATCTCCCGACCGCCGCTGCCATACTCCCGGGAAACTGCCAGAATCGCCATGCTCACTCCTCCTTTCCTGATTGTTCAACTGGAACACAGCCGTTAAGGACTACCGCCGCCTTCTCGGCCTTTCGAAAACTATACCAGAGCCATAGCTTGCCCACGACAATAACCCCCAAGGCAAAGAGCGCCTCCATGGCGTATCTGAACCAGGTCGGCGGCATCAACCAACTCTCGACTAAAGGATCGGTAAAAATCATTTCGGCCGCCACCCGGCCCAGGATCGCCGCCCCGAGATAAATAATGATGGGATAGCGGTCCATAAGCATCGATAAGAGGTTGCTGGTAAAAACCACAAACGGGATCGAAAGGGCCAGGCCGAAGAGCAGCAGAAAGAGGTTGCCGTGCGAGGCGCCGGCTACCGCCAGAACGTTGTCGGTACTCATGGTGATATCCGCCACCACAATGAGCCACATGGCCTGAATCAGGGTCTTGGCCTCCTTGTCAGCCTGTTCCGGCGCCCCCTCCACAAAGAGCTTGACGGCAATCCAGGCAATGAGCGCCCCGCCCGCCAGTTTGATGAATTCAACCGTCAGGAGCTTGGCCACAAAGAAAGTCAGCACTACCCGCAACAGCACCGCCGCCCCGGCGCCCAGGATGATTCCCCATTGCCGCTGTCTCCGGGGCAGGGAACGCACCGCCATAGCAATCACCACGGCGTTGTCACCGGCCAGAATGATATCGATGATGACAATATTGAGGATGCCGGCAAAAAACTTCCAATCCAATCTATCCAGGCCCCAGGCCGCTAAATCCATAGCAAGATTCCAACCCTTCTCATAATAAAGATATCTGTCATTATATCATGAAGATCAATCGTCCCCGGCTTTTTCCTACCACTTGCCAATTAGAACAATTTTTTACCGGTAGCACAGGCTTTCTAGCCGGTGCAGCGGAAGATACGGGGGAATACGAGATTCGCGCCTATAGGTAGAATCTACGGTTGGCGGCGAATCGGTATTAATCCTCCGAACCGATGAGTTTGAGACAGTGACGGCAAGGTTCGGCCAGCACGCCGGCCTCAAAAGATCGGCGGAAGCTGGCATACGTCGGCTGGCGCCAGATCTCTCGAAAAGACACATCCTGCACATTGCCGAAGCACAAAGGCTGCAGGGGATATGGTCGACCATGCAGGTAATGCACGGCGCCGGTAGCCGGGATGTTGGTAAAGACGCACGGAGATACGTCCCCGGTTGCAGATATGACTGCCGCCCGCAGGACGTTTTCCGGGCAGGCCGCTTTCTGCACTCCAGCCGGGTGTCGGGGAAAATAGACCGGTAGACCGGTCTCGGCCACTTTCTGGAGGCGGGCAATGATATCGGCGGATTCCCGAGGCGAGAGGCCAGCTAACGATTCTTCCTCCAGCTCCGGGGATGGCACCAGGTCGAGGGTGCTGATGACCACCTGGCCGATATCCAGCCCCCGGAGCGCGGCGGGCAGTCTTTCCAGCTCCCCTAGGCCGGATCGGAGCAGGAGATAGGCGATATGGACGTGAGGAGTGCTCTTTCCTAAACGGCGCCTGCGATCCTGAAGCGCCGCGATCGCCTCCCGGACCTGCTGAAAACCGGCGCCCGCCCGCCAAAAATCATGAGCTTCTCCCACCCCGGCGAGTGAGAAGGCCAACAGATCTATTCCTGACTCAACGACGCGATTGATGTTTTCCCCGGTCAGAAGCGTACCGTTAGTGGTAGCCCCCACCCGGCAGCCAGCCTCTTTGGCCAGAGAAACAAAGTGGAAAAAATCAGGATGCAGAAAAGGCTCTCCCCACCCCTGGAGAAAAACCAGATTTACTTTTTTCAGATCTGGCGCCAAATTCCGAAAGGTCGTTAAAGAAAGATGACGGCTAGTCCAGGTACTGCGAAAGACCGTATGGGGGCAGTAGGCGCACCGAGCATTGCAATGCGACGTCACCTCTACCTGGAGCCAGTCAAATCTCCTGGGGAACATCCGCCCCAGCCAAGCATACCACATGTTATGATCCTCAGATTCTTCGGTCGGAAACCAAAGCCGCTGGCAGACGCAAGTCCGCCTATTTTTATAGAGACAGGAAGGCCTTTCCCCAAATCATGAGATCGAGGCTCTGAGCTCAGATTATCATAACCGTTAAAATTTGTTTACTTTCTTATTCGAATCTATCAAAATTACCGATAATAATTTCAAGTTTCGGGTTTGGAGATGCGAGATTAAAAGGCCAGAAAATGTCCCTGTAGGGGTAAGCCCTGGGTTCACCCACATTCCGGGGCGAATACCAGATTCGGCGCTACAAGCGGTAAATCGACATTCTTTGAGACAATATTAGTATCCCTTCTCAAAACTCGGGACTCGACACTCTTATACATATCACCAGGCGGCAGCCAGACAACGATCAAACAGGCTGAAATACAAAGAAAAAATATGGCCCAGGCTAGATTGGTCTACAATTCCCTGGAGGAGCGGGTGCAGGAGCGGACCGCGGAACTGGCCCAATACCTCAAAACCCGATTTTTTATATGATCCCTGCCTTTTGATGAAGCCACTGAACGGAACTTTAGCCCTCAATCGGGACCATGGAGCTGAATTTCATCTGGTCTTCAAGGTCAGTCCATAGGATATCTTAAATGTCCGCGCCACGTCGCAAGAAAAATTATTCTCTGACTCTGATGGCGGTATTCCTGATTTTTTCTCTGGCTATAGTCGGGGCGGGCTACGATTTTTACCGGAATCAGAAACGCCAACTGGAGAAAGTAAAAGTTGATGAATTGCAGGCTGTAGGCAATCTAAAGGTGGAGGAGATCGTCCGTTGGCGTCAAGAGCTTGAAAACGGCGCCCGGGTTTTCTCCGCCAGTCCATTTTTGAGGCAGCATTTGCAGCATTTGATCAGATTTCAGCAGCCCCTGCCGTGTCAGGCGGACGTTGTCAAGTGGCTGCTGGCCATTAAAGATGCCAACCATTGCCACAGCGTCGTCCTCCTGGACCATCGGGGCAAACCTCTTCTGGCGTCATCGGAAGAATCGGCTGATCTCTATCCATGCGATCGGGAACTGATTGCCGAGGTAATTAAAAAACCACAGGTGCTCTTTTCCGACTTTTACTGGAACCCGGCAATTGAGTCTTTGGCTCTCAGTCTCCTGGCGCCCATCCTGGAGCGGCAGGGGGACCAGACCATCGTCCAAGGAATGATCCTTTTTCGCATAGATCCCAGCAAGTCTCTTTTTCCTATGATTCAGACCTGGCCCGTTCCCAGCACTTCGGCGGAGACACTGCTCTGCCGGTGGGAGGGTGATGACGTAGTTTTTCTCAATGAACCTCGGCACATCAAATTTGCCTCCTACTCCCTTTGGCTGCCGATCGGAGCCCCGGATTTTCCTGCCGGCCTGGCAGCGTCAGGTCGGGAGGGCGTTATCTGGGGCCGGGATTACCGCAATATCCCGGTATTGGCGGTAA